>NZ_JBITJA010000045.1:0-1102 GCF_044459545.1 Micromonospora sp. NPDC050276 | reverse complement strand
AGAGGGCGTCTCATTCACGTATTTTGCGAGTGATGCCGCCTTCAGTTATCTCGCCAGGTTGGGGTGGTTTCGTTGGTGATGCGTTTGGTGAGGTTGTCGATCATCGCGATGCGGATCATGCTGGCGGAGTTGTCGGGTAGGGCTTCGTAGTCGCGGGCCAGGCGTCGGTGGAGCATGATCCACCCGAGGGTGCGTTCGACGACCCATCGGCGTTTGACCACCGAGAAGCCTCTGACCTGTGGGTCTTTGATGACGACTTCGACGTCGATGCCGAGGGTGGCGCCGTGTTCGATGACCTTGTTCTTGAAGCCGGCGTCGACCCACGTCTTGGCCAGGGCCGGATGGGTGGTCTTGGTCTGGTTGAGCAGGTCGATGCCGATGGTGTTGTCGCTGGCGCTGGCGGCGGTGACGACGACGGCGAGGAGCAGGCCGAGGGTGTCGGTGACGATGCCACGTTTGCGTCCGACGATCTTCTTGCCGGCGTCGATGCCTTGGGTGGGCAAGGGTGCGTTGGTGGAGGTCTTCACGCTCTGGGTGTCGATCACGGCGGCCGATGGCTGTGCGGCGCGTCCGGCTTTGGTGCGGGCCAGGCCGGTGAGTTGGTAGTTGAGCTGGGTGAAGATGCCGTCGCTGGTCCAGGCGGTGAAGTAGCCGTAGACGGTCTGCCAGGGCGGGAGGTCGTGGGGCAGGTAGCGCCAGGCAATGCCGGTGCGGTTGACGTAGAGGATCGCGTTGAAGATCTCCCGCAGGTCGTGGGTGGCGGTGCGTCCGCCGATGCCGGCGTCGGTGCGGGCCTGACGCCAGGCGGCAAGGCGTGGTGCGATCAGCGCCCAGCGGGCGTCGGACAGGTCGGAGGGGTAGGCAGGTCGCTCAACCATGTCGAAGGTCTACTGTGGAACCGCCGTGCTGGATCGCACCTGCAGTCCGACGATACGAGGGCTTTTCTGAACCAGACACGCTCTGCGGAACGAAGTTGACATATCACTGCGGCATCAGTCGGGGCAAATAGTGTCGATAGACCATGAGTCGGCCGCTCTGCTGGCCTGGCATTCGGCGGACCGAATGCCGCCAATCGCAGGCAGACAAGATCAAAACGCCCAGT
>NZ_JBITJA010000044.1:0-1173 GCF_044459545.1 Micromonospora sp. NPDC050276 | reverse complement strand
GAACTCAACGGACGACCACGCCAAACCCTCGACTGGCAGAATCCAGCCGAGGTACTCCACAAACACCTGGTTGCAACCGCCGCTTGAAACCGCCGTCGGGGATACCCCGTTTTCCGTGAACGCGAGTGGATCACACCCGGTGGCGGCGGTTCGGAGTCCCGGTTACGGGGCGGCGTGGGGTGTTTGTCCGGTCCTGGGTGTTTGTGGGGTGTCGGCTCCGCCTGACCGGTCGCACCTGTGGGCCGGAATCGTGGCCGGGGCGGGGTCGTTACATACCCTGACGATCGCAGCACCACCGGCCGCCGCCCCGACGCTGGGGTTGGGTCGGGCAGGTTGGAATGCCGGCCCGTGCCCGGTCGTTGTGGTCCCCACGGCAAACCGGCCGCCCGCGTCGAGCAGGGCGCTGGTAGGTGGGCCGCCGGGAATCTCCCCGGGCCCCCGGGTTGTTGTGGTCCCGCACGGCCAACCGGCCACCCCGCGTCGAGCAGGGCGCTGGTAGGTGGGCCGCCGGGAATGACCCCGCTCCGGAATGACCCCGGTCCCCGGGTCGTTGCAGCACCCACGACCGACCGCTCGGGCACCGCCCCGACGGTTGGGCCACCCCCGGAATGACCCCGGCCCCCCGGTCGTTACACACCGACCCGGCGCCCCCGAGCCCCCCGGGCTTGCGAGGTCGCCGTCCCCGACGCCCCAGTGAACGTGGGCGTCACCCCCCCAGACCTTCCCCCCTTGTTTGTGCGGCGCCGGACGAGGTGCTCACACCCTGACCGCCGTTCCCCCGTGTGGTGGTTGGGGTGTCCTACCCCCGAAGGAGCTATCCCCATGAACACGATCATTCGTAAGAGCATGTTGTCGGTTGCTGGTCTCGCGTTCGCCGGTGGTGTGTTCGCCGGTCCGATCGCCGCGCACGCCAACCCCGTCGACGCCACCCCGGTCACGGTAGCGGTGCAGGCTGACAAGCCCGACACCAGCAAGCTGATCCCACACGGCACCCAGGGCGAGCAGTCGCACATCACCCTCAACGATGAGCAGACCGCGAACGTGAAGGCGATTATCGCCGCGACGAAGAAGGCCGGCCTGCCTGAGCGGGCCGCGGTGATCTCGATCGCGACGAGTCTGCAGGAGTCGAAGCTGGAGAACCTGGGCCACCTCGGCGACGCCAACGACCACGAC
>NZ_JBITJA010000043.1:0-1187 GCF_044459545.1 Micromonospora sp. NPDC050276 | reverse complement strand
CCTTGGGCTCAAGTGGTTGTTGCAACGGGGTGGATTCTCGTCAGGATGAGGGGTCATGCCGGGGCAGAGGTTGTCGTCCGCGGAGCGGGCGCAGATTGAGGTGTTGTTCGGTCAGGGGTTGACGTTCCCGCAGATCGCGGAAGTGATCGGGCGGCATCGCTCGACGGTCTGGCGGGAGTTGTCGCGTAATCACTGCGGCACGGGGGGTCGGGTGCCGGCGGGTCAGCGGCATCCGTTCGGGCCTGACCCGGGTTATGTGGCCGGGGTGGGCTATCCGAAGGGGTGGGGTGGGGCGTATCGGTGGAAGTACTCTCACCGCAACGCTCAGGGCAAGGCGGACGCGCGGGCGCGGCGTCCTCGTGAGGGCAAGTTGCGTCCGAGGTGGGGGCGGGCGTGGCCGCCGTTGTGGCAGACGGTCAAGGATCGGCTGAGTCAGCGGCACTCGCCGCAGCAGATCGCCCGGTCGTTGCGGCGGGAGTTCCCCGACAGGCCGGAGATGTGGGTGTCACACGAGACGATCTACCAAGCGATCTACTTCCAGGCCCGGGGCGGGATGCGCCAGGAACTCGCCCGGCAAGTCGCGCTGCGCTCGGGACGCGCTGGCCGACGGCCGCAGTCACGCCAGGCCAGCGCGCTGCGGGGACGCCCGTGGGTGCGTGACTTCCACATCTCCACCCGCCCGGCCGAGGTCGAAGACCGGGCCGTGCCCGGGCACTGGGAAGGTGACCTGGTCATCGGCGCCCGAGGCTCCAGCGCGATCATCACCTTGGTCGAGCGGGCCACCCGATACGTGATGCTCGGCGCTCTGCCCGAATCGCGGGTCAGTGAACAGGTCATCGACACCCTCACCGGTCTCATGCGGCGGCTGCCGGCCGAGCTGCGCAAAACCCTGACCTGGGACCAGGGCATCGAAATGATCCAGCATCCCGTGTTCACCCTGGCCACCGACTGCAAGGTCTACTTCTGCGACCCCCACAGCCCATGGCAACGCGGCAGCAACGAAAACACCAACGGCCTGCTGCGCCAGTACTTCCCCCGCTCCAGCACCGACTTCCGCACCTGGACCCAGGACGACCTCGACACCGTCGCCCGCGAACTCAACGGACGACCACGCCAAACCCTCGACTGGCAGAATCCAGCCGAGGTACTCCACAAACACCTGGTTGCAACCGCCGCTTGAAACCGCC
>NZ_JBITJA010000042.1:0-2159 GCF_044459545.1 Micromonospora sp. NPDC050276 | reverse complement strand
TGTCAACGCCGCTCCAAACCTGACCACCGTGGTCCGGCTGAAACTGGACCACCTCGGTTGGTTGATCTTTAGTCGTTGGTCTTATTTGCTGCAGGGACACGGCCGAGGTCGCGGTCCTTGAGTCGGTAGCTGTCGCCCTTCATCGAGATGACTTCGGCGTGGTGGACGAGTCGGTCGATCATGGCCGCGGCGACGACGTCATCGCCGAAGACTTCGCCCCAACGCCCGAAGGGCTTGTTGCTGGTGACGATGAGCGAGGCCCGTTCGTATCGGTTAGAGACCAGTTGGAAGAACAGGTTCGCGGCTTCGGCTTCGAAAGGGATGTAGCCAACCTCGTCGACGATCAGCAGCGGAATCCGACCGAGCTTGACCAGTTCGTCCTGCAGACGCCCGGCGTGGTGGGCGTCTGCCAGGCGGGACACCCACTGGGCGGCGGTGGCGAACGCGACCCGGTGTCCAGCCTGGCAAGCCCGGATCCCGAGGCCGATGGACAGGTGGGTCTTGCCAGTGCCGGGCGGGCCCAAGAAGACGACGTTCTCCTTCGACGCCACGAAGTCCAGGGTGCCCAGATGACCGATCGTCTCGCGCTTCAACGACCGCTGGTGCTCGAAGTCGAACTCCTCGAGACTCTTGCGGGCCGGGAACCTCGCGGCTCGGATGCGCCCTTCACCGCCGTGAGATTCCCGGGCGGCGACCTCGCGTTGCAGGCAGGCCGCGAGGAACTCCTCATGCGTCCACGACTCCGCCCGAGCCCGCTCAGCCAGACGTTCCACCGACGCCGCGAGAGAGGGTGCTTTCAGCGCGCGGGTGAGGAACGCGATCTCGGAGGACACGTTGCGGTTGCTGGTCTTGGCGGCCATCACGCAGCCACCTCAACGTCGAGGCCGAACATCCGGTCGTAATCGCTGAGCCGCCGGTGCTCGACCTCCGCGGTGACTGCCGGCGCCGGCACCTGCCGGCCGGCCATGCGCAGGTCAGCAGCGGCCTGCCGATGGACCGGGTCGGTGATGCTCTGATGCTTGGCCCAGCAGCGGTCGTGTCGGGCGACCTGACGGCTGTCGCAGAACACCTGCACTTGATCGGCGTCAGCGACGATGTCGACACGTCTTCCCACCGCCGCCGGGTGCACCGAGTAGTCGTTACTGTCCAACCGGACGTAGTGATCGCGAGGCAACCGCGTGGTCTGTCGCCAGCCGACCACCGGAGCGACCGGCGGCAGCGACAGCATCGCGGCCCGGTCGGCGTCCCACCGCTCGGCCGGGCGGCAGCCCAACATCCGGTGTTGGCGGTTGTTCGCCCGCACCAGCCACTCGGTGAGCTGGGCGTTGAAGTCCTGCGGCGAGCCGAACCGGCGCCCGGGCAGGAACGACGTCTCGAGATAGCCGTTGGCTCTCTCGACCAGCCCCTTGGCCTCCGGGTCCGCCGGCCGGCATTGGATCACCCTGATGCCGAGGGTGCCGCGGAAGGCGTTCATCGTCTCGGTCAGCTGCGGCCGACCAGCCCGCCACTGCCCGACCGCGGACTCGTTGTCCCACACCAACGCCTTCGGCGTCCGATCCCAGCCTGAGATCAACCTCCAGTGCCCGGCCAGCAGATCCGGTGACTGCCGCGACGGGATCATCACCGCCGACAGCCACCGCGAATACCCCGACACCATCACCAACACCGGTGGCCTGCCGACCTGCCCGAAACCCAAGGTCACGTCCGCCGGCGGGAACCACAGGTCGCACTGCGCCAACTCGCCCGGCAGATAGTCAGTGCGCTGGGCCGGGTCGGGGCGGCGGAACAACGGCCGCAACTGTTGCACCCGATCGCAGAACACCGTCTTGCCCCGGGTCCACCCGACCCGTTCCATGATCACTGTCGAGGGCATGTCCGGGAACTCCGCCAATAACACCCTGATCTGCGGCTCGACCGCGTCCACGATCGAGCCCTTCGCCGCCCGCTGATACCGCGGCGGCTCATCACTGGCCAGGGCCTTCTTCACGGTGTTGCGAGACATCCTCAACCGCCGTGCGATGGCCTGAATCGCCATGCCCTCCGACCGCCTCAGCCGCCGGATCTCCGCCCAGTCCTCCACGCTCAGCACCTCCCGATGCTTCAGGAGGTGGTCCCGATTCAGCCGGAACCACATGGTCAGTTTTCAGGCGGAGCCGACA
>NZ_JBITJA010000041.1:0-3739 GCF_044459545.1 Micromonospora sp. NPDC050276 | reverse complement strand
GTTCTAGCTTGGTCGCTGAACCAACTACCGGAGACCTCTTCAATTAGCGACCACCGCCACGCCCCAACATCGACGCCCTACGAAACACGGCCTAGGACCGCGCCCGGCAGCAGCACCAGCGACCAGCCCAGCAGGCTCATCCGCTGGGCTAGCGCCGAGCGCGGAATCGGACCGCTGCGAGCGACGAGACCCGGCCCGGAGCCCTCCCGCGAGGGCGAGGAGCCGCCGGGAAGGGCGGTTCCGCTGTAATCGGTCATCTCACTCCATCATTGCGCATCGTGCCGAACCGCCGGGCTGGTGATTCATGTTGGCCGGCGATCCGCACTTCCCCACGGTGGGTTCCGCCACTCCGCGTGGGATCCAGCGACCATGGTGTCCGTCCGTGGTCCACGGAGGCTCGCATCGCCGATCGACGGCTCGATCGATCGACACCCGCGCACACGTTGCCCATCGCGTAAGCAGTTCCGGCCCGCTCCCCGAATCTCGACCACGACCTCGCCGTCATCGGGATCCGGACCGTGTGGCTTGTCGCGCTCGCCTACGGCGCTGCCCCGCTCATCGGCAGCTGCGCCACAACGAATTCCGAGTCGGCCGGACACTCCGTGCTCGCTCTACCGGTGACCGCACGCGGTGAGGTCGTCTCCGCAGCCTGGTTGATCGAGACCGCCTGGGCGGTGCTGGTCAACCAGGCTGCGCCGGCCCCATTCCCCCGGCACTACGGCCGTTACTTGACGGTGGCGGTCATCTGTTCGATTTCCTTGAGCACCAGGGCGGGCTTGTCCTGGGGAACGTCGTGCGAGCTTCCCTTGGCGATGACGAGTATGCGGTCGGGCCCCGCCTTGGTGAACGCCGCTGCCGCGTCGCGCCAGGCCTGAGCGTCCTGCGGAGATCCGTCGAAGGGTGTCTTGTCCGACACGACATAGATGACGGGGACGCTGTCGGGCCAGGAGACCTTGTGGTACGCCTGGTGCGTGGGACCGAAGTTGTCGGCCGTGGCGATGAGTTGGCGGTTCGCCTTCGTCGAGGGCGCCTTCCTGAGCTCTTCGATCTGCGGCGCGGTCAGCGTGACGAGGCGTTGGGTCTGGGTGTCGGTGAAGAATTGCGGCACGTTGGCATCGATGAGCACCGCCCCGGAGACAACGCCGGGGTTCGCGAGGACGAAGTAGTGGGCCACCTCTCCTGCCTGCGAGTGGCCCGCGAGGACCACGTTCTGGGTGACGCCGAGTTCACGCAGACCGGCCTGCAGGTCGGAGGCGGCGGCCTCGGGGTCCCAGGGGCCCTTCACCTCCTCGCTGGCGCCCATACCGGCCCGGTCGTAGGTGATGATCTGCGATCCGGTGGCCTGCGACAGCTGCGGCACCAGGGCATCCCAGTACGAGGAGTCCTCGCCGCCGCCGGCGTCCAGCACGATGGTGGGAGAACTTCCGGGCGTGACGTGGAAGGCAAGCTGATGCCCGTTGTTGGCGATCATATGCAAGCCCGCTGCGGGGGCCGCACTTGCCGGGCCGGCCGTGTTTGGGGAGGTCGAGGGAACCGCGGCTACCGAACTGGCCGCGGGCGCGACCTTCGGCGCCGCCGAGTCATCACACCCGGCGACTGCCGCTATCACGGCGACGGGAAGGACGAGGGCCAGGCTGGCCCGATGGAGCCGGGAGATCTTCTGCGTGGTCATGGAAATGAGCTTCCACGGTTTCTGGATCTTGCTCGATCCTGCTACCCCCCAGTCGGGTTGGGAGTTACCCCTACCCCCGCCAGGGGCACATCAGAACCCGTCAGGCAGGTGCCCGATCCGGGTCGGGCGCACCAGCGCCCGCCGGTGGGCCGGTCAGCAGGTGGGTGCTGGTGGACCAGATTCCTGCCTGATCACCGCCAGCCGGCCGCGAACGTCCCGGCCGTGCAGTTCGAGGTTCAGGTCGGATACGCCGTGGAGCAGCGGTGCCGGGACGGATGCTCTACCTTGTGGCCGTGGCGGAAGCAGATCGGGCGGTCCTGGCCGCCGGGCTGGGCGGCACTGTGCTCGGCGCGGCGCTGCAATGGGCGCAGGCCGCAGGGCAGGCGCGGCGAGAGCGCAGGCGGGGATAGCAGGGCAGGACACGCGAGGACCGGCGGCTCTGGGCCGAGAAGCTGATGCGGCCATCGCGTTCTCTCATCCTTCTCTGACTTGGTCGTCTTGAAGGATCGACGCGATGGCCGTCTCTCATCTACCCAACACGCCCATCACGGGCAAATCGTACACCACTCCCGTGGACGCAACCGTAGGGGTGGGTGCAGTTGAGCGCCGTTCGGCGCCGTTGGACGCAGTTCAAGGCCGTCCAGGGCACCCTGCTGCTCCCGGGTCTGCGCCCCCTCTCCGGGCCCGGCACCGCCTCCTTGTAAGTCACAGGCAGCACCAGCAATACAGATCCTCGCCCGCGTCTCGCGCGCGCTGAGCAAGCGCGGCAACTTTCTCGATCACAGGCAGCATCTCTTCGTCAGCCAGTGGCCCACTCCACGCCAGTTCCTTAATCCGCCCCCATTGCGCCGACAACTCCCGCACCTGGGCATTGCTGATGGAGGCGAGGGCATCCCGCGCGGCCCGGTCCAGCGACATCAACCATGGCCCGTCCTGCTCGTCCCCGCTCCACAACAACTCTAGGTCGACCAGGCTCACATCCCAGTCGACCTGTCGAACGAGGCTCACCAGCTTGCCGAGGGTCACGGTCGGCTCGATGCCCTTCAGGTCAACCGCATCCACAGCTATGCCGCTGCGGCTGACAGCGAACGGTCCGCCCTCGAAATCCTTCATCAACCTGACAGCCGCAGCGTCGTCCTTGACCCCCTCCTCAATGCCTTCACCGGCAGCATTCCAAGCCAAACAGCGCAACGCAATCATGGAGTTACAGGACGACACCAATGGGCTGCCCGGATCAGCTCTTCTTGTGCAGCAGCCGGCCAAACCGGGGAACAGGAGGAGACGAGAAGCAGGCGCCGCCACCGCTTTGCATAGCGGGGCCTGCCTCCGAGTGGTGGAGGAGCGGGCCCAGCGGGGGTTGGCCGGAGCCACCACGCGTCGACCTACCGCCGACGCCCGCGCCGCTTCGATAATCCGCCAGCGTCGACTGCACTAACGTCGTTCGAGGGATCGTCGCGGCGCGAAGCCGACGAGAGCCGAGGGGACGTGCGGCTGTCGGTAATGAGGACTTCAGCGAGGCGCGCGACCTCTTCGATCTTGTCGGTCCCGACCTTCTCGATAAGATGCGTGACGTCGCTGAAGCGGCCCCGCTCCCGCCGGCTACGCAGCCAATCCCGTAGTAACCACCACAGCCCAGCGGAGCCGGATGCCGTCGCGAGCGCGGCGGCGACCACGGAGCCGTCGCCCCCGCTCATCGGTTGCTCCGTAAGCGCGAACTTGCCTCTTGGGCGCCCCGGTCTGCTTTGTACTGCACGAAGGCCGCTCGGCCGGCGTCCCAGCCCTCCAGGTAGCTGTTGAGTTGCTCAGCCAGGGCCGCCGGATCCCGACGAATGAGCAGCGGACGCCGTGGCGGGAGTAGCTGGCTGCCCAGCATGAGATTTGCCCCTGGCACCCGCCTAGGAAGCCCGGCACCCGGTCGGAATTTAGGGCTCCACAGTGCTCGCGCTGCCACGCTGTAGGGCTCGCCGGTGATCGTGTCAACGCCGCTCCAAACCTGACCACCGTGGTCCGGCTGAAACTGGACCACCTCGGTTGGTTGATCTTTAGTCGTTGGTCTTATTTGCTGCA
>NZ_JBITJA010000040.1:1793-4861 GCF_044459545.1 Micromonospora sp. NPDC050276 | reverse complement strand
AAGGTGGGTGGGATACCTCATCTTGAAGCAGGCTTCCCGCTTAGATGCTTTCAGCGGTTATCCCTTCCGAACGTAGCTAACCAGCCGTGCCCTTGGCAGGACAACTGGCACACCAGAGGTTCGTCCGTCCCGGTCCTCTCGTACTAGGGACAGCCCTTCTCAAGTATCCTACGCGCACGGCGGATAGGGACCGAACTGTCTCACGACGTTCTAAACCCAGCTCGCGTACCGCTTTAATGGGCGAACAGCCCAACCCTTGGGACCTGCTACAGCCCCAGGATGCGACGAGCCGACATCGAGGTGCCAAACCATCCCGTCGATATGGACTCTTGGGGAAGATCAGCCTGTTATCCCCGGGGTACCTTTTATCCGTTGAGCGACACCGCTTCCACTCGCAAGTGCCGGATCACTAGTCCCGACTTTCGTCCCTGCTCGACCTGTCAGTCTCACAGTCAAGCTCCCTTGTGTACTTGCACTCAACACCTGATTGCCAACCAGGCTGAGGGAACCTTTGGGCGCCTCCGTTACCTTTTAGGAGGCAACCGCCCCAGTTAAACTACCCACCAGACACTGTCCCTGAACCGGATAACGGTCCGAAGTTAGATACCCAAATCAACCAGAGTGGTATTTCAAGATTGCCTCCACCCATACTGGCGTATGGACTTCACCGGCTCCCACCTATCCTACACAAGCTAATTCGAGTACCAATGTCAAGCTATAGTAAAGGTCCCGGGGTCTTTCCGTCCTGCCGCGCGTAACGAGCATCTTTACTCGTACTGCAATTTCGCCGGGCCTGTGGTTGAGACAGTGGGGAAGTCGTTACGCCATTCGTGCAGGTCGGAACTTACCCGACAAGGAATTTCGCTACCTTAGGATGGTTATAGTTACCACCGCCGTTTACTGGCGCTTAAGTTCTCCGCTTCGCCCCGAAGAGCTAACAGGTCCCCTTAACGTTCCAGCACCGGGCAGGCGTCAGTCCATATACATCGAATTACTTCTTCGCATGGACCTGTGTTTTTAGTAAACAGTCGCTTCCCCCTGCTCTCTGCGGCCATACAACGCTCCACCCGCGCGGGGCTTCACGTCTCCGGCCCCCCTTCTCCCTAAGTTACGGGGGCAATTTGCCGAGTTCCTTAACCACAGTTCGCCCGATCGCCTCGGTATTCTCTACCTGACCACCTGTGTCGGTTTGGGGTACGGGCCGCTAAGAACTCGCTAGAGGCTTTTCTCGGCAGCATAGGATCACTGACTTCACCTGAATCGGCTCGGCATCACGTCTCAGCCTTCATGTGGTGCGGATTTGCCTACACCACGGCCTACACGCTTACCCCGGCACAACCACCGGCCGGGCTCAGCTACCTTCCTGCGTCACCCCATCGCTTGACTACTACCCATCAGGTTCCCACGCTCCCCACCATCCGTCCGAAGACATCAGGCAGTTCGGGTGGTTAGCACAACGAGGTTCATCAGGGACGCTCTTTCGCGGGTACGGGAATATCAACCCGTTGTCCATCGACTACGCCTCTCGGCCTCGCCTTAGGTCCCGACTCACCCAGGGCGGATTAGCCTGGCCCTGGAACCCTTGGTCATCCGGCGGAAGGGTTTCTCACCCTTCTTTCGCTACTCATGCCTGCATTCTCACTCGTGCCGCGTCCACAACTGGGTCACCCCGCTGCTTCACTCGCGGCACGACGCTCCCCTACCCATCCACACACCTGCACGCACCATCAAGGGCACGCGTGGTTAAAATGTGAATGCCACAGCTTCGGCGGTGTGCTTGAGCCCCGCTACATTGTCGGCGCGGAACCACTTGACCAGTGAGCTATTACGCACTCTTTAAAGGGTGGCTGCTTCTAAGCCAACCTCCTGGTTGTCTATGCGACCCCACATCCTTTTCCACTTAGCACACGCTTAGGGGCCTTAGCTGGTGATCTGGGCTGTTTCCCTCTCGACTACGAAGCTTATCCCCCGCAGTCTCACTGCCGCGCTCTCACTTACCGGCATTCGGAGTTTGGCTGATTTCGGTAAGCTTGTGGGCCCCCTAGACCATCCAGTGCTCTACCTCCGGCAAGAAACACGCGACGCTGCACCTAAATGCATTTCGGGGAGAACCAGCTATCACGGAGTTTGATTGGCCTTTCACCCCTAACCACAGGTCATCCCCCAACTTTTCAACGTTGGTGGGTTCGGCCCTCCACGCGGTCTTACCCGCGCTTCAGCCTGCCCATGGCTAGATCACTCCGCTTCGGGTCTAGGACACGCGACTGAATCGCCCTATTCAGACTCGCTTTCGCTACGGCTCCCCCACACGGGTTAACCTCGCCACATGCCACTAACTCGCAGGCTCATTCTTCAAAAGGCACGCCGTCACCCCGCAAGGCTCCGACGGATTGTAGGCGAACGGTTTCAGGTACTATTTCACTCCCCTCCCGGGGTACTTTTCACCATTCCCTCACGGTACTTGTCCGCTATCGGTCACCAGGAAGTATTTAGGCTTACCAGGTGGTCCTGGCAGATTCACGGCAGATTTCAGGGGTCCGCCGCTACTCGGGAACACCCACAGAAGGTCAGCAACTTTCACCTACCGGACTCTCACCGTCTACGGTCAGCCATTCCAGACTGTTCGACTAGCCACTAACTTTGTAACTCCTCGAACAAGTGTCAGCTTGTTCAGCGGGGTCCCACAACCCCGACCACGCAACCCCTGACAGGTATCACACGCAGCCGGTTTAGCCTCAATCCGCTTTCGCTCGCCACTACTCACGGAATCACTAAATTGTTTTCTCTTCCTACGGGTACTGAGATGTTTCACTTCCCCGCGTTCCCTCCACACACCCTATGTGTTCAGGTGTGGGTGACACCACATGACTGGTGCCAGGTTTCCCCATTCGGACACCCTGGGATCACAGCTCGGTTGACAGCTCCCCCAGGCCTATCGCGGCCTCCCACGTCCTTCATCGGCTCCTGGTGCCAAGGCATTCACCGTTCGCCCTTGACAACTTGACCACAAAGATGCTCGCGTCCACTGTGCAATTCTCAACAAACGACCAACCCACAACCCAACAACC
>NZ_JBITJA010000039.1:0-6336 GCF_044459545.1 Micromonospora sp. NPDC050276 | reverse complement strand
CGCCCAGTCCTCCACGCTCAGCACCTCCCGATGCTTCAGGAGGTGGTCCCGATTCAGCCGGAACCACATGGTCAGTTTTCAGGCGGAGCCGACAGATCGCCATACGGGCCCGGATGGCTTGCTTATGGTTACGCCTGTTGGTCATGACACGCCCTCCGGCGGACCCACGCTCCACCAGGACGAGAGACCGGTGTGCGACTGTGCGCGAGTCGGGCGAGACCCTTGTCCGTCGATATCCCGGCGTCGTGGGTGACCGGAACGCGGAGCCGGCTGGCGCGTGCAGCCGCGCATCAGGATAGCGGAAGCAGTCGCCCTGCGCAGCCGGCCGTGGCGTGTGGTGGGGCTGCCGCCGCACGGCAAGCGACGGAGTTTAGCGACCGTGCCTCTTGATCCACGTCTGGTGGTGGCCGTGTCATCGTGGTCGTGAAAGGGCGGCAGGTGCCGCTACGGTCCTGAGTCGGGCAGCAGAGGCGTGTGTCCCACCGGAACCGTATGGGAGAGAGCTCTTCGCGCTGGCCTGGTTCCCGGCGGCTCCTAGGTCGCAGACGGCACATCACCCAGCACTTCGCGGTCCGCATCGTCCACCCGCTCAGCCTACGGACCGCCGCCGTCCCGGCACTGCACAACATGTGCTCGGACGACGATCGATTCCCGAACCTGCAGGAGTTGCTGCTGGACTACTTGTTGCCGCCGTCGGACGACCCGGGTGTCGCGGTGCTCGTATCGCCCTCAGGGTCGGACGCTCTCGGCGTCGCCCTGCTTGGAGGTTCAACTCCGGGGTCGTATGGGCTGTACGGACCCCGCGAAGGTCCCGGCGGCGGGCCTAGCGCGTCTGACCCCGGAGCGGGATAGGGCGGCTGAGGATCGTTGGGGCGGGAGATCGCGGGCGATATCGGCGGCGTCCGATAGGACGGGCGTTCCTCTGGTTGGTAACCCGCGTAAGTTCCGTAGAGGGAAGAGCGAGGGTGGGGCCAGCTCGCGGTCGACCAAGGCGGCGGGTAGCCCTCGCCGGAGACGCCCTCGCTGTTCGGCGCGGCCGTCTCCCGGTCACTTCCGTTCCTCTGGAGCGGTGGAACGGCAGCGAGGGCGCGGGTGAGGCGTGATCGTTGTCCGCCGCGGAAACTGCCACGGGGGTTTGCGGCCAGGGCGAGCACGAGCCGGCCCAGCCAACTGTCAGCTTGCAACATCGCGCGCTCGATCCTGCAGTACCTGCTGGCGCTGCTCCGCGACGGACATGATGGAGGGCTGTCCCGCCGCCGAAGTCATGGCTTGCGCGTCCTGAGTCGATACGGCCCCATTGCCGACGCTGACGTTTTGAGCGATCCGGGCAACGAGCAAGGGAGCGGTCAGACCCGCGAGAAATGCCGTGAACGGAGTGGGCGTCTGGCCCGAAGCGCCAAGTACGGCGGCGAGCCCGGTCCCGGCGAACAAACGGAGCCCGGTGGCGAGCAGCACCATGGGCAGATCCTCCGGCTGTCCCCATGGCCATCTCCATCGACCGCGCCTCGGGTTGGCCGGACGCATGACGGCGGACAAGTGGAGGGCCTCGGCGACGGCACTGCCGAGGAGTCCCCACAGGGCGGCCTCAAAGCCAGTCATTCGAGCATTCTAGACGTAACTTCCTGATCGCTCCGCGTCACTAGGCCCGGTTTCGCCGACTACGGCACGAGCCCTCGGGGCCGCGCGGTGAGCGGCCGGCAAGTCCGTGCTGGACGCCCGCCGGGCCCCGATCCGCCCCAAGGGCGGCTACACCAAATGGATTCACTGGGGCTGGCCGCCGGGAACCGCGACGCCTGACTCGCCACGTCGCTGTGGAACGTCGGTTACGCAGCGCGCATCCTCGGAGAGACGTCAGCGCAAATTCTCGCGAATGCCGCTGAGGGCGTGCGGTACTTCGACGGATGCCGACAACCAAACTCCGACAAAACGTCGACACTGTGGTCCTGCCACGGTCTGCTGCCGCGGTCGACAATGGGCACCTGACGATGCTGCCGATCTCGCAGCGGCCATCGGCCGCACTGGTACATGGCCAGGTGATCGGCGCTGCTCGGCCGACCCGGACGATTGTCACCGACGGCAGCCATCGTCTGCACACATCGTGACTGCACGTCTCCACTAGACCGGGGATTGGCGATGGCTGACAGTGACGAGACCAAGGCCGCCCGCCGCGAGCTCGGCCGCCGGCTCGCGCAGCTGCGCAGGGCTGGCGGTCACACCCAGCACGACTTGGCGCGGCTCGTGCAGTACGGCCGCAGCTCCGTGGCGAACACGGAGACCGGTCACCAACACCCGGACCGTGCCTTCGAGGCGCGCTGCGAAACTGTGCTGCAGACCGGTGGCATGCTCGTCAGTGAGTACGACCGCATCACCGAGCTGAACCGCCAATGACGACGCTCATCGGCGATCCAGGAGGCCAGGAGCACTTCGGGGCCGGCGACGCCGACCGATGCTGGCCACGACGCCTTCGGAGCGAATGGCGGTGCTGTTCTGTGGGAAAGCGAGGACAGCATCGATGCCCGTCGGCTGGCGCTGAAGTCTTCCGTCGATGACAACATCCGTCTCGCCTATCTGGAAAACGAGGTCCGGCAGGCAATCGCCGACAACGAGCGCCTCACCCCGGTAAGCCTCATAGCGCGTATGCGACCGCTGCGCTCCTACGTCGACCAGCTCATGGCAGGCCGGCAGCACCCACCGCAACGCGCCCGGCTCTACGCCGTCGCCGCTCACCTGTCCGGACTTCTCGGCGCACTCGCCCTTGACCTCGGCGCATTCGGTGCGGCGCACGCCTACGCCGCCGAAGCGTTCGACCTCGCCGAGGCTGCCGAGCAGTCCGACGCGCAAGCCTGGGCACAGGCCCCGCCATCCGCTACGAAGCCACCATCTACCTCGCCGCCATCAACGAGTGGCTGTGACCGGACCCGGCACCATTCGGGGTGGAGGGTCGCACGCTCGCTGCCATGGGCCGCCCTGGAGAGCGAGGGGATAACTTGTCTGTCGGATCCGCTGGTCGGCTGTCTGCACGGAGAAGTTGACGGGCAGCGGCTCCGGTGTGAAGGCAGTTGCGCACTCAAGCGTGACTTCGACGTCGATCCAGCTCGTTCCGCCCGGGCGGACCAGCCAGGACTGGCCTGTGCCGCGTACGAGGACGCCCGGTCTCCCTGCTTCCTCTACCTGCACTATGACGGGCGCCTGGCCGGCGTTGACCAACACCAGTTGCGCGTCGAGTCGCACCCTCCCAAGGCCGTTCAAGCCCCCCAGCTATTGGGCGAGCCTGGCAAGGCCACCAGTGTGACGGTGCTGGCCTCGGTCCGTTCCTCGCGAGAGCTCCACACTTCGGCGCCGCCGACGCTACCGAGCGCCAAGCCGACTACCAATGCAACGACCAGGTAGGCAGCACCCTTCCGCCCGGGCCTAACTCCGGCGGAGCGGCCCCCGTCCGAGCCACCAAACTCAGCGCCCGGCATATCCAGATCGATGACTCCATGGCTCGCCGTCATGGCGACAGACTAGGGGTGGGTCTTGCCGAAGCTTGGTCAGCGACGCCGAAATGCCTTGATCAAGCCCTCGCCAACTTCGATACAGACCCTAGGCGATGCGGCAGGCGCCCACAGCGAGCGCTTCGACCTACTCGATCGGCTATTCGCCAAAGATCGACCCGCCTCGACGGTGAGAGGACCAGCCGGACAGATCTTCGTCAAGGCGGCCTGCGGCGAGTTACGTGTTCGGTCGCTGCGCTACGAAGTGGCGGTAACCCGGGCCATCGGCCGGCACCCGCCCGCAGTCCTGTGGCAGTTCGAATCCGATGGCTGGCTGGTGGTGGGGACCGACCACCTGCCGGTCCTCACCCCGACCTGTCAACCGGCAGCACCGACCTCGATCTGCTCCTCGCCGCACTGACAGCACTTCAGGAGACGCCGGCGCCTGACGAGATGTGGTTCACTCCGGCAGCCCGGCTCGGGTTCGCGCTCCCGGCGATGGATGGCGAGACACTTATCCACTCCGACCTCAACCCGGCCAACCTGATCGTGACGCCAGTCGGCCTACGGATCGTCGATTGGGCGTGGGCAACCAAGGCCGCCGCATGGGTCGAACTCGCGTTGCTCGTCCAGTGGCTGATCGGCAGCGGACACAGCGCCGAACAGGCGGAAGAGTGGCTAGCGCAGCTTCCCGCATGGACCGCGACTGACCATCAGGTCCTCGACGACTTCGCGTCAAGGAACGCGATGAAGTGGGCCGCCAAGTCCCGGCAGAGCACCGAGCGTCGGGGACGCGACCTCGCAATGTGGACCGGCGAGTGGGCGGACCACCGGGCCGACGGCCACCAGTCAGCCCGTGAGCCATAGCCCGGGGCCACGCTCTCGTGATGTGGACGCCGGTAGCGGTAGGACCAGCTCCTCAACCGCCAGCAGTCCCCACTTGGGGCTGCAAATCAGGCCACGCAGCCGGGCGGGTCCATGCCGGTCCGAACCCAGAGACAGCCACGTTGCTCCCAATCTGCTCCCAATGTAAGCAGCACATACCGCAAAGCCCGTCACCGATGACTTCGGCAACGGGCTTCTGACCTGCACAAACTGAGAGTGGGCGATGCTGGTATCGAACCAGCGACCTCGTCGGTGTGAAACAGGACGCCGCACCGACTCTGACCTGCGGCAACGTGGAGCTGCAGGCAGGGGTGGGTGCAGTTGAGCGCCGTTCGTTGCCGTTGGACGCGGTTCGAGGACGTTCAGTGCAGCCTGTTGCTCCCAGCCTGCTCCCCTGGTCCCGGATCCGCACCGGTCCACCTTCGGGTCGTCGGCTACTCCATCAGCACCCGCATGCAGGCCTTCTTGGGCTTGGCGACAAACCCTCAGCCCGCATCGACGATTTCCACCGCGGGTGCGAAGTGGCGCACCGCCGCCGCAAGGCTCGAACGGTGCAGCCGCCAAAAGCTCGCCGGCCGGCTGTCGGCGATGACGGCCGGTGGCACGTGCGGGACGAGCGCCTTGTTCAACCGCCACAGGCGGCGCGAGCGCGCCGAGCCCGGCAGCGGCGGCAAGCCGGGGCGCCGCTGCAGACCGACGTATGGGACCGTGGCCAAGCCGGCCTGTTGCGTCCACAGCACGATAGCCTCAATGTCGGACCACGGCACCACCGCCGTGTGTGAGGACGGCCAGGGCGGCGTTTGACCCAGAGTGACCCCCGCCGCGTCGACGCGCAGCGCCACCCGGCCGCTCAACACGCTGACAAGCCGCAGCAGCAGGAACGCACCCCCCAACCCGGTGGCCACCACGCCGGGGAGAGGTTCGTCGCGGAGAAGCGCGACGCCGACGGTGACAAAGACCGCGCTGGTAGGCACGAGCAGCAAGTCGCGGCGGGTGAAGCAGAACCGCTCCTCGTACGCCTCGCCCGGCGCGATCATGCTGCCCTCGGCGGCCTTGCCGCGAGACAACGGCATCGTGGATCGCTGAGTGACGATGACGTAAGCGAAGGCTCCCAGCCAGCCGGCGACCGCGAAGCTGACCACGCCGTCCCATGGAAACGGCAGTCCCGCCAGGACCACCCGGTACAGCAGCAGGTAAGCAACGATCGTCACCGCCAGAGCGACGCCAAGCGCCCACCAGCGATGCCGCGGACGGACCACCACCTGCCACCACAACAGCACCAGCGGGCCGCCCGGAGTCAGCACCACCGGACGCAACCACACTTCCGGATCACTACCCCTCGCCGTGCCGGCCACCACGACCACGCCAAGCATGAGGACCGTCGCGAGGGGCGGCCCAAGGATCGCCCAGCGAAGGCGCAGGGAATTCGCATCGTCCGGCACGCGGGAACAGTACGGGAGACCATCCTCCACGCCCAGCCGCTCACGAGCGTACTTCACCTCCGGGGACATACTGGCCGAGCGCGACTCGTTCGGCATCGTGCTGGGATGCCTACTCGTCACGAGCGGCATAGCCGGGATCTGGCGAGCTCTTCGACTCGGCGTGGTAATCGGCGGAGAGGGTGTCCGTGTCCGCGGCTTCGACAGCCGTGATCAGGTCACAGCGTGGAGCGTGGTCCAGTCGGTCGACTGCGCGCAAATCGACGTACGAGGAGGCTTGCCGCTCTACGTTCCCGTCCTCCGTCTCGGCGACGACGCCATGCCTCTCTCGGCGCTCGGCTCATACTTACGGCAGGACGCCGAGCGCAAGGTTGAACAGCTGCGGAGCCTCAAGGCCAGCGCCGCCCGTTCCTGACCGAGACGCAGAGGCGGGCACCCGACCAGCGGCTACTTGTTTCATTGACCTGCGACCGTGGCCCGGCCAGGCTTCGGTCGAGGCGCCCGGGCTGTCGCTCTCATTGCGGCTGCCCACGCTG
>NZ_JBITJA010000038.1:0-6752 GCF_044459545.1 Micromonospora sp. NPDC050276 | reverse complement strand
AGTGTCGATAGACCATGAGTCGGCCGCTCTGCTGGCCTGGCATTCGGCGGACCGAATGCCGCCAATCGCAGGCAGACAAGATCAAAACGCCCAGTGAGGGGGTGTTTTCGAGGTCCTGACCGGGGAACGACGCAGGCAACGGCGTCGCGGCTCCGAGCTGTAGGAGCGGAACGTCGGCCGATCAGGCCGATCGGTAGATGGTCAGCGAGCGAAGAGTGGGCTGCGCTGTCGACGATGAGCGGTGGTAGCAGTAGCGGACGCTGATCACGCGGCCCGTTGGGCACGTTGAGGTACTCGGTGTTCAGGTCGAGGTTTCCTGGGTTGTCGGCGACCTCGTCGAGCATGTCCACGCCGTGGTCGTGCAGCCGCTGACCCACGCGCCCTTGGTTCGCTTCAGGCGGCAGGCTTGCTGGGCCGTGGGGCCCAGTTAATGGGGTCTGACCAGGCGTTTTGCCCAACCTTGGGTTGCGGGAACGGCGTGGTGTCGTGGCCGCGGGTGCCGAGGTCGGGGCGTTCCTTGCGTTCTTGCTCGTCGATCTTGATGAGTTCGGCCATGGCTTCCATTTGGTACTTGCTGGCACTGGGGTTGGGAATAGCATCGCCGCGGCAGGGACCGCCGGTCGCTTTCTTGCGCAGGGCGGCTTCGTCGTTATCGGCGATGAGACTCACAACGACCGCTCCCGAGTACGCCTGATCCGCGGATCGGAAACCGAACTCGACCGAACCAGGTAATCGCCCGACTCACGATTCGGCTCGGCACGAGTAAGGGTCCACGAACCCGGGACCGTGCGCGCGAATCCGCCAGCCAGATCGCCACAGGACGGGACGACCTCGTCGTCGGCGAGCGGCCTCCTTTGCCATACCCCCAGCGCACCGAGACCCACCACGACGGCGCCGCTAAGGACGGCTAGACCCTTCCCGCTCGTTCGCATCCTCACCACCGCGCTGCGCCTGGACGTCGAGGGTGGTGACCACCCGGTAGCCGCCGCTCCCGGTCGTACGCGGTGGCGCCGAACGCCTCCGCGCCTTCCTTCGCGCCCATGCCGGACAGCGCCAACGGAGGGAAGGCGGCCGCCGCGACCACGGCGCCGACCAACAGGCCGCAGACGATCAGCGACAGGGTGTTGTTCAGGACTGTGTGCCTACGCATGCCCGACACGCCGTCACAACGCGGTGATGGCGACCTCGGCCGCCTGGGCGATCAGGGCGTCGTCGTAGTCGGCGTCCTTCTGGTCGCGGCTGGACAGCACCGCGAGGACGATCGGCGCGCGGTTCGGAGGCCAGATCACCGCGATGTCGTTGCGGGTGCCGTAGCCGCCGGCACCGGTCTTGTCCCCCACGACCCAGCCTTCGGGTACACCGGCGCGGATCAGCTCACCACCGGTGGTGTTGCCCCGCAACCAACCGTTGAGCACGTCGCGGTCCGCCGGTTCGAGGGCGTCTCCCACGGCGTACGCCCGCAGATCCTCGGCCAGGGCCGCCGCGGTGCTGGTGTCCCGCCGATCACCCGGCCTCGCCTCGTTGAGTTCGGTCTCGTAGCGCGCCGGATCGGTGACCCTGTCCCCCCATCTCGCGCAGTTCCTTCTCGAACTTCTGCGGTCCGCCGAGCTGGCGCAACAGCAGGTTGCCGGCGGTGTTGTCGCTGTACCGCACGGCCGCGTCGGCGATCGCAGCGTCATGCCCTCGGTGACGTGCTGCTCCGTGATCGGCGAGTAGGTCACCAGGTCGTCCGCCGAGTACCGCACCACCCGGTCCAGCTCGCTGTCGGTGGTCTCGTCGAGGACCTCGGCGACGGCCAACGCCTTGAACGTCGACGCGTACGCGAACCGCTCGTCGGCCCGGTACCGCACCGTGCGACCGTTGCCGGTGTCGATCGCGTAGACCCCCAGCCGTGCGCCGAACCTCTTCTCCAGCTGCCGGAAACTCGGGGCTCGGGTCGGCGGCGGTGGACGCGGTGGCCGTCGCCGTGGGGTCGCCGGCCGGTTGCTCGGCGGCATCGGCAGGGCCGCAAGCGGCGAGTGACACCACTGCCGCCGCGGCCACCAGACGGTGTGTCGCACGAATCATGATCGCTCCTTGTCGGTGCCGTGGGTCCGACGCGGGCGCGCCGGTCGGACAGGACTCGACAGTGGCAGGGATCCGGCATGCGGTCGAAGACGGATACGGCGGTGTCCATGCTGATGTGACATGGTCACCCGCTGGTCACAGCCAGTCGTGTTCGCGGGCGTAGCGGGCGGCTTCGTGGCGGGTCCGGGTCTGGGTCTTGCGCATCGCGTTGGAGAGGTAGTTGCGCACGGTGCCCTGGGCGAGGTGGAGCCGGGTCGCGATGTCGGCGACCGAGTAGCCCTCGCTGGTGACCCGCAGGACGTCGGCTTCACGGTCGGTGAGGGGGTTGTCCTCGGTGACGGCGAGCGCGGACACGTCCGGGTCGATCCAGCGTTTGCCCGCGTGCAGGGTGGCGATGACCGAGGAGATGTGCGCCGGCTCGGCGGATTTGCTGACGAAGCCCTGAACACCGAGCTTCAGCGCCTTCCGCAGCACGCCAGGGCGGGCGTGCCGGGTCAGCATCAGGACGACCTGTTCCGGGCGCGTACGGCGGATCGCGGCGACCGCGCCGAGACCGTCCACGCCCGGCATCTCCAGGTCGATGACCAGCACGTCGGGCTCGTGCCGCAGGGTGGCCTCGACCGCCGTCTCGCCGTCGGACGCCTCGGCGAGAACGGTGACGTCGCCCTCCAGCGGCAGCAGCGCGGCCAGAGCGGTGCGCAGCAGCGCCTCGTCGTCGGCGAGCACGATGGTGGTCATCGGCCGTCACCCCGCTCCGTGTCGGCACGCGCGGCGGGGAACGTCGCCGCCGTCCGGAAGGTCCCCTGCTGCTGTTGCACGGTCAGCTCGCCTCCGTCGCCCGCCACCCGTTGCCGCAGCGCGGCCAGCCCGCGCAGCTGCGGGGGCGCGGTGGCGCTCACCCCGTCGTTGACGATGGTGATGCCCGACTCGGAGAGGGTGATCTGCACCTGTCTGGCCTGCGCGTGCCGCAGGATGTTCGTGGTCGTCTCGCGCAGCACCTGGCCGAGCAGTTCGCTGGCGCGGGTGTCGACCTCGGCCTCCCGGGTCACCCGGACCCGGATGCCGGCGGCCTCGAACAGGTTCTTCGCGTTCTCGATCTCCGCAGTGAGGTTGAGCCGTCGTTGTGCGTAGGCGAGTTCCTTGGTCTGCGCGATGGTGTCGCTGACCAGCGCGTACGTCTCCCGCAGCTCCTGCTCCACCCGGGCGGTGTCCCGGAGCAGCAGTCGCTGGGCCAGGGCGATCTTCAACTTGACCACGTGCAGGGTGTGGCCCTGGATGTCGTGCAGGTCGCTGGCGAACCGCACGCGCTCCCGGACCACGGCCAGTTCCGCCTCACGTTCCCGGGTCTGTTCGAGCTCGCGGATGAGGTCGAAGAACCGCTCGCCCACAATGGTGAAGACCGTCACGAGAATGGTCAGGACGGTCGGGATGAGAACGTAGGTTGCCAGGACGTCACCGATGTCGTCCCGCTGCACCAGCAACCGCGCCGCGCCGACCGCCGCGACATAGCTGAACAGCCCGGCCAGCACCAGCTTCCGGTGCCGTCGCACCTCGCGCATGACAAGGGAGCCCACCGCGCAGAACCCCCAGTAGGCGTTGGGGCTGCCGCTGACCAGAACTCCCAGTGGCCACACCACCGCGGCCACGACCAGGCAGGGCAGCACGACCCGGGCGAGGTCGTTGGCGGTCCACCGTTCGAAGGCCACCAGGGCTGCCGCGGCCCCCGGCGCCAGGATGATCAGGTGCCACCAGGTACGCGTGTCGGTGTAGAGCAGGACCACCGCGGCGAACACCACCGGCGGCAGCGAGGTGGCGAGGTTGAGCCGGCGCAGCCTTCCCTGCGTCGACTCGGTGAAGCGCGGTGAGCTGGCGGTCACCAGATCAGTATCGGGCAGCCGCACGCCACGACCAGTGACACCACGTCACATGCGGTGGTGACGTGGCGCCACTGACGGGCCGGCCCCGCCCGCGCTGTCATTGGGTGCATGTCCATCACACCCGTCATCGAAGTCGAACGGCTGAACCTCACCTACGGCGACTTCCACGCCGTGAAGGACCTCTCCTTCGAAGTACGGCCCGGAGAGCTCTACGCACTGCTGGGCACCAACGGAGCCGGGAAAACCTCGACCCTGGAAGTCGTCGAGGGACACCGGAAGGCGACCTCGGGCACCGTACGCGTCTTCGGGCGCAGTCCCGATGACCGTCGGGCGGTACGTCCCAGAATGGGGGTTATGCTCCAGGAGAGCGGTTTCTCCCCCGACCTCACCGTCCGTGAGTCCGTCGGCCTGATCGGCCGGCTCACCCGGCGCACCGACGACGTCGCCCGGGTGCTCGACGTGGTCGACCTCACCGGTCGAGCCGGTCGCAAGGTGTCGCAGCTGTCCGGCGGGGAGAAGCGGCGGCTGGACTTCGCCACCGCCGCCTACGGCACCCCGGAGTTGCTCTTCCTGGACGAGCCGACCACCGGCCTCGACATTCAGTCCCGCGACGCCGTGTGGGCGACCGTGGACCGGCTACGGGAGAACGGTGCCACCATCGTGCTCACCACGCACTACCTGGAGGAGGCGCAGCAGCGCGCCGACCGGATCGGGCTCATGCACGAGGGCACCCTGCACCGCGAGGGCACCATCTCCGAGCTGACCCGCACCCTCCCCGGCGTGATCCGCTTCTCCCTCGCCACGCCGGTTCCGCCGCTACCGCTGCAGGCGGTCGTCAACGCCGACGGGACGGTCGTGGTCGAGTCCTTCGAGCTGCAGAAGGACCTGCACCTCCTGCTCGGCTGGGCGCAGGACCACGCCGTGAAGCTGCGTGACCTGGCGGCCGGGCCGACCCGGCTCGACGACGTGTTCCGCGCCATCAACAGTTGATTCGTTCTTCCGAGAGGCCCTCACCGTGTTGTCCATCGCGTCCAGCGAACTGATCCAGATCTTCCGCAACCGGCTGGTGCTGATCACCAGCCTCATCATCCCGGTAGTCGTCAGCGCGTTCTTCGTCCGCCAGCACGAGTCCTTCGCCGACATCGGCAGCCTCGGCTACATCGCCGCGATCGTCATGTTCACGATCGCCGCCTTCGGGCTCTACACCACCGCCGTCACCACCCTGGCGTCCCGACGGCAGAACCTCTTCCTCAAGCGGCTGCGTTCCACCGCCGCAAGCGACACGAGCATCCTCGCCGGGCTGCTGCTGCCCGTCGTCGTCCTCGCGGCGATCCAGGTCACCGCGATCCTGACTGTCCTGGCCATCGTCGCCGGAAACCCGGCGAACATCGCCCTGCTCGTGGTCGCGACCATCGCCACCCTGGCCATGATGATCGGCCTAGCCCTGGCCACCGCCGGGTTGACAAACTCACCCGAACACGCTCAAGTGACCACCCTGCCCGTTACCCTCGGGGTGATCGCCGTGGCCAGCTGGGTCGGCATCACCGGCACCGAGAACCTCGCCTGGCTCAAGCGGCTGCTGCCCGGCGGCGCGGCCACCGAACTGACCATGAACGCCTGGAACGGCGGCGTCGCCGTGACCAACTCCCTGCTCCTGCTCGCGCCCACACTCGGCTGGGTCGTCATCGCCGTCGCCCTCGCCACCCGACTCTTCCGCTGGGAGCCCCGCCGATGACCACCGAACCCTGGTCGGACGCGCCGACCCTGGTCGAGGATCTCCTGCTTCTTCTGTTCCAACCCCGGTCCGGGACGATCGCTGGTGAGAACACCCTCTTCTACGTCCTCGGCGGAGCGGTCCTCGCGGACCTCGCCCTCGGCGATCACCTGAGCGGGGCGGACCGGGGGCGGCTCAGGAGCGTGCCGGGCCACCCACCGCCGGATGGTCTCCTTCGCCAGGCGTGGGACTACCTCGCCGAGAAGCCGAGGGGGGTGCAGACGGCACTGGCCGCGATCGGTCCTCCCCTGCGCGGGCCGGCGTTGGAGCGGCTCATCGCGCGAGGCGACATCGACCAGGAGCCCCGCAAGGTGCTCGGCCTGTTCCGGACGACGGCTCTGCGGGAGGGCAGAACCGGACGACGGGCCCGCCTGCTCGCCGACGTTCGGCAGGTCCTCGTGGACGGTGTGGAGCCGCAAGCCCGTGTCGCCGCGCTCGCGGCACTGCTCTCGGCGAGCGGGACGCTCCCGCAGTTCCACCGCGAAATCCCGTGGACGTCACCGGTGATCAGCCGAGCCAAGGAACTCGAGCAGGGCGACTGGGGTGCCGACGCCGCGGCGGAAGCCGTGACCCGCACCGTGACGGCCACTGTCGTCAACAGCGCCATCGTGGCCATCACTGCGCTTCCGCGAAGTTAGCTCGCGTCACGAGCGCCTCCCAGACCGTGCCGCCGACCAGAGTCAGGCTCGCCGCCTCCAGCCGTCCTCCGGGCCGGGGGACGGCTGGACTCGTCGCCGGTGAAGAAACGCTTCCTTACGCTCTCGCCGGAGCAATGCTTTCGGATCTCAGCATCGGCGAAGAGCACGCATTCGCCGGGGCCGAAGTCGGGCACCCGGCAGCCAGGGCCACGACCAGTGACACCACGTCACACGTGGTCGTGGCATGGCGCCACTGACGGGTCGGCCGCGCCCGCGCTGTCGTGGAAGTCACCGAGAGACACCGGAGGCCGGCCTCCGGCACCTTGGACGACTCTGGCCTGGGTCGCCATCGCCGCCACCCTCGCCACCCGGCTCTTCCACTGGGAACCCCGCCGA
>NZ_JBITJA010000037.1:0-8093 GCF_044459545.1 Micromonospora sp. NPDC050276 | reverse complement strand
GAGTTGTATCTCGCCGGAATCCAGTTGGCACGGGGCTACTGGGGTCGGCCGGGGCTGACCGCCGAGCGGTTCGTCGCCGACCCGTACAGCCGGGGTGGCCGCCTCTATCGCACCGGCGACCTCGCGACGTGGCGGCCGGACGGCGAACTCGTCTACCTGGGCCGCACCGACGACCAGGTGAAGTTCCGAGGCTTCCGGATCGAGTTGGGTGAGATCGAAGCTATCCTCACCGCCCACGCCGATGTGTGGCAGGCGGCCGTGGCCGTCCGCGACGACCGGATCGTCGCCTACGTCGTCGGCGAAGCCGACCCGGCAGCACTGCGCGCACACGTGGCGGCCGCACTTCCGGACTACATGGTGCCGGCCGCCGTCGTGGCCCTGGACGCGTTGCCGCTGACCACCAACGGCAAACTCGACCGCAAAGCCCTTCCCGCGCCCGACTTCGCCGCCTCCACGACCCGCCGCGCGCCGGCCAACCGCGACGAAGAGCAGCTCTGCCAGGCCTTCGGCGAGGTGCTCGGGCGCGACGATGTCGGCGTCGACGACAACTTCTTCGACCTCGGCGGCCACTCCCTGCTCGCCACCAAGCTCGTCAACCGCATCCGCTCCCTGCTCGGGCGCGAGACGACGGTGCGGGACCTGTTCAACGCCCCCACCGTCGCCAGCCTGGCGGGCCGGCTCGCCGCCCCGGGCCGTACGGGAATGGCGCGAAGGTCTCGCCCCGAGACCGTGCCCCTGTCGGCGGCCCAGCAACGCCTGTGGTTCCTCAGCCGCCTCGAGGGACCGAGCCCGACCTATCACCTGCCAATGGTGCTGCGCCTGACCGGCCCGCTCGATCGCGACGCGCTCGCCGCCGCCCTCACCGACGTGGTGACCCGCCACGAGGTGCTGCGGACGGTCTTCCCGATCGTCGACGGCGTGCCGTGCCAACGAGTTCTGCCGCCGTCCCCGGTCACGTTCACCGACGGCGTGCCGGTCTTCGATTTGACGACCGACATCCCGCTGCGGGCCAGCCTCACCTCGACCGTCCCCGACGAACACCTGCTGACGCTGGTCGTGCACCACATCGCGGGCGACGGCTGGTCACTCGCACCGCTGGCCCGCGACATCTCGACCGCCTATCGGGCCCGGCTGCGTGGCACCGCACCCTCGTGGAACCCACTGCCCGTGCAGTATGCGGATTACGCGCTGTGGCAACGCGATCTGGACGTGTCGAACCAGTTGGCCTACTGGCGGGACGCCCTCGCCGGGCTTCCGCTTGAGCTGGCGCTGCCGGCCAGCCGCCCCCGGCCCGCCGTCGCCTCCCACCGCGGTGAGATGATCGACCTGAATCTCGACACCGCGCTCTACGCCCGCCTCACCGCCTTCGCCCGAGCCGAGGGCGTGACGCCGTTCATGGTGATGCAATCGGCGGTCGCGGTGCTGCTGTCCCGCCTGGGTGCGGGCTTCGACATTGCCTTGGGTACGCCGGTAGCCGGGCGCAATGACGACGCCCTCAACGACCTCGTCGGCTTCTTCACCAACACGCTCGTGCTGCGCGTCGCCGTCGGCGGCACCTTCGCCGAGACGGTGCGCCGCGTGCGGGAGACGAGCCTCGACGCGTTCGCAAATCAGGACGTGCCCTTCGAGCGGATCGTGGAGGAGCTTGCCCCGGCCCGCTCGCTCGGCCGGCACCCACTGTTCCAGGTGCTGCTGGCGTTTCAGAACAACGAGACCCCGGCACTCGACCTCCCCGGCCTCGCCGTCGATCCGGTCACCCCCGAATCGCTGCCGGCGAAGTTCGACCTCGACCTCACCTTCGCCGAGACGACCGCCGGCGGGCTGCGCGGCCGACTCGTCTACGCGACCGACCTGTACGACGTCGACGTGGCCCGCGCGCTCGCCGATCGGCTCGTCCGTCTGCTCGAGGTGGCACTCGACCGGCCCGACTGCCCGGTCGCCGCGCTGAGCCTGCTGACCGACGCCGAGCGGGCACAGGCCGTCGACGACACCACCTGGCCGGTCCCCGCCGTCCTCGCACCCCAACTGGTCGAGGCCTGGGCCGCCGAAACCCCGGACGCGCCCGCCGTCGACCGGCTCACCTACCGCGAGCTGAACGCGCGCGCGAACCGGCTCGCCCGCTACCTGATCGACCGCGGCGTCGGCCCGGAGGCCCTGGTCGCCCTGCAACTTCCCCGCTCGGCCGAGCAGGTCGTCGCGTGCCTGGCGGTCCTCAAGGCCGGCGGCGCCTACCTGCCCATCGATCCCGCCTATCCGGCCGCGCGCATCGCCTTCATGCTCGCCGACGCCCGCCCGGCCGTGATCCTCGACGGCCCGGTCGACACGTCCGCCTACCCCGCCACTGACCCCGGCCTCGAGGTGCGACCCGAACATCCCGCCTACGTCATCTACACCTCCGGCTCCACCGGCTGGCCAAAGGGCGTCGTCGTCACCCACCGGGGCCTGGCCGCCCTCGCCGCCGCCCAACGCGAGCACTTCGCCGTCACCCCGGGCAGCCATGTCCTCCAGTTCGCCTCGCCCAGCTTCGACGCCGCCGTCTCGGAATGGGCGATGACGCTGTGCGCGGGCGCCCACCTCGTCGTCGGTACGAAGGACGACCTGATGCCGGGCGAGGCGCTGCGCCGCACGGTCGCCGAGCACGCCGTCACCCATGTGACGCTGCCGCCGGCTGTGCTCGCCGTCCAGGACCCGGCCGGCTTCGAAACGGTGACCGTGCTGATCTCGGCCGGCGAGGCGCTGCCGGCCGACGTGGCCGAGCGCTGGCGGTCCGGGCGTCGGCTGATCAACGCGTACGGCCCGACCGAGGCAACCGTGTGCGCCACGGCGAGCGAGCCGCTGGCGGCCGGGGAGACACCCTCGATCGGTGTCCCGATCGCCGGGGTACGCGCGTACGTGCTGGATGCCGCTCTGCGTCCGGTGCCGCCCGGCGTGCCCGGCGAGCTGTATGTGGCCGGCCTCGGACTAGCCCGCGGCTACCTCGGTCGGCCCGGCCTGAGCGCCGAACGTTTCGTCGCCGACCCGTTCCGCCGCGGCGAGCGCATGTATCGCACCGGCGACCTGGCCCGCCGCCGCCCCGACGGCATCCTCGACTTCCTCGGCCGTACGGACTTCCAGGTGAAGGTACGCGGCTTCCGTATCGAGCCCGGCGAGGTCGAGGCCGTGCTGCTCGGCTTCGCGGGGGTGCGGCAGGCGGTCGTGCTGGCCCGCGCCGACCGCCTTGTCGCCCACGTGGTCGGCGACATCGACGTGGCGGCGCTTCGCGCACACGCGGCACGAACCGTGCCGGAGCACATGGTGCCCGCCGCCGTGATGGTGTTGCAGGCGTTCCCGCTGACCACAAACGGCAAGCTCGACCGAGCTGCCCTGCCCGACCCGGCCTTCGAGACCGGCCACCGGGAACCGGCGACCCCCCGGGAAAAGCTGCTCGCCCGGGTGTTCGCGGCCGTGCTGGGTCGCGAACGGGTCGGCGTCGACGACAACTTCTTCACGCTCGGCGGGCACTCGCTGCTGGCCACCCGCCTGGTCGCCCGAATCCGGTCGGTCCTCGGCATGGATGTGTCGCTACGGCAGCTGTTCGAGGCGCCGACGGTCGCCGCGCTCGCCGGGCGGCTTTCCCTCGCTGGACCTCCGCGGCCCGCCCTGACGCCGCGCCCCCGGCCCTCGACGGTGCCGCTCTCCCTGGCGCAGCAACGGTTGTGGTTTCTCAACCAGCTCGACGGGGCCGCCGCCTACAACATTCCGATGGTGTTGCGCCTGACCGGGCCGCTCGACCGGGACGCCCTCGCCGCCGCGCTGACCGACGTGGTGACCCGCCACGAGGTGCTGCGCACGGTGTTCCCGCTGGTCGACGGGGTGCCGCACCAGCGTGTCCAGCCACCGTCGGTTGCCTTCCGCGAGGTGTCGCCGGCCGAGCCGTTCGACCTGACCGGCGAGGTCCCGCTGCGGGTGGGGCTGACCTCGACCGGGCCGGACGAGCACCGGCTGACGCTGGTCGTGCACCACATCGCCGGCGACGGCTCGTCGCTGGCGCCGCTCGCCCGGGACATCTCGACCGCGTACGCGGCCCGGCTGCGCGGTGCCGTGCCCTCGTGGACTCCGTTGCCGGTGCAGTATGCGGACTACGCCCTGTGGCAGCGCGAGCTGGACCTGTCGGAGCAGGTGGCGTACTGGCGGGACGCCCTTGCCGGGCTTCCCCCGGAGCTGACCCTGCCGGCGAGCCGGCCCCGCCCCGCGGTCGCCTCGCACCGCGGGGCAGCGGTCGACTTCGCGGTCGACGCGAACCTGCATGCCCGGCTCACCGAGTTCGCCCGCACCGAAGGTGTCACGCCGTTCATGGTGCTGCAGTCGGCGGTCGCCGTGCTGCTGTCACGCCTGGGTGCGGGGTCCGACATTCCGCTTGGTACGCCGGTAGCCGGGCGCGAGGATGAAGCCCTCCACGACCTCATCGGCTTCTTCGTCAACACGCTCGTCCTGCGGGTCGAGGTCGGCGGCACCTTCTCGCAGCTGGTGCGCCGAGTACGCGAGTCCACCCTGGACGCCTTCACCCACCAGGACGTGCCGTTCGAGCAGGTCGTCGAGGAACTGGCCCCGGCCCGCTCGCTCGGTCGACACCCGCTCTTCCAGGTGATGCTGACGTTCCAGAACACCGAGACGCCCGTGCTCGACCTGCCCGGCCTCGCCGTCGAAGCCGTGCCCGCAGGGCAGACGCCGGTCAAGTTCGACCTCGACCTCACCTTCGCCGAGCGGACCGGCGGCGGGCTGCGCGGGCGGATCACGTACGCCACCGACCTGTTCGACGCCGACGTGATCGAGGCCATGGCCGGGCGGCTGGTGCGCGTGCTCGACACGCTCATCGCCCAGCCGGAGCAGCCCGTGGAAGCGGTCGACGTGCTGTCGGCGGGGGAGCGGGAGCAAATCCTGGGCGGCTGGAACGACACGGCCGTCGCCGTTGCGTGGTCTTCGGTAGCCGAGATGGTCGAGGCGCGAGTCGCGGCCGCGCCGGACGCGCCGGCCGTCGACGAGATCACCTACCGGGAGCTGAACTCGCGGGCCAACCGGTTGGCGCGGCGGCTGGTCGCGGACGGGGCCGGGCCAGAGTCGATCGTCGCGGTTCGTATGCCTCGATCGGCCGACCTGGTGGTCGCGCTGCTGGCGGTGCTGAAGGCGGGGGCGGCCTACCTGCCGATCGACCCGGACTATCCGGCCGAGCGGATCGAACTCATCCTCGATGAGGCGCGACCGATTGCGGTGATCGACGAGGTGGTCGTGCCGGACGGTCCTGACCATGACCTCGGCGTGCGGGTGCTGCCCGAGCATCCGGCCTATGTGATTTACACGTCCGGTTCGACTGGCCGTCCCAAGGGCGTCGTGATCCGGCACGCGGGGGTGGTCAACTATCTGGCTCGGGCGGCGGCGGTCTATCCGGGGCTGGCCGATGAGGCGCGGTTCCATTCGTCGGTCGGGTTCGACACCACGGTGACGTCGGTGTTCGGCGCGCTCGTCTCGGGTGGTCGGGTGGTGACCGGGGAGCGACAGACGGCGTTCTTGAAGGTCACCCCGGGGCACTTGGCCGCGTTGTCCAACATTCCGGAGAAGCTGCTCATGGTCGGCGGTGAAGCGCTCCGCTACGACCAACTTCCCGCCTCGGTGCCGGTGATCAACAGTTACGGCCCGACTGAGACGACCGTGGCGTGTACCGACTTTATGGTTGACGGCCGTGGTGACGGTGTTGTGCCGATCGGTCGCCCGATGTGGAACACCCGCGTCTACGTGCTCGATGCCGCGTTGCGCCCGGTTCCGCCTGGCGTGGTGGGGGAGTTGTATGTCGCGGGCGCTGGTCTGGCTCGTGGCTATCTCGGCCGTCCCGGGTTGACGGCGGAGCGGTTCGTGGCGTGCCCGTTCGGCGGGGGCGGCCGGATGTACCGCACCGGCGACCTCGCGAAGTGGCGCCCGGATGGTGTGTTGGAGTTCCTGGGCCGCACCGACGACCAGGTGAAGGTGCGCGGCTACCGCATCGAACTCGGCGAGGTCGAAGCGGCGGTCGCCGCACACCCGGAAGTCCGGCAGGCCGCGGCGACCGTGCACGGTCAGCAGGTCGTGGCCTACACCGTGCCGGCCGTCGACCCGCAGGAACTGCGCCGGTTCGTGGCCCACACGTTGCCCGATTACATGGTCCCCGCGGCCGTCGTCGCCTTGACCGAGCTTCCGCTCACCGTCAACGGTAAGGTCGACCGGCGCGCCCTGCCCGCCCCCGACTACGCCGCAGCCGTCACCGGACGGGCGCCGCGCGGGCAGCGCGAACGGGTTGTGTGCGAGGTGTTCGCCGACGTCCTCGGCCTCGACCGGGTCGGCCTGGACGACGACTTCTTCGCCCTCGGCGGGCACTCGCTGCTCGCGATCACCCTCATCGAGCGGCTGCGCGAGCGAGATGTCATGGTCGATGTCCGCACGCTGTTTCTCAACCCGACCCCGGCCGGTCTGGCCGCGAGTTCGGGTCGCGCCGAGGTTCTGGTCCCGCCGCGCCGCCCACTGTCTCGCCCGTTGACGCCCGAGATGTTCCCGCTGGTCGACCTCACCGCCGACGAGATCGCCCAACTGCCCGACGACGTGGTCGACGTCTACCCCCTCGCACCGTTGCAGGAGGGCATGTACTTCCACCACCTGATGCACCGGGAAAACGACGTCTACGTCCTGCCGGTCGAGCTGTCCTTCGACTCGCGACAACGCCTGGACGCCTTCGTCGCCGCCCTGCAGCACGTCGTGGACCGGCACGAGATCCTGCGCACCTCGATCCACAGCTTCCGCGAGCCGGTGCAGGTCATCCATGAAAAGGCAACGATCCCGATCTCGTACGGGGAGAACGTGCCGATGGACCTGACCCAGGCCCCGTTGCTGCGGGTCAACGTCGTCGGCGACCGGGCTCTCGTGCGGATCCACCACATCGTGCAGGACCACACCGCCCTCGACGTGCTGCTCGGCGAAGTACGCGCCTTCCTCGACGGCACAGCCGGCGAGCTACCCGAGCCGGTACCGTTCCGCGACTTCGTGGCCCGCGCCCGACTCGGCGCAACCGACCACGAGGAGCACTTCCGTGCCGTGCTGGGCGACGTCGAGGAGCCGACCGCCCCGTACGGTCTGCTGAACGTCCAGGGCGACGGCTCCGGCATCGCCGAGGCGTCGCGGCCGCTGCCCGCCGAACTGGCCGCCGCCATTCGGGAGACGGCCCGCCGCCACCGCACCACCCCGGCGGTCGTGCTGCACGCCGCCTGGGCGTACGTGCTGGCCGCGATCACCGGGCGGTCGGACGTGGTGTTCGGAACTGTCCTGTTCGGACGCATGGGCGCCGTGGGCGGGGAACGCACGCCGGGGCTGTTCATGAACACGCTGCCCCTGCGGATCGACGTCGACGCGTCGGACGTGCTGGACCGCGTACGCGAGCAACTGGCTGACCTGCAGGCGCACGAGCACGCACCACTCGCCGTCGCCCAGCGGGCCGCCCCCGTCAGCCCGCTGTTCACCACGCTGCTCAACTACCGGCACAACGCCCCGTCGCCGGGAACAGGCGGGCTCGACGGCATCCGGTTGCTGAGCGTCCGGGAGCGCACCAACTACCCCATCGCCGTGATGATCGAAGACGGTGGGGCGGGATTCGTCGTCACCGTTCAGGCGGCTGCGCCCGCCTCGCCCTGGCTGCTGCGCGACATGATCGAGACGGCGGTCGCCGGGCTGGTCGGCGGGAAGCGACCCGAGACGCTTCCGGCCGCACTGCGCGACAAGATCCTGCACGGCTGGAACGACACGACCAGGCCCTGTCAGCCGTCGACCCTGCCCGAGCTGTTCGAGGCTCAGGCGGCGGCGACCCCGGACGCGCCGGCCGTGGATGCGGTCACTTATCGGGAGTTGAGTGAGCGGGTGAGCCGGTTGGCCGGGGTGCTGGCCGCGCGGGGAGTCGGCCCGGAGACCCGGGTGGCCGTGATGCTGCCGCGCTCGGTGGACTTGATCGTCGTTCTGCTGGCGGTGATGAGGGCCGGCGGCGCGTACGTGCCGGTCGATCCGGACTACCCGGCCGATCGGATCGCGTTTGTCATCGCGGA
>NZ_JBITJA010000036.1:2188-8733 GCF_044459545.1 Micromonospora sp. NPDC050276 | reverse complement strand
AGGACATGCCGCTGACCGAGGCCGCGCAGACCGTGCAGGTCTCGGCCTACCCGGACGCCTACGCCCAGTGGGAGCAGCAGGCCGCCGACCTCGTCGCCCAGCACTGGAACAGCTGACCCCACAGCACCACCGGCACCACCGCACCACCGCACCACCGCACAACAGAACAGCACGACAGGACACCGACCGCTGGCCGGCACCCGCAACCCGGGGTGCCGGCCAGCGGCGTACCCGATCAGGTTTTGTGGTTGTGGGTGCGCCGGATGTCGATCAGCGTGGCGATCAGCGCGAGCACGATGATGCCGGTAGCCAGCATGAGGGAGTGTTCGAAGGCGGTGGTCCAGTCGCCGCGGCTGTCGGCCAGCGACGAGAAGAACAGCGAGCCGACGGCGGCGATGCCGGCGGCGGCTCCGATCCGCTGACCGGTCTGGAGCATGCCCGCGCCGCTGCCCGCCTGGCCTACCGGCACCTCGGCGAGAGTGATCGTCTGGTTGGGGGCGATCACCAGTCCACTGCCGATGCCGGCGACGAGCAGAGGGCCGGCGGTGACCCAGGGTGCCGGGGTGTCCGGCGCGAGGTGCAGCGCGATCACGGTCGCGGCCAGTCCGACGATCACGGTGAGCAGGCCGATGGCGACCAGTGGTCGGCCGAAGCGGTTGACGATGCGGCCACCGAGTACGGCGGCGGCCGCCGAACCCAGGGCGAACGGGGTGATGGCCAGGCCGGCGACGAGCGCGCTGTAGCCGAGACCCATCTGTAGGAACAGGGTGAAGATGAAGAAGATCGCGGTGAAGCCGCCGAAGTAGACAAGTGCCAGGACCGAGCCGAGGGTGTACGACTGGAGGCTGAACAGTCGTAGGTCGAACAGGGGTTCGTGGTGGCGGGCGTACCGCCGCTCCCACAGCCCGAAGGCGGTCAACACCGCCAGGCCGGCCGGGACGAGCGCCCATTTCCAGGGGGTGCGCCACTGCTGCTCCTGCACCAATGGCAGCAACACCAGGACCACGCCGATGCCGAGCAGCAGGACGCCGACGGGGTCGAGTCGATGCCAGCCAGGTTGGCCGGCGGCCCGGCCGGGCAACAGCCGCCAGCCGAGGATCACCGCGACGATGCCGACCGGCACGTTGACGAAGAAGACCCATCGCCAACCGTGTTCCTCACCGCCGATGGCGATGAGCAGCCCGCCGAGCAGCGGCCCGACGGCGGTGGAGATGCCGATGGTGGCGCCGAGCAGACCGAACGGGCGGGCGCGTTCGGGCCCGTGGAAGAGTTGCTGGATCAGCCCGATGACCTGTGGGTTGACGATGCCGGCGGCGGCACCCTGCAACAGTCGGGTGATGACCAGCCAGGTCGGGGAGGTGGCGAGGCCGGCGAGCGCGCTGGTGATGGTGAACAGCGCGATGCCGAAGACGAACGCGTTGCGCCGACCGCGGGCGTCACCGAAGCGGCCGGCGGGGACCAGCGCCAGGCCGAAGGTGAGCGCGTACCCGGAGAGGATCCACTGCAGGTCACTGGAGGACGCGTGCAGCGCCCGGTCGATGGACGGCACCGCGACGTTGACGATGCTCACGTCGAGCAGTGTCATGAACGCGGCGACAAGTCCGACGCCGACCGCCTGCCAGCGTCGTCGGTTCTCGGCCACGCTCACCGGCTGCGGCGTCTGCGCCGCGTTCATCGTGGCCCCCGTTGACCGTCGATCACGCATTGCTGATCGCTACCCGGGTCTTCGGGAGACGAATCGGCCGGGGTGGTTCCGCGGCTCACGCCATTTGGCGGGCGCAGAATCGGGGGCCGAAGTCGAGGCCGGCCATCGGCGAGTCCTCGCGGTGCAGCAGGCCCTTCTCGGTGAGCAGGTGCAAGGGGCTGCCCACCTGCTCTTCGGTGAGCCCGGACTCCTCGGCGATCAGGTCCGGGTAGGGCACCTGCCCGCGCGCCTCGAGGGTGGTGACCGCCTGGTACACCCGTTGCTCGGCCTCCGACAGTTGCACCTGCTGCATGGTTCCTCCTTCGCTCGTCCGCCATCGCGGCGGCGGTTGCCGTGCGCCGGTTACCCCCTCGGTGCCCGAAGATGCACACCCGATCGGGCGGTCGCCACGACCGGCGGTCCGGCGGTCGTGGTGGGGCGGTGCCCTAGGCTGCTTCCGTGATCGTTTGGGATCTCGTCGTCGTCGGCGCGGGCCCGGCCGGGCTGTCCGCGGCGCATGCCGCTGCCCGTGCGGGCGTCTCCACCCTCGTTGTCGAGCGGGCCGTGCACCCCCGGTACAAGACCTGCGGCGGTGGCCTGATCGGCACCTCCCTGGCGGCCGTTCAGGGCCGGATCGAGGTGCCCGCGCACGACCGCGTGGACCGGGTGACCTTCACCCGCGACGGCCGTCGGGAGTTCACCCGCCGCAACGCCAGTCCGGTGGTGACGATGGTGCGCCGCGAAGAGTTCGACGACCGGCTGCGCGCGGCGGCGGTGGCCGCCGGCGCGCAGCTGCGGGAGCGGGTCGCGGTCCGCGCGATCGAGCAGGACCCAGAGGGGGTACGCCTGCGGCTGGCCGACGGTACGACGATCGCGGCTCGTGCCGTGATCGGGGCGGACGGCTCGTCGGGCGTGACCGCCCGGCATGTCGGGGTTCGGTATCGGCAGGTGGATCTGGGTCTGGAGTTGGAGATTCCGGTGCCGCCCGCCGAGCAGGAGCGGTGGCGGGGTCGGCTGTTGTTGGACTGGGGTGCGATGCCGGGCTCGTACGCCTGGGTCTTCCCGAAGGGTGACCGGTTGACCGTCGGCGTGATCGCCGGTCGGGGCGCGGGGGAGGGGACTCGTGACTACCTGCGGCGGTTTGTCGACCGGTTGGGTCTGACCGGGCTGCCGGCCGAGCACGACTCCGGTCACCTGACCCGGTGCCGCGCGGAGGATTCACCGTTGCGCAACGGCCGGGTGCTGGTGGTGGGGGATGCGGCGGGGCTGCTGGAGCCGTGGAGCCGGGAGGGCATCAGCTTCGCGTTGCGCTCCGGTGAGCTGGCCGGTGCGGCGGTCGCGGGCGGTGATCTGGCCGGGTACGAGCGGGCGTTGGCCGAGCGTCTGCTGCCGGAGATGCGGGCGGGGTTCCGACTGCTCGACGTGTTCACTCGCCGTCCGGACGTGTTCCACGCCCTGTTGGCGACCCCGCCGGGCTGGCGGATGTTCGTGCAGTTCTGCCAGGGGCGGGCGAGCTTCGACGAGATGCTGCGCCGCCGCCCCGTCCGGGCCGCGCTCGCGGTGCTCGACCGGTTGTCGCATCCGCCGCGCCAGGCCACCGCCGCTCACCCAGGATCCTAGGACGCCCCACGGGGTGTGTGCGGGACCGGCCCGAAAAGGCCGAGGATCCGGTCCGCTGGAACGTGCAGGGCTGAGAAAGCGCGACGGGCCGTGGGTGTCGCCACCCACGGCCCGTCGACGAGGTGCGATCAGAAGACCGGCACGCCCTCGCGGACGAGGCGCCAGTTGGGCTGGAAGAAATCGGCCGGGTCGATCGTGCCCCGGGCCTGCGCCCAGTCGATGAGCAGCTGACGGATCTCCTGCTGCGCGTTGTAGACCTGGGTCTTCACGATGCCGGGGAAGTTACCGCCGCCGCTGCGCCGGTAGTTGTTCACCGCCACCACGAACTGGGCGTTGTCGGCCACCGGAGTGTCGGTGCCGGCCAACACCAGACGGGTGATCCGCTGCCCGACCGGCTTGGAGATGTCGATGTCGTAGTCCAGGCCGGAGAAGACGTCGTAGTTGTAGTCCGGCACCGCCGGGTCACTGATCTGCTCCGGGTCGACCGGGGCGCCCGGCGCGAGGGTGCGGAAGAACTTCGCCGAATACTCCAGGTACGCGCGCACCTCGGCGCCGCTGAGCACGACCGCCTCGAGGGTGTTGTCGTACACGTACAGACCGGCCACGTCGCGGATCTTCACGTCACCGGCGGGGAAGACAGCGGTGCGGCTGAACGGCGACGCCTGCGACAGCACCGGCAGGTCGGCGTACTGCGTGCCGGCCAGCGCCTTCGTGACGGTCTCGGCCTGGACGTGGTTGATGAAGTCCAGGATGGGGGTGTCCTTGTACCGCGACTCCACCGTGGACATCTCCACGGTGGCCTGGGCCACCACCTGGTTGACGTACGCCACGGTCTTCTGGTGCTGGGCCCGTACGGCGGCGAGCACCTTCGGGTCCTCGACCACCGTGTTGGTGTTCAGCATGGTGGCGGCCTTCTTGGTGATCGTCCACCGGCCCCGCTCACGGGCGAGGGTGAAGTCCATCCGGGTGAGCCGCTGGCCCCACTTCGACGGCTCGGAGAGCAGCACCTGCGCGCCGGTGCGCTCGTTGGTGACGAACCGCTCGACCACCTCGTTGTGCGCGTGACCGAAGAGGATCGCGTCGATCCCCGGCACCTGCTGGGCGATCAGCGCCACCGGGTTCTCGTTCGGCAGCTCCGGGCCATAGCTGGAGGTGCCGCTGTCACCGCCGTGCGCGGAGATCAGCACGAGGTCCGCGCCGCGGGCCCGCATGATCGGCACCCACTTCGCGGCGGTCGCGATCATGTCGTCGAAGCGCAGCTTGCCCTCGACGTTGCCCTTGTCCCAGATGGCCACCCCGGGGTTGGTCAGCCCCAGGATGCCGACCCGCAGGGTCGGCGCGGCGAAACCGAGGGAGACCTTCTTGATGACGTACGGCAGGAAGGCCGGCTTGCCGGTCTTCGCGTTGACCGCGTTCGCGGCGAGCGCCGGGAAGCCGAGCTGACGGATCCAGAGGTCCAGCAGCGGTAGACCGTAGTTGAACTCGTGGTTGCCCAGCGTCACCGCGTCGTAGTCGATGACGTTCATGGCCCGCGCCATCGGGTGCTTCTCCCCGGTGGCGGTGATCGGCTCCTGCTTGGCGTAGTACGTGGCCAGCGGCGTCCCCTGGATGGTGTCGCCGGCGTCGAGGACCAGCGTCGCCTTGCCGCGCCGCTCCCGGCGGATCTGGTTGATCAGGGTGGCCAGCTTCGCGACGCCGATGTCGTTCTGCTTGCTGTCGTCGTACTCGGCGTCGCGGTAGTAATCCCAGTTGTAGACGTTGCCGTGCGTGTCCGACGTGCCCAGGAGGGTGAGGTCCCAGGTGCGCGACCGGGCCGCGCCGGCCGCCTGCGCGGGCGCGGCGGCGATCAGCGGGGTGGTCGCCGCGGCCGCCGCGGCGACGAGCACCTGGCGGCGCGACGGGCCGGAGGGAGAGGTCATGACGTGCCTTTCCATGGGGATGGACGCGCCTCGTGAGCGCCTTGCGCACCATAACCAGCAGCGAGCACTCCCGCCACGGCAGCCCCAAGCGATGCAGCGGTTTCCGTAGGTCGACGCGGGGTAGGGCGGTCAGGGACGGCATTCGCGGGAGAGCCCGCTTCCGCGCGCAGCGAGGAGAATCCAGTGAGCGAGGACCAGCACACCCAGCAGGACCCCACCCGCCAGTACGGCCAGCAGGCCGGTCAGCCCGCACAGCAGCAGTCGGCGCCCGGCTCGACCCGGGAGATGACCCCGAAGCCGGACCACGGGGAGGAGTCGTACCGGGGCAGCGGCAAGCTCGACGGCAAGCGGGCGCTGATCACCGGCGGTGACTCGGGGATCGGCCGGGCGGTCGCGATCGCCTTCGCCCGGGAGGGCGCGGACGTGCTCATCTCCTACCTCAGTGAGGAGGAGGACGCCGACGCCCGGGAGACCATCCGGCTGGTCGAGGCCGCCGGTCGGCGGGGCGTCGCGGTCCGCGGTGACATCACCGACGAGGCGCACTGCCAGGAACTGGTCGATCGGGCGGTGCGCGACCTGGGCGGTCTCGACATCCTGGTCAACAACGCGGCGTACCAGATGTCGCAGGACAAGGGGATCCTCGGCATCAGCACCGAGCAGCTCGACCGGGTCTTCAAGACCAACCTGTACGCGATGTTCTGGCTCTGCAAGGCCGCCATTCCCCACCTGGCCGAGGGATCGGCGATCATCAACACGTCGTCGATCCAGGCGTTCGACCCGTCGCCGCAGCTGCTGGACTACGCTACCACCAAGGCGGGCATCGCGAACTTCACCAAGGCCCTCGCCGCGGACCTAGCCGAGCAGGGCATCCGCGTCAACGCGGTTGCACCGGGCCCGGTGTGGACGCCGTTGATCCCATCCACCATGCCGAAGGAGAAGGTGGAGCAGTTCGGCACCGACACCCCGGAGGGGCGCCCCGGGCAGCCGGCGGAGTTGGCTCCCGCGTACGTCTTCTTCGCCTCGCAGGAATCCAGCTACGTGACGGGCGAGATCCTGGGGGTCACGGGCGGTCGACCAACCAAGTAAATCCAGCGCGTCGCGTGCGAGTGCGGCCTGGTCGTGCGGTTCAACGGTGCGGCCTGGGCGTGCGGCTCGCGGTGCGGCCTGGGCGTGTGGTTCGCGGTGCGGCCTGTTCAACGGTGCGGCCTGGGCGTGCGGCTCGCGGCGCGGCCTGGTCGTGCGGTTCAACGGTGCGGCCTGGGCGTGCGGCTCGCGGTGCGGCCTGGGCGTGTGGTTCGCGGTGCGGCCTGTTCAACGGTGCG
>NZ_JBITJA010000036.1:0-2090 GCF_044459545.1 Micromonospora sp. NPDC050276 | reverse complement strand
CGGCCTGGGCGTGCGGCTCGCGGCGCGGCCTGGTCGTGCGGTTCAACGGTGCGGCCTGGGCGTGCGGCTCGCGGTGCGGCCTGGGCGTGTGGCTCGCCTGTGCGGGTCAGCGCGGCCAGGCGGCGAAGCGCCGCCGGATCTCGGCGACGTCGGCGGCGCCCAGGCCGTAGCGCCCGAACCGCTGGTCGGACAGCCGGTCCAGGTAACGGCCAGCGGCGCGCACGTCGTCCGGGTCCAGTGCGGGATCGACCTGTCGTGCCAGCACCAACAGTTCGGTCACGTCGTAGTGGTCGAGGGCCGCCGCCACGTCGATGAAGTCACGAACCTCGCGCCGGTTGACCAACGCCGCGATCTTGTTGGCCACCAGGTCACGGACGTCCATCACCGGCCCGAGGTCCATCACCACCGGACTCTGCTGGCGGTCCAACCGGGCGAGGCTGAGCCGGATCTGCCGGCCGTCGCGGCTCACCACGAAATCCTTCATGTCCTGCTCGTACCCGTCGAACAACTCGGCCAGCTCACTGTCCGGGTCGGCGTCGCTGACGATGAACCCGGCCCGCTCCAGGGCCACGCGAACCCCGGCGGACGCGGCCGCTGCCGCACCCTCCACGTCCGCGAAAAGGTCGACGTCCTCGGTCGGTCGGGCGACCAGCCCGTGCGCCGCCCACGCCACCCCACCACCGAGCACAAACCGGTACGGCCCGGCGGCGGCAAGCGCCACCCGGGCCACCTCCCGGTAGAACTCGTGCAGGTGAGGCTCGATCACGCCGCGCGCAGGCCGCGGTGCCGGCTCTCCCACGCCTGGCGTACGCCCCGAGGCAGGTTGAGCAGTCGCCACACCCGGCGCAGTGTCCGCCCATTGATCAGCGCGCGCAGATCATCGGCCCGGGTGGTCTCGCGAAGCACGTTCTCGTACATCCAGAGCAGCTGGTCGGGGTCGCCGAGATCAAAGGTGCGCTCGGCGTTCCACATCAGCCGCACCGGCAGCTCCACCACACCTCGGGTGGGACCGGCCAGCTCGGCGAGCGTCCGCGCCACCACGGCAGGGCGACCTGGACGGGCCAGGAAAGCCACGTCGGTCGCGGTGGGGGAGACGGCCTGCATGGTGTCAGGGTAACGCCCGCCGGAGCCGGTGTCGCTCAGGCTGATCCCAGCGCCGTCCTCCAGGCGGCCACGAGTCGGCACCGGGGCGGGCCGGATGGGCTCGCGGTGGCCGGTCTGCCCGGTCCCGGTCAAGGGCGTCCCGTTCCGTCCGGCCGGGCCGTCCCCGTTCCTGCCGGCGGTCCCGGCGGTGTCGCTCGTCCGGGCGGTCCCGGTGTGTGTTGCCGGTCCCGGTCGGTCCGGGCCGTCCCCGTCCGTCCGGGCCGTCCCCGTGCGTGCCGGGCCGTCCCCGTCGGTGCCGGCCGTTCCCGTCGGTGTCGGCGGTCCCCGTCGGTGTCGGCGGTCCCCGTCGGTGTCGGCGGTCCCCGTCCGTGCCGGCGGTCCCGGCCGCCCGGGCGGCTCCCGGTACGGCCGGGCGGTCGGCGTCCCTGTCGGCGGTCCCGGTGCATGCCTTTTCGGTCCCGGTGCGTGTCGGCGGTCCCGGTCTTTTCGGGCGGTCCTAGCGTTCCGGACGGGGCCGGCCATACCGGAGGCGGCACGCCGGCACGACCATTGCGGGTCCGTGCCGGCCCGTGTGGGCTCGGTCCAGCGCCGGATTTGTCCGACTTGAGAGAGACTGCACGGGCGGCCCGTTCGTGATCGACTCGGGTTCGGTGATGTCGGGCCATCCAGGGGGGTCGGGGATACCCCGTTTTCCGTGAACGCGAGTGGATCACACCCGGTGGCGGCGGTTCGGAGTCCCGGTTACGGGGCGGCGTGGGGCGTTTGTCCGATCCTGGGCGTTTGTGGGGTGTGGTGGGCCGCACCTGTGGGGCGGAATCGTGGCCGGGCCGGGGTCGTTACATACCCTGACGATCGCAGCACCACCGGCCCGCCGCCCCGCCCCCGAGGGCTGGTCGGGCAGGTTGGAATGCCGGCCCGTGCCCGGTCGTTGTGGTCCCCACGGCAAACCGGCCGCCCGCGTCGAGCAGGGCGCTGGTAGGTGGGCC
>NZ_JBITJA010000035.1:0-10695 GCF_044459545.1 Micromonospora sp. NPDC050276 | reverse complement strand
CACCCGCTACGACAAACTCGCCGTTCGCTACGAAGCCACCCTCACCATCGCCGCCATCAACCAATGGCTTCGCGCCCTACGAAACACGGCCTAGGTGCCGTGCTGGCCACGCTCTGGATCACCTCGATATCGATCGCCGCGCTTGGCGCCGGAATCCCACTGACCCTGCTCGCGACCGTACTGGTGCGCTGGTTTGCCGACCTGCATCGCCAGTGGGCCGCCGACCGGCTCGGCGAACCGGTGCCCGCGCGGCCCTATCAGCCGACGCCGGACGCCGGGTGGCCGGTGCGGCTCTGGACGATCCTGCGAGACCCGGCGACGTGGCGGGACTGGATCTGGTTGGTGGTCAACTCGATCACCATTTGGTTGAGTTGCGGACTGTCGCTGCTGTTCTTCATCTTCGGAGTCGTATACCTGACCTATCCGCTCATCTATCAGCTGACGCCTTCTCAGGTATTCCGCACTCCGATGGGGGAGGGCTTCCGGCTGCACAGCGTCGCGCAGTCGTTCGGGCTGGTACCGCTCGGTCCGGTTTTCCTTCTGCTCTGGTACGTCACTGCGGTGCGCCTCGCGAACCTCAACGCTCGGGTGATCCGCGCTCTGCTCGGCCCACCGAACAGGCGCGCCTGCGGGCCCGCGTCCAACAGTTGGCGGCCTCGCGAGCTGAGACCGTCGACACCCAGGCCGGTGAACTGCGCCGAATCGAACGCGACCTGCACGACGGCGCGCAGGCCCGGCTGGTGTCGCTGGGTATGAGCCTGGGCTTGGCCGAACAGTTACTGCCCAACGATCCGTAGGCCGTCCAGCAGTTGCTGGCCGAGGCCCGCGAGTCGACCTCCAGCGCCCTGACCGAGCTGCGCGACCTGGTACGAGGCATCCATCCGCCGGTACTGGCCGACCGTGGCCTGGACGGCGCACTCAAGGCCTTGGCCCTGGTCAATCCGATCCCGACCACGGTGGTGACCCGCCTACCCGGACGGCTGCCGGCCCCGATCGAGTCCGCGGCCTACTTCGCCGTCGCCGAGGCCTTGTCGAACGCCATCAAGCACGCCCAGGCCCAGCAGATCCGGATCACCGTGGAGTTCGCACCCCACCGGGGCGGCGCTGCCGGGGAACTGACGATGCTGGTATCCGACGACGGCCGTGGGGGTGCTTCGATCGATTCCGGCACCGGCCTGCGTGGCATCGTCCGTCGCCTGGCTGCCTTCGACGGCACGCTGACCGTTGACAGCCCGCCGGGCGGACCTACCGAGGTGAGGATGTCGCTGCCGTGCGTATCGTGATAGCCGAGGACCTCCCCCTGCTCCGCGAGGGCCTGATCAGGATCCTGCGGGCCAATTCATTCGAGGTCGTGGAAGCCGTTGACAACGGCCCCGCGCTGATCCGGTCGCTGACGACGCACCGCCCCGACGTCGCCATCGTCGACGTGCGGTTGCCGCCGACCTTCACCGACGAGGGGCTGCGTTCCGCGATCGAGGCCCGCCGCCAGATTCCAGGGCTGCCCATCATGGTGCTCTCGCAGTATGTCGAGCAGATCTACGCCAGGGAGCTGATGTCAGATCGCGCGGGCGCGGTGGGCTACCTGTTGAAGGACCGGGTTACGGACGTCGACCAATTCGTCGCCAGTGTCCGGCAGGTCGCTACCGGCAGCACCGTTATGGACCCCGACGTGGTGAGTGCGCTACTCACCCACCGCTCCACCGATCCTAAGCTCCTGGAGCTGAGCCCACGCGAGCATGAGGTCCTCACCCTGATGGCGCAGGGCCGCTCGAACGCTGCGATCGCCGCCCGGATGTTCGTCACCGAGAAAACCGTCAGCAAACACAGCAACAACATCTTCACCAAGCTCGGTCTCAAGCCCTCCGAGGACGACAACCGCCGCATCCTGGCGGTCCTCGCCTACCTGGAAGGCTGAGTCCTTGGCCTCTGCCCCACCATGAGTACGACCGAGGAACTGCCGAGCAACAAGGGCCGGTGGGGCGACGACGAAGAGCTGAGCACCCTGAATCTGATCACGGATGAACGCCACGGGCGGGCGTCGTGTACGGGTCTACCGCAGCGTTCGCAGCCGGAATCGTGACCCGAGGAGTGGTGCCCGACCTCGCGGCCGACGGCCCGGTACCGGCGGATCACGCGGTCACGTCGGAGGATCTTGAGGCCGCGGCGCCCGCAGTCCCGGTCGGCGCGGTGCTCGACGGTGAGCTGATCGTGTTCGAGCGCGGGAGGACAAACGTCGCCCCGTTGCAGCGGTGCGTCACCGCAGGACGCGGCCTCCTCCGCCTGGCCCGGGAATGCCCCGCTCATTACGTGCTCTTCGACCTGCTCGCCGACGCCGGCGGCGAGGTGCTCCTGCACCTGTCGCTGTCGGAGCGGCGGGCCCGGCTGGAGCGGGCCTCGCCGACCGCGCTGAGGTCCGCGACGCCGCGGCCGCGTGGACCGGACGGGGCAACACCGTCACCGCCCGCACGGACCGGGTGGACGTCGACGCGTAGCTGATCCGGCCCGACGGCTGCGTCGCCTGGGCCTTGCCCACCGCGCAGGATCTGGACACCACCGCGCTGGTGCGTGCGCTCGGCACCTGGTTCGGCCACCCGGCCTGAGCGGCGCATTAACGGTCGTCTCAGATTCGCTCGGTACGAAGTCGGCATCAGATGAGCGAACTAACCGTATGGAGGAAGCTAGTGATGGCAGTCAAGGCAGCGCCGCCCGGGGAAGCGCCGGCCGGTCGCTTGGCAGGCCGGTGGGTGCCATGGTTGGTGATCGGGTTGTGGGTGGCGCTGTCGGCGGTCATGGTGCCGCTGAGCGGGAAGTTGAGCTCGGTAACCACCGACAGAGCCGTGGACACCCTGCCGGCCAGCGCCGAGTCCACGAAGGTGGCGGTGCTGGAGGACAGCCTCCCCGGCGGTGAGGACAACACGTTCGTCTTCGTGTACCACCGTGCCGGCGGCATGACCGACGCCGACCGCGCGGCGGTCGAGCGCCACCACAACACCCTTGCCAAGCGGTACCCGCCGAAGGCGACGGCGGCGGGCGGCGAGGACGACGACGGCCCACCGACGAGACCCTCCACCGACGGCGAGGCGATGATGTTCACCCTCGACGTGAGCACGACCTACGGCGCACCGGAGACCATCGTCGGCCCATTGCGTGAGGCTGCGAAGGACCGCCCCGCCGGCCTGGAACTCGACGTGACCGGACCCGCTGCGGTCGACGGCGACATGGACGCCGTCTTCGACGGCATCGACCTGCAGGTCTTCCTCACCACCGTCGTCGTCGTCACGCTCCTGCTGATCCTCACCTACCGCAGCCCGGTGTTGTGGTTCATCCCGCTCATGGCTGTGGGCGCGGCCGCACTGACCGCGATGGCGACCGTCTACCTGCTCGTCAAGGGCTTCGGCATCGTGATCAACGACCAGAACTCGGCGCTGCTGACGATCCTGGTATTCGGCGTCGGTACGGACTACGCGCTGTTGCTCATCGCCCGGTACCGGGAGACACTGCACCACCACGAGAACGTCCGGGTCGCGATGGTCCACGCGTTACGCGGCGCGGCGCCGGCCATCGTCGCGTCCGCGGCCACCGTGATCGCTGGCCTGCTCTGCCTGCTCGTCGCCGACCTGAACAGCACCAGCGGGTTGGGCCCGATCGGCGCGGCCGGCATCCTGTGCGCGCTGGTGGCCATGCTGACGCTGTTCCCGGCGCTGCTCGTGGTGCTCGGCAGGCGGATCTTCTGGCCGGCGATCCCGCGGCTCAACACGGCCGTCCAGGAGAAGCCGGGGCTGTGGGGACGGCTCGGCACCGCCATCAGTCGCCGCCCGTGGGTGGCGACGCTCGGCTCGCTCGGAGTCCTCGGCGTGCTCGCCATCGGGCTGGCGGGCAACACCGGCGCCCTGCGGGAGCAGGACCAGTTCCTGTCCGCGCCGGAGTCGGTCACCGGCTTCACCGTCCTCCGCCAGCACTTCCCGGAGCTCGGCGGCCAGCCGATGACGATCTTCACGCGGCCGGCGCACCAGGAGCGGGTGCTCGACATCGTCCAGACCACTCGCGGTGTGGCCCTGGCCGTCGCGGGGCAGACCAGCGGAGGCTGGGCCGACATCTCCGTGTTCCCGACCGACGCGCCGGACACCGCCGCGGAGTATGACACGATCAAGCGGGTGCGTACCGCCGTGCACGCGGTGAACGGGGCGGAGGCGATCGTCGGCGGGCCGAGCGCGGAGAACCTCGACACCGAGGTCACCACCACCCGCGACGAGAAGCTGGTGATCCCGCTGGTGCTCACCGTCGTCCTGATCGTCCTCGGGCTACTGCTCCGAGCGATCGTGGCCCCGCTGGTCCTGATGGCGACCGTGATCGTCTCATTCGCCGCAGCCTTCGGCGGCAGCGTGTTCGTCTTCGACACGATCCTCGGGTTCAAGGGCGTCGACTATTCGGTGCCGCTGCTGGCATTCCTGTTCCTAGTGGCGCTCGGCATCGACTACAACATTTTCCTGGCCAGCCGGGCCCGGGAGGAGGCCGTGCGCCTCGGCACCAGAGAGGGCATGCTCAAAGCCCTCTCCGCCACCGGTGGCGTCATCACCTCGGCAGGCCTGGTCCTAGCGGCCACGTTCGCGGTCCTCGCCTCACTTCCGCTGGTGATGCTGATCGAGGTCGGGTTCCTGGTCGCCTTCGGCGTGCTGCTCGACGCCTTGCTGGTGCGGTCGGTCCTGGTGCCCGCCCTCACCCTGCTGATCGGCCGACGGATGTGGTGGCCGAGCCGGTTGTCCCGACCGGTGGAGCTGCCGGACGATCAACGGCCGCTCGTGGAGGGGCCCGCGCCGCAACGGTGAGCGCGGCGGCACAGTCGAGATCCGGGACGGGCAGAGCCCGTCCCGGATCTTTGTCATGGCCGCGGCCGTCGCCGTGTCCGCCGCCCTTGTCCTGCGCCGCCCGCTGCGGCGGGTCCTGGCACCGCGCACCGTGGCGGTCCCGGCGCCGTGCCGCAGCGGGTCAGCGCGCCACCGTGTCCACCCCCGCGGTGAGCCGCGTGATCCGAGCGGGCGGGGCGGCGGCCGGAAGGATGATCCGCAGCAGCGCGCCACCGCGTGCGGACCGGGCGACGGTGACCCGGCCGGCGTGGGCGTCGACGACCCGCTGCACGATCGACAACCCCAGACCTGATCCCGGCAGCGCCCGCGCGCTGTCGGCACGGTAGAACCGGTCGAACACCCGCGGTACGTCGGCGGCGTCGATGCCCGGCCCGGCGTCGTCGACCTCGAGGACCGCCGACGCGCCCTCGGCACGGAGCCGGACCTGGACCGGCTGGTCAGCGGGGGACCACTTGCCGGCGTTGTCGATGAGGTTGAGCACCGCCCGCTGGAGCGCAGCGGGACGCCCGCTCACCCACACAGAGGTCACGTCGAGCGCGACCTCGATGTCGGGCACGCGGGAACGCGCCCGGGTCGCGGCGGCCACCACCACGTCGGCGACATCGAGCAACTCGGTGCTCTCGTCGCTGACGTCGCCGCGCGCCAGGTCGGTCAGCTCGGCGGCAAGGGTGCTCAACTCGGCCACCTGGGCGCCGAGATCGGTGAGCAGCCGGGTCCGGCTCTCCGCCGGCAGTGCGCGGTCCAGGGTGCCGCGCCGATCGAGCCGGATCAGCAGCTCAACGTTGAGGCGCAGGCTGGTGAGCGGGGTCTTGAGTTCGTGGGCGGCGTCCTCGGCGAGCAGCCGCTGGGCCCGCCGGGAGTCGCGGAGCGCGGCGAGCATGTCGTTGATTGACTGGATCAGCCGCCGGATCTCCCCGCCGCCCTCGTCCGGGATGTCGGCGTCGAGGTCCCGGGTCTGCGCGACACGAACCGCGGCGGCAGTCAGCCGGTCGATCGGTGCCAGCCCGGTCCGCGCCACGGTCCGCCCGACAAGGGCGCCCCCGGCCACGCAGAGCAGTCCGATCAGCAGCATGCCCAACCCAAATCGGTTGATCGGGCTGTCGTCGCTGTTGCGGGCCACCTGGACCGCGCCGTCGCCCGCCCGCAGCGTGTAGATGAGGTAGCCGTCGTCGTCGCTGTCGTTCGACTCCATCAGGTCGGCCGACGCGCCCTGCGCCACGCGCCCGGCGTGCCCGCTGACGGGGGGCAGCGCGGGTTGGCCGGCCGGCGTCCGGGTCGAACCGTCGGGCAGGATGACCCGCACCAGCCGACCGGATCCGGGATACGGCGGTAGCTGGACCTGCGCCAGACCGGTGTGCTCCACGGTCGCCGCCAGGACGCGGGAGTCCGCGCGTAGCTGATTCTCGGCGTTGTCCTGCAGCTCCGAGTCCAGCAGCTCGCTGGCCACCTGGAAGGCCACGAACACGCTGACCGCGATGGCCGTCGCCGCGATCACCGTCAGCCTGGTCCGCAGGGACCGCCGGCGCCACCATCGGGTCAGCCGACGCGGTTCCCGGCCGGCGGGCCTGCTCACGGAGGAGTCTCCCGCAGCGTGTACCCCAAGCCGCGCAGCGTGTAAATCAATCGCGGCTCACCCTCGGCCTCCATCTTGCGGCGCAGATAGCTCACGTACACCTGAAGGTTGTTGGCGGTGGTGCTCATGTCGAAGCCCCAGATCGCCTCGAACAGCGCGTCGCGGGTCAACACCCGGGTCGCGTTGCGCACGAGAACCTGTAGCAGGGAGAACTCGGTCCGGGTCAGATACAGCGGCCGCCCACCCCGCCACGCCTCGAACCTGTCGGGATCGAGCCGGACGTCGGCGAACGACAGGATCTGCGACTCGTCGTCGCCCGGCGCGCGGCGGCGCAGCAGAGCCCGGACCCGGGCCAGCAACTCCTCGGTGGCGAACGGCTTGGGCAGGTAGTCGTCGGCGCCCGCGTCCAGCCCCGCGACCCGGTCGGAGACCTGATCCCGGGCGGTCAGCATCAGCACCGGCAGATCCCGACCCGCCGCCCGCAACCGCCGGCAGGTCTCCAACCCGCCGAGGCGGGGCATCATCACGTCGAGGATCAGCAGATCCGGCGCCGCGCCACCGATCCCGTCGAGCACGGCGAGACCGTTGGCGGCGGTGCTAGTGCCGTAACCCTCGACCTGAAGCACCCGCTCCAGCGACTCACGGATGGCCGCCTCGTCATCGGCGATCATGATCTGCACGCCGGCCTGCTCCCTCCAGTTGATGCTTTTGCGCTCATCCTCCCCGATCAACCTGAGGGCAGGATTAAACTGCAACGGCAGTAGGCGAATCGAGTCCGGCTCGTGTTCGTTGGTCTGCCTGTGACGGACGTTGATGTTGATCGGTGGCATGGGGAGTTGGACCGGCTGCATGCCCGGATCGGGCCTCGGTTTCGCCGGTCGGAACCACGGCTGCGGGTGCCTCGTACCTGTGCGGGCTGGTCTTGGGCTTGGGGCGCAAGAACGGCTGGACCCTGGCTGAGCAGGCCGGTGATGTGTCGCCGGACGGCATGCAGAGGTTGTTGCGGTGGGCGGACTGGGACGTCGACGCGACGGGACGTACGCCGAGGATGCGAGCACCCGCAGCTTCATTGTCAGTGAGTTCGCGGTGCTGGAGGACGGTCGGCGCGTGCTCCTGCGTGCGGATCGTGGGTTCACTGTCACCGCTAGATCAACCGGTGTCCCGGGTGGCGTCGTTGCGCTCGTCGAGACTCGGGAAAGCATCACGCAGCACGTCTTGAACGCCGTGCTTCCCGACGACGACGAGTGCGCGACGGAGCAGGAACATCCGTGGGCATGGCTGGTCGAGCTAGCTCGGGCTCGCGGCCTCGACGCGACTGCAGAAGACCTCCGGGATCTTCCCTATGAGGTGGATTTCAGCGACAAGATGACCCAATGGCTTACGCCTACGTGAGCTGGCCGCCTTCACCACGCCGGCCGTTGGGCATCAACTCCACCAGGAGAAGCGCTTCCGACGGGCGTCGGACAGCAGGATCACGATGCGAGCGCCGCTGTGACGACGACGGATGTGTGGGTTCGGGCTTTCGAAGCGGCTACTCCTACCCTTCTGTTCACCGATCCGCCGCGGCAGTAGGCGGCGGTCGTCCTTGCGAGGCTGTCGACGGACAAGGCGAAGGCCAGCGGGAGGAACAAGAGTCCCACGGGGGCGGCCGGAATACGGCGAACAGGGGCCGCGCGGGCGAACGACGCGTGCTCGATGCCCGGTTCGCTGACCCCAACCCTCGGTGCTCGGCACCAACACAAAAATCGGTGGCCTCGCCAACCCGTCCCGCCCTACCTTGCAACTGGACCTTCTTCTCCGACCCTCTCACGAGAGGACTTCACCCCGCGTGACGCCGCCTGCTCTTTAAACCTGACACCTTCCCCCGTGCATCGGTCGCCGACGTCGCCGTCGGCTCTTTTCCCATGCCTTCCGTCAGGTCTTCAGAGGGATCATGTCTACGCGTCCTCATATCGTTTCGTCCTGGGCCCTTCGGCGCACGCACCTTCCCCTGCTCGCGTTCCGCGGCGTCCACTGCCATTCCGGCCTCGCCAGCACCGGCGCCGGCAAGTTTCACGTCAATGCCAACGGCGAACTCCTCGACATCCTGCTGCTGGGCGCCTGCGTTTCCTGCGACCGCACCAGCACAAACGCGGTTCACGATCGCGTCCCGGTCCGGTACCTGGATCCGATCTTTCTGGAGGGCTACTCCAGCAACTCCTCCCGACGTGGGCCTGAGCTGGGGCGGCAGGCAAGGTGGCCTCGCACCGGACTGCATCATGCGGCGGTCCGCGCGCGGTCGCTGATGACCGGACGCGGACGAAGCTCAGGGCCGGGCCGATACCGGCGACGAACGTGAACGGCCGGGTGCATTCATCCGGTGCGGCTGCTGCGCTCAGCCGATCCGGCGGACCTGCTGCAGGCTGTCCGGCAGCTTCGGGCCGGCTGGGCGGAGACGATCAAGCGGCTGCGAGCGATGCCCAGGGGTTCGGAGCAGCAAGGGCTTCTTGGCTGGAAACCTCTTCGGCGGACCGAAGGCGTCAGCGCTGGCGCCCCCTGTGGAGGGGTAGGGCGGGCGTCCGCTCATGGCTCCCCTCTGTGTCAAGGAGGACAGCGTCGGGAGGGGAGTTCTAAGCTGGGTCTCGGCGGGTCCGGGAAGTGACTTCTCCGAAGAGCCGGCTTGGGGATGCGAGCCGGTCACGCTGGAGCCAGTAGTCGTTTCCCGTTGTCCTCCCGGGCCCGTCGCCGTGGCCGTCGTGGCGTCGTTGATCTGTCGGTAGACGATGTCGGACAGGCGTCGTTTCAGTGCGCGCATCGCTTCCATCGATGTCTTGCCGGCGGCCTTCTTGCGGTCGAAGTAGGCGCGGCCTTCGGTGGGGTTGCCTAGCTGGACGGTGGCCATGATCTGCCGGTTTCCGGCGCGGGAGAGCTGGTGGCGTATCTGTTCGCCGGAGGACGCGGCGATGGGGGCGGTGCCGTTCCAGGAGGAAAAGTGGGCCCGGTTGGGGAACCGGGTGATGCCACCGACTTCGACCGGCAGGCGGGCTGCGCCGGATGGTCCGACGCCGTGCGGGTCCATCAGCGTGGTGCCGGTGGACGCCACCAGTTCCTTGAGTTCCTTGTCGGCTTCCTTGGAGTGTTGGTAGATCCGTTCGAGGTCACTGATCAGCTCCGCGGCGACCCGGCGTCGGGCCTTGCCGACCGCGTCGCGGGGTCTGACCTTGGCCAGTAGTGCTTTGGCCTGGGCGGCGGACAGGCTCTTCTTCGCTCCACCGGGGATTAGTTCGAGCGGCAGTTGGTGCAGCTGGGAGACCATCCGGGTGTGGTCCTCGCCGAGGGAGCGGCGGCGGTCGACCAGGATCCGCAGCAGGGCGAGTTGTTCGTCGTTGACGACTGGGCGCAGGCCGGCCATGCGGGTGCCGACCAGGGCGATGGAGTGGGCGTCGGTGGCATCAGTCTTGCGGCCCTGGCCGGTGGCGAACACCCGTGCCCTGGCCGACAGCTTCGACGGAACGTCGAGGACCTGCTCGCCATCGGCCAGTAGCCGGTTGGCGATGTGCCGGCCGATGCCCTGGCAGCCCTCGATCACGGTCGCAGGTCAATGAAACAAGTAGCCGAGATGAGTGCGAACTCTATCCGGTATGTCCATGCGGGATTTGCTTCCTGACCCGGGCCTGCGTGCCAGGCGACCGCACTAGCCGGCGACGGTGCGCTGCGGCGGGCTTCGAGCGGGAAGTGATCGGTCGAGCTCGTGTCACGAGCTTCCGTCAGCCCCGAATGTCTCGGTGACCAACTGGGTGTCCATGTACTCACGGACCTCCTGGATGAGTCCGTCTTGGAATCGAAGGACCCAGCAGTAGTTGTTGTCGTACCTGCGACCGTCAGCCAACTCGTTACGTCCCGAGTGTTCCACCACCACGAAGTCGCCGTCACCGTGGATGCAGTGCACCTCAACTCGCGACGACGGGCTGAGCATTTCCCGCGTTCCTCCGAACAGCGTGTCCACCACCAGTTGCTTGCCGTCAAACGTTCGGGACCACTGACTGACCCCCATCCAGCGCCAGGTGACGTCCTCGGCCATCGCGTCGAAGAACGGCCCGACCCGGCCCCGCGACATCGAGCTCATGATGTCCCGCATGCGTTCCTTAGGATCCATGAGTTGATACGGTATCGGCCCGCACGGATCTGGCTCCCCTCTGTGTCAAGACACCGCTGGGAGGAGAGTTCTATCCTGGGTCTCGGCGGGTCCGGGAAGTGACTTCTCCGAAGAGCCGGCTT
>NZ_JBITJA010000034.1:0-13825 GCF_044459545.1 Micromonospora sp. NPDC050276 | reverse complement strand
AGGGCCGGGCTACCCCGGGCTTCCAGCCGCGGGCGGCGGGCCGGGTCGGAGTCGACGGGGGCGCAGCTGGGGAGGCGGCCGCTGGGGGGGCGGGGGGGGGGGGGGGTGGGGGGCCGGGGGGGGGGGGGGGGGGGGGGGGGGGGGGGCGGCGCCCCCCCCCCCCCCCCCCCCCACCGCCGTACCCCAGTGAGGAGACACACCGTGAACACCATCGTGGGACGCGGCGCTGCCCCACCATCGCACCGACCGGCGGGCCGGCTCCGCTGGGCGGTCGCCGCCGGTCTCGTCGCCGGCGGCCTGGTCGGGGTCACCCCAGCCCACGCCGAGCCCGCCTCTAACAGCTTCACCAACACCGCCAACCCGATCCTCGGCGACGGCAGCTACTACTCGGCCGATCCGGCGCCGTTGGTGGTGCCGGCCGACGCTCCCGGCAACGACAGCGGCTCGGACCAGCTCTACATCTACACCGGCCACGACGAGGCCGGACCGTCCACCAACGACTTCGTCATGAACGAGTGGGGGGCGTTGCGGACGGGCGACGTTGAGGCGGGGCAGTGGACCCACTTCCCGTCGCTGATGCGCCCCGAACAGGTCTTCGCGTGGGCCACCGCCGGCCGGGCGTATGCGGGCCAGGTGGTCCGGGGCGTTGACGGGCGCTACTACTGGTACGTCCCGATCCACGAGCGGGACAGCCCGGCATCTGACAAGTTCGCCCTCGGCGTGGCCGTGTCGGAGAGCCCGACCGGACCGTGGACCGACCACGCGGGCGGGCCGATCATCTCCCAGCGGGTGCCCACGGCCAACACCATCCACAACATCGACCCGACCATCCTCGTCGCCGGCGAGGCCCCCCACCAGCGGGTGTACCTCTGGTGGGGCTCATTCAGCCAGCTGCGGATGCTCGAGTTCCAGCAGGACATGAAAACCCCAATCGGCACTCCGCGCACGGTCACCGGCCTGACCGGCTTCTTCGAGGCCGCGTGGGCTTTCGAACGCAACGGCACCTACTACCTGGCGTACGCCGGCAACAACGCCGGCCCGACCTCGCCGTGTACCCCGGCGAACTATCACGCCTGCATCGCGTACGCGACGGCGTCCTCGCCGGAGGGACCGTGGACCTACCGGGGGACCGTGCTGCGGCCCGTCTCGTCCACGACGAGCCACCCAGGAATCCTGGAGTTCGACGGCAGGTGGTATCTCGCCTACCACACCGCCGACGCGGTGGGCGGCGGCCACTTCCGCCGGTCGGTGGCGATCGACCCGGTTGAGTGGGACGACACGCAGACCCCGCCGCGGATGAAGCCCGTGACGCCGACCCCGGCCAAGGGGCGTGACCTCACCCCCCGGCCGAACATCGCCCAGGAGGCCCAGGTCACCGTCTCCAACGAGCCTGTGCCCACTCAGTACTGGGTGAAGGCGCTCAACGACGAGATCGTCCGGTCGAACCCGCTGCCGCCCGACATGTGGGGGACCTGGACCGGCAACAACCCGCCTCAGCAGTGGGTGCAGTACACCTGGGACCAGCCGATGCGGATCTCCGGTTCGCAGATCGAATTCTGGAACGACCAGCCGCAGGGCACCGGCGCGGGGGTCGCGGCACCCGCCCGCTCGCGCATCCAGTACTGGAACCTCGACACCGGGCAATGGGCCGACGTGTCCAACCCGAGCGGCTTCCCGACCAGCACCCAGGGCTTCCAGAACACCACGTTCGACCCGGTGACCACCACGCAGGTCCGCGCGGTGTTCGACGCGTCGACCAACGGCAACACGTACTCGGGGGTGGCGGTCGAGGAGTGGAAGGTCCTCGCCGCGCAGCCGGACACTCCCGTCACCGCGCCGACGATGACCGTGGAGGTGGGCGAGCGAGACCTGCCGAACAGCCTCGAGGTGTCGTCTGGTGCCGAGACCCTGCGGCTGCCGGTCTTCTGGGACCAGGTGGCACCGGAGCAGGTCGCGGCACCTGGGACGTTCTCCGTCACCGGCACCGTGCTCGGCTACTCGGCGGGCCGGGTCTCCGCGCAGGTCACGGTCGTCTCCCCGGGTGACACCGAGGGCGACGAGACCGCGCCGACGATCACCCTGACCCCCAGCGGGAGCGCCGGCAGCGCCGGCTGGTTCCGATCCGCGGTGCGGGTGCGGGTCGCCGGTGTCGACGACCGGGGCGGGCGACTGACCATCTCCTCGAAGGTCGATGACGGCGAGCCGGTCGTCGCGAACGACGTCCGGTACGTCGACGCCAGCGTCGCCGGGGACGGACGGCACACCGTCACCGCCACCGCGACCGACCGTGCCGGCAACGTCTCGCCGCCGGTGGACCTCGCCGTACGCGTCGACGCCACGGCGCCGGTCAGCACGGCCACCGTGCACAGCACCACCCGGGCGGTCACGGTGACCGCGAGCGATACGACCTCCGGGGTCGACCGGATCGAGTACGCCATCGGCGCCGGCGGGTGGACCACCTACCGCGGCGCCGTCGCGGCGCCCGATGCGAACCGCCACATCGTGTCGTTCCGGGCGCTCGACACCGCCGGCAATCTGGAGGCGGCCAGAACGGTCAGCATCCCGGCGGACCTGTCCGGGCCGCTGACCGGCAACATTGGGCCCATCGCGACCCCGACTGCCTCCTACACGGCGGGTTGGAACAGCATCATCGCGCTAAACGACGGCGCTGACCCGGCCAACCCGGGCCAGGCGCAGCTCTGGGGCACCTGGTCCGGCACCCGCCCGGCGGCGCAATGGATCCAGTACGACTGGGCCCGCCCGGTGCGGATCACCGGTGCCGAGCTGAAGTTCTGGCGAGACGTCGACCAGGGCACCGGCGACGGCGTCGCCCAGCCGGACGGGTGGGTGCTGCAGTACTGGGATGAGGCCGGTTCGGCATGGCGGGACGTGACCGGGCCGTCTGCCTACGGCACCAGCACCACGGCCTTCAACACCGTCTCCTTCGAGCCCGTCACCACGCCCCGGGTGCGGGCCACGGTGCGGGCCAACGGCAACGGCACCAGCTACTCCGCCGTGGCGATCACCGAGTGGCGGGTGTTCGCCGACGACCCGGGAGCCCAACCCGAGCTGCCGGTGACGGTGACCGCGCAGGCCCGGTGCGTCGCCGGAAAGGCGTACATCGCTGTGCAGGCGCACAACGCGCACACCGCGCCGGTCGACATCACGTTGGAGACCGGGTACGGCTCGCGGTCGTTCACCGGCGTTGTGGCGGGCGGAAACGCCTACCAGTCGTTCGCCACCCGGGCGGTCTCGGTACCGGCGGGCACCGCGACCGCCCGGGTCAGCGGGTCGATCGACGGCAAGGAGGTAACGACGGTGCGAGTCGCCACTCATGCCGGGGGCGACTGCGCCAACCAGTCCCCGGTCAAGCTCGATAACAACTGACAAGAGGAGCATCGAATGAACGCCTGGAATCGTCAGTGGCTGTTCGCGGCCGGTACCGCAGGTGTCGTCCTGGTGGGGACGGCGGCGCTACAGGCGCCCGCTCGCGCCGAGCCCGGTGACAGCGCCGACGTGCGGGTGACGGTCGAGATCGAGGAGATCAGGGAGCCGGGTGTGTTGGCGCTGTCGGTGGCTGGCGGGTCGATGGCGCTGGCAGAGGACGGCTCGACCCTGCTGGTCCGCCAGTTCGTCGGTGCACTGCCGGCGGTGACGGTCACCGATACCCGTGCCGCCGACGAAGTACCCGAGAACGCCGGCTGGGCGGTCCTGGGTAGCGCCACGGATTTCACCGGCGGCTCCGGTGAGGCCTCGATCAGCGCCGGACACCTCGGCTGGAAGCCGCGCCTGCTCGATGGTGGCGACACTGGGCTGGTCACCGAGGGCGAAGAGGTGGTGACCGTGCTTGACGAGCCGACCCAGCCGGGGAACAACGTGGGCCTGGTCGACCAGGAACTGCTCGTGTCGACATTCGATTCCGGCGCGGTCGCCGGTGACGCGTACACGGTCGACGCTGACCTGTTCCTGCGAACCCCGGCGGACGTCACCGCGGGTTCGTACACCTCGACGCTGACCCTCTCGCTGTTCGAGTAGAAGCGTGGTGGGGGTGGCCATGCGGCGACCCCCACCACCACCCGCCACCGTTGCTGCGTCGAAGGACTGCGTGATGATCCGAACCGTGTCATGGGCGTCCTCGATGGGGCTTCCGCGGATGCTCGCCGTGCTGGCCGCCGTGGCCGTCGCTCTGCCGACCGCGCCAGCGCACGCGGGAGCGGAGCCGACCGCCCCCAAGGTCACCTGGGCGGTGCAGCCGGCCGACACGTCGGGCCCGGACGGTCGCCGGTGGATCGAGGCCACCCTCGACCCCGGGCGGGCAGTGACCGAACACCTGGCGGTCCGCAACTTCAGCGACGCCCCGGTGGTCTTCGCGTTGAAGGCCGCCGACGGCTACCTGACCGACAAGGGGCGGTTCAACATGCTGCCGTCCGAGCGGACGTCAGTGGACGGCGGCACCTGGATCCGCGTGCGGGAGAAAGTGACGGTCGGGGCCAGGTCGACCGCAGTGGTGCCGTTCACCATCACCGCGCCCAAGGACGCGACCCCGGGTGATCACCCGGCAGGTATCGCGGCGACCGTGACCAGCGGCAAGGGCACGGTGGCGGTGGAGAGCCGGGTCGGGTTCCGGGTCATGCTGCGCGCCGCCGGCACAGTCACGGCAGCCGTGGCGATCAGCAACCTCGCCGCCACGTACCAGCGTTCGTGGAATCCCTTCTCGGCCGGCACCATCCGGGTCAGGTACACCGCGACGAACGAGGGCAACGTCGCGGCGACCGGCGGCGGCCGGACCACCACCGAGGAGTTGTTCGGTCTGGCCGCCCGGGACTCCGCGACCGCGGTGGAGGAGCTGCTGCCGGGAGGCAGCCGAGAGGCGACGGCCCGGATCACCGGCGTCTGGGGGATGGGGCCACTGCGGACGAGCGTCGATGTGACTCCTGCCGTCCGCGGCGGCGACCCGACCGCTGCCCTGATCCGACCGGCCACGGCCAACGTCACGCTGTGGGTGATGCCATGGCCGCAGTTCGCCCTCATGGTCGTCGTCGTCGCGCTGGCCCTCGCGTACCGGATCGCCGTCCGGAGACGCCGCCGGCGCCTCGCCCGGCTACTCGACCGGGCCCGCAGCGAGGGCCGCGAGGAGGCCCGGAAATCCACTCTTACCGGTGGCTGACGAGTTGATCCGACCCGCCGATACGGGCCGGGCGACGACCGGGCGGCCGGACTGTCCGCACGTACCCCAACCGGAAGGACGATCCCAAGTGGCTCAATCCAACCCGCACCCGGTCAGTCGACGCCGCGTTCTCCAGGCGTCCGCCATCGGTGCTACCGCGGCGGTCACCGCCGGCACCCTCCCAGCGGCCACCGCCCGAGCCGGCGCGGTAACCGGTCCGGCCCTGACTGGGGTGGGTCCGAGCGAGTCGGGCCCCGGCGCCACCGCTGGAGTGCGACCGTTCCAGTTGCGTGACGTAACACTGGGCGATGGCCTGTTCCAAGAGAAGCGCGACCGCATGAAGAGCTACCTTCGGCAGCTCGACGAGCGGCGCTTCCTGGTGTTGTTCAACAACCAGGCCGGTCGGCCGAACCCACCCGGGGTGTCCGTGCCCGGCGGCTGGGAGGACGGCGGGCTGCTCAGCGGCCACTGGGCCGGCCACCTCATGACGGCCCTGGCTCAGGGCTACGCCGACCAGCAAGAGCCGATCTTCAAGAGCAAGCTCGACTGGATGGTCGACGAACTGGCGGCGTGTCAAGCGGCGATCACTGCGCGGCTGGGTAGCGGCGGCCCGGGAGAAGATCCCGAACCGGAGGAGCCGCCGATCGGCCGGGTGCCGGGTCGATTCGGCAGCGGCCTGCGCCTGAACGGCCCCAGCCGCGCCCAGCACGTGACCCTTCCCCAGGAAGCCATCAGCCAACTCACCGACTTCACCATCGCCACCTGGGTGAATCTCGCCTCGACCCAGACCTGGAGCCGGCTGTTCGACTTCGGTCAGAACACCACGGTCAACATGTTCCTGACCCCGCGCGCCGGAGCCACCGGCAACGTGCCGCGATTCGCGATCACGACCAGCGGTAGCGGTGGCGAGCAGCGAATCGACGGCAGCGCCGCGTTGCCGACCAACCAGTGGGTGCACCTGGCCGTCACCCTCGCCCAGCACACCGGCACGCTGTACGTGAACGGTCAGCAGGCGGGCCAGAACACGGCCATGACCCTCAGCCCGGCCAACCTCGGAAACCCCGGCAACCGGTGGATCGGGCGGTCGCAGTACGGTGACGCGTACCTGGACGCGACCGTCGACGAGTTCCACATCTTCGATCGGGCTCTGACCGAGCCGGAGATCCGGTCGCTACTGGACTCGGCGGCCGGAAGCACCGGCGGCGGGTCGATCGCCTGGTACCGGTTCGAGGAAGAGGGCGGCTCGACGATCAGGGACTCCTCGCCCAATGGCCGGGACGGCGGCATCGTGGCGAGCCAGAGCGGCGGTGGCGCACTCTGGATCCCGACGCACCCGGGCTATCTGGGCGCGATTCCGGAAGATGCGGTGCTCCGCCTCGGCCCGCCACGGTGGGCCGTCTACGGCGGTGACCTGACCACCAACACCTGGGCGCCGTGGTACACGCAACACAAGATCATGCGCGGCCTGCTCGATGCCTACGAGCACACCGGCAACCAGAAGGCCCGGGACGTGGTGGTCAAGATGGCGGACTGGGCGCACCTCGCACTGACCGTCGGTGACAAGAACCACCCCGCGTACTCGGGCCCGATCACCCGCGACAACCTGAACTACATGTGGGACCTCTACATCGCCGGTGAGACCGGAGGCGCGAACGAGGTGTTCCCCGAGATCTACGCGCTCACCGGCGACGCCAGGCACCTGGAGACCGCGAAGTGTTTGGACAACCGCGAATCGCTCTTCGACGCCTGCGTCGAGAACCGCGACATTCTCGTCACGACGCCGCAGACCAGGCCCGGTCGCCGTCGTCCGGACCGTCTACACGCCAACTCACACGTGCCGCAGTTCGTCGGCTACCTGCGCGTCTACGAGCACAGCGGCGACCGTGAGTACTTCCAGGCCGCCAGCAACTTCTTCGGCATGGTCGTGCCGCAGCGGATGTACGCGAACGGGGGGACCGGCGGCAACTACCCAGGCTCCAACAACAACACCGAGCTGTTCCAGAACCGGGGCAACATCGCGAACTCGATCGCCCAGGGCGGTGCCGAGACCTGCACCACCTACAACCTGCTCAAACTGGCGCGGAACCTGTTCTTCCACGAGCACGACCCGGCGTACCTGGACTACTACGAGCGGGGCCTGCTCAACCAGATCCTCGGCTCGCGCGCCGACAACGCCGACGTCAACAGCCCGCAGGTCACCTACTTCCAGCCGCTGACACCGGGGGCCACCCGCAGCTACGGCAACATCGGCACCTGCTGCGGTGGGACGGGCCTGGAGAACCACACCAAGTATCAGGAAACCATCTACTTCAAGTCCGCCGACGGCGGGACGCTCTGGGTGAACCTGTACGCGGCGTCCACGCTGACCTGGGCCGAAAAGGGCTTCACCATTACCCAGGACACCAGCTACCCGCGCGCGGACCACACCAGGCTGACCGTCGACGGCAGCGGCCAGCTCGACATCAATCTGCGGGTGCCCGGCTGGGTACGGAAGGGCTTCTTCGTCACGATCAACGGTGCTCCCCAGAGCGTCGACGCCCGGCCCGGTAGCTACCTGACGCTGAGCCGGACCTGGCGGCCGGGCGACACCGTTGAGATCCGGATGCCCTTCAGCATCCGGATCGAGCGGGCGCCGGACCGCCCCGACACGCAGTCGATCTTCTGGGGGCCGCTCCTGCTGCAGATCCTGGGCAACCCCGGCGTCGGCAACTACCGTGAACTGTCCCTGTACCGCCACCTCAAGCGCGACGGGGACTACTCGCACGCAGCGATCACCCGCGCGAGCACCACGGCGACGGGTGACCCGCTCTTCACCACGCATGGCTTCACCCTGCGTCCGTACCACATTGCTGACACGCAGGCCGCCTCGTCGTACTTCCGGCGGGTCGAGCAGACGATCGTGTTCGGCTCCATCGACACCGGCGTGCCCAACCGCAAGCGCAACGACAACCTGCCGCACTACGACGTCCCGGTGGCAGGCGTTCCCTCGCCCGGCACCGACGGCCTAACCTTCCTTGATTTGGTCTGGGATCAGGCACCCTTCGCCACACACGGCGAGTTCGTCTCGACAGTCACCCGTACCGCCGAGACATTCGTTGAGGCGGGCGTCTTCACCACGGCGGAGAAGGATCGCATAGTCGGTTACGCGGCCCAGTCGAACAGGGAACTCCAGCCGGCACCGCGCTGGGAGGTTGAGGCCCAGGCCCGCGCGGAGCGCATCGGCACCAACACCTACGTCTCCGTCACCGCCCGCAATGCCGACACCGTGCCGCTCACCATCGAGCTGGTCACGCCGTACGGCTCGCGGACGGTCCCCAGCGTCGCTCCGGGAAAGGCCGCCTACCAGGCGTTCCCCACCCGTAGCGCCACGGTCGCGGCCGGTACCGCGATCGTGCGGATCACCGGAACCGTCGATGGCGCAGCGGTGACCACCCAGATCGAGACCGGCTACTTCTCAGCCGGTCGTTAGCTCCCGGTTGGTGGCGGCGCTCCTCCGGCGCCGCCACCCCGGCATGGCGGCGCCCGCTTTCGAGGCGTTTCGAACGGTGGTTCGGTAGCGCACTTCCCAGCATGAGCCGACGTGACACTTCCCTGTAGTGTTCCAGGTTGGGCGGCAGGTACAAGGACGTTCTGCCGGGCCGCGAGGGGCGGGGAAACCGCGCCGAAATCGGTTTTCGAAAGCTGCCCGTGTATGGGTGGCCGTCGAAGATCAGTCGAGGCATCCTGTCCCAGCGCACCCCACCTGTGCCTGGTCGCTGGGAGGAGCAAGCACGCCATGACCACGGAGCCCGAGATCCCCGCCAACCGGACACCCACGCTCACCGACGTCGCCAAGCTTGCCGGCGTGTCGGTCGCGACCGCGTCGAAGGCCATCAACGGGCGCAGCGAGGTCAGAGCGACCACCAGGGTCCGGGTGCTGAAGGCCGCGGAGTTGCTGTCCTTCGCACCGAACGCCCTTGCCCGTAGCCTGCTCAGTGGCCGGACCGGGACCGTCGGTCTGATAACCAGCGATCTGGAGGGGCGCTTCTCGATCCCCATCCTGATGGGCGCGGAGGACGCCTTCGGCGCGGGCCAGGTCTCGGTCTTCCTGTGCGACGCGCGCGGCGACGCGATCAGGGAGCAGCATCACGTACGGGCGCTGTTGTCGCGGCGCGTCGACGGGCTGATCGTCGTCGGCTCCCGGACCGACCCTCGCCCGCCGCTGGCCGGCAACATCCCGGTGCCGGTCGTCTACGTCTACGCCCCCTCCGCGGACCCGAGCGACGTCTCGATCAGCGTCGACAACGTGGGCGGTGGACGACTCGCCATCGATCACCTGCTCGCCTGCGGGCGGCGCAACATCGCCCACATCACCGGTGAAATCGGCTTCCAGGCGGCACGGGACCGCGCCGAGGGAGCGGCGGCGGCACTCGCCGACGCCGGCCTGAGCCTGGTCGGCGATCGACCCTACTTCGGGTCGTGGGACGAGTCCTGGGGGCGGGCCGCCGCGCACATGGTCGTCGAACGGCACGCCGAGGTCGATGCCATCTTCTGCGGCAGTGACCAGATCGCCCGAGGCGTCCTGGACGCGCTACGTGATCTGGGACGGGACGTGCCGGGGACGCTCTCCGTGATCGGCTTCGACAACTGGGAGGCCATCTCGGCGGACTCCCGCCCGCGCCTGACCAGCATCGACATGAACCTCCAGCGCCTTGGCGCGGTAGCTGGCCAGCGGCTCTTCGAGGCCATCGGCGGCGCCGTGTCCCGGTCGGAGGAGTTCTCCGGCCGCCTCGTCATGCGCGAGTCGACCCTGCCGCAGCGCTGAGGGGCCGGTCACCAGCAGGCCGCCGCTGAGGGCTGGTCCGGCCGTGGGTGGGCCGGACCAGCCGATGGGGTTCAGGGTTCAGGACAGGAAACTGCCGTACGGACCGGACAGGATCCGGTTCTTCTGCGCCTGGCTGAAGTGTGTGTTCGGGTAGTTGTAGAACGAGGCGGACATCGGGGTGCCGTCGGTGGAGGTCGAGTCGGGCAGCCCGAGAGCGTGTCCGAGTTCGTGGACCATGCCGCCGTACCAGCGGTTCATCGGGCCGTTGACGCCGGCGGCGCCGTCCGCGTCGTGCTGACAGAGGATCACCCAGCCGTTCCCGCCGCCACCACCGGCACCCGGGCCCTCGGCGCTGATCTCGCCCACGTTGAGCCAACGGTTGTCGGGGCTACGCAGGTTGAGCTTGCGCATGAGTTCCTGCTGCATGTTGAACACCGACCACCAGTAGCGGTCCGAACCGTTGGGAGTGTTCTCGTACCAGGACTTGGCGTGGTCGCCGTTGACGATCTCCACCACCGGGCTGTTGAGGGTGAACGTCTTGCCCAGTTCCTGGCGGTAGTACCGTTGTGCCTCGCGCATCACGTTCGCGATGCCGTCCGGCCACCGCTGGTCGAACGCCACGTCGGAGGGCTTGAGCCAGTAGACCCGGACTGTGCGGCGCGGCGGTGCCGCGGTGGGAGCCACCGTCGGGGGCGGGGTGGTCGGACCCGCGGTGGGGGTCGGCGCTGTGCCGCCGGTGCAGGTGACGCCGTTGAGGGTGAAGCTGCCCGGAACCGGGTTGCTGGCGTTGTTCGAGCTGCCGTTGAACCCGAATGAGGTGCTGCCGCCGGTGGCCAGGTTGCCGTTGTAGGAGGCGTTCGCCGCGGTCACGGCGACGCCGTTCTGGGTCACCGTGGCGTTCCATGCCTGGGTGACCGTCTGCCCGGCGCCGAACGCCCAGCGCAGCGTCCAGCCGGCCAGCGGATCGCCCAGGTTGGTGACCTGTACATTCGCGCCGAACCCGCCCGCCCACTGTGAACTGATCGTGTACGCGACCCGGCAGCCCGTCGCAGCCGCGTGGCCAGTGCCGGCGGTCAGGACCACCACCCAGGCCAGACTCATCGCGAGCGCCGCGGCCGCGAGCCGGAACAGAGGTCGTGGATGATGTGCCATCAGTCATCTCCTCGTTCAGTTAGTCGCCGGAGCGGCTCTTGGGGTGTCACCATCGGCGCCTCCGCGCCGCACGGTGGCGGTCAGGGTGCCGACCGTCGTCACCTCAGGTCGTGCGCTGTCTCGGGACAACTTCATGGATCCTCCTTTGGGGCGTGGCCGGCTCGGTTGAGGTAGGGAAGCCCGCCATGCCTTCAGGGCCAACCGCTTGCGCAGTCCCGTGGAGTTGCGGGCATAGGGAGGCGTCGACGACCGGCGTCGGCCGGACTGATCGGTATTTACTTGTACCTATGTGTCCGTCGATTACACTGAAGCCCGAAAAGGTTTTCGTCAATATGCCCGGCTGGTTACGGAGAGACTCCGAGGGGCGCAGGGAGGTGTCAGCGGCGGTCCCTGTGCACCGGTGACCTCCACCGAGGCGTTGTACTGGCCTGTCTGGTCAGGTCCGGCGATCAGGTGGGGCGGTCACCCGTCCATCAGGGCTCAGGTTGCGCGCGCCTATGTGGTTGACCCGGTGGACGGCCTGCCACCCCGGCAGCCATGGTCCATGCCGGACCCACTCCGCGTGGCACCCGCCCCGGTCAACGGTTGTGAGCGCGGCGTCAGTGATTGCCGAAAAGGTTTTCGTGAGGCATGGTGGCTGGCACACTGCCGATTCCGGAACCGTCCCCCACCGGAGGTCGCACGACATGAAACGTTCCCGAAAGTCCGCCCTGCTCTCAGTGCCGATCCTGGTTGCGGCCATGCTGTTCGTCCCGCAGCCCGCCGCCGCCGCGATCGCCACGTTCACCACCACACTGGTCAACTCCAACGGCGGCAACTGCCTGGCCCTGCCAGGCGGCGACACCGCCAACGCCGTGCAGCTCACCCAGCAGGCCTGCAACAGCGCCGCGTACCAGCGAGTCACCTTCACCCCGGTGTCCGGCACCACCGACACCTACACCATCGCGACGTCGACCGCGGGCAAGTGCGTCGACGTCAACGGCGCCTCGACGGCCGACAACGCCGCGATCATCCAGTGGACCTGCCACAGCAATCCCAACCAGCGCTGGCGGCTCGCCCCGGTCACGGTCAGCGGCACCGACAAGACGTTCAATGTCGTGTCGGTCGGCTCCGGCAAGTGCCTCGTGCCCGCTGGTGGCTCCTCCTCCGCCAACACCGGACTGGTACAGCTGCCGTGTAGCACCGCCACCAGCCGGATCTGGCGCCTGGCCGGCTTCGTGACCGGCGGCGGCACGGCCAACACGTTCACCAATCCGATCAAGGCGCAGGGTCCGGACCCGTGGCTGACCTACTACAACGGCTACTACTACCTGGCCACGACGACCTGGAACCGCACCATCACGATGCGCAAGGCCACCACGCTGCGTGGGCTGGCCACCGCCACCGACCAGGTGATTTTCAACCTGACCAACCCGAACGGGGCGGGCACCATGTGGGCGCCCGAATTCTTCCTGCTCAACGGGCCGAACGGGCCGCGGTGGTACTTCTACTACACCGCCGGCCGCGAGCCGTTCAACCTGAGCACCCAGCGCATTCACGTGCTGGAGAGCGCTGGTACGGACCCGATGGGCCCGTACACGTTCAAGGCCTCCATGCTCGACCCGACCGCTGACAACACCTGGGAGCTTGACGCGAGCATCCTGCAGCTCAACGGGCAGCTGTACCTGCTGGGCACGTTCTACAACGGCTCGCAGCCGATGTTCATCCGCCCGCTGAGCAACCCGTGGACAGCCAGCGGCACCCGGCGCATCCTGTCCACGCCGACCTACAGTTGGGAGACCGTCGGCGGCGGCGTGAACGAGGGCGCGGAGGTCCTGCAGCGCAACGGCAAGACCTTTATCGTCTACTCGGCGAGCCACTGCTCGACTCCCGACTACAAGCTGGGCATGCTCACCTACAACGGCACGGGCGATCCGCTGCTGTCCTCGTCCTGGACGAAGTCACCCAACCCGGTGTTCCAGCGCTCGAACGCCAACGGTGTCTACGGGCCCGGTCACAACGGGTTCTTCAAGTCGCCGGACGGCACCGAGGACTGGATGGTTTATCACGCCAACAGCTCGGCGTCGGCCGGCTGTGACATCAACCGCTCCACCCGCGCGCAGAAGTTCACCTGGAACGCCGACGGCACACCGAACTTCGGCGTGCCGGTCCCGACCGGAGTCGCGCTGACCGCTCCCTCGGGTGAGCCTGCCTCCTGACCGACGGCGCCCGCTCTCGCCGCGGCGAGAGCGGGCGTCCGGTCGTGACGGCGCGGCCGCCGCACGCAGCAAGTGCGCCGGATGCGATTCGGCGAGGTCGGTCGGCTACGCGGTCGGCCCAGTGGCGAAACCCAACAGATCGACTCGGTCGTGAGTACGCGGCTCTCGCCGGCTACCAGACTCCTGGCGACGTAGCCGCAGGCTCGCCCCTGGCGCCACCCCATGCCGGCCCGGGTCAGCAGCTTCGCGCCGCGCCCGTCGATCACGGCGAGATCGCGGGCCGCCATACGAATCTCACCTGCGGAAACCCGCTCGCATCGGCAGATGGTGGTGTCATCGAGAAGGTTGCCCTGCCAGCGGTCTGGGACAGGATGAGCGGCGGTCAGCATCGCCGCGAAGCGCCGGAGCCGTGTCGGCTCCGCCTGAAAACTGACCATGTGGTTCCGGCTGAATCGGGACCACCTCCTGAAGCATCGGGAGGTGCTGAGCGTGGAGGACTGGGCG
>NZ_JBITJA010000033.1:0-15238 GCF_044459545.1 Micromonospora sp. NPDC050276 | reverse complement strand
TATAAATCATAATTGGCACTGGCTTTACAAGCACCCTGTTGAGTTCTCAAAGAACAACCACACACCGACCAGAAGCCCCACCTCAGTGGAACCCCAACCCGGGGCTTTTCGTACCGCGTCCCGCCGCTCTCGCGCCGGGCACTTTTACTACGTTACCTCACCGTCTTCGCTGTGTCAAGCCGTGTGTCCCGGTCTGTCATGCTTCGTACGGGTCAGCGCCGGCGCACTCACGCAGCAGCGCACCGCTGCGTCAGGTCGTCGGATTTGGCAGACCGGCCGCTGCGGTCTCCCGCAGTCTCGCCCGGTTCTCTGCCGGTCGTGAACCTTACCCGGTCGGCTTCGCCGCACCAAATCGGCCTCGCGGTCGATCCAGCAAGCCCCGCCCGGACCGTGCCCCGCAGGAGCGAACCCCTGCTTGACCCGGTTGCCACCCCGTCTCGGTGCCCCAGGACTTTCGTCCCGTTTGCCCCGTTCCGCGCTGGCAGAGAGAAAGTTACGCGTCCGCGGGTTTGATCGTCAAATCCGCGGGTAGCGGCGCGCGTCACATTCGCGCCGGCGCTCGATTGCCAGCTCGGCGCGAACCCGGATGACCGAGGCGTCGGCGCCGCCGCCAGCCCGACTGTCCAGGTAGTCCAACCGACATCCGGCCGCGGCCTCCCACCGGCGCGGGGGCGCGCCATCACGACGACGAACCCGGTGAGCGGCAGGTGCGAGCGTCAGGACGTCTGCCGCCGACCGGCGGCGAACCAGCCCCGGATGCCGAGGACGCCGACGGTGGTGCCGATCGCCAGGGACGCGGCGATCAGCAGTGCGTGCACCCACAGAAAGCTGGTGGCTGCACCGTCGGCCACCGTGCCGGACGCCCAGGACCGCGGGTCCTGCCAGATGGCAACCGCGAACCTCGGCCAGATCACCCAGGTCCAGACTCCGACTCCGACCAGGAAGACGGCCCACCGTCGCGACAACACCATGGCAGCCGAGTATGCCAGCGGCGCCTGTTCACCGGGCCGGTCCGCGCCGCCACGCCTGGACCCGAGCGCCGGTGCATCGGGGTCGATCTGTTTCCGGCGGCAGCGGGGTGGGCACTGCGAAGGGGGACAGCTGAGGACCGTCCCCCTGGAGGTGCCCCATGCAACCCTCGATCTTCAATCCCTGGGCCTGGCGTGATCCGTCCGCCCTCGCTGGCGGGTACACCGAGACCATGCCCTCGGCGACCCCTCCGGACGGCGGCCGGGAGGGTGGGCACGACGGCCCGGACGCCCCCGGCCCCGGCACACCGGTTGACCTGGTGGGCTACCAGGTGCAGGCGAGCGATGGGCGGATCGGCAGCATCGACGAGATGAGCGACGAGGCCGACGCCGGCTACCTGGTGGTGGACACCGGGCCATGGATCTTCGGCCAGAAGGTGCTGCTGCCGGCCGGGACGGTGGCCCGGGTGGATCACCAGGATCGCGTCGTGTACGTCGACCGGACCCGACAGGAAATCAAGGACGCGCCACCGTTCGACCCGGATTCGGCCGACCCGGAGTACCGGGAGCGGGTCGGCAACTACTACGCCGACAGCTACCTCCCCCCGCCTGGCGCCATCCCGCGGGTAATCTGAGGCTGTGGTCCGGACGGGTAACCTCGCACCGGAGGCGGCCGACCTGGTCGACGGCCTCCCACTCGGTGCCGTGCCCGAGATCCCGACCAGCTCCGGCGACGGCCGTGAGCAACTTCTGAACGTCCTCCGTGCCGGTGGTCTGCGGTTCCGCGCCGGCGCGCGATGGCGGACGGCTCGCTGAGTCGATCCCGCTGACCGAGGGGCTGGGCCCCTCGGCGCGCGCCCATGCGTAACCCCTACCTTCGAGTACGAGAGGCATCACCATGTCCGTCGCACGAATGCTCACCGGCGACCGCCCCACCGGGCGCCTGCACCTCGGCCACTACGTCGGCAGCATCGCCAACCGGGTACGGCTGCACCGGCAGTACGAGAGCTTCTTCATCATCGCCGACCTGCACATGCTCACCACTCGCAACCGTCGCGAAGACATCGACCAGGTCTCCGGCAACGCCCGCGAGATGGTCACCGACATCCTCGCCGCCGGGGTCGACCCGGAACGGGCCACCTTCTACCTCCAGTCGGCGATCCCGGAGGTCGGCGACCTCAACACCCTCCTCCAGAACCTGGTGACCGTCCCCCGACTGGAACGTGTGCCCTCGCTCAAGGACATGGCCCGCGACGCCGGCAAGGAGGAGATGCCGTACGGGCTGCTGGGTTACCCGGTGCTCCAGGCCGCGGACATCCTCTGCGTCAAGGGGGAGGTGGTCCCGGTCGGCCGGGACAACGCCGCGCACGTCGAGGTGACCAGGGAGATCGCCCGACGGTTCAACCACCTGTACGGTCCCGTCTTCCCGGTGCCCGAGTTGATTTCGGCGGAGACACCGAGCCTGGTGGGCACCGATGGTGCCGCCAAGATGAGTAAGAGCCGGGGCAACTCGATCGCGCTCTCCGATGACGCGGCGACAGTGCGTCGCAAGGTGCTCGGCATGTACACCGACCCGAACCGGGTGCGGGCCGACGTGCCGGGCACGGTGGAGGGCAACCCGGTGTTCGCGTACCACGAGATTTTCAATCCGGACCGCGACGAGGTCACCGACCTGGCCCAGCGCTATCGGGCCGGCCGGGTGGGTGACGTGGAGGTCAAGGAGCGGCTGGTCGTCGCGCTGGAGGGGTTCCTGGCGCCGATCCGGCAGCGTCGGGCCGAGATCGAGGCGGATCGGGGTCTGGTCGACCGGCTGATCGTCGAGGGCACGGAACGGACCCGCCAGGAGGTACGCCAGACCGTGCTCGAGGTACGCCGGGCGATGGGGCTGACCGGCGCGTACCAGCAGGTGCGGCGGCGGGCTGAGCGGAGCCGGCGTCGGACGGAAGCCTCGACGTGAGACCCGGGAATCCGGTCGGCGATGTGCCGCCGGGTGGGCGGCGCTGAGCGAGCAGACCCGATGAACCGCCGAGCGATATAGCGCAGAATGCGAGGATGAGGAGGGTTCTCAACATTCATCCGGTGCCGACGGCGGTGACGCACCGGACCACCATGTTCGAGATCTTCTTCGACCTGGTCTTCGTCTTCGCGCTCACCCGGGTCATCACGTTCATGGCGGCGTCACCGAGCGCGCTCACCCTGGCCCAGGGGCTGCTCCTCCTGCTACTGCTGCTCTACTCCTGGTCGCCGTACATCTGGGTGGGAAACCTGGTCCGGCCGGACGTCGGCCCGGTCCGCGCCGTCACCCTGGTCGCGATGGCGGCGATCTTCGTGGCGGCGCTGGTGTTGCCGGACGCGTGGCAGCAGGGCCCGGAGCTGTTCGACGCGCCGCTGACTCTCGCGCTTGCCTACGTCATCGGCCGGGCCGTACAGCTCGTGATTCTGTTCTGGGCGAGCGCGACGAACCCGGCGCTGCGCTCGACGCTGCGGTTCTTCACCGTGCCGGTGGTGCTGGGCTGGGTGCCGCTGATCATCGGTGCCCTGCTCGGTGGGGCGGCCCAGACGGCGCTCTGGACGGTCGCGTTTCTGTTGAACATCGGCGGTGCCCGGATCGCGTCCACCTTCCGGCCGTGGCAACTGCGCAGCGTGGGCCACTTCAGCGAGCGGTTCGGCCTGGTCCTCATCATCGCGCTCGGTGAGTCGTTGATCTCTGCCGGCGCAGGCGCCAGGGCGATGGCGCCGGTCGGCTCCGCCCTACTGGCCGCACTGCTGGGCCTCACCAGCACGGTGTGCCTGTGGTGGCTCTACTTCGATCGGCTGGCGTCCGCCGCCCGGGAGGCCGTCAGCAACGTGCCGGGCGAGCGACGGGCCAGCGTTGCCGGCGACGCGTACGGCCTCGCGCACTCCACCCTGATCATCGGCGCCATCTACGTCGCGCTCGGCATCGAGGAGGTGATCGCCCAGCTCACCGAGGAGTCGCCGCATCCCGGCCGGCTGGGCTGGGAAGCCGCGACCGCGCTCTACGGCGGCACCGCCCTCTACCTGCTCAGCAGGTTGGCCTTCCGTCGGCTGACCGTGCGCGCGGTATACCCGGCGCAGGTCGTCGCCGCGCTGCTGCCGCTGGCCCTGCTGCCGATCGGCCGAGCCCTGCCGCCATTGGCGGCGCTCACCCTGCTGACCGCCTTCCTGATCGGGGTGACCTGGTTCGAGCGACGGATGGACCAACGCGACGACCGACCCGTTCCGGCGCAACCGCGCCTCCGGTGAGCAGAGCCGGGCCGGGCCGGTCAGGAAAATCCTGCCGCGCCGTGTCGATATCCGCGGTCCGCGTTCGTCGTCATGCTGTACGGCGACACGCCGCACCGAGAGGAGCCGGAACGTGAAGTACATGCTGCTGTTCATGAGTCCCGTGGTCGACGGGGAGGCCGTCGACAACGGGTGCAGCTTCGAGGACTGGATCCGCTACGACCGGGAGATGAAGGACGCCGGGGTCTGGGTCTCCGGGCATCCGTTGCAGGACCTGACCACCTGCACGACCGTGCAGGTCGGCCCGGACGGGGAGCGCACGATCACCGACGGGCCGTTCGCCGAGACCCGTGAACTGCTCGGCGGGTACGACATCATCGACGTGCCGGACCTCGACGCCGCGCTGGACTGGGCGGCCCGCAGTCCCGGGGCCATCGGCACCGGATCGGTCCAGGTCCGTCCGATCGCCGAGATCGACATGCAGGTCTGACCGTGCCGGCTGAACGGGCAGCCGTCGGGTCGTCGGTGGAGGCGGTGTTTCGGGAGGAACGCGGCCGACTGCTCGCCTCGCTCGTGCGCCGCTTCGGCGACCTCGACCTGGCCGAGGAGGTCGCCTCCGAGGCCATCGAGGCGGCGCTGACGCACTGGCCGACCGACGGCGTTCCGAGCCGGCCGGGCGCCTGGCTGCTCACCACGGCTCGGCGTCGAGCCGTGGACCGGCTGCGTCGCGACCGGGTGCTGGCGACCCGGCTCGCCGTGCTCCAGGCGGAGGCCGAGCGGGCCGAGCACGCTCCGCCCGCCGACGCGGACCGCGACCTGCCCGACGACCGGCTGGCGCTCTTCTTCACCTGTGCGCACCCGGCCCTGGCCGCGCAGGATCGCGGCGCACTCACCCTGCGGTTTTTGGCCGGCCTCACCACCACCGAGGTCGCGCGGGCCTTCCTGGTGCCGCCCGCCACCATGGCCCAGCGACTGGTCCGTGCCAAACGGAAGATCCGCGACGCACGCATCCCGTTCCGGGTGCCGGGCCCGGACGAGTTGCCCGGTCGACTGCCCACCGTGCTCCAGGCCGTCTACTCGGTCTTCACCGAGGGGTACGCGGCCAGCTCCGGCCCGGATCTGCAACGGATCGACCTGGCGGAGGAGGCCATCCGGCTGGGCCGGATCCTGCGCCGGCTGCTGCCGGCCGAGCGGGAGGTCGCCGGGCTGCTCGGCCTGATGTTGCTGGTCCACGCCCGGCGTGACGCGCGTACCGGGCCGGACGGGGCGATGATCCTTCTCGACGATCAGGACCGGGGACGCTGGGACCGTCCGATGATCGAAGAGGGTCGCGCCCTGGTGGTGGTCGCGCTGACCGGCCGAGCGCCCGGCCCGTACGCGGTGCAGGCCGCCATCGCCGCGCTGCACGACGAGGCCCCCGACGTGGCGAGCACCGACTGGCCGCAGGTGGTGGCGCTTTACGACGTGCTACTCGGCCTGGTGCCCTCACCGATCGTCGCGCTCAACCGGGCCGTCGCAGTGGCCATGCGGGACGGGCCGGAGGCGGGGCTCGCGTTGCTCGACGAGTTGGCCGACGAGCCACGCCTGCGCGGCCACCACCCCTATCCGGCGGCGCGGGCCGACCTGCTGCGCCGGCTCGGCCGGCATGACGAGGCCGCGGGCGCGTACCGCAGCGCGTTGACGCTGGTCGGCACCGAACCGGAGCGCGCGTACCTGCTCCGCCAGCTGAAAGCCGTCACGCCCGAGTGAGCTGTACCCTTCCCCTGGTGAGTCTGCCGCTGCCTCCCGGGCCGTTCGCCGCGTACCTGTTCGACTGCGACGGCACCATCGTCGACTCGATGCCGCTGCACTACCTGGCCTGGCAGCGGGCCCTTGCGGAGTGGAGCTGCGAGTTCCCGGAGGAGCTCTTCTACGCCTGGGGTGGGCGGCCCACCGCCGACATCATCGTCGCCCTCAACGAGCAGCAGGGTCTGACCATGCCGGTCGAGACCGTCGTCGAGCGCCGGGAGAGCTACTACCAGGAGTTGCTGCCGCAGCTCGCCGCCGTGCCCGAGGTGCTGGCGCACATCCACGACGCGCACCGGCGGGTCCCGTTCGCCGTCGTCTCCGGCAGCACCCGCGCCTCGGTCACCGCGTCCCTGGGCGCGCTCGGCCTGCTCGACCGGTTCGACGTGCTGGTCTGCGCCGACGACTACACCCGGGCCAAGCCCGACCCGGAGGCGTTTCTGCTGGCGGCGCGGCAGCTCGGCGTACCCCCGGAGTCCTGCCTGGTCTTCGAGGACACCGACCTGGGCATCCAGGCCGCGACGGCGGCCGGCATGGCATCGGTACGCGTGCCGCAACAGCGCACGCCCTGAGGTCTCAGGCCACCGTCAACAGGAGCTTGCCGGCGTAGGACGTCTGTAGGCGCTGGTGCGCCTCCCGCACCTTGCCCAGTGGGAACGTCTCCGCGACGTGCACCACGAACGGCCCCGCCTCGATGAGTTCGTTGAGGCGCTGCAACTGTCGAGGGTTCGATTCGCCGTCGTATGCGCGGACCACGACACCGGGCCGTTCCTGCGGCTCCGGCCGCACCCCGTGGGCGAACGCGACCACCCCGCCATCGGTCAGCGCCTCGGTGAGCCGGTCCAGCGTCGCGCCGCCGGCCATCGCCAGGATGGCGTTCACTCCGCCGGGCGCCGCGTCCCGGATCCGGGCCAGCACCTCGGTCAGGTCGCCGTGGCCGTCGAGGGACACGTCGGCTCCGAGCCGGGTCACCAGCGCGACGCCGTCCGCCCTGGACGCCACGGCGACCACGTTCAGCCCCTGCCGCTTGGCCAACTGCACGGCCAGGTGGCCCTGACCGCCGCTCGCACCGAAGATCAGCAACCAGTCGCCGGCCGACAGGCTGACGGTGTCGAGGCCGGCCAGTGCGGTCAGCGCATCGGTGGGCATGGCACCGGCGTGCTCGGCGGGGACGCCGTCGGGCACCTTCGCCGCGTACTCCGCCTTGACCGCCGCGTACTCGGCGTAGAAGCCGCCCTTCGGCCGGGTTGAGGCGGAGACGTACACCAGGTCGCCCACCGCGAGGCTGGTCACCTTGCTGCCGGCCGCGATGACGGTTCCAGCACCGTCGGAGCCGGGCACGATCGGCAGGGCCGAGCCCTCCGGCACCAGCACACCCTCCCGCTCGTACGCGTCCCACACCCCGACGCCGGCGCTCCACACCTTGATCAGCACCTCGTCGTCGGCGACCTGCGGGATCGGCAGCTTCCGCAGCGTGATCACCTCCGGTCCGCCGAACTCGTCGAAGGCCGCGGCCTGCATCCGCTCTGGCACATCCCCGTCAACCATGTGGATTCCCTCTCCGTGCCGGCGTCACCGTCGCAGCATGCCGGCTCGGGAACAGGCGTGGTCCGGGGCTGAGGCCCGTTCACCCACAAGGACGAACGCGAACTGGTCCGGCGTCACGTCGTCGACCCGCACCGGTTCGCCGACCTGGGTGGCGTCGGGCGACTGGCGGGGCCGGTGGTCGCCGCCGGCCGAGCTGACCGGGCCACGATCAGGAGGTCTGCGGCTCCGGGCCACGCAGCGCCTGCTCGACAGCGTCACGGACGCGGGCGTCCTCGCGCGCCTTGCGCTGCGCCTGGGTCCGCCGCCGGTACAGGTACGCCCCGACGAGCACGGCGATCAGCACGACGAGCACCAGCAGCAGCATCCACGGCAGGGCCCAGCCGTGGGCGGTGGCCGCGACCGGCTTGAGCGAGGTGGTGGAGCCCGAGGCGTCGGTGAGCAGGGGCGTCAGGGTCGCGGTCGCGGCCAGCGAGATGGTGGGAGCCACATCGTGTACGGGTACCGTCACGTTCCAGCTCTCACCCGGCAGCAGCTCCGGCGGCGCGGCGATGTCCCCGGCCCGTACCCGCAGCAGCCCGAACGGACCCGCGACCGTCACCGCCTGCTTGCCGGACAGGGCCGCGTTGCCCACGTTGTGGACCTTGTAGGTGATGGTGGCGTCACCCTTGCTGAACGGGTTGGACGATCCGGCGTACGTCACGTGGAGGTCCTCGATCGCGAGGTTCGGCTTCAGCTCGCCGCCCACCCGCAACTTGATCCGGATACCGAGGCGCCGGTCGACGTTGATCCCCTGGGCCTGGTCGGCCTGGGTCAGCGCGGTGAGGATGCCACCGACGTAGTCACCGGGCGTGGCGTTGCCCGGGATGCTGAGCGTGAAGGGGACCTGGGCGGTCTTACCGGGCTGGATCACCACACTGCTGGCGTTCGCCTTCACCCAGGCGCCGATCGCGACGGACTTCTTGTCCTTGGTGAGCAGGTCGAGCTGGCCGGCGTCGGTCGTGAAGCCGTCGGCGGCGTAGACGGAGAGGGTCAACGGCGCCTTGCCGTGGTTGGCCACGACCATGGCGTCCTCGACGGCCCCGCCGGGGTTGACGTTGTAGCTGTAACTGGACCGGGCCTCGCCGTAGCTGTTGGAGGCCGTCCGGACCGTCCAGGCGACGTTACCGTCCGCGGCCAGGGCGGGACCGGCACCGACACCGACGGCCGCGACGACGGCGAGCAGGGACAGTGCGGTCGTACGGAGGAGTGCGGCGGGCGTGGTCTTCCAGCGCGTTACGGACGGGTACATGTCGGTTCCTTGAGGTGATCTTGGACGGATCGCATATGGGTGGCGGGGTAGGCCCCCGAAGGTGCCTACCCCGCCCGATGGAACTGTTCGGTCAGCTGCTCAGCGCGGTGATCGTGAGGGTGGTGCGGTAGCTACCCTTCGCGATGCTGTCCGGGATCTTCAGATCCAGGTCGGCACCGAGCTTGGCACCGCCGCGCGGGTGACCCTGCACGGCCGCGGCGAGCCCGCTGGAGACCGAGAGGCCCTTGCCCTGGTCGTCGTAGGACGACAGGACCGGCGCACCGGCCTCGGCGCCCGCGCCGGCGTCGAGCACGTACGGGTTCCAGCCGAGGTAGGAGCCGGAGAACTTCTTGTCGGCGTCCTGGAAGTCGCCGACGTTGGCCGAGATCGACCACGGGGCGAGCGAGCGGCGGCTGTCCGACACGAGGATCGGGTTGATCTTGCCGGTCGCCTCGAAGTAGGCGCCGTCGCGCTCCTGCGCGGTACCCAGGTCGACCAGACCGTTGTAGCCGTCGATCGTCCAGCCGAACTCGCCCGGGGCCGGGTTCGGCACGTTGACCTGGATGGCCTGACCGTCACCGTGGAACGGGTGCACCGTCACCTTGTCGACGATCGAGCCGACCGGCTGACCCTCCGGGGTGTTGACGCAGGAGAGGCCCTTCTCGACTGCCGCGTTCGGCGCCGCGCAGGTGCCGCTGCGTACGTTCGCCAGGACCAGCTTGTCGCCGCGCACCTGCACCTTGACGTAGCTACGCACGTGCTCCTGGTTCTGCACGGAGTTGTACCAGTACTTGTTCGGGTCCAGCGGGTCCGGGCCGTTGCCCCGGATGCCGGTGCCGCTGTCGTCCGGCTTCTTGATGTCGTAGTACTTCGAGCCGGACGCCGAGTTGGCGGTCACGTAGATGACGCCGCCCGGGCCGGGGAACACGTCGGCAGCGCCCGGCTGCTCGGCCGGGTTCTCCTTCTGGCCGTTCTTGATCGAGTAGCTACGGGTGTAGCTGTGGTCGTGGCCCTGCAGCACCATGTCGACGCCGAGGTTGGAGAAGGCCGTGGTGAAGTCCTCGCGCCGCTGCTTGTTGTCGCTGTCGGTCGCGTGGCTGGCCGGCGAGTAGATGGAGTGGTGGTAGACCAGCACCTTCCACTTGGCCTCGGAGCCGTGCTTGTTGATGACATCGGTGACGTACGCGACGTGCGCCGCGTCGCCGCCGGCGGAACCATCCGCCGGGTTGACGTAGCTGTTGCTGTTCAGGTCGATGAACAGCACGTCCTTGTGGATGAACCAGTAGTCACCGCCGGACCGGGTCGCCTGGTCACCGTTGTAGTACTGGGCCGAGCGGTCGGTGTTCGGGGTGAAGTGGTGCTGCTCGTAGGACTTGCCACCGACGTCGTGGTTGCCGATGGTGGCGACGAGGGGGATCTGACGGAGCTGCTCGGGGGCCAGGAACGAGGTCCACTGGCCCTCGTCGTTGGCGCTCTCGACGTGGTCGCCGGCGGACACCAGCAGCTCGGCGTTCGGGTTGGCCGCGGTGGCGACCTTCAGGGTCTCCTCCCAGCCGGCCTGGTCCTTCAGCCGGTCACCGGACGAGCCGATCTGCGGGTCGCCGAAGAACAGGAAGTCGTAGTCGCCCTCGAAGTCCTGCGTCTTGAAGGCGTACGCCGGTGACCAGCTGCCCTCGGCGCCGACCCGGTACGAGTACGCCGTGTTCTCGCGCAGGTTGCTGATGGTGGCGTGCCGGTTGAAGCCGGTGGTGGAGGTGTTCGCCGCACCAACGGCGTCGAAGCTGACGGCGCTGGCCGGGAACTCGCCGTTGACGATCTCGGCAGTCGGGGCGAGCTGGATCTTCTGTGCGGTGTCGGCGGAGGAGTACCAGCTCACGATGCGCTGGGTCTCGTTGGCGCCGACGCCGAGGACCACACCGGTGATCGTGGTGGACTCGGCCGCGCTCGCGGTGGCCATCAGGCCACTACCGAGGGCCGCGCCCATTCCGAGGAAACCGGCTGCGACCCCGGCGACCAGGCGCCGCCGCATGGGTCCGGAGACCCATGTCGAGGTGCTCAATGTCATCGACATTGTTCCCTTTTCAAATAGAGAAATGGATGTGTCTTCGCCCGACGCTGGGGAAGCAAATCCACGCTTTCGCTGCCCGATGAACCCGTCATGAACGTGATCTTGCGAACGGCTGGACTTCACGAACTACTTAGCCCTACTCATGATCCAGAAACGCGCTGCACAAACCAGATCAACCCCATAATGGACACGCCCGCAGAAACAGCGCCGGTCGCCCAGAGGCCGGCTTTCGGCGCACGCCGGCGCAGCAGGAGCAACAGCGGGAAGACGACAGCGATAATCGTCAACTGAACGACCTCGATGCCGATGTTGAACACCAGCAGCGACCACAGCAGAGTCCACGACCACGCCTCGTCGATGCCCAGCGCGCCCGCGAAGCCCAGGCCGTGCACGAGGCCGAAACCGAACACCACGCCGAGTCGGATCCAACCGGCCCGATCCAGGCTGAAGTGGCCGCGCCGGGTCGCCTCCAGGTCCGTGGCGTGCTCACCGCGACGCCAGATCCCCCACAGGTGCCAGCCGGCGACCACGGCGATCGACAACGCGATGATCGGCTCCACGACCGCCCCCGGCACCTCGACCAGGCCGAGGGCGGCAAGCATGAACGTCACCGAGTGCGCCAGGGTGAAGCTGGTGGCCGCGAGCACGATCTCGCGAAGACGCCGCGACCCGGCGATGAGCGCCAGCAGGAACAGGATGTGATCGATTCCGGTCAGCAGGTGCTCGGCACCGAGGAGGAAGAACTCCCCGAACCGCTGGTACCAGGCCTGCCCGGTGGAGAAGGAAGGGTTGGCGGCGTCGAGCGCCGCACTGCCCGAGCGGCCGTCGATCTCGTAGGTGACGATCGTCTTGGTGCCCTTGACGTAACCCTCACCGTCGGGGAAGAGACCGCTGCGCACCTCGTGCGCGTCGACCCGCTCGGGGCAGGTCCAGTCCAGCACCAGATTCGCGTACGGCACGCCCTCGCGCGCGCCGATGGTCGCGTCGCCCACCTGGGTCGGTTGACAGGCCGCACTTCGTGCGCTCACCGAGAACCGGTCGGCGACGTACCCGAGGACCGTCGACGCGTGATTCTTCAGGGCCGCCGCCTGGGCACCGGTGTCGCCCGCCTCGAACGCGGCGGTTCCGGCCTGGAAGAACGGATCGTCGTCGGTGGCATCCGCGGCGGACACGACGAGGAGGTCGTATTCGAGTTCGACCGTCGTACGAATGTGACCCTCATCTCCCGCTGCAATTTTCGCGTACACGGTCGACGAGAATCCGTGCGCGAACGCCGGTTCGGCGCCCAGAAACGGGACCACCGCTGCGGCGAAACCGACAGCGGCGACGATAACGGTACGGCGGATGCGGCCTAACATTCGACTCCCTCGGTTGGCCAGTGCACGTTGCATGGCGCGGGTGAACGCCAGCCCGCGCACCGACGAACCGCCGGCAAACAAAACCTCGGATCGACCACACGCCGATTGCCGGTGACCGGAATTGAGATAGGAATACGAAGACGTACGCCTTCCCGCCACCTCCGGAGGACGATCACCTTGCGCCCCCCGCTTCGGGCCGTTGCCCTGCTGGCCGCGACCGCCGCGCTGGTCACCGCCTGCAGCACCAGCGACGACTGGTCAGAGCCACACCCGACGCCCAGCGCCATCGGCACTCTCGGCCCGGGGTTCGTCGACCCCACCACGAAGCCCGCGCCGGAGGCGACCATCACGCCGCGGCCCGGCTCGTGGGCCGGGGTCCACCCCCCAAAGGACTACCGGGTCGTCCTGCTGACCGGCGGCGACGACAACCCGACCAAGGCACTGGTGAACGCGGTCAAGGAGTGGGCCGACGACGAGCACGTCGACCTCCGGACGATCGTCGTCGGCAACACACACGACGCCGTGCCCAGCATCGCCAAGGCGATGGAGATGGGTCCGGACCTCATCGTCAGCGCGGGCAACGACCTCATCGACGCCCTCGCGCTGGTCACCCCGAGCCACCTGGACGAGAAGTTCCTCGTGGTGGGCGCCGAGCTGGCCGAGCCCACCCACAACGTCACGGCGGTCGACTGGGACGGCGCGTCGTTCCGCGGGGAAGGGCTCGGCATGTCCTCGACGTACGACCCGAACTCGTTCACCGCCGACCGCTGCGCGGCGGCCATCCGGGCGGGCGTGGCCGCGGTGCTCAACGACCTGACCGGAATCGTGGTCTGGCTCTGACGACCGGGCTTGGCCTCCGAGCCGCGCGGCCCGGTGCGGAGGCCGGTGAACCCCCGCACCGGGCCTGAGCGTCACCCGGTCGAACAGGTCCCCGGACACCCTGTCGATGTCGGTCTCGGTGGCCTGGATCGCGGCGGGCCGGATTCGTCTCGCTGCGACTGACGGCCACCGACACGGCTGGCAACACGGTCACGCAGACGATCCAGCGGGCCTATCGGATCGCCTGACGCACCGCCTGGTCCGGGGTGACGGCCGCGTGAGCCGCCGCCCCGCACCGGACGTCAGTGCCTCACGCGGTGAGGGCACCATCGATGGCGATGGACGCGCCGGTGATGAAGGTGGCCTCGTCGCTGAGCAGAAACGTGGTGAGCGCGGCAACCTCGTCGGCCGTGCCGGCTCGTCCGGTCGGCTGCATCGACAGGTAGCGTTCCGCGGTCTCCGGGGCCTGGCTGACCACGTTCTGCCAGAGTGGGGTGTCGATCAACCCGGTGACCAGGGCATTGACCCGCACACCGGAGCGCGCCACGTCGAGGGCGGCCGAGCGCGTCAGACCGATGACCCCGTGCTTCGACGCGTTGTAGGCGGCCTGGGTCGGGTCGCCCTTCACCCCGGAGACGGAGGCGTTGTTAACGATCGCGCCGCCGCCGGAGGCGATGATCGCCGGGAGTTCGTACTTGAGGCCGTAGAAGACGCTGGTCAGGTTGAGGGCGAGTGAGCGGTGCCAGTTGTCGCTGCCGGTCTCGCGCACGCCAGCCATCGGGCCGCCGCCAGCGTTGTTGAACGCACCGTCCAGGCGCCCGTACTCCGCCACCGCGGTGTCGACGAGCCGTGCCATCTCCTCCTCGACCGTCACGTCGGTGGGTACGAACAGGGCGCTGCCGCCCGCGTTCCTGATCTGCGCGGCGACCTCCTCGCCGCGGTCCTTGTCCCGGGCGCCGATGACGACGCGAGCCCCTTCCGTGGCCGCTCGCTGGGCGAACGCCAGGCCCATGCCCTGCGTACCGCCGGTCACGACCAGCACCTTTGCTTCCAACCGTCCAGACATCTCGTCCCACACCCACTCGACTGATGAGCCGCCACGCGGTCCGCGGGGCTTCGTGAGACGGAACGCTAGCCTTTTCTGGAACGTTCGACAAAGTAACAGCACTCACAGCGAGGCCTCGACGGCGAGCTTGCCGCCCTTTGGTTCTCGACCTTATCGCCTAAATGCCGCCAACTGACCGGTGCCGGGCCTTGCCGCGGGAGACCTATTCTGTGGCTGCCGTTCCATAATTGGCCTGGAGTCGTCCGGGTTGAGGAAATCCGCGGAACGGGGCGCTGATGCACGGCTACTCGGTGACCGAGGACACGGTGCGCTGATTCCTCTGAGAGAGTGGAATCAGGCGTGTGAGCAGAAGAGGCACCGGCGAGTGACGTGGTGAGGTCCACTCTTTCAACCCGCGATCCGGGTCAGTCCAGCGCTGGCATCACTTCCAGCGCGGACGAACCGATTCGGACAGCCGCCCACCGGCAGCGCTGGGCCGTGCAGACCATGGCTGTCGCCCCCGACGACCAGGTGCTGGAGATCGGGTGTGGTCGGGGAGCGGCCGTCTCCCTGGTCGCCGGCCAACTCACGACCGGCCGGATCGTCGCCATCGACCGCGCCGCGACCATGGTGCGACTCGCGACCGAACGGAACCTGAGTCACATCGACGCCGGCAGAGCCGAGATTCGACGGGCCGGTTTCGAGTCGGCCACCCTCCCCACCGGCCACTTCACCAAGATTTTCGCGGTGAACGTCAGCCTCTTCTGGTTGGGCGACGCGGCGCAGCAGATCGCTCGGGTACGAAGCCTGCTGGCACCGGGAGGGCGGCTCTACGTGTTCGGCGAGCGACCCACCGCCGCGCACGCCTCCGCGAACGTCACCGCGACCGAACTGCTGCTCGAAACCCACGGTTTCAGCACGACCACATCGAGCACCACCCGCGGTCAGGGACAGGTGCTGACCTGCGTCACCGGTACGCCCGTCGCCTGAGTTCGGGCCGGACCACACCGGAAACGGGATCCGGGCGGGCTCGGTGTGATGCCGAGCCCGCCCGTTTCCGGTCGGTCGAGCTTGATCAATCGGGTCAGCGCTGCAGGGTCAGCAGACCCGGCCGGT
>NZ_JBITJA010000032.1:0-18452 GCF_044459545.1 Micromonospora sp. NPDC050276 | reverse complement strand
CCCAGTCCTCCACGCTCAGCACCTCCCGATGCTTCAGGAGGTGGTCCCGATTCAGCCGGAACCACATGGTCAGTTTTCAGGCGGAGCCGACACCTCATCCGGCACCACGCCCCATCGCTCCCAGCGCCAAGCCTTCTCGCGCCGGGCTGCAGTGTTTAGACGGCGCGCGATGACATCGACGAGATCTTGTTGCGTCCAGCTTCGCTGTTCTCGAACGTAGCTCAATGGATGCACCAAGAGCTGACTCCGTGGCGATGGTGTCCGCGTCATCCTGCCTCCCCGATCGTCGCCGTCACTCTAGTCCGCTTCGGTCAACAAAACGTGCTCTCAACTGCGGAAACTGCTCGGATTCGTCATGAGACAACAGCGAGACAACAAGCTAGGCGTCGATTTGCTCTGGTCGTTCGGATTTCCTGAACAGGCCAATCCGTTTCGGTGTCGACCGGTCGCTGTCGGTGATTCGACCGCGCGGAACTCAGGTCGCCCGGCGCGGCGGTGAGTAGGGGAGGTCCGCCCCTGGAGGCGATGGCGAGCCTCCTGCCGGGAGGAGCCAAGTTGGGGGCCGAGAGAGGGGTGGCATAAAGATGCACCGGGAAAAGTGGTTTGTTCCAGCCGACGATAGGTCGTTCGATCCCGTGGGTAGCAACGTGACGCGGCGCAGGGCTATCGAGGCACGGGTAAAGACGTGCGCGGAGGGTCCGAAGCACAGTCGGGTGGTGCTTAGCGTTATCCGCGCACCCAGGGCCAGCCGGCACGATGGCTGACCTGGGGCTCTCGCTGGCGGTCACCCTCGCCTCGCACGATCGAGCCGCCGGCCACTTCTGGTCGTTCATGGAGGACCGCAGCGTGCGGCTGCTTCCGTACCAATTTGCACCGGTGTTCTTCTCGACGCTCGGGCAGTTGGTCGCGGCTCGGCGTGATCCGGCTGGTAGGCGTGCGGCGTTGGCGGTGTTGGGTCGGATGTACCGGCGTTTTGATCTTCGGCCGTATCACGGGACCGCCGTCGCGGCCGCGTTGGTCGATACGGTGCGTCGGTTCACGGGCGAGGGTTGGGAGCCCGAGCTGGCGGGTCGGTGGGAACTGGGGTGTCGTCGGGCGCTTCGGCTCGCGGAGCGGGCGGCGGGCGCGTTAGGCGATGGTCCGCATGTGACGTTCGGCGAGGTGGAGACGTGCGAGGTCGCCGCTGATGGTGTCGCGGTGTTGACTGTCCGGCCGATGCGGAGGCTTCGGTATCTGCCTGGTCAGGCGATGCCGGTGTGTACGCCTCGGCTGCCGGGGCTGTGGCGGTGGTATTCGCCGGCGAGCGTTCCGCGCCCGGACGGGCGGGTGGAGTTCCACGTTCGTGCCGTTGCCGGGGGTGTGGTCTCGCCCGTTCTGGTCGGGCGGGTGGCCCCGGGGGAACTGTTGTGGCTGGGACCGGCTTCCGACGTCGGATTGTCGCTGGAGGCCGCCGGTGACGCCGATCTGCTGTTGGCAGCCGGGGGTACTGGTCTTGCCCCGCTGCGGGCGCTGGTGGAACACGTTGCCGCGTCGCCGAACGGGCGGCGGGTCACGTTGGTGGTGGGCGCGCCCGCACTACCAGATCTCTACGACGCGGTCGCGTTGGACAAGCTTCAGCAGGCGCATAGCAAGTGGCTCACAGTCGTGCTGGCCTTCTCGAACGACCGTGATGTGGAGCCCGCCGCGCAGGGCGACCTGCTCAGCATCGCCTTGGATCACTATCGGCCGGGGCAGGCGTTCTATGTTTGCGGCTCACCGCCGTTGATCGAGGCCGCGCGGAAGCGGCTGCCCCTCGCGGGGGTTGCTGCGGAAAATCTGCATCTCGCTGCGACTTTCCATCGCCCGCTCGACTCGGCGTTGTGGGTGTCTCGCCACCGCTCATCGCCCCCTGCCCGCCTGAAGCCCGCGCTGGAGACGGCCATCGGCGGTAGCGGGTTCGGCCGACTCGCGGGGGATGCGCCAGGAGCTTGACACGCGGCCCGGACTGGATTCTCGGGACCGTTACGTGGCCGGCCAGGGGTCGGGCCAGTCGAGCAGGGTGGCCAGCCGGGCGTTGTGCGGCGCGAAGTGGTCGCCCAGGCGCTCGCGCAGAGCCGGGGTCAGCTGCGAGGCGCCCTCGTCGACGCGACGGGTGTGCCGGGTGAACGCCTCGGGGGTGAAGGCCGGCAGGCCGAGGAAGCGCAGGATGTCGCCGTACGTGCCCGCCGGGTCGGCGTGCAGGTCCTCGGTCCGGGCGACGTGGATCCGCTCGCGCGGGACCTGCGCGAACCACCGTTGCAGCTGCTCGGCGTAGCGGCCCCGGGCGGCGTACGAGTGGTTGCGGAGCGCCCGGTGGGCGGCCCGGGTGTCCGGGCCGCCACGCGTCGCCCGGGCCAGCCGCTCCTCCTCCGCGTCGAGGGCGTCGGCGAAGGACAGCGGCTCGGCGCCGTAGGAGCGGGTGTGCAGGTAGTGCGAGTAGGCCCGCTGCACCGGGTCACGCAGCAGGACGACGAAGCGCGCCTGCGGCAGGGCCGCCGCGACCCGGGACGGCACGTTCGGATGGAACAGGTAGTAGGGGCTCGCCTCGAACGTGCGCTCGCCCGGGGCGAGGCGCGGGAAGTGCCCCCGATACCACCGCACCCCCCGACCATGGTGGACGCTGAAGTACTGCAACTCCTTGCCGCTGGCCACCCGGACCCGGGGATGCGCGGCGAGGTGGTGGTACAGCGAGGTGGTGCCGCACCGCTGCCCACCGATCACCAGGAAGTCGGGCAGCGGGCCGGGCTCCCCTGGTCGGACCGCGCGTCCCCACGCCCGCGCCGCGCGTACCCCCCGGCGCAGCCGATCGGTGGCCTGACGCCGCGCGATGCCGGTCACGGGCGGACCCCGCTGCCCGCGGTGACACCCAGGTCGCCGTCGGCGGCGGCCCGTCGACCGCCTCCGCGGGTCACCGATCGCAGCACCATGACGTCCTCCCGGCTGAGCCCGAGGGCGAGCACCACGGCGAGGTACGCCGCCACGATCGCGGCCAGACCGACCGCGAGCTGCGCGGTCCAGCCCTCGACCAGCCAGCGCACCCCGAACCCGACACCCATCGCGACCAGCGCGGCGACCAGGCCCTTGACCATGCCCGCCGTCACCGGCACGGTGTGCACCTGCGCGCGCACCTGCCAGACCCGGGCGATGTTCACCGCCGCCAACGAGACCGCCCAGGCCACCGCCGCACCGAGAATGCCGTACGCGGGGATGAGCCAGAGGTTGAGCAGAACGTTGAGCAGCAGGGCGGCGAGGTTGTCCACCATGTTGACCGAGACCCGGCCGGACATGTTCAGCAGCGTTCCACAGGGCCCGGTCGCGGCGTTGACGAGCTGGCCGAGCGCCAGCACGACCGTCACCGCCGCACCGCCGGCCAGATTCGGCCCGCCGACCAGCCGCAGCAACTGCTCCGGGAAGACCAGCAACGCCACGAAGGCCGGGAGCGACAGCCGGAGCACCCAACCGGTCGCGACCCGGTAGATGCGGCGTACCTCGTCCAGTCGACCCTGGTGGTAGAGGTGCGCCAGGTGCGGGCCGAACGAGGCGTTGACCGGTGCCAGCACGAACACCGCGATCGTGACCAGCCGGGTCGCCACGTGGTAGACGCCGATGGCGTCGGGACCGTAGTCGAAGAAGCCGAGCAGCAACGCGTCCACCCAGATCAGCCCGGTGGACGACAGCGAGGAGACCCAGCTGACGGTGGAGAACCGGAACAGCTCCCCCGGCCGGTACGCGGGCCGGGCGGGGGGCACCCGGCGCAGCATCCGGGCGAGCGCCACGAGAGCGAACGCGGCGGCGCTCCAACTCGCCGCCACCAGCGCCCAGAACGCGCCGGTCAGGCCCGCCCCGAGGGCGAGCGCCAACGCGGTGAGCACCAGCCGGGCGGCCGGCTCGTAGACCTGGCCGATGAGCGCGTAGGCCCGTTGCGTGCGCCAACCCCGGGTGGCCGCGAGTGCGGCCTCGCACACCGTGGCGGCGGGCAGGCACAGCGCCACCAACCGCAGCCCGGTGGTGAGCTGCGGGTCGTGCAGGGCGTCGGCGAGCCACGGCGCGCCGGCCACCAGACCGAGCGCGATCACCGTGGACGCGGCGGCGGAGATGCCGAGCCCGAGCCGGATCGCGCCCCGGAGGGCGGCCGGCTCGTCGTCGGCGAGATGCACCGCCACGAACCGGGTCAGCCCGGCCCGGAAACCGGAGAGCGAGAGCAACCCCAGCAGCGACAGCACCGCGTAGACCTGGGCGTACCGGCCGAGTTCGCGTACCCCCAGGGCCCGGGCCAGCAACAGCATGACCAGGAAGAGCGCCACCTGGCTGAGCACGGCGCCGGCCAGGTTCAGCACGCCGCCGCGGGCCATGCCGCGTACCTGTTGGTCGCCGGCCTCCGGCGCGGCCGGCGGCCGGCCGGTCACCTCGCGCACCGGGTGGCCCGTTCTCCGACGGTCACGGCCGTGCCGCGGTCACGGTCTCCGCCGGCACCGAGCGGGTCGCGGTGCTCGCGGCCGGGGCCACCGGGCGGGCGGCGACCCGACCCCGCGAGAGCAGTTCGAGTACGCCCACCAGCAGCACTCCGAGCAGCAGACCCGCACCGCCCACCGGCAGGGCCGTGCGCACCAGCTCCGCCATCCTGCTCACCTCGTGCGCCTCGCCGATGCTGGTCACCTGCTTCGGGTCGGCAGCCTGGGCCTGCGCCCGCGCCGCCTGCAACCCCTCCCGCGCCTGGGACAGCGCGTTGGTCGCCGCGTCCCGCTGGGCGAGCAGGGCCTGGTAGTCGGGGAGCTTCGGCCCCAACTCGTCCAGCTTCTTCTGGGCGGCGGTGATCGCGGCCGTCGCCGCGTCGACACCCCGGCCGTTGCCGACCGCCTGCATGGAGAGCTGCTGCTGGCGCAGGCTGGTCAGCTCGCCCAGCGTCGCCTGGTAGATCCGGTCCGGCTGGGAGACCTTGTTCGCCTTCTCCCACTCCCCGATCGCTCTGGTCGCCGCGGTGACGTCGGCGTTGGCCGCCTCGACCTCGCCGGTGGCGATGCCGACCTGGGAGGAGAAGAGGAACGCCAGCGCCCGGGTGGTGGTGGCGGTCAGCACCGGAGCGACCTTCGCCGGGTCACCGGCGGTGTAGGTCACCTCCAACTGGCTGCTCGCGCCGACCTGGCTGATGGCGAGCCCGTCGCGCAACCGCTCCGGCGGCACCCCGGTGTCAGCGGCCACGTCGGCGAGGACCCGGGGTGAGGTGACCGCCGCGCCGAACGCCGCGACGAACTGGTTCGCCGCCTGCGTACCGGTGTACTGCGTTCCGGCCGTGCCGCCCACCAGCGCCGGCGCCGCCACGTACGCGGTCCCGCTGAACTGCTGTGGCGCGAACAGGACGATGGCGGCCGCGGCGCCGGTAGCGAGCACCGGCACTCCCACGAGTACCCAGAGGCGCCGCCGGGCGACCCGCAGGTAGTCGACGATCTCCACTTTTTCCCCAATGCTGTCGTTCAGTCAAACCGGGACGGACGTGCGTCGTGGCTGCTCGCCGGTCAGGTTCGGAGCCGGTTGGCGGGCGATCACACTGGCCGCCGCGGCGAACGCGACGAAGTACCAGAGGGTGACCACGTTGGAAATGACGTTGGAGGCGGCGCTGACCGCCACGAAGGCGGCGGCGCAGCCGGTGAACCCGACCGCGACGCCACGCTCGAAGCTGCCCGGGGGCGCGCGCCGCAGCGCGGTCCGGGCGGTGTGCAGGAAGGCAAAAAGCATCAGCAGGTACGCCCCGAGACCCAGCAACCCGGTCTCCACGTACGCCCGCAGGAAGTCGTTGTGCGGCTTCTTCGCCTCGTCGGTCTCGCGCTGGGTCATGTTCGGCCCGATGCCGGTCACCGGGTTCCGGTCGGCCAGCGTGACGATCTCGGTCCAGTAGCCGATCCGCCACGCCAGGGTGTTTCCGGTCGGGTCTCCGCCGACCGCGCGCGACGTACCGAGTTGGGCGAACCGCTCGCCGACGGCGGGCACCAGGGCCACCCCGGCGACCGCCACCACGCAGAGGGTGACCAGCATGCGCTTGCTGCGGTGCAACGCCGCGACCACGACCAGGCCGATCGCCGCGCCGAGCAGGGCGCTGCGGGTGTTGGTGAGCAGCAGGAACAGCAGCGAGAGCGCGAGCAGCACCCCGAGTGACGCCCGCAGTCGACGATCCAGGAAGCGGTACACCGCGAACCCGAAGATCACCATGAACATCAGGTAGCGGCCGAACGTGGTCGACTGGCTGAACGTGCCGCTGATCCGGGTGAAGTCGCCCTTCACCTCGGCCGGCGGGTTGCCGAGCAGCGACAGGACGACGGTGTAGCCCAACGCCAGCACCAGCGAGGCGTAGCAGGCGAGCAACACCCGACGGATCGCCGCGGTGTCCGGCATGAGCTGTTCCAGCACCACGAACATCACCACCACGGTGAGGATCCGCAACGCCTCCAACAGGCTGTTCGCCGGCCGGCTGGCACCGAGGGCGCTGACCACGCTGCTGGCGCCGACGAGCAGCATGGCCCAGCTGAGCGGGGTGCCGCGCAGCCGCCCGTGCCGGCTGAGCTGTGCGGCCAGCCAGAGCCCGGCGGCGAGGAGGAACAGCACCGCGAGCAGGGTGGAGGGGTCCGCCGCCCGCGCCGTTCCGGCGGAGTCGGCCTGGCCTGCGCTCGGGCCGGTCAGCTTGAACAGGTCGACGCAGGAGCGCACCGCGAGCATCAGCAACACGTACCCGGCGAACCGGGTGAGCGCGAGCACAGCCACGGCGATCCCCGCGACCACCGCGAGCGGCAGCACCATGCCCCGACGGTCACCTGCCGCCATGGAGACACCCGCGACCACCGCCACGACCGCGGCGGCCAGCGCCGCACCGCCGGTGAGCAGGCGGGTCGGGTCGAGCCTGTTGGTCATGGGCGGAGCCACCTGCTGCGTGTGTTGTTCCACTGATCCCACTGAACCGAATCGACGCTGTGCGGCCGCTGCCGGGCACGGCCAACCGATGTCCTCCCGGCACAAGATCGGTTCAATCTAGCCCTGTCACCCCGACGGTAGAAGGGGCCGTTGCGCCGACTGTTCCGTCCTCCGCGGGGCTGATCCGACGCTCCCCCGGCGAACCCCGCCCGGTCAGTCGGTGGCCGCCGTGAGTCGCGCTCTGGCCCGCCGGCCCGGCTCCGGAGCCAGCCGCAGGTAGAGCCGCTCCAACTCGCGCGCGGCGGTGTCCCAGCTGTACCTGTCGGTGACCCGCTCGCGCAACGCCACCGCACCGGCCCGTTCGCCGGGCAGGTCGGCGAGCAGCGCCGTCAACACCCGGACCAGGTCGTCCTCGTCGCCGTCGCGGAACAACCGCCCTCCGGCGCCGTCGGACCTCAGCACCTCGACGTGCGGCGCGATGTCGCTCGCGACCACCGGCAGCCCGTACGCGGCCGCCTCCAGCAGCGTCAACGGCAGTCCCTCCAACCGGGACGGCTGAACGAAGCCGGCGGCGCCGGAGTACAACTCGGCGAGCAGGTCGCCGTAGGCGAACCCGGTGAAGACGATCCGGTCGTCGCCGTCGGCCGCACGGCGCAGCCGGTCCACGAAGTCGTCGGTGAATGACGATCCGCCGACGATCGCCAGCCGCAGCGGGGTCTCGGTGCGGCGGAAGGCCCGGATCAGCAGGTCGGCCGCCTTCTCCGGGACCAGCCGCCCGACCAGCAGCAGGTACCCGCCGGGGGTCAGCCCGAACCGGGCCTCGATCTGACGGGCCCGCGCCGGTCGGGCCGGGTTCACGCCGTTGGGGATGTAGGTCGTCGGGCGGCCGAACCGGCTGCCGTAGTGGGCGGCGAGGCCCTGGGAGACCGCGACCCGCTGGTGCGGGACGTACCCGCTGAGCCAGTGGGCGCTGCCCAGCACCGCCCGCGCGGCGAGCCCCCACTTGTCCCGCTGGTTGTCCAACCCGTGCACGGTCAGCACGACGCGCGCTCGGGACAGCGTGCGCGGGAGCGGGGCGACCAGGGCTGGCCCGAGCCCGTGGTAGTGCACGATGTCGGGCCGCGCGGCCATCGCCGCCATGGTGGAGGTCGCCGCGTGCACGATGGCGTCGAGGTGCTTGCTCGCGATCGTGTGGGTCTGGCGCAGCCGTACCCCCCGGTAGCCGTCGGCGGGTGTGTCGCCGTAGCTTGGGCGACAGTAGACGGTGACCTCGTGCCCGTAGCTGGCGAGCCGGCTGGCCATCTCCTCCACGTGCCGTTCGATCCCGCCGTAGGTCGCCGGCATCCCCTTCTGGCCGATCATCGCGATCCGCAGCGGACGCCACGTGGTGCCGGTGTCGGCGACGCCCGCCGCGGACGACCGGGCGGCGAACATTCGCCGGGCCGGGACGCCCCCGGTCCGCTGCCGGGGAATCGCACGGCTTACCGCGTGCCGGTCCACGTCCTCGGCCTGCAGGTCGGGATGGGCCACGTTGACTCCCTGCGTGACTAGGTCCGCGCCCGCCGCCCGGGCAGATCAACACCTTGCCATGAACGGGCCCGTTCGCGAGCTGATCACTCAGACAAAAAAATCATCCATGGGATTCGAAGTGAAGGGAATGTCGCCCGGATGACGAGGAGATGGACAGTGCCGGTACCGGGTCGACCCACGCGAACGACAACGAGCCCCGGCCGATCACTCGTGGATCGACCGGGGCTCGTCGGTGGGAACTGTCAGGCGAGATCGAACCGGTCGAGCTCCATGACCTTGGTCCAGGCCGCCACGAAGTCGGTCACGAACTTCTCGCGACCGTCCTGGCTGGCGTAGACCTCCGCGAGGGCTCGCAGCTGCGAGTTGGAACCGAAGATGAGGTCGACCGCGGTGGCGGTCCACTTCACCTCATCGGTGGCCAGGTCGCGGATCTCGTAGACGTGCTCCTCGGACTTCGACGCGGCCCACCGGGTGCCCGGGGACAGCAGGTTGGCGAAGAAGTCGTTGGTGAGCACGCCCGGCCGGTCGGTGAGGACACCGTGCGAGGTGCCGCCGGTGTTGGCGCCGAGGGAACGCAGGCCGCCGACGAGGACGGTCATCTCGGGCGCGGTCAGGTTGAGCATGTAGGCGCGGTCGACGAGCAGCACCTCCGGCTGGGTCTTCTCGCCGGCACGCAGGTAGTTGCGGAACCCGTCGGCGCGCGGCTCCATGACCCGGAAGGACTCGGTGTCGGTCTGCTCCTGGGTCGCGTCGGTCCGGCCCGGGTGGAACGGCACGGTCACCTCGAAGCCGGCGTCCCGCGCCGCCTTCTCGACGGCGGCCGAGCCGGCCAGCACGATCAGGTCGGCGATCGAGATCGTCGCCCCACCGGCGGAGTTGAACTCCCGCTGGATGCCCTCCAGGGTCTCCAGGACGGTCGCGAGCTGCTCGGGCTGGTTGACCTCCCAGCTGCGCTGCGGCTCGAGCCGGATCCGTGCGCCGTTGGCGCCGCCCCGCTTGTCGGTGTGCCGGAAGCTCGCGGCGGAGGCCCAGGCGACGGAGACGAGCTGGGCGGTGGAGAGACCGGACTCCAGAACCTTCGCCTTCAGGGCGGCGATGTCGGCGTCACCCACGAGCACCCCGTCGGCGGCCGGCACCGGGTCCTGCCACAGCTGGGGCTCGGCCACCCACGGCCCGAGGAAACGGCTGACCGGACCCATGTCGCGGTGCAGCAGCTTGTACCAGGCCTTGGCGAAGGCCAACGCGAACTGGTCGGGGTTCTCCAGGAAGCGGCGCGAGATCTTCTCGTACTCCGGGTCGACGCGCAGCGACAGGTCGGTCGTGAGCATCGTGGGCCGGTGCTTCTTCGACGGGTCGAAGGCGTCCGGGATGATCGCCTCGGCGTCCTTGGCCACCCACTGCTTCGCGCCGCCGGGGCTCGTGGTGAGCTCCCACTCGTAGCCGAACAGGATCTCGAAGAAGCGGTTGCTCCACTGCGTCGGCACGTCGGTCCACGTCACCTCGAGACCGCTGGTGATCGTGTCGGCGCCCTTGCCGCTGCCGTGGGTGCTCAGCCAGCCCAGGCCCTGCGCCTCCAGCGGGGCACCCTCGGGCTCCGGGCCCACGTGGTTGTCGGCCACGGCGGCACCGTGGGTCTTACCGAAGGTGTGACCACCGGCGATGAGCGCGACGGTCTCCTCGTCGTTCATCGCCATCCGGCGGAAGGTCTCGCGGATGAAGTGGGCCGCCGCGGCCGGGTCCGCGTTACCGCGCGGGCCCTCCGGGTTGACGTAGATGAGCCCCATCTCGGTCGAACCGACGCCGGCCGCCATCTCCTTCTCGGAGGCGTAGCGCTCGTCGCCCAGCCAGGTGTCCTCCGGACCCCAGAAGATCTCCTCGGGCTCCCAGACGTCCTCACGACCGAAACCGAAGCCGAAGGTCTTGAAGCCCATCGACTCCAGGGCCACGTTGCCGGCGAGCACGAGCAGGTCGGCCCAGGAGATCTTCTGGCCGTACTTCTGCTTGACCGGCCAGAGCAGCCGGCGGGCCTTGTCCAGGTTGGCGTTGTCCGGCCAGCTGTTCAGCGGCGCGAACCGCTGCCCACCGTCGCCGGCGCCGCCCCGACCGTCCTCGATGCGGTACGTGCCGGCGGCGTGCCAGCTCATCCGGATCATCAGGCCGCCGTAGTGGCCGAAGTCGGCCGGCCACCAGTCCTGCGAGGTGGTGAGGACCTCGACGATGTCGCGCTTGAGGGCCTCGACGTCGAGCTTCGCGAACTCCTTGGCGTAGCTGAAGTCCTCGCCCAACGGGTTGCCCTTGGCCGAGTGGGCGTGCAGCACCGAGAGGTCGAGCTGGTTGGGCCACCAGTCCCGGTTGGTACGCGGACGACCGCCGGTCTTCGGCGTCGGCGAGTCGATCGCCGGGTTCTCGCTCTCGCTGCCGTGCGCGGTCACCGAGTCGTGCGCGACCGGGCAGCCGGCCGCTGCCTTCTGGTCCACGCCCTGCGCACTGATGGGGCCGTTGTCCTGGGTGTCGCTCATGTGCTTCCTTCCGAACTTGCGGATCTCTGGGGCGTGCGGTCGGTCGCGCAGTCGGGGCAGGTGCCCCAGTAGACGACCTCCGCCTCGTCGACCACGAAACCGTGGTCGCCCGAGGCGGTGAGACAGGGGGCGTGGCCGACGGCGCAGTCGACGTCGGCGATGGCGCCGCAGGAGCGGCACACGACATGGTGGTGATTGTCCGCGATCCGGGACTCGTAGCGGGCGGTCGCCCCGGCCGGCTGGATGCGCCGCACCAGACCGGCGTCGGTGAGCACCCGCAGCACGTCGTACACCGCCTGGTGGGAGATCGTGGGATGATCCGCGCGTACCAGCGCGATCACCGCGTCGGTGCCGACGTGCGGGTGGTCGCGCAGCGCCGCGAGCACCGCCAGTCGAGGCCGGGTCACGCGCAACGAGACAGCCCGCAGCTGCGCCTCGAAGTCGGACATCACGGGTACGAACCCTAGCTCACTATTTTGGAACGAATCAAGTTTTGAGCCAGTCGAGGCACCCCGGCGGTGGACGATTCACCCGAGATTAACCTGCGGGAGGAGAAAACCCGGACAGCCATGTCGAGAAGTGCTGATCGGCTCCGTCCCCGGGGTGAACGTGACCACGATGGGTCGCAGCCAGCACCAAGGAGCATCACGATGGCCAAGTACCTGCTGCTCAAGCACTACCGAGGCGCCCCGACCGCCGTGCACGACGTGCCCATGACCCAGTGGACGCCGGAGGAGATCTCGGCCCACATGCAGTACATGCGCGACTTCGCGGCTCGACTGGAGGGGACCGGCGAGTACGTCGACGGCCAGGCGCTCGCCCCCGAGGGAGCGTGGGTCCGCTACGACGGCGAGGGCCGCCCGCCGGTCACCGACGGCCCGTTCGCCGAGACCAAGGATCTCATCGCCGGCTGGATGGTGATCGACGTCGACAGCTACGAAAGGGCCGTCCAACTAGCCGGGGAACTGTCGGCCGCACCCGGGGCGGGCGGGAAGCCGATCCACGAGTGGCTCGAGCTGCGCCCGTTCCTGAGCGAGCCGCCGACCGTCACGGAGTGACGGCTCCGATGGACGAGACGCTGCTGCGGAACCTCACGCCGAGCGTCCTCGGGATCCTCGGCCGCCGCGGAGTCGACTTCGCGGCGGCCGAGGACGCCGTGCAGGACGCACTGGTCGAGGCGATCCGCGTCTGGCCGGCCGACCCGCCGCGCGACCCGAAGGGCTGGCTGACCACGGTGGCGTGGCGCCGGTTCCTCGACACGACCCGAGCCGACGCCGCTCGCCGCCGGCGTGAGGATCTGGCCGACGAGGAGCCGGCGCCTGGACCGGCCCCCACCGTGGACGACACGCTTCAGCTCTACTTCCTGTGCGCCCACCCGTCGCTGACGCCGTCGTCCGCGGTCGCGCTTACGCTGCGCGCCGTCGGCGGGCTGACCACGCGCCAGATCGCCCACGCCTACCTGGTGCCCGAGTCGACCATGGCGCAGCGCATCAGCCGGGCGAAACGCACCGTCTCCGGGGTGCGGTTCGACCGACCCGGTGACGTCGCCACCGTGCTGCGCGTCCTCTACCTGGTCTTCAACGAGGGGTACTCCGGCGACCTGGACCTCGCCGCCGAGGCCATCCGGCTCGCCCGGCAGCTCGCGGTCGCGATCGACCACCCCGAGGTGGCGGGGCTGCTCGCCCTCATGCTGCTGCACCACGCGCGGCGCGGCGCCCGGACCGCACCCGACGGCAGCCTCATTCCCCTCGCCGAGCAGGACCGCAGCCGCTGGAACACCCGGTTGATCGCCGAGGGTGTCGAGATCCTGCAGGCGGCCCTCGCCCGTGACCAACTGGGCGAGTTCCAGGCCCAGGCCGCCATCGCGGCACTGCACGCGGACGCGCCGACCGCCGCCGAGACCGACTGGGTGCAGATCGTCGAGTGGTACGACGAACTCGCGCGACTGACCGACAACCCGGTCGTCCGGCTCAACCGGGCGGTGGCCGTCGGTGCGGCCGACGGCCCACGCGCCGGCCTGGCGGCGCTCGCCGCACTGGACGACGCCCTGCCCCGATACACGGCGGTGGCGGCCTACCTGCACGAGCGCGACGGCGACCTGGCAACGGCGGCACGGCTGTACGCCGAGGCGGCCCAGCAGGCTGCCAACCTCGCCGAACGCGACCACCTGACCCGCCAGGCCGCCCGGCTCAACACCCTCCGGTGGCGCTGACCGGTCGTGTCGCGGTGCCGCCCGACAGCCTCGGTACCGCTTCCCACGGCCGACCGACGGCGGTCCGGAAAGTCTCCGGAACTTTCGGCGACCCCTGCTCGGGCCGTTGCTCCCTGATCGAGATTCCTCGGTGACCACCCTCGGCACTGATCGATTACTGACCTGGATGGATGCTGTTCGGCGACGACAGCACTGTTGCCGGCCTGTTTCCGAAAATTGTTGACAAGTCGACGGCCGGGTCAATACGGTCGCCATCGACGGCGTTCAATCGCCGTCTGCACCACCACCACGACCCACTCCTCCGGTCGTCGTGCAGGACGACCGGCCCACCACCACAGAGCGGTACGACGCCGTGGCCGTTACCCGAGCACGGGCAGCCTGCCGAGGCGTACCGCGTGCTGGCCCCCGCCAGCCGTCACGAGGAGGCACCAGTTACATGACCGACACCAGCCACACCACGCCACGGAGGCGCGGCCGCATGCGGCTGCTCCTCGGGGCCGCGTGCGCCGCCGTCCTGGCCGTCGCCGGCACGATGACGGCGACCAACGCGTACGCCGAGGCCGACAGGACCCTCACCTCGAACCTCACCGGCACGCACAACGGCTACTTCTTCTCGTTCTGGAAGGACAGCGGCAACGCCAGCATGACGCTGCGTGCCGACGGCCGATACACCAGCAGTTGGGACCGGAGCACCAACAACTGGGTCGGCGGCAAGGGTTGGGCCACCGGCAACCGCCGGACGGTCACCTACTCGGGCAGCTACAACCCGGGCAACAACAACACCTACCTCGCCCTGTACGGATGGACGCGCAACCCGCTCATCGAGTACTACGTGGTGGAGAACTTCGGCAGCTACAACCCGAGCAGCGGCGCCACCCGGATGGGCACGGTCACCACTGACGGCGGCACCTACGACATCCTGCGCAGCCAGCGGGTCAACGCCCCGTCGATCGATGGCAACCAGACGTTCTACCAGTTCTGGAGTGTCCGCCAGCAGAAGCGCTCGAGTGGCACCATCACCACCGCCAACCACTTCGACGCCTGGGCCCGCGCCGGCCTGAACCTCGGCACCAACCACAGCTACCAGATCATGGCCACCGAGGGTTACCAGAGCAGCGGAAGCTCCGACATCACCGTCCGGGAGGGCAGCGGCGGCAACCCGACCTCCGGTCCCACCACCGGCAATCCGGGGACCGGCAACTGCACCGCGACACTCTCCGCCGGCCAGCAGTGGGGTGACCGGTTCAACCTCAACGTCGCGGTCAGCGGCACCAACAACTGGGTCGTCAGCCTCGGCCTCGGTGGCGGCCAGAGCATTCAGAACAGCTGGAACGCCTCCGTCAGCGGCACCAGCGGCACGGTCACCGCGAGACCGAACGGCAATGGCAACAACTTCGGTATAACGGTCATGGCCAACGGCAACTGGAACTGGCCGACGGTCAGCTGTCGCACCAGTTAACTCCGAGCATTTCCTGACAACACGGCACAGCTCTGGCGTGGCGGCTTCGGCCGCCACGCCAGACCGTTTTCCACCGGCAACCACCGCGTCCACCTCGGCAGCAACGACGGCCTCGGATCGGGCTGGTGCGGCCCGGTCCAGTCGCGCGACCGCCGCCTGCGCCGCCGCCCGCTAGACCTGCGGCGCCGCGGCCCCCTCTCCGACCGCCGACTCCTCCGCCGCCGGTTCCTTGGTCGGGTCAGCCGCCGAGCCCTCCGTCGTCCCCGCGCTCGGTGCCGCTGTCGTTCCACCCGTCGGGGTTGCCGTTGGCTGCGCGGGCGTGCTCCCGGACGTGCTGGGATCGGGCGCATCCGCAGTGCTCTCACCGGGCGGTGCCGATTGGTCCACGGTCCCCTGGCCCGCTGACCGAGTGGCCGTCGGGGTCGGGGGGCCAGGCGTTCGGCCCGGCATGCCCGGGGAACTGCGGGTGGCCGGTTCACCGCCGCCTCCGCCGGGGCCGGGTTCCCGCTGCGACGGCACCGTCGGTGACACCGCGGGTGGCTCCGTGGGGGGCGTCGACGGTCGCCCGGTCGGGCCGGGCATGAACCCGATGGGATCGGCGAACACCAGGACGGCTGCCGCCGCGGCCAACGATCCGAGAAGCACCGTGCGCGCTCTGGGCCCCGGGCTGCCCGACCGGCTCACCGCGCCGCCGAGGGCAGACCCTTGGGCAGCCGTGAACCCGGTCCGCACCCCGATCTCGGTCGCCCCGGTGGCGGTGGGCGGCAACTGATCAGCCGGGTCCGCGAGTGTCTGCGCCGCCGTGGCCATGGCCGCCGCCGTCGGGAAGCGGTGCGCGGGGTCCTTGGCCATCGCGGTGGCGACCACACGCCGGACCGCCACCGGAACGTCTTCCGGCAGCGGCGACGGTTCCTCTTCGAGATGCCGCAGCGCCACCGCGACGGCGTTCTCGCCCTGGTGCGGCGGCGCACCGGCGAGGCAGTGATAGACGACAGCCCCCAGCGCGTAGATGTCGATCGCCGGCGTGATCTCGTTCCTCGCGACCTGCTCGGGTGCCATGTACAGGGCGGTGCCGACGATCTGGTTCGCTCCGGTCAGGCTCGCCGCCTCCTGCGTCACCGCAACACCGAAATCGACGAGTACGACGTGTCCGTCCGGCTCGATGATCAGATTGCTGGGCTTCACGTCACGGTGGACGACACCGGCGTCGTGCGCGGCCTGTAGCGCACGGGCGGTCTGCGCGGCGATGGACATCGTCTCGGCCACGTCCAGCCGGCCGGCCTCGGCGATCCGCTCCGACAGTGGCTGCCCCTGCACACACTCCATCACGATGTAGGCGAGGACCGGCGCTCCGGACCGGGACACCTCACCGTAGTCGTAGACCTGGGCGACACCCGGGTGACGCAGAGCCGCCATCGCCCGCGCCTCGCGGCGGAACCGCTCGCCGAAGCCGGCGTCGGTGACCAACCGAGGTTGCAGCATCTTGACCGCCACGCAGCGGTCCAGGGTTTCGTCGACCGCCCGCCACACGTCACCCATGCCGCCGCTGGCGATGCTTTCGACCAGGCGGTAACGGTCTCCGACGACTTGCCCCACATTCGGCATAGCTTCCGGTACCCCGGACTCCTCGATCTCAAGCACAGCGAGGCTGGGGAGATCGCCACGTCGGCTCTACGAGATCAGCACCCGACCGGGCCGCGAGCATTCGCGGCACCGGCGACGTGACCCGTCCCGCCGCTGCCGGCGGGGCGGGCTCGGCCGATTACGGCTCGGTCAGCTGTTCAGCCTGGCCAGCAGGGCGGTGGCCAGGCCCTGCTCACCACGAGCGTTGGGGTGGAACGGGGCGGCCGAGTTCTGCGGCACCAGACCCTCGACCCAGCGGGTGCCGCTGCTCTTGCACGCGTCGCGGCCGATCGACGGGGTGTAGACATCGGCGTAGGTGGCACCGTTGGCGCTCGCGGTGCTGGCCAGCATCGCGTTGAGTGACTTCTCGATGCCCCGCAGGTATGGCACGTCCTGGTAGGCGATCGGAACGACGGGCCAGCAGCCGTAACCGGTGTCCGGCAGGATCGCCGGATATCCGAGCACCACGACCCGCGCGCCCGGCGCGGCCTGCCGGACGGCCCGCAACACGGCGGTGACCTTCGGGGTGGCGGCGACGATCCGCGCCTGCAACTGGTCGACACCGCCAGCGGTGTAGCGGTTCTTGCACGGAGACCCGAGCGGGCTGCTGACGCTCGCCTCCGCGCAGTCGCCGATGATGCCGGAGAAGCCGATGTCGTTGCCGCCGATCTGCACCGTCACCAGGGCCGTGTTCGACGTGACCGCGTTGAGCTGCGGTGGCAGCGTGATGCCCAGTTGGCCGCTGCCTCCGTAGAGGATGTCGTCCGTGGTGGCACCGGAACAGCTCACGTCGGCGAACGACGACGAGCCGGCGGACGCGGCCACCAGTGAGGGATAGTTGCGGTTGGACCGCAGGCAGTTCAGGTCGACCTGGGTGGGGATCAGCGGCCCGGCGGTGTACGAGTCACCCAGCGCGACGTAGCGGCCGGTGGGCACGGCGGCGCTGGCGGGTGCGGCGGCGGTGAGCAGCACGCCTGCGGTGGCGAGGGCGAGTGCGGCCAACCGGGTGGCTGCCCGCAGGAGGGGCAGGCGGGGACGGGTCATGGCGCCTCCCAGGAGGGATCACGGTGGTGGTGGTGCCGAGATCCTGTCGCCGCCGACGCCCGCCGTCAATATCGATGAACCTCACTAAATAGCGGTCCGAAGTGTGGGATGAATCGGTGGCGGTCAATTGATTGACGCGTACCACCGGGCACCGGTGACCCGGACCCGCTTGGACTGCTTGCGGTTCCACTCCACTCGCATGCCGTGCTTGCGGAGCCGACCAGCAGCACGTCGGCGGCGTCATAGTCCGTCGGTGGCGTCATAGTCCTCGGTGACGGCGCAGCCCATGTCCTCGTCGAAGTACGGGAAGTGCCAGTCGGGGTCGATCTCGGCCACACCGTCGGCCGAGACGAACAGCGTGCAGTCGTATCCCGTCTTTTGTCAGCCGGACGTGACGGGAGCGAACCAATGCCACGTTTCGAGCAGCTTCGGCTGCCCCAACCCGTTCGTCCTCTCGATGACGTCATCGTCGCTTCGGACGTATCCGGCGGACTCAGCGACCCGCTGCGAGGGCACGTTGCCCTGCACGATGCTCAGCCGCAGTCGGGTGAGGCCGAGTTCCTCGTGGCAGAACCTCGTCATCAACCGCAGCGAACGCGACGCCAGACCTCGGCCGCGGTGCGCTGGGCCGATGGCGTACCCCAGCACCCCGATCGCCACGTGAAGTGCCACGAGACCGAGCGGCTCCCCGCCGTCCCGCGTCACGGCCAGATCGACAATGCCCTGGGCACGGCGCCGGCGGATTCTGACCAGAAAGGCGTCCGCGTCGAACGGAGAAGGAATATCGGTGTTCGCGGCCATGTCCGGCGCCTCGAAGAGGCCCGGCATGTGCGGCAGATCAGCGTCGAGCCAGTCTCGCAAGACGATCCCCTCCCCTTCCAGTACGAGAGGGGAGGCGGTTGGATCGACCGCCGGCAAAATTGTTGATTCACAGCTCACACAACATCCTTACACGGATGTCGCCGCCGGCCCCTGAGCGCTGGAACCGACCGGGCACTGATCGCGAGGCGAGGACCCGGCGCGGCCCGAGGATCAACTGCACTGGCGTGGTGCGGGCGGGCTCGGTGTGATGCCGAGCCCGCCCGTTTCCGGTCGGTCGAGCTTGATCAATCGGGTCAGCGCTGCAGGGTCAGCAGACCCGGCCGGT
>NZ_JBITJA010000031.1:0-18923 GCF_044459545.1 Micromonospora sp. NPDC050276 | reverse complement strand
CGCCCAGTCCTCCACGCTCAGCACCTCCCGATGCTTCAGGAGGTGGTCCCGATTCAGCCGGAACCACATGGTCAGTTTTCAGGCGGAGCCGACAGCACGTCTCCGCCGTGGCAGATCAAGGACACTTCTTATCGTCGGAGCTTCCGAAAGTTTGCATCCATCACCCATGATGGACGTCGTGCCCAAACGACAGTTGACCGCCTGCGCGCTCTTTCTGATGATCGTTGTCTCACTAGTAATGATCTTTAGTGGGAGCCTCGACGGCGCAGCGGCCTGGGCAAACATCATCGCGTTACCGGTAGCGATCGCCGGTGTGATCCTGACGATTCGAAGCGCCAGCGGCTCGGCATCCTCGTCTAGCGCTCAAGATCGGGACAGCTTGAGCGGCCCGGCGAAGCCGGGCAAAGCTGGCCCTGTCGTCAACCAGGTCGGGTTCAGTGGCGGACGTCAGGCCAACGTCGCGGGCGACTACTTCGAGCGAGGCCATGATGACCGCGAGGGCAGGTGAGCGTGGTAGATCGGCAAACTGGCGTTGGTGGCGAACGTCAGGCCAACGTCAAGGGGTCCTACTACGAAGGGAACGTCGACAAGAGCACCCACACGCATCACCATCGCCACTATGGAACCAGGGCTAATGTCGACCTCAGGGACGATGAGGCAACAGAGTCTGGCTCGGGAAGCGGCGCGGCAGCAGCCGCGGGTGGTGGTGGACTGGGCGTCGTCGTCGTTCTTGCTGTCTTGGGCTACTTCATCCTCGGCGGAAATGAGCCGTTCCCGGCAACGTCAGATCCCTGGCCGGCTGAGGTGAAGCAGGAGGCCGTGGTCGCAGCTGCAGGTGACTGGCTCGACAAATGCGCGAAGTCACCGTCTGCGACCCCGGCCAATTGCCCGCAAGCCATCGTCGAGACCTCGGACGTCTCCAAGGTCCGTTGGGCCTTCTACGGCAACCCTCTGGAAGCTGCGGTCATTCACTACACCGAAGCGGAGAGCCGCTTCGACATGCTCGGGACCGTCATGGTGACGGCGGACTACACCGCGTCAAAGGAGCTACGCCGCGTCGTGACGCCAGCGAAGTACTGGGCAAAAGTGAAGCGGGCCGATGGGAGGCTTGACGTCCAGGAAATCAAGGAGCACTCGGCCATAGGCGACCCCGATGTGATGAAGCAGGACCCCAAGTTGCCTTGGGAGCTCGTCGCCGCAAAACTGAGCGACGCGTTCACGCGATGCGTGCGAGACGCCAAGTCGGCGATGCCGGCTGGCTGCCCCGAATGGAGTCCGCCGTCGGGCGCCGAGAAGATCAAATGGTCTTCTACGGGTGATCCACTCCTGACCGCTCGCGCCACCTTCGATCCGAAGTTCGCGATCTACCGCGTCAAGGGCACATACGAGTTGGCCGTGCGCTACACCTGGCTCGGAACCACGAAGACCGACACTCGAAATCCCACCTACGAGGCTTGGATCGCTCCAACAGCGGCAGGGCCCGTCGTACTCCAGATCAAGGACACGACCACGCTTTAAGGTCTTATCGTCATGCATGCGCTTGAACGACGACCCGGTCGATGCCTGGCCGACGAGAGCCTCCATCGGTGCAGACCTAGCGAGTGGATGGGGTTGGCCGGTAAGAGCAGCCAGCGCGGTAGCGACGGCGTGCAGGTCGGCCTTCATGTAGGTGGTGGCGGCGGGTCCGCGGCGGTCCGTGTGCCCGGCGTAGGCGCGGGCCACCCCGTAGCCGAAATGCCGCTCCACCCACGTCAGGGTGGTGTGGCGCAGCCAGTGGGTGGTGATCCCCTTGGCAGCGACCCACGGCAACTGCCGGCCGATGCGTATCCACAGCAGGTCGTAGCGCCGGTAAGTGGCGGATGCCCGTTGCGGTAGCGCAGCAGCCCGTCGCTCGGCGTGACGGCGCCCCGGGCTCGGGCATGGTCATCCAACCGGCTGGCAAGCATCGGTGTAATGGGCTGCCAGCGTTGCATGCCCCCCTTCTCGCGCAGGCGGATCAGCGCGTGGTCGGTGTCCAGGTCGATCAGGCGCAGCGCGAGGGCGCCGCCGCGCCGGCAGGCCGTTTCGGAGTGCAGGCGCAGCAGCAGGGCGTCGAGCATGATGTCGTTGCCGCCGCTGCGGGCGGCGGCCTTGATGTCGGACAGTTCGTCGGGGGTGAGAGCGCGGCGGGTGTTGGGTAGCCGTCGGGGTTTGCGGATCCGGTGGGCCGGGCTGTCCACGGTGGTCAAGTACCCGTCGGCGATGGCGCGGTTGTAGAAGGCGCGGGCGGCGGCGATGAGATGCTCGCCGGCGTGCCGGCCGTCTCGGGAGTTGCGACGAGGGCGGGCGCCGGCGGCGGCCTGTCGCATGAGGGCTTCCAGGTCACTGGCACGCACCGTGTCGATGCGTCGCTCGCCGAGGGCGGCGGCCATCCGTCTCCAGGAGCTGCCGTAGGTGCGTCGGGTGCTCGGGCTCGCCGCCGCGACGACAGCAGACAGGTATTCGGCGACTGTCGGCGCGGCAGGTAGGTCAGTGCTGGTGATAACGACGTCGACGTGCAGCGTGAGGCCCGGCGTCCAGCCCAAGGCCCGCAGCAGTGCACGAGCGGTGACCCGGCCGGCGGCGTCGGGGCGGCCCACGTCGAACAGCACGCCATCGCCACTGCGGGCGGTGGGCTTGTCGATGCCGGTGCGCTCGGGCTCATCCTCGTTGTCGTACGCGGTGTACCCGTACGTTGCCTGGGTGTCCCCGTCCTCGTCGGTCAGCGCCTCGACGTCGGTGCGGCTGTTGCAGCCGTAGTAGCCGGCCCGGTCGTCCCGTGGCGTGCTGTTGTCCCCGACCCTGCGCGAACCGTCACCTGCGAGCGGGGGGTTCGAATCCCGCGCCGGTCAGGGGCACCGGTCTCGGCGGTGTTTCCCTGACTGGCGCGAGATCAGCCGAGCGAGGTCGCGGTTCTCAGCCGAAGGCCTTGACCTCCAGGAGACCGACCGAGTTTGCGTCGGCCTGCAGCAGTACCCGTAGGCCGGTGGTGCTGACCGGGATGAAGGTGACCTGGTTGTACCGGTTGATCACGCTCGGGTAGCCGCTGGCGCCGGTGACGTCGGCGTACCCGGTGCCGGTCCAGTACTGCAGCCGCCACGAGGCGGGGAGCCGCACGCCGCCGTTGTCGTCGAAGAAGTAGACCTGCGCGGAACGCAGGGTCTGCGTCGTTGACCAGGTCAGCAGGCTCCACTGTTCGCCGGTGTTGGGCCAGGTACCCCAGCGGGCGTTGGCGGTGTCGTTGGACGCGGGCGGGTCGATGCCGTCGTTGATCGCCGCGACCGATTCCCAGGGGGACGTGTACGACGCCGTCGGGGTGGCCGAGGCGGCGAGGTTGCCGCCGGGCGCGGGGTCTGGTCCAGCGTCGGGTAGACCGCCGACCTGCGTGTCTACCCAACTGCGGATGGACGGCAGGTCGCCGTAGACCGACGGGGCGGTCGCGCAGGTCGAGTCGCTGTTGCCGGCCCGGCTGGTGACCCCGATTAGGTTCCAGACGCCGTTGACGCTGCGGACCTGGGGTCCGCCGGAGTCGCCGTAGCAGGCGCCTGTGGTGCCGCCGTTGTTGTTGGTGCAGATCTCGTACGGGCCGTTGATGCCGCCGCAGCGGCTGTCGTCGACGATCGACGTGTCGCTCTCGTGCGCGACCGTGGGGCCACCGCCGCAGCCGGCGGGTGCGCAGGTTTGTCCCCAGCCGATGATGCGGGTGGCGGTGCCGACCGGCCCGGACGTCGCGGGGATGGGTGCCGGCGTATGCGGCACGGAGGTGGCGAGCTGGAGCAGCTTCACATCGATGGTGGGGTGCGTGACCGCGCGACTGACCTGGACGACGGTGCCGCCGGAGGTGCGGTTGACGCTGCCCACCCGGACGGAGCCGGGGGTCGGGCAGTGTTTGGCGGTGACCGCCCAGTTGGCTTTGATCAGTGAGCCGGTGCAGCCTGCGACGTAGACCATAAACGAGTAGTTTTCGGAGGCCGGACGGCCGTTGACGACCAAGATCTGTGGGCCGGGATCCGCATCGTTCTCGGTGGCGGTGGCTGCGGTCGACGGCGCGAGCGCGGAGACGGCGAGGGCGGCGGCGACGAGCAGCAGTCGGGGTGTGGACTTCATCGGACAGTTCCTTGTCTCGGGCAGTAGCGGACGGGTGCGCCTGTCGACTGTCCCGGCTCGATAAACGACCTCGAACATCGAAGAACGTCGACAGAAAACCTTTTCGAAACCTAGCTCCGCCCGAGTGCGACGTCAAGGGCCTGCTACCGAAACGACATTCGTTTACTGAGGTGGGACGCCTTTTCCCAGCTCGTTGCGGTAGCGACCTGACAGCCGCACGCAATCATGCGTCGCTACTCGGCAACACAGCCCCGAACAACTCACCGAAAGCTTTTCGAGATTGCACGTGCCCGGCCCTGGCCCGGTAGTGGCCCCGACGCTGACAGGACTGGCGCAGCGAACGCCGCCCGATCAACAGTCGATGTACTCGTGGGCTCAGAACTCCTAACTCCTTGAGAGAGCTTGCCGTCATGGGACTGCTGGTGCCACGCCGGCAGCGAAAGATATTTTTCGTGATCGTCAAATCAACCCCACCGACGCGTCAGCCGAACGCACCCGCGTCACCGACACGACCGCGCGGGAGGCCGCACGATAGATCCTCACCGACGGCGGACGCCGCCCTCGGTCGTTGACGTGGGAAACCGTTGACTAGCTCGGCGCTTGGACGGGTCGCAAGCCAGGTGCTGCTACCGAGGTTGTGGGCGGCTCGCGGCCTCGCCGCGTGCGGCGCGTCCCCGAGTCGCTTCACCCCGGCACCGCACGCGGCTACCGGTCCCTTACTCGGATGCAGGCGAGACGGAGCAGTTGGCCTGCGGCCGTCGGCCGACATGATCTGTCGCACAAGCCAGCGGACGCGGCTGGTTGGTCATGGCTGATAGCGCGCTGGCCACGTCGTGGAGGTCGGCTCTGATGTACGTGGTGATGGAAGATCCAGGGCTGTCGGCATGGCCGGCGTAGGCGCGGGCCCGCCCAGCGAAATCCTTTCGAGGTTCTCGATGGCTGAAACGCGACACGCCTCCGCTTCGTTCGCCGGCTCCAGCCGGAGGCGCCACACCGCAGAAATAGCTGACCTGAAACCGGCTACGGCGTATTGCAGCTCTTGCCGAAAACCTTTTCGGCATCCATCGTGTACTGAATGCCCGGGTCATCCAGCTCACCCCAGCCCGACCTCGGAGGAAGCCTCTGACAGTCCCTGCGTCGCCCGTTGACCAGTCCGCAGAACGCCCGGCCGTGTCGACCTACACCGCGCTGCGCCGTCTCGGGTGGGGCGAGGTTGGGCTCACCGGTGGCTTCTGGTTGGAGCGTCAGGGACGCACGCACATATCGGTCTCCGCCGCCCACAGAAAGTTGATGTGCATGTCGAAAGTCCACGTCTCGCGACGCATGGTGCTGAAGACCAGCGGCGCGGTCGCCGCCGGGATGGCCGTCGGCGCGATTCCCGCGCGCGGCGTGCAAGCCGTCCGACCCGACTCTGGTGTTTCGGTCTATCCGTTCCCGCTGGCCGCGGTGGGCCTACTTGCCGGGCCTTTTCAGGCCAACACGGCCCGTACCCATGCCTACCTCAAGTTCCTCGACGCGGACCGGCTGTTGCACACCTTCCGGACCAACGTCGGCCTGCCGTCCTCCGCCACACCGTGCGGAGGATGGGAGGCACCCACCGGCGAGCTGCGCGGGCATTCGATGGGCCATGTCCTCACGGCCCTGGCGCAGGCCTACGCCAGCACCGGCGACACCGCGTTCAAGACCAAGGGCGATTACCTGGTCACCGCGCTCGCGGCCTGCCAGGACCGGGCTGCCGCCGCCGGGTTCAACAACGGCTACCTGTCGGCGTTCCCGGAGAGCTTCATTGACCGGGTAGAAGCCCGCCAGAACGTCTGGGCTCCCTACTACACCCTGCACAAGACCGTTGCCGGGCTTCTGGACATGCACCAGTTGGCTGGAAATTCGCTGGCGCTGCAGGTGTTGCAGCGCAAGGCCGCCTGGGTCAACTTCCGCAACAGCCGGCTGACCTACGCCCAGCGACAAAACATGCTCGACACCGAGTTCGGCGGAATTGGCGAGACGCTGACCAACCTCTACCAGCTCACCGAGAACCCGGCCCACCTGACCGGCGCGCAGTACTTCGACCACGCCGAGGTGCTCGACCCACTCGCGGCGAACACCGACGCGTTGGCGAACTACCACGCCAACACCCAGATTCCCAAGGCACTCGCGGCGATCCGCGAATACCACGCCACCGGGACGACCCGCTACCGCGACATCGCCGTCAACTTCTGGAACATGGTCGTCGACCGGCACAGCTACGCCATCGGGGCCAACTCCAACGGCGAGTACTTCAAGGCCCCAAACCGGATCGCCAGCGAGCTGTCCGACTACACCGCCGAGTGCTGCAACAGCTACAACATGCTCAAGCTCACCCGGCAGCTGTTCTTCACCATGCCGGGCAACGTGCGGCACTTCGACTTCTTCGAGAAGGCATTGTACAACCACCTGCTCGGCGGGCAGAACCCGGCCAGCACCCACGGCTTCCACTCCTACTACGTGCCGCTGCGCGCCGGCGGCATCAAGACCTACAGCAACGATTACGACGACTTCACCTGCTGCCACGGCACCGGACTGGAAACCAACACCAAGCACGGCGACAGCATCTACTTCCACAACGGCGCCAACACCCTATACGTCAATCTGTTCATCGCCTCGGTGCTGAGCTGGCCGGGACGGTCGATCACGGTGCGGCAGGACACCACCTTCCCGCAGGCGCCGTCCAGCCGGCTGACCGTCACCGGCAGCGGCGCTATCGACCTGCGGATCCGGATCCCCGGCTGGGCGGCCGGCGCGCAGGTGCGGCTCAACGGCGTCCTGCAGCCGGCGCCGACCCCCGGCGCGTACGCCGTACTCAACCGCCTTTGGACGTCCGGCGACGTGGTCGACATCAGCCTGCCGATGGCGCTGACCCGAGAACCGACCCCGGACAACTCCACCGTGCAGGCGGTCAAGGTCGGACCGATCGTGCTGGCCGGCCAGTACGGCACGAACAACCTCTCCGCGTTGCCGACCCTCAGCCCGAGCACGTTGACCCCGACCGCCGACCCGCTGCGCTACACCGCGACCGCCAGCACCGGACCGGTGACCCTCGCACCGTTCTACGCCACCCACGGGCAGCGCTACACCGTCTACTGGGCGGTCGACGAAACCCCGCCGCCACCACCGTTCGTGGCGCACTACCTGTTCAACGAAACATCCGGAACGACCGCCACCGACGCCACCGGCAACGGCCGGACCGCCACCCTGGCCGGCGGCGCCGGCTGGACCGCAGGACGGACCGGCAACGCGGTCAACCTGACCGGAGCCGGAGCCTACGTGCAACTACCGGCCGGCATCCTCGCCGGTGCAAGCGCCTTCTCATTCGCCTGCTGGGTCCGGATCGACACCGCGACCAACTGGACCCGAGTCTTCGACTTCGGTTCCGGAACCGGGGTGAACATGTTCCTCGCCGCCCGCAACGGCGCCGGCCTGCCGAGGTTCGCCATCACCACCACGGGCGCCGGCGGCGAGCAGCGCATCGACGGCCCAACCGCACTGCCGGTGAGCGCCTGGACCCACCTCGCGGTCACCCAGACCGGCAACCTCGGCGTGCTCTACGTCAACGGCGCCGAGGTCGCCCGCAACAGCAGCCTCACGCTGCGCCCATCGGCGCTCGGCGCCACCACCGTCAACCGGATCGGCCGGTCCCAGTATGCCGGCGACCCGACCCTGGACGCGGCCGTCGACAGCGCCCGGATCCACGCTCGGGCGCTGACCGCGGCCGAGGTGGCCAACCTGCACACCACCGGCCTCTGACCACCCCCGCAGGCCCCACCGACGTGACGACCTGAGCCCCAGGTCAGCACGACCCCCACCCCACCCGTCCCGAACCCCAGGAGATGAACGATGCGACTCTCCCTCCTACCCCGGCGCAGACCGCTGGCGACAGCCGTCGCGGCCCTGCTGACCACCGGCAGCCTGCTGGTACTGGCCGAGGCACCCGCCACCGCCGCGCAGCCCATCGGCTACCCGAGCTTCAACGGACCATCGATCCCGACGCCGCCGGTCGGCTACAGCACCGGCAACACCATGCAGTCCATCTACAACGCCGAAAGCGCCGGCACCGATTTCTGGATGGACCGCCTGCTCGGCCGGCCCGGCAACGACCCGGCCGGCACCTGGCTGATGACCCGCGGCCGAGGGCTGTTCATGACCACGCACACCCCGTCGGTGATCGGCTTCGGCGGCCAGGTCGCCTACTGGGACAACATCAGCAGCCAGAACGCCTACTCGGTCGCCATCACCCCCGGTACGTTCGCCGAGCAGGTCAGCGGCCGCTGGCAGAGCCCCAGCCACTGGAAGGGCGTCTACACCAGCGGCTCGGTCCGCGTCGACATGCAGAAGTTCATCACCCACAACAATGTCGCGGTCACCAACCTGTCGATCGTCAACAACGGCAGCTCGGCGACCACGCTGCAGCTGCGGGCCACCTCCCCGTACGCGACCAGCGGCAGCGGCAACGAGCTGACCGGCAGCCGGCAGGTGAAGAACAACCTCACCACGATCTATCCGCGGCTGTCCGGGGACGGGTTCACCGTCAGCAGCGGTGGGCTGAACCGCTCGGTGACCGTCGCGGCCGGGCAGACCGTCACCACCAAGGTGGTGATGGGCTTCGTCACCAACGAGATCCCGGAGTCGCTGACCGAGTACAACGCCTACAAGGGCTACTCGCCGACGACGGCGTTCGGCACCCACGTACGCGAATACAACCGCTGGTGGGCCGAGAACATCCCCTACATCGACGTGCCGGACGCCGCGATCAAGAAGAGCATCTACTACCGCTGGTGGCTGATGCGCTACAACTACCTCGACGTCGACATCCCGGGACAGGACTTCCAGTTCCCGGTCTCGATCGAGGGAGTGACCGGCTACAACAACGCGATCGCGTTGACCCAGCCGATGCACATCGACGACCTGAAGTACCTGCGCAACCCGGTCTACTCCTACGGGCCGTGGCTGTCGGTCGGGCAGTCGTCCAAGGGTGGCCGCTTCATGGACAACCCCGGTGACCCGGAGAACTGGTCCAACAGCTACACCCAGTACATCTCCGAGGCGGCGTGGCGGTCGTATCAGATCCACGGCGGACAGCCGGTGATCGCCGGCAACCTCGCCAAGTACGCCGAAGGCGACGTCAAGGGCCAGTTGGCCACCTACGACACCAACAACAACGGGGTCATCGAATACAACTGGGGCGCGATGACCGGCAACGACGCCGACGCGGTGTCGTTCCACTGGCGCTCTGGCAACCTCGACCGGGCCGAATCGGCCTACGTCTACAGCGGCGCGATGGCGGCGGTGCAGGCCTACACCATGTTGGGCAACACGGCCAAGGCCACCGAGATGCAGGCGCTCGCCGACAAGATCCGCAACGGCGTGATCAACACGCTGTGGAACCCGTCCCGGCAGCTGCTGGAGCACAAGCACGTCTCCACCAACACCCACGTGCCCTGGAAGGAAATCAACAACTACTACCCGTACTCGGTGGGCCTGATGCCCAACACCGCCCAGTACCGGGAGGCTCTGCGCCTGTACGCCGACCCGGCCGAGTACCCCATCTTCCCGTTCTTCACCGCCAACCAGCGGGACAAGGCCGCAGCCGCCGCAGCCGGCCAACCGGGCAGCAACAACTTCTCCACCATCAACTCGACCGTGCAGTTCCGGCTCTACTCCTCGGTGCTGCGCAACTACCCCAACCAGTGGATGAACAACGAGGACTACAAGAAGCTGCTCTACTGGAACGCCTGGGCGCAGTACATCGGCGGTAACACGCAGTGGCCGGACGCCAACGAGTTCTGGGCCGACTGGAACAACGGGACCAAGAACATCGACTACCGGTCCTGGATCCACCACAACATCCTGGGCAGCAGCAACTGGACAGTCATCGAAGACGTCGCCGGACTGCGGCCACGCAACGACGCCCAGATCGAGTTGTCCCCGATCAACATCAACTGGTCCCACTTCGCGGTCAACAACCTGCGCTACCGCAACACCGACCTGAGCGTGGTCTGGGACGACCCGGCCGACGGGGTGACCCGCTACAGCGGGGTGCCGCAGGGCTACTCGGTCTATGTCAACGGGACCAGGGCTTTCACCGTCGACCGGCTCACCCGGGTGCTCTACAACCCGGCCACCGGAGCGGTGACCTTCCCGAGCGGATCAGGCGTGGTGAACTACAACGTCGCGCTGACCGGACCGCAGCTGCCGCAGAACGTGGTGCAGAACAGCCCGCGCATCGTCGACATGTTCGCCAAGGCGGGCGCCGACCTGACCAGCACCACCGCCAACCTGGCCCAGGGCGCGGCGGTGTCGGCGTCGTACACCGCGAGCGGCACTTCCACCGGGGCGGCGGTCGACGGCTTCCCGATCAACGAACCCCTGTGGGGCAGCTCCGGATCGCCCAATGCCACAGACTGGTACGAGGTCAACTTCGGCCAGAACCGGGCGGTCGACGAGGCCCGGGTGTACTTCCGCAACGACCGGGCAACCAACCGGTACCGGGCGCCAGCGTCGTACACCGTGCAGTACTGGAACGGCAGCACCTGGGTCAACGCGGCCGCGCAGGTCAAGTCGCCGGCGGCGCCGCAGGCGAACTACAACCGGGTCAGGTTCACCGCGGTCAGCACCCAACGGCTGCGCATCCAGGTCACCCACGCGTCCGGGTTCAAGACCGGACTCACCGAGGTGAAGATCTACAACCGGGGCGGCACCGTACCGCCGGATCCGGATCCGACCGGCAACCTCGCCCTGACCGCAACGCCGTCGGCGTCGTACACCTCGAGCTGGGAGAGCGTCACCGCCCTCAACGACGGCGTCGATCCGCCGTCGTCCAACGACACCGTCAACCCGCGCTGGGGCACCTGGCCCAACACCGGCCAGCAGTGGGGTGAGCTGACCTGGTCCGCCGCCCAGACACTGCGGTCGGCACAGGTCTACTTCTTCGACGACAACGACGGAGTACGGCTGCCCGCGTCCTGGAAGCTGCAGTACTGGAACGGCAGCGCCTACGTCGACGTGCCCGGGGCAAGCGGGTACCCGACCGTGATCAACCAGTACAACGCCGTCACCTTCCCGGCGATCAGCACCACGCGGCTCAGGGTCGCGCTCACCAGCGGGACCAACTCGGTCGGACTGCTGGAGGTCAAAGCCTTCGGATAGTCCGCTCTAGGCGTGGGGGTGGGTCTGCGGCGCAGCTGGTCCACCCCCACGCTGCTCCTCACGTATTCTCCCGCAAGGGAGCCAGCGTATCCATCTGTCCACCGTCGAGTCCTGCGGTCGCCACCAGCGGCGACTCGAACCCTGCTCGACCTCAGGGCCCGGCGGTGGTGGACGTGGCTCGGCTGGCCGGCGTCTCGCACCAGACCCGTCTCGAACGTCCTCAACGGGCATCCAGACGTGCGTCCGAACTCGCGAAGCCCTCACGCACCGCCCTAACGAGATCGCGGCGGCCGGTGCCGTCGGGGCCAACGTGGCTTCGGTGCCGACGGCGCGTATCGACAACGCAGCCCGGGGCGACGCTGGACACCCGGTACCTACTCAACCTCGGGCGCCGTACGGTGCATCACCTGCCCGCCCGGAGGACTGGCCAGAAGCCGTGACCAGATCGAAGGTTGGCAGGCCGCGCTCGACGTCCCCGGAGCGCCGACGTCGCTGCCGCACGCCATTTCATGCAGTGGCGATCAGGCTACGAGCAGGGCGGGGCGCTGGCCACCGGCCCCCTGTAAGCCGGCAGTTGGACGGCGACCGGATGCGCCGCGCTGGCGTAAGGGGCATTAGCTACGTTACCGATCTGTGACATAGATGAACTCTTGCCGAAAAGGTTTTCGAAGTTCATCGTTTCCATCGAGTGACGGCGGTCATCGGGCCGGCACGCTACGGCGCCGAAGGGCGGCCGGAACGCATCGACTCTGCGCTCCCCCGTCCGCCGCGCGCGCCGATGACCTTCGACAATCTGGAGCTCGTGATGTTTAAGTCGCTCGAGATCTGCGGCCCTGCGGTCCCCACCGACACCTCGCATGTGGCGCAGCTGTCACTCGGCATCGGCCATGTCGAGACCACCAGCGGGCCAGTGGGGCGCTGGAGACAGATCAACCTGGCGGCGAGCATCGCACAGTGCACGGCTGTGTGGCGGTCGAGCACGGCCCGCTCGTGCTGCCTCGAGCAGGCCGACCAGCAGACCGATATCGATGGGCTTCGCCTTGTGTACGACGGCGAGCTGCGGGTGTCCGGTATGGCAGACATGCCGGGCATGGGCCCGACCGCGTTGATCGAAGCCAACGGCTACGCGATTCACCAGCCGTACGGCGGCCTGCCGTACGGCGACGACCCCCCGCTGGCCAGCGTCCCGGTCACCGCCACCGCCGTCCCGTACGCCCAATGGGACAACCGTGACGGCGGTGCGATGCCGGTCTGGCTGCCGCACCTCTAGAGGACATGTGATGAAAAGACGACAACTTCTGGCATTCGGAGGCATGGCGGCGCTGCTGGCGGCCTGCGGAGACGACAGCTCCGCCAACGACCTGCAGCTGCAGTTCATGTACTGGGGCTCGACCTTCGAGCAGAAGGCCGTGGAGAAGATGCTCAAGGCCTTCGAGCAGGCGAACACCGGCACGAGAGTCAAACCGCTGTTCACTCCGGACGAATACGACGTCAAGCTCAACACCCTGGTGGCCAGCGGAAACGTGCCCGACGTTGGCTACGTCCCGATGGCGATGTCCTTCCGCCTGGCCGAACAGGGCAAACTCGTCAACCTCTTCCCCTACCTTGACAGGCATCCGCAGCTCAAGGGCTACCTCCCAGACGCCTACCTATGGCACGGCAAGGACCAACTGCACGGGGTTGCGACGGCCAACGAGATCGAGCTGCTGTGGTACAGCAAGTCGGCCATCGCCGAGGCAGGAATGTCCCCGCCGCCGGCCCAGGCGATCAGCGCGTGGACATGGGACGAGCTCGTGCAGAACGCCTACAAACTCACCATCGACCAGAACGGTAGACACCCCGACGAGTCCGGCTTCGACGCCAGGCAGGTCCGGCAGTTCGGCATCTCCAGCAGCATCACCTACGCCGCGGCCTGGTACGGCTTCCTGCGCAGCAACGGCGCCGACTTCGCCGATCCAGCCGGGACCAGGTGCCTGCTCGACGCACCCGAGGCGATCGAGGTGTTCCAGAACCTGCAGGACCTGATCTACAAGCACCGGGTCGCGCCCGGCCCGGGGCAGCTCGCCGCGACCGGCGACGACGTCCCGGGCACCAACATCCTGCTGAAGACCAAGCGGGTGGCGATGGTGGTCGACGGCCACTGGAGCCTGCTGGACATGAACGAGAGCAAGACCGACTACGGCATCGGCGTGCTGCCCAAGTACGACAAGCCGTACACCACCAGCCAGGTCGCCGGCGCATCCGCCGTCTTCGCCGGCAGCAAGCATGTGGAGGAGGCGATCGAGCTATTCGCCTTCCACATCGACCCCCAACACGTCGACCTCTACCAACTGGGCCTGTGGATGCCGCAGGAGCGCAAGTACTACGAGGACCAGGCGGCCATCGACTCGTGGACCAAAAACGATTCCCACCCGCCTGAGTTCCACACGGCAGTGGTGGACTACGCCCGCGACCACGGCGTGCCGGACCTGCGCGGCCGGCTGAAAAACCTGTCCGCGATCAACAGCGACGTGCTGACCCCGGCGCTGCAGGAGATCGAGACCGGCAAACGACCCGCCGACCAGGTACTCAAGGATGCCGCTCCGAAGATCACCAGCCGGTTGCAGGGCTGGCATCACACCCAGGGGCTCTGACCGATGACAGCCCTGTCCGGCCAGCGGCGCATGGAACGGCGATGGGGCCTACTCATGGCCGTGCCGGCGATCCTCGGCTTCATCATCTTCACCGCCGGGCCGATGGTCGCCTCGCTCGGGCTCAGTCTCACCGACTGGCAAATCGGAGGAGCGCCGTCGTTCGTGGGCGCCGGGAACTACGCGGCGCTGGCCGACGATGAGCTGTTCTGGAAGTCCCTGAGCGCCACGACGTACTACACCGTCGGCGCGGTCCCGGCCGCCCTGATCGTCGCGTTCGCCGTGGCGATGCTGCTCAACCAGCGGGTCCGTGGTCTGCCCGTCTGGCGCACGATCTTCTACCTGCCGACGCTCGTACCGGCGATCGCCAACGTGGTCCTCTGGATCTGGATCTTCAACCCGGACTTCGGGCTGCTCAACTCGCTACTGCGCCAGGGCGGGCTGCCGGCCGTAATGTGGATCTACGACGAGAACATGGCAGTGCCGTCGCTGATCATCATGAGCACCTGGGCCTTCGGCAACACAATGGTGATCTTCCTGGCTGGACTACAGGGCGTGCCGCAGCACCTCTACGAGGCGGTATCGGTCGACGGCGGTGGACCATGGCACCGGTTTCGGCACGTGACGCTGCCGATGATGACCCCCACGATCTTCTACAACCTCGTCGTCGGAGTCATCGGCACCTTCCAAGTGTTCAACCAGGCTTACGTGATGACCGAAGGAGGTCCCAACAACGCCACCCTGTTCTACGTCTACTACCTGTTCCGCAAGGCGTTCCATGAAAGCGAGATGGGCTACGCGAGCGCGCTGGCCTGGGTGCTCTTCATGATCATAACGCTGGTCACCTTCCTGCTGTTCCGCAACGCCCGGCGCTGGGTCTACTACGAAATGGCGGGCGCGCGATGAAGGGCCGTTTCCTGCTCTATCTCGCCCTGACGCTCGGAGCAATCCCGACATTGCTGCCCTTCGCCTGGCTGATTCGCAGCGCGCTCATGCAGGACACCCAGATGTTCATCTCGCCGCCGCAGTGGATTCCGGACCCGTTCCAGTGGTCCAACTTCACCGAGGCGCTCACCGCACAACCCTTCGGCCGCTACTTCATCAACACCGTCGTGATCGCGGTCATCAACGTCGTCGGCACCGTGCTGACCTGCTCCGTCGCCGCGTTCAGCTTCGCCCGGCTGCGCTGGCGGGGCCGCAACGTGGTTTTCGCCGTGTTGCTCAGCGGCGTGATGCTGCCCTACGCCGTGACGCTGATCCCGACTTTCGTGATGTGGCAGGAGCTGGGCGCAATCAACACCATCGCTCCACTGACGGTGCCGAGCTGGTTCGCCGGGGCCGGTGGCGGGGTGCTCAACGTCTTTCTGTTGCGGCAGTTCTTCCTGACCATCCCGTACGAGCTCGACGAGGCCGCCTACATCGACGGCGCCTCGCCCTGGCGGGTGTTCTGGATGATCACTATGCCGCTGTCCAAACCCGTGATCGTCGTCGTCACCATCTTCACCTTCATCGGTGTCTGGAACGACTTCCTCGGGCCGCTGCTCTACCTCAACGACGAGGAGAAATACACGCTTTCACTCGGCCTGGCCTCGTTCCAGAGCATCTACATCACCCAGTGGGGCTACCTGATGGCCGCCTCCGCCGCCGTCATCGCCCCGATCATCGCGCTGTTCTTCTTCCTGCAGCGCTACTTCATCGAAGGTGTCACCCTCACCGGCGTCAAGAACTGAGGTAATCACATGAAACGCCTCGCCACCGCAGCAGTGCTCGTGCTGCTCGCCTCCCTGCTCATCACCGCCCCGGCGCACGCCGCCGGCACCGCAACGGTCGTCGACCGGTTCGGCCGGACCATCAACGGCTACGGCGTCCAACTCGTCGACTGGGAAGGCTACCTAGCCAATCCGTACATCGAGCTGACCGTGCGGCCTCCGACGGACGTCCCGTTCCCGGTGACCATCGACCTCAAGGCCGAGGGCACCTCCCGGCTGATGATGGACCTGCCCAGCCAGCTGACCGCCACCGGCGCCACGAAACAGTTGACCTTTGCCAACTCGTCCGAGCAGAAGACCTTCAAACTGGCGATCCATTCCAAACGCGCTGCGGGCCAGGACGAACTCCACACCCTGCGGCTGACCGTCCGGGCCGGCAACAACACGACCTACACCCAGACCATGCCGATCCGGGTGCAGCAGGACCAGAAGACCGCGATCGAGCCGACCATCCCGATCAACTTCGACTACCGCTACGACAACATCACCGGCTACTTCACCAACCCGGCATTCCGTACGGCCGCCGAAGAGGGCGTGAAGGACTGGTACCGGTTCTTCAACCTGCAGCCGTTCGACACGGTGGCCGCCGGGGCGGAGACCAACCACCTGCCCGGCAACGACTGGCAGAACAGCATCAACGTGACCAACAACGCCGCCTACAACGGCATGTGGGTGTACTTCCGGGGAATCCAGACCCCCTACTCCACCGGCTACCCCGCCAACAACGGCCGCTACCACACCCGCAACGGGCAGCAGTTGCCCGGCCCGATCCATCGCTCCACCGCGATGATCTTCGAGTACGACGAGGCGGGCAAGCAGCTGTTCACCTCACTGGCCGACGAGGACTGGTACAAGACCGAGATCGCCGGATCGGTGCTCGACGTGCACGGACTGGTCATGCACGAGTACGGGCACGCGGTCGCCTACCACAGCGACTGGGCCGGCATGCGTAACTTCGTCACCACCGGCGGCGTCAATGACGCGGAGGTCACCGCCTACCAGGGCCGCACCGTGCCGCTGGACAGCAGCTACCACATCCCAGGCACATCCCCGTACTGGGACCGGCTCAGCGGCCAGAGCGGCGGCTGGAACCACCTGTTCCCGACCCGCCGGTGGATGCTGACCAAACTGGCGCTGCTAGTCGCCGAGAACGCCGGCTGGCCATTGAACCGCAACCTCACCCCGTTCCTGACCCCCTCGATCGTGACGACAAGCCTGCCCAACGCCCCGACCGGCCAGGCCTACCAGCAGAAGCTGACGGCGAAGGGGGGCGTGCCGTTCTACGACTGGCGGGTCGTCGGCGGGGCACTGCCGGCCGGTCTGACCCTCGACCGCTTCACCGGCACGGTGAGCGGAACTCCGAGCACGGCCGGCACGTACTCGTTCAACGTAGAGCTGCGCGACTACGACAGCCAGAGCGCCCCGGTGACCCGTACGTTCCAGCTCACGGTTGGCGGCGGCGGTGGCGGTGGAAACCTCGCCCTTAGCGCGACCCCGTCGTGCTCGTTCACGTCGTCCTGGGAGAGCTGCGCGGCGATCAACAACGGTGGCGATCCGGCGAGTTCCAATATCGGCGCCCCGAATCAGGGCAACCGCTGGGGAACGTGGCCGCAGCAGGGCCAGCAGTGGGCTGAGCTGACGTGGCCGTCGGCTCAGACGATCAGCCGATCGCAGGTGTACTTCTTCGACGACGGTGAGGGTGTCGACCTGCCGGCATCGTGGCGGCTGCAGTTCTGGAACGGCAGCGCCTACGTCGACGTGCCGGGCGCCAGTGGGTATCCGGTCGTGGCCAACCAGTACAACACCGTCACCTCCCCTGCCGTGAGCACCACCCGGCTGCGCGTCCTGCTGCAGAGCGCGCCGAACCTCTCCACCGGCCTGCTGGAGGTCAAGGCGTTCAGCTGACGGTGGCACGCGGCGTCCGGGTTCGCCAACCCGGACGCCGCGATCGTCGACCCGCAGCCGGGGGCCTGCTGACGGCCGCCCCCGGCCACCGTCAAGGAGGTGGTCGGTGCCTCCTTGGCGTGGAGTTTTCGTGGCGACGGCGCTGCCCCGGCGCGACGGCAAGGTGGGCCCTCGACGGAAATGCCGAGCACGTCCGCTGACTGATCGACTCGGGTGCGGTGGCATCCCCAACGGGTCGTTGGGTGAATACCAGGTGCTCACCGCAGTTGAACGTGCCGCCGTGGTGCGCGCCGCGGCGAGGCGAGCGCGCGGGTGGTGATGCCGGGCGACGCCGTCCACGGCGCGATAGAGGCCTGCGGCTTGGGCCGAATTGGCGGCCAAGGTCGACGGCCAAGCCGTGATGCTGCTGTCACCGACCGTATACCGCGCCGACGGCCTGGCCGTGATCACGCAAGTTCTGGCGGCATTGGCCCGGCGGCGACGGCATAGGTCACCGCAGCTGGGCTGTCTTCCGCCGGCTTCAGGCGCAGCTGTCGAAGCTCGACTGTCGGCCGGCCACCCAGGTGTGGCTCATCGAACCGGGGCATTTGCTGTACACCCTCGCGCCGGAGCGATCGAGCCCGACCGGCGCGCGCTCGCTACCGGTGTCTACGACCGGGTGACGCCGTTCCCCGGCTGGACGCCGCCCTGCGTGGGTGACGGCCGGCAGCGCGGCCAGGCTCAAGGGACAGGAGACGTTGATCGGGCAGCGGGTGGGGTGGTAGCTGGCGCCGGCCCCCGCAGCCGTTGGGCAAGGCGCTCAAGGCTGCCGGAACACTGGACGATCTCCTACGACGCGGCATCCCGTACCGCCTTCGGCTCCAAGTCGCCACCACTGAGGAGGGGACGGTCACCGTCGCCGCTTTCAACCAGCAGGGCTGGGTCCGCACCGAGTGAGTGATCGCCTGTGACCCGCCCCCGACGTCGGCTACGGCTACGGCTACGGCTACGGCTTCAACCCGCAGGTGGAGCTGGCGATCGCGGCTGGCTGCGACATGACGATCGCCAGTGGCGACTACGCGGTGGTCGAGGTCGAAGCGGGACAGTCGACCACCGTCGCCAGAGTCCACACCACTGGAGAGATCACCGGTGTCGGCGGCATCGAGTTGGCGCTGGTCGACGGGGCCTGGCCGACCTGGCCGCTGCCGGCGTCGTCGCCCCGGCCGACTGCCGCGTCCGGCTTGTCAACGCCGCTCCAAACCTGACCACCGTGGTCCGGCTGAAACTGGACCACCTCGGTTGGTTGATCTTTAGTCGTTGGTCTTATTTGCTGCAG
>NZ_JBITJA010000030.1:0-23045 GCF_044459545.1 Micromonospora sp. NPDC050276 | reverse complement strand
GTTTTTCGCGTGGGGGGTGTTGTTGGTCCTCACGATTGAGGCAACCGCCGCCGTGTTTTTTTCCACCCCCCCCCCCACCCCCCCCCCCCCCCCCCCCCCCCCCCGCCCGCCCCCGCCCCCGCCCCCGCCCCCGCCCGCCCGCCCCCCCCTCGCCCCCTCACCTACCTCGTCGATCATGGAGTTGTGGTGGTGGACGTAAGTCGTGAAGGCACCTGTATCGGCCACCACGCCTCCTTGATCGACATCGACATGGGCGGGTGGCGCCCCGGCTTGTTGTTTTCGGGCTCGTGGGGGAGGTCGACCGGTAGGGTCCGGAGGTGGCGGGACTCGGTGGTGGGGGTGGGTGTGCGGGATCTCCGATACAAGATGATCATGGCGTTGAACGCCGCCGATCTGGGCGACCCGATCTGCGAGCAGGTGGCCGACATCTGCGCCGAGATCGCCGAGCAGCACTGCGCCGAGTTCGGTCACACGCCGCAGCTGCGTACCGGTGAGATCGCCGAGCTGGCCACCGGCGAGCCGGCCCTGACCTGGGCGCCGTCGATCCCCGACGCCGGGCAGCGTCCCTGGTGACCGCGCCTGCGGTTGACGTCCGCCGAGCCGACGACCGGTTCGCCACCCGGATCTCCTGGCTGGACTCCAAGCACTCCTTCTCGTTCTCCCGGCACTACGACCCGGCCAACACCCACCACGGCCTGCTGCTGGTGAACAACGACGACGTGGTCCGACCGGGGGCCGGCTTCGAGACCCACCCGCACCAGGACATGGAGATCGTCACCTGGGTGCTGCGCGGCTCGCTGGTGCACCAGGACTCCACCGGCCACTCCGGGGTGATCTACCCGGGCCTGGCGCAGCGGATGAGCGCCGGCACCGGCATCCTGCACTCGGAGAAGAACGACGCCTGGCGACTCAACAACCAGGAGCCGCACAGTGACCCGGTGCACTTCGTGCAGATGTGGGTGCTCCCCGACGAGCAGGGCGTCGACCCCGGCTACGAGCAGCTGGAGATCGAGGACGAGCTGTTGCGCGGGGGCCTGGTGCCGATCGCATCCGGGATGGACCGCTACGACGGCGCGTCCGCGATCCGGATCCGCAACCGGTACGCGACCCTGCACGCCGCCCGGCTGGCCCCCGGCGACGAGGTCACCATCCCCGACGCGCCCTACGTGCACCTCTACGTGCCCAATGGCACGGTGACCCTGGAGGGCAGCGGCCCGCTCGGCACCGGCGACGCGGCCCGGCTCACCATGACCGGCGGCCGACGGGTCACCGCCGACGAGCCGGCCGAGATCCTCGTCTGGGAGATGCACGCCACGGTCGGCTGACCGCCACCCGCGCGGAAGACGCCCCCGCGCCCCTATGATCTCGCCCGAACACGGATGTGGTGGCCTCCCCACCGGGGGAGACCACCACATCGAGGATCGAGCACGATCACGGCGGCGCAAGGCGCCGCGCCGGCTACGCCGGAGACTCGGTGCGGTCGGCGGCCCAGGTGGTGTGGAACGAACCGTCGCGGTCCACCCGCTGGTAGGTGTGCGCGCCGAAGTTGTCCCGCAGGCCCTGGATCAACGCGGCGGGCAGTCGCTCCGCGCGCAACGCGTCGAAGTACGCCAGCGACGACGAGAACGCAGGCGTCGGCACACCGGCCCGGGTCGCGTCGGCCACCACCCGCCGCCAGCTCGGCACGCCGGCGCTGACCGCCTCGGCGAAGTACGGCGCCACCAGCAGCGTCGGCAGGTCGGGCTGCTCGTCGTACGCCTCGCGGATCCGGTTGAGGAAGCGGGCCCGAATGATGCAGCCGCCCCGCCAGATCGTCGCGGTGCCGCCGAGATCGATGTCCCAGTTGTATTCCTGGCTGCCCGCACGGATGTGGTCGAAGCCCTGCGCGTACGCGACGATCTTGGAAGCGAGCAGCGCTCGGCGGACATCCTCGACGAACGCGTCGCGGTCGGCCACCTGCCACTTCTCACCCGCGTCAGGGAACGCCTGGCGGGCCGCCTCGCGCTGGTCGACGTGCCCGGAGAGCGAGCGGGCGAAGGTCGCCTCGGCGATCCCGGTGATCGGGATGCCCAGGTCAAGGGCGCTCTGCACGGTCCATCGACCGGTGCCCTTCTGCTCGGCCCGGTCCTGCACGATGTCCACGAACGGCCGACCGGTCGCCGCGTCGGTGTGCGCGAGCACATCGGCGGTGATCTCGATGAGGAACGACTCCAACTCGCCGCTGTTCCACTCGCGGAAGATCTCCGCGATCTCGGCCGGCGTCGCGTCCAGGCCGGCCCGGAGCAGGTCGTACGCCTCGGCGATCAGCTGCATGTCGGCGTACTCGATGCCGTTGTGCACCATCTTGACGAAGTGCCCGGCGCCGTCCGGCCCGACGTGCGTGCAGCACGGCACGCCGTCCACCTGGGCGGCGATCTTCTCGAACATCGGCCCGAGCTTGGCGTACGACTCGGCGGAACCGCCCGGCATGATGCTCGGCCCGCGCAGCGCGCCCTCCTCGCCGCCGGAGACGCCGGTGCCGCTGAAGTGCAGCCCCTGCGCGCGGAGCGCCTCCTCGCGACGACGGGTGTCGGCGAAGTGGGCGTTGCCGCAGTCGACGATGATGTCGCCCTCGTCGAGCAGCGGCACCAACTCGTCGATCACCGCGTCGGTGGGCGCGCCGGCCTTGACCATGACGATGACCGCGCGGGGTCGTTCCAGGGACGCCACGAAGTCGGCCATCGTCTCGCCGGGGACGAACGTGCCCTCGTCGCCGTGCTCGGCGACCAGGCTGCGGGTGCGCTCCGGCGAGCGGTTGTGCACTGCCACCGTGAAGCCGTTGCGGGCCAGGTTGCGGGCCACGTTGCGACCCATCACCGCCAACCCGGTCACACCGATTTGTGCCCTCGCCTGATCAGCCATCCGTGCCGCCACCTCTCGTCACACCACTATCAGCGTTTGGAAACTTACCGTGATGTGAGCCGATACGGACCAGTGATCGACGTCCCGTTACTGCACGTAATGTGGACGTCGCCGACGTCGGCTCGGGCTCCCGGCGGTGCCCCACAAGCTCCGCACAGGCAAACCTGTCGCCATCTCGCCCCGCGTACGTCAGCCTTCGGCGAGACGGGCTTCGATTCGGGCGATCTTCCCGGTGAGCGCGTCGGTGACCCCGGGCCGAACATCGGCCTTGAGCACCACACTCACCCGGGGCGCCTGCGCGGCGACCACGTCGACCGCCCGTTTCACCACCGCCATCACCTCGTCCCACTCGCCCTCGACGGTGGTGAACATGGCATCGGTCCGGTTGGGCAGGCCGGACGCACGGACCACCCGCACCGCCTCGGCGACCAGGTCGCCCACGGATTCGTCACCGCCGAGCGGGGTGATCGAGAACGCGATCAGCATGTGCCGATCGTGCCAGGAAAAACGGATGCGCGTCCGGCCGGGCGGCGGCTAGGGTGCGGGTATGCGCAACTGACGCCCAACTCCGAGCCGGCCCGCCACCCCCATGCCGCGGTCCGTGCGCTCCCGGGCGTCCGCATTCCTCGTCACCGTCGCTACGCCGGTGGCCGTCGTGGTCGATCCGGGTCCGATCCGTCCGCCAGGACCGGGCGATCTCCAGCCCGGTCCTCGTTCAGCCGCGACCGCGCCGTCATCGGTGTGCCGCGACCGCCCCGGTCGCCGTGCGCCGGCTGAGCGGTTCGCCGAGAAGGAGGCCAGGATGCCCACCAGGCGAAACCCGAAGAACTCCCGTACTCCGGAAACCGTGCCGAGCGTCGAGGATCTGACGCCGGCCAACCTGGACCAGGTGGTGGTCCGGCCCGCGGTGCCGCCGTTGCCCATCGGGGGCGCTGAGCCGGAGGTCCGGCCGGTACCGCCCAAGGCTGGCCCGCCGGTCACCCACGGCAGGTCCGCCGCCGGGCGCGGCAGCCAGCGGGCCGGTCAGCCCCGCCGGTACGCCTTCCGGCGAAGCTGACAGGTGTAGGAGGCGGTCGGTTGATCCGCCGCCGCGCCCGGTGTGCGGTCCGTCGCCCACGGCGCCGGACCGCACACCGGCCTCAGTGATCGGCGCAGCAGGGTGTGGGGTCGGGCACCTCGAACGGGGCGACACCCCCCGAGTGGTGCGGCATCGCCACCAGCACCAGTTGACCGTCGCGCCACTGCGGCCGGACGAAGCCCCGGGTTTCCAGCGGCACCTCAGGCCCCGCCGTCGCCCCGCCGAGCAGCACGACCCGCTCGATGGCGCTCACGCCGACCACCTCGCCGACGGTCAGCGTGCCGACCATCCGGGCGACGCCGGGGTAGAGCACCGCCCGACCGGACCGGCGGGCGGCGTGTTCGGCCGCCGACCGGTCGGCGGCTGCCCTCAGTTCCGGCGGGGTGGTGGGCAGCCCGGCCAACCGGTCCGCCGCCACCGGAGCGGCGATGCTGAGTGCCACATGCGGGTACGGCGCCGTGACCAGGTGCGTGCAGGCCACCAGGTCCGGCAGGTCGAGCGACCCGAGCTGTTCGGTCAGCCAGTGCTCGGCCTCCCGGACCGTCCGATGCCCCAGGCTGAGGCCGAGAATCACAGCGGCAGCACCCAGATCGGGTTGGCGTAGAACCACAGGTCCTCCCACGGGTCCGCTGCGCCGGTGACGTCCAGCGCGGGGCCGAACGGGTCGACTCCCGCGCCCATCAGACCCGGCTGGCTGCGCTTGCCGTCCGTGCCCCGGACCCGCAGGTAGAACGGCTCGTCCACCCGGCCGAAGGAGTAGGTGAAGGAGACCTTGCCGGTGCCCTTGGCGACCTCGAAGGACTTCACCACCTTCGTGTTGGGGGCGGTGAAGGCGTCCTTGTCGGCGACCGCGCCGGTCACCTTGCCGGCGATCACGTCGACCCGGCTGAGCACCGGTACGAACTGGGACCAGTTCGGGGTGTCCGCCAGGTCGATGTCGATAGTCACCTCGACGCGCGTGCCGCGCTTGACCCGCAGCACACCACCGAGCGGCGTACCCGACCCCCGGCGCCGGTCACCTGCGACCCGGGCCCGGACGTCGAGGGCCTTGATCAGACCGGCGTGGTCCACCCAGACCCGGCCGGCCCGCAGGCCGTCCATGACGGCGCGGTAGCTGAACGAACTCGCTCCGACGTGGGTACGGCTGTACTGGCCGGGCCAGTAGTCGCCGGCGGTGGTGTTCAGCGGGCCGTACACCGGGTCGTTGTGCTTGCCGTCGAGGTCGAAGTTGCCGTCCGGCCCCCGCTGGGAGGTGGTCAGGTAGTTGACGTGCGAGTCGGAGTTGGCGCTGATCCACCAGGCCCGGCCCTCGGCGAGCAGGCTGTCCCAGAGCCCACCGACGGTGGAGGTCATCCAGTCGAACCCGCCCCAGGTGCGGTAGCTCTCCAGCGGGTAGCCGGGGAACGACGCCGGGGACGGGTTGTTGTCGTAGTAGCCACGGGCACGGCCGCCACCGGGCAGCCCGGCGGCCTGGTGCCCGGGAGCGCCCTCCATGCCGATCGCCACGCTCGGGTCGGCGTCGCGCCAGGCGCGGATCTCGTGGGGAGAGTCGATGCCCCGCCGGGCCGGGTGGTTCGCCAGGAACAGCGCACCCTCCACGCGGCGCTTGCGAACCGCCTCGCCAAGGAACTTGATGCCGGCGATGGCGAGCGCCTCGTTGGCCGGAGTGTTGTCACCAGCGTTCTTGACGCTGCCGTCGAAGGCGTTCTCGAACTCCTTGAGGACGGCGACCTCGTTGCGTCCCGGGTGGACGAAGACGGTGGCGTGCTCGGCGGCCGGGATGTTCCACTCCAGGCCCTGGTAGATCAGCAGGTCCTTGAGCTGCGCACGGGCTGCGACGATGTCCGGGTTCACCTTGTCCACGCCGATCTTGGCATGGGCGACGCTGCCGTGGTCGGTGACGACCATCCAGTCCAGGCCGTACGCCTTGGCGTGCTGGGCCTGGTCAACGACCCGGTACATGGCGTCGGAGCTGTACTGGGTGTGGATGTGGTGGTCGCCGGCCAGCCACTGGAACTCGCCGGTGCTGCCGTGATCGCCGCCCGGGCCGTGGTCGTGGTCCTTGCCGGTCGCGAACGCGGGCGTTCCGGCGGCCAGCACGGTGGTGGCGGCGCCGGCGCCGAGCAGACCGGCGTTGCGGAGGAAGCCGCGCCGGCTGAGGTCGGCGGGTGCCAGCTCGGTGTCCGGGATGGACTGGTCGAGCGCCGGGGGCAGACCCTCGCCCCCGACGAAGTCGTGATCGTGGTGATGCGCGTGGCCGTGGCCCATTGACTGCTCCAGTCGGATCATGAGATTTGTCCGCGGAACAATCTCGTCCGGCCAGGGGAACGCCGAGTGTCCCTGATGCGGCGGACATGCGAACATGCGACTCCGACGATGCTTTCGGCGCAGGCAAAATGGGCAGTGCAGGTCGGGGTCAGCCGATCAGTGGGCGGAAGGTGCCTAGGAGGATGCTCGTGGTCAGGGCGGCGCCGGCCAGCGCGGCCGCCCCGGCGATGAGCAGCCCGTCGGCGAGAACGAAGCGCTGGCGGCGGGCGACGGTCCGCGGTGTGCCGGCGTCGAAGCCGCGGGCGTCCATCGCCACGGCGAGTCGGGTGCCGCGACGGATCGCCCCCACCAGCAGCGTGAACGCGGTGGAGGTGAAGAGCCGCAGCTTCGCCACCGGGTTGCGTCCCGCGTCGACCCCCCGCGCTCGGCGCGCCATGCTGATCATCTGCCACTCCTGACCGAGGAGCGGCACCAGCCGGAACGCGGCCAGCGCCCCGATGGCGAAGCGGGCCGGCGCCTTCGCGTTCTGGATCAGCGCGTCGGCCAGGTCGGTGGGGTCGGTGGTCGCGAAGACGATCACACCGGGCAGCGCCACCGCGAACACCCGCAGCACCAGGCCGAGCGCGGTGAGCAGCACGCCGGTGCTCACCAGCACCGGTCCCGCGTCCAGCAGGATCCGGCCGGACCGGTCGGCGGCGAACAGCACCAGGGTGACCAGGATGCCGGCGGCACTGAGCAGCAGTGGCCAGGCTCGCCGGGCCAGCACCCGGTAGCGGATGCCGAACAGCGGCAGGACGGCCAGTTCGAGGGCGATGGCGATCGCCGGGGCCACCGGGTCCAGGGTCGCCAGCAGGGTGAACGAGAAGACCAGGGCGGCGGCGACCTTCGCCACCGGGTTGCGGCGGGCCAACGGCGCGTCCGGCGCGGCGACCGGCTCGATGCTGATCATCGGTCGTCGTCCGGGGTGCGTGACAGGGTGACGGTGCGGTCGGCGAGCGCGGCGACGAAGTCCGCGTCGTGGGTGACCGTGACCACGCCGTGCCCGGCGTCGCGCAGTTCGGCGAAGAGGTCGACCAACTCCCGCCAGGTCCGCCGGTCCTGGCCGAAGGTGGGTTCGTCGCAGATCAGCAGGCGTGGCGCGGTGGCCAGGGCGGTCGCCACGCTCAGCCGCCGTGCCTCACCACCCGAGAGGGTGTACGGGTTGGCAGCGGCGAGTCGCGCCAGCCGCAGCCGTTCCAGCAGCTCGGCCACTGTCTCCTTGACGGCTGACTCGGGTTGACCGGTCCGGCGGGGGCCGAGAGCCAGCTCGTCGAAGACGGTGCTCGTGACGAACTGGTGCTCCGGGTCCTGAAAGACCGACCCGATCCGGCGGGCCAGGGCGGGGGCGCGCCAGCGGTGCGGGGGAGTGCGGTGGTCCGCGCCGGCCAACTCGGCGGACGCGGTGACCCGCCCGGTGCCCGGCCGGAGCAATCCGCCGAGCAGCAACGCCAGGGTGGACTTGCCGACGCCGTTGGGTCCGCGTACGGCGAGCGCTTCGCCGGCGCGTACCCGAAGGTCGGTGGAGGCCAGCCGGGGTGGCAGGCCGAGCCGGTCGGCGGTGAGCAACAGCTCCCCGGGGCCGGCGGCAGCCGGGCGGGGGGCGATGGGGTGACCCGGCACCCACACCCCCTCGGCGGCCAGGGCGGCACCGTGCGCGGCGAAGACCGCCTCGGGTGTGCCGTCCGCGCGGACGCCGCCACCCGGCTCCAGGACGACCACCCGGTCGACCAGCGGCAGGGCCTCGGCGACCCGGTGCTCGACCAGGATCAGCGTGGTGTCGGCGTCCAGCGCGCCGGCCACCGCCTGCCGGATGAGGTCGGCCCCGGCCGGGTCGAGGTTGGCGGTCGGTTCGTCGAGCAGCAGCAGCGCGGGGCGCAGGGCGAGCGCGCCGGCCAGGGCGAGGCGTTGCTGCTCGCCGCCGGAGAGGGCCGCGGTGTTGCGGTCCCGGGGGTACGGGAAGCCCACCCGGTGCAGCGCTTCGTCGACCCGGGGCCAGATCTCGTCGGCCGGCACTCCCCGGTTTTCCAAGCCGAACGCGACGTCGTCGCCGCAGCGCGCCATCACGAGCTGGGTTTCCGGGTCCTGGAAGACGATGCCGACCCGTTCCCGCCCCTTGCGCGGGTCGAGTCCGTCGATCTCGACGGTGCCCTCCTGCTCGCCGGAGTCCTCGGGCAGCAGCCCGGCCAGCGCGCTGAGCAGGGTGCTCTTGCCGGCCCCCGACGGCCCGAGCAGCAAAACCCGCTCCCCGGCATCCACCCGCAGGTCGACTCCGCGCACCGCCCACGCACGCCGCCCAGCGTGCCGCCACCCGAACCCCCGCAGCAGTACCCCGCCCACCAAACCCACCCCCTCCCAGGTCCGCCCCCGGCCTGCCCCCGCCTACCCCGTTGATCAAGAGGTTTGCGTCAGAAAATCGGCTTCTGTTGACGCAAACCTCTTGATCAACGCCATCGGGTGGGGGTCAGATCAGGGCTCGGTCTCGGCCTGCTGGGAAGCGGTCCAGGACGCCGGTGTTGGCCAGCGCCTTCGTCAGCAGCCAGCCGCCTACGCCTGCGATCACGGTGGCGCTGACGATAGTGAGCAGCGCGTACGGGATGCGGTAGTCGGTCAGCGCGTAGTCGACGTTCCAGACGAAGAAGTCGAACAACGCGGCACTGAGGCCGGTCAACGCGCCGGCCAACACCGCGGTCGGCAGCCGGAACGACCGGTACCGGAAGGCGGCGAAGGCCAACTCGGCGCCGATGCCCTGGACGATGCCCTGCGGGATCACCGTGCCGGCCCACTGGCTGCCCAGCAGCGCGGAGAGGACCGCCGCCACCGTCTCGCAGTAGAGCGCGGCGCCGGGCTTGCGGATGACCAGCCCACCGATCACCGCCGGCATCAGCCAGACGCCGTAGAGCAGCGTCTGCGCCGGCGGGAAGAAGGCGAACGCACCCTCGGTGGCGCTCCAGACCAGGCCCCAGGCCCAGAAGATGACGCCGAAGGCGACCGCGATCACCGAGGCGACCACGATGTCGATGGTCCGCCAACGGTTGGTGTCGGTGGTGGATTTCATGGTTTGCTCCCAGTTCAAGTGAAGAGAACCAGGAGAAGACGCACGCCGCGTCCGGTGGCACCGGACTGCGGCGCGGCTGGAGGTCGACCGAACTCCCTGCGCTGGCATTACCCAGATCAGGTTCGAGGGTCTGCGGGCGTGCCCGCACTCTCAGCGCTGTGCGCTCCCCTGTCGGATGTGAAGTTGTCTCGCTGACGCTAACACCGATCCGGGTCGTGGGCCCAGCAGGGCATCCACCTGACCTGCGGGAGCGACTGGCCCGCCGCCGTCTGGGTACGCTTCCGATCATGCGGGTTGACGCACGAGGCTTCACGTTCGAGGTGACCGTCGACGGTCCGCCGGACGGCGCGCCCGTCCTGTTGCTGCACGGTTTCCCACAGCACAGCGGCGAGTGGGACGACGTGGTGCCGGCACTGCACACGGGTGGGCTGCGCACGTACGCGCTGGACCAGCGGGGTTACTCGCCCGGCGCCCGGCCCACGGCGGTGGCCGACTACCGGATCCCCGAGCTCGTCACCGACGTGGTGGCGGTGCTCGACGCGCTCGGGCTGGACGCCGTGCACCTGGTCGGCCACGACTGGGGCGCGGTCGTGGCCTGGGCGGTTGCCGCTCGCCACCCCGAGCGGGTCCAGACGTTGACAGCGGTGTCCGTACCGCATCCGGCGGCCATGGCGCACGCCCTGGCCCACGACGGACAGCAGAAGGCCCGCTCGTCGTACATCGCGCTGTTCCGCAAGCCGGACAAGGCGGGGAAGGTGCTGCTGGCGTGGCACGCCACCGCGTTGCGCAAGCTGCTCGGCGGGGTGGGCGACGCATCCCGGGTGAGTCGGTACGCCGACCCGATGCGCGAGCCGGGCGCGCTCACCGCCGCGCTGAACTGGTACCGGGCCATGTCCCGTGCCGATCTGGCCGGCATCGGCCCGGTCGCGGTGCCCACCACGTACGTCTGGAGTGACCGGGACGTCGCGATTGGTCGGACCGCCGCCGAGGCGTGCGCGGCGCACGTCACCGGGGACTACCGCTTCGTGCAGCTAGCCGGCGTGAGTCACTGGATTCCGGACACGGCGCCCGGCCCGCTCGCCGAGACGATCCTGGCCCGAGCCGGCGGAACGGCCTGAGTGGCGGTGGACGCCGACGGGCCGGCTGGCCCGCAATCGAACGACGGAGGACGTATGACGGTGAGTGCCGAGGACTACCTGGCCGTGGTGACCGAGACGATCGGCCGGGTGGCCGCCAGCCAGCGGGAGGCGGTGGGGCGGGCCGCCGACCTGATCGCCGAGGCCGTACGCGCCGACGGTGTGGTGCACGCGTTCGGCACCGGGCACTCGGAGGCCCTCGCCATGGAGATCGCCGGCCGGGCCGGCGGTCTGGTGCCGACCAACCGGATCGCACTGCGCGACCTGGTGCTGCTCGGCGGCGAACCGGCCGAACGGCTCGGCCCGCTGCTGGAGAGGGACCCGGCGGTCGCGCACCGCCTCTACGAGTTGGCCCCGGTGCGGCCCACCGACATCTTCGTGCTGGCCTCGAACTCCGGGGTCAACGGCGCGATGGTGGAGTTCGCCACGCTGGTGAAGGAGCGCGGTCACGGGCTGGTGGCGATCACCTCGGTGCAGCACTCCGGTCGGATGACCTCCCGGCACCCGTCCGGGCGCAAGCTGAGTGACCTCGCCGACGTGGTGCTCGACAACGGTGCCCCGTACGGCGACGCGACGCTGCCGCTGCCCGGCGGCGGCGCGGTCGGGGCGGTCTCCTCGATCACCGCAGCGCTGCTGGCCCAGCAGGTCACCGTGGAGGTGGTGGCCCGGTTGCTGGCGGCGGGGGAACGGCCCCCGGTCTACCTGTCGGCGAACATCCCGGACGGCGACGCGCACAACAACGAGCTGGAGGCCCGGTACGCGGGTCGGATCCGACGCGGATCCTGACGCCGGCGGCCGACGGGCGTCGCCGAGGTGAACGGCAAATGTCGTGAACCTGTTTCGCGCTCGGCCGGGTGGGGCATTGGCGTTGCTGCCGGCGGCCGGGACCGCGGCAGTAGCGTCTCACCGGAGGTTGCGCGTGTCCAAGGAGACCGAGAAGCAGCGCTGGCAGCGCAACTTCGCCGACCTGTTGCAGGAGTTGCGGGTCGCCCAGACCGGCGTGCAGATCCTCTTCGCCTTCCTGCTCACCCTGCCGTTCAGTAACGGGTTCACCGAGACCACCGAGTTCCAGCGGGACGTCTACATCGTGGCGTTGCTCGCGGCGGCCGCCGCCACCGCGATGATCATCTCGCCGGTGGCGTTCCACCGGGCGCTGTTCCGGCAGGGACGCAAGCCGGAGCTGGTCCGCTTCGCGCACCGGATGGCCACCGGCGGCCTCGCCTTCATGCTGATCGCGATGGTCAGCGCGGTGCTGCTGATCACCGACTTCGTGCTGGACCGGCCGATCGCCTTCGTGCTCAGCGCCCTGACCGGGCTCTGGTTCCTCGCCCTCTGGATGCTGCTGCCGTTCGCCCGGCGCAACTGGGGCGAGGAAGACATCGATGACGACGACGACGATCCGGACAACACGGCCGGTCGCTGATCGCGACGATCTGCACGCAGCGCTACCCCTGGGTAACAACCGGGGGTAGCGTGACGGTAGCCGCACCGAGCTTCGAGGGGGCAGCCGTGACCACGACGCAAAACGGCCGACCGGCACCGGACGGCCCCGACTCCGAAACCACCGCTGGCACCGCCGCGCCGCTGCCCGCGGAAGCCGGGCAGGTCTCCGAGAAGGAGGCCCGGCAGGTCGCGGAGGCCGCCCGCGAGTCCACCTGGGACCGGCCCAGCTTCGGCAAGGAGCTGTTCCTCGGCCGGTTCCGGCTCGACCTGATCGACCCGTGGCCCCGATCCGACCCGGACGACGTGGCGCGCGCGGAGGAGTTCCTTGGTCGGTTCCGCGCCTTCCTGACCTCCGAGGTGGACGGCGCGGCCATCGAGCACGACGCGTCCATACCCGACTCGGTGTTCCACGGCCTGGCCGACCTCGGCGCGTTCGGCATGAAGATCGACCGGAAGTACGGCGGTCTCGGGCTGAGCAACCTGCACTACTGCCGGGCGCTCATGCTGGCCGGTTCGGTCAGCCCGGCCATCGGCGCGCTGCTCTCGGCACACCAGTCGATCGGTGTGCCGCAGCCACTGAAGATGTTCGGCACCGCCGAGCAGAAGCAACGCTTCCTGCCCCGGCTCGCCGCCGGCGAGGTGTCCGCGTTCCTGCTCACCGAGCCGGACGTCGGCTCCGACCCGGCCCGGTTGGCCACCATCGCCGAGCCGACCGAGGACGGCACCGGTTACCGGCTCAACGGGGTGAAGCTCTGGGCCACCAACGGCATCGTGGCCACCCTGCTGGTGGTGATGGCCCGGGTGCCGGCCACGCAAGGCCGTCGGGGCGGCATCACCGCGTTCGTGGTGGACGGCGACAGCGCGGGCATCACCGTCGAGCGGCGCAACGAGTTCATCGGCCTGCGCGGCCTGGAAAACAGCCTGACCCGGTTCCACGACGTGTTCGTCCCCGCCGAGAACGTCATCGGCGGTGAGGGCAAGGGGCTGAAAATCGCCCTGACCACACTGAACACCGGCCGGCTCTCGTTGCCGGCCATGTGCGTGGGCGCCGGCAAGTGGGCGTTGAACGTGGCCCGGGGGTGGGCCGCCGACCGGGTCCAGTGGGGTCGGCCAGTGGGCGAGCACGAGGCGGTCGCGCAGAAGCTCTCCTTCATCGCCGCCACCACGTACGGCATGGAGACCATGCTCGACCTCTGCTGCCTGCTCGCCGACGACGATCGCAACGACATCCGGATCGAGGCGGCGCTGGTCAAGCTCTACGCCAGCGAGATGGCCTGGAAGATCGCCGACGAGCTGATCCAGATCCGGGGCGGCCGCGGCTACGAGACGGCCGACTCACTGGCCGCCCGCGGCGAACGCCCGGCCGCCGTCGAGCAGATGCTTCGCGACCTGCGGATCAACCGGATCTTCGAAGGCTCCACCGAGATCATGCACCTGCTGATCGCCCGGGAGGCGGTCGACGCCCACCTGTCGGTGGCCGGCGACATCATCGACCCGGACGCCGGGCTGGGTCGCAAAGCGCGAGCCGGCGCGCGGGCGGGCGCCTTCTACGCGAAGTGGCTGCCCACCCTCGCCGTGGGTCGGGGGCAGAGCCCTTCGGCGTACGCCGAGTTCGGCCCACTCGCCGCGCACCTGCGGCAGGTGGAGCGCTCGTCGCGCAAGCTGGCCCGGTCGACGTTCTACGCGATGTCCCGCTGGCAGGGAAAGATGGAGCGCAAGCAGGCGTTCCTCGGCCGCGTGGTGGACATCGGCGCCGAGTTGTTCGCAATGTCCGCGGTCTGCGTCCGGGCCACCGCCGAACGGGACAGCCGCCCGGAGAACATCGAACTGGCCGACCTGTTCTGCCGGCAGGCGCGGGTGCGGGTGGACGCCCTGTTCGCCGCCCTCTGGGACAACACCGACTCGGTCGACACCGCCGCCGCGAAGCGGATCCTCGCCGGCCGCTACGCGGGTCTGGAGGAGGGTGTGCTCACCCCGTCCGATGAGCTGCCCTGGGTGGCCCGCTGGTCGCCCGGCCCGTCCACCGCCGAGGACGTCCGCCGCCGAATCCCGCCAAAGCCGTAACCCCGCCCCCAGCACGCCGGCTCGTGCGCGCCGGTCTCGTGGGCGCCGGTCTCGTGGGCGCCGGTCTCGTGCGCGCCGGCTCGTGCGCGCCGGCTCGTGCGCGCCGGCTCGTGCGCGCTCCGACCTTCCACGGGCCGACTGACGCACGCAGGAGCGCGTTTTGCCCTGGTCGTCTGGCTTGATCGACTGCATATCGGCGAGGTGGTGGTATTCCGCCGCCCCGACACACCTACATCGCCGACCTGGAGTTGATCACTCGGCGTTCGCTGCGGAAGGGCTTCGCGGCAGCAGGGGTCAGCGGGAGACCGCCCAGGCCAGCACACCTGCCAGGATCAGACCGTTGAGCCCGGCCAACGCCAGGTACGCCGCAGGTGGGATCTTCTTGCCCCGCCGCAGGAAGGCAACCAGGACGGCGGCGTAGCCGAGCAGCAGGACGGCGATGACGACGAGGAAGTAGAACACCCGAAGACCTTAGCGGCCCGGGTCGCGCTGGCCCGAGTCGGCGCAGCGCACACGCCCAGCGAACCCCACCGCGCTTTCCCTTGATCAGGTGATGAAAAGTAGCTCAGAGACAGCGCGGAGACCTACTTTTCATCACCTGATCAAGGCGGGGCGCGGTGGTGACTCAGGGCGCGGGGCGCGGTGGTGACTCAGGGCGCGGGGCGCGGTGGTGACTTAGGGCGCGGGGTGCGGTAAGGACTCAGGGTGGGGCGCGGGGGGTGACCTGTGCGGGCGGGGTTAGCGGCCTCGGCCGCGGAGACCGAGTTGGCGCAGCTCCAACGCGGCCAGCGCGTCGACTGTGGCGTCGTCGCCGCGCCGCCACGCCTCGGCCACGTCCGGCGCGATCCGGGTCAGCCGGCCCAGTGGTTGGGTGGCCAGTGCCCGCAGGGCGAGCAGGTCCCGGCCGGCCGGCCCGGAGGCCAGCTTCGCCGCTGACCCGGCCCGACGCATCCAGCGCACCCGCAGCGGCAGCCAACCGAAGAGCACCAGGCCGAGCGGGAAGATCAGCACGGCGATGCTGAGGGCGAGCGCGAGCTGGTCGACCAGGTGTTGCTGGTCCCGGCCGGCGTCGGCGAGCCCTCGGGCGGCGTCGGCGGCCTGCCGGAAGGGTGCGGTCAGCTCGTCGCCGACCAGCGGCACCCGGCCGACCTTGCTGCCGGCGTCACCCAGGTTGTCGGCGAGCCCGCTACCGGCGCCCTCCAACTTCTGCCCCGGTACGGCGAGCTTCTGCACCAGGTCGTGCAGCCACAGCGCCCCGCGGATCGCCACGTACACCCAGGCGACGACGAGCAGGTCGGTGAGCAACTGACGGGCGGCGGTCGGAAACCGATCGGCATAGATTTTCACGCCGGACAGCGTGCCACGAACGCCCCGCTCGGTGTACCCGTCAAGTGAGGCCGGAACGCGACCGACCGTCGAGGCAACAACATTGCGGATCGCACCAGCCGCGGCGCTGCTGGTCAGCGCGGGCAAGCCGGGCAGGTGCCGAAGATCTCCAGGGTGTGGCTGACGTCGGCGTAGCCGTGCTGCGCGGCCACCCGATCGGCCCAGCTCTCCACGGTCGGGCCGGCCACCTCGACCGTGCGCCCGCAGGCCCGGCAGACCAGATGATGGTGGTGCCCCTCGCTGCACCGGCGGTAGAGGTGCTCACCGCCCGGCGGGCGCATGACGTCGATCTCGCCCGCGTCGGCCAGCCCCTGCAGGGTGCGGTAGACGGTGGTCAGGCCGACCCGCTCGCCGCGCTGCCGCAGCATGGCGTGCAGGTCCTGGGCGCTGTGGAAGCCCTCCATCTCGCCCAGCAGCGCGCTCACCGCCGAACGCTGCCGGGTGTTGCGCACCGCGGCGCTGCTCTCGCTCATGATCCCTCCCCCGCGTGGCTGACCGCGTCCGACACGATGTGCGCGACATGCTCGTCGACCAGGCTGTAGGCGATCTCCCGGCCTCGACGGGAGCCGCGCACCACGCCCGCTCCGCGCAACACCCGCAGGTGCTGGGAGACCAGTGGTTGCGCGGCACCGAGCTTCTCCACCAACTCGTGCACGCACCGCTCGCCGCCGGCCAACTCGCTGACGATGGCCAACCGAATGGGCGCGGACAGGGCGCGGAGTAACTCGCTGGCCCCGTCGAACCCGTCGTACCCCGTCGCGCTGGTCATTCCGCAACGGTAACCAATACCACGGACGTTTCGCTGATCAGGCTCAACTCAGCACGACCTCGTGCGGCTCCGGTGTCGGCGCGGCGGTCGGCGTCCTCCGGCGGCGCACCACCCGCCAAACACCGCCGACCACGGCCACCACCAGGAACGAGGCGATCGCCACCAGCACCACCGACGCGCCCGGCGCGGTGTCCGCCGTGGCCGCCACCCAGACCCCCGAGCCGGCGGCGAAGAGCCCGAGCGCCATCGCGGCAGCCATCGTGCTGCGGAACCCCCGGGTGACCTGCTGGGCGGTGGCGACCGGCACCACCATCAGCGCGCTGATCAGCAGCACCCCGACGGCCCGCATGGCGATGGTCACAGTGACCGCGGTGGCGACCGCGATCAGCAGGTTCAGCGTGCGGACCGGGAGGCCGGACACCCGGGCGTACTCCTCGTCGTGACTGACCGCGAAGAGCGCCGGGCGCAACGCGAGCATCGTGACCAGGATCGCCGCGCCAAGCACCGCGATGGTGGTCAGGTCGGCGGGCGAGATGGTGGTCAACGACCCGAACAGGTAGGCGTTGAGGTTCGCGCTGGTCGCGTCGGAGAGACCCACCAGGAGTACGCCACCGGCGATGCCGCCGTAGAAGAGCAGGGCCAGGGCCAGGTCACCCGAGGTACGCCCGCGGGCGCGGACGATCTCGATGGCGACCGCGCCGATGGTGGCGGCGATCACCGCGACCAGCACGGGGGAACGGTTGAGCAGCAGACCCGCCCCGACGCCGGTCAACGCCACGTGCCCGACACCGTCGCCGATCAACGCCAGCCGGCGTTGCACCAGGTAGATGCCGAGCGCCGGCGCGGCCAGGCCGATCACCAGCGCGCCGATCAGGGCGCGCTGCATGTAGGGGTACTGGAAGAGTTCCATGGGTCAGTTGCTCCACAGCCCGGCGGGCTCGTCGTAGCAGTGCGGATGCACGTGGTCGTGGTCGGGCTCCGCGTGATGGCCGGCCGGGTCCGGCACCGCGCCGTCGTGCGCGATGCGACCCTCGTGGACGACGACGGCCCGACTGATCACCGGGCGCAGCGGACCCAACTCGTGGGCGACCAGCAGCACCGTTCCGCCGTCGGCGACGAAGTCGCGCAGCGCACCGGCGAACGCCTCCTGGCTGGCCGCGTCCACCCCGGCGGTGGGCTCGTCGAGAACCAGCAGCTCCGGCTGGCCCGCCAGGGCACGGGCGATCAGGGTGCGCTGCTGCTGACCGCCGGAGAGCGTGGACACCGGGTCACCGGCCCGGTCGGCGAGCCCGACCGCGAGCAGTGCGGCGTCGACGGCGGCCCGGTCGGCTCGACCCGGCGGCCGCAGCACCCCCCGACGGGCCAGCCGGCCGGAGGCCACCACCTCGCGGACGGTGGCCGGTACGCCACCGCCGGCGCCCAGGCGCTGCGGGACGTACCCGATGCGGGCCCACTGCCGGAAATGGCGCAACGGCCGGTCGAAGAGGGTGACCGAGCCGGCGCTGATCGGCACCAGCCCGAGCACGGCGCGGATCAGGGTGGACTTGCCGGACCCGTTGGCACCGAGAATCGCGACCACCTCGCCGGCGGTCACGGTGAGCGAGATGTCCCGGAGCACGGGGCGGCCGTCGTAGCCGACCACCCCGTGCTCGACGGTGATGACAGGTGTGGTCACGAGCAGCTCAAGGCCGTCCGCAGGGTCTGCAGGTTGGTACGCATCACCGAAAGGTAGTCCTCGTTGCTGCCCGCGGCGAGCCCTTCGATCGGGTCGAGCACGGCGGTCTTCGCGCCGACCTGACCGGCGATGGTCTCGGCGACCTTCGGGCTGACCAGGGTCTCGAAGAAGATCGTGCTGGCCTGGTGCTCCTTCGCCTCCTCGATCACCTGCGCGAGGCGCTGCGGTGAGGGCTCGACGTCCGGGCTCAGCCCGGTGATGCCGACCTGCTCCAACTGGTAGCGGTCGGCGAGGTAGCCGAAGGCGGCGTGGCTGGTCACGATCTCCCGCCGCTGGCAGGTCGCCAGACCGTGCTTGAACTCGCCGTCCAGGGTCGTCAGGTCGGCGCGCAGGGTGGCGGCGCGGGCCGTGTAGTCGGCGGCGTGGTCCGGGTCGGCCTTGCCGAGCCGTTGGGCGAGCTGGTCGCCGATGCCGGCCAGCCGGGTCGGGTCGAGCCAGACGTGTGGGTCCTTGCCGCCGCTCTCCTCGGCGTGCCCCTCCTCGCCCTCGTGGTCGTGCCCGCCAGCGGACGCGTCCAACAGCGGTTGCACGCTGGTCACGTCGAACGCCCGGTCGCCGCCGTTCTGGTCGACGGCGTCGTCCACCGCCGGCTGGAACCCCTTGAGGTAGACGATCAGCTCCGCGTCACTGACCTGACCGACCTGGCTCGGGTTGAGCTCCAGGTCGTGCGGCTCGGCGCCGGGCTTGGCCAGGTTGGTCACCCGGACCGCGTCGCCGCCGATCCGTTCGGCCAGGAACTGGAGGGGGTAGAACGCGGCCACCACGTCGACTCGTTGCGGGTCGGCGCCGGCGGCACCGCCGGTGGAGCAGCCGGCCCCGGCACCCAGGGCGAGGAGGGCGGTCGCGGCGGCCAGGACACGGTACGTGGTGCGGTTGGTCATGTCCTCAACTGTCCGTGACAACGATAATGATTGTCAAAAACGCATGAGTGCATGTCAGAGGAGCTTCGCGAGGCCCACCGTCACCAGCAGGGTCAGCATCAGCAGGCGGATCAGCCGGGTCTGCGGCGCCTGAACCGCCCAGGTCGTCGCCAACAGTGCGATCAGGGCCGCGGCGAGCGCGAGCGTCAGCAGCCCGCCGATCACCCCCGGCGTGAAGAACGCCACCAGCACCACCACCAGGGTGAGCAGGAACACCGACGTCGGGTTCGCCCCGGCCAACCGGGCGAGCAGAGGGCGCTGCGTACGCTGCATCCCACAGACTCTACGAGGAGGAACCCCGGTGCTGGTGACCAACCGGTTCGTGGTCGACGTCGATGCCGCCGACGGCTTCACCGAACGGGCGCACGCCGCCCTCACCGCGCTGGCCGCCCGTCCCGGCTACCTGCGCGGTCAACTGGTCCGGGCGCTCGACGACCCCCGCTACTGGTCGCTGGTCACCGAATGGGAGTCGGTCGGCACCTACCGGCGGGCCCTGGGCGCCTTCGAGGTCAAGGTCAGCGCCGTACCGCTGCTCGCCGAGTCAATCGACGAGCCCTCCGCCTACGAGGCACTGGCCACCGCTGCCCCCGGTGGAGCCGTGGTCGTCGCCGAGAGTGATCGGGCTGCGGGTCCTTACCGCTGAGCGGTTGGACACTACGCTGCTCCTATGACCGCACCCGCCCCGCCGCCCGGTCCCGGGGTGGCGCCGCCGTTCGCCGCCCCGCCCACCGAGGGCCGCCGGACCCGGCTCTGGATCGGCCTCGGCGTCGGCGCGCTCGCCGTAGCGCTCTGCTGCGGCGGGGGCGGCACCGCCGTCGTCGGCTTGGCCGTGAGCGGGGTTCAGGCGATCCGGGAGCAAGCCCACACCGTGACCGGCGACTACTACCAGGCCCTGGTCGAGCGAAACTACGGGCGCGCGTACGACCAGCTCTGCGATGACGCGCAGCGGCGCGAGTCCCGGCCGGAGTTCGAGCGGCGCGCCGCCGCCGAGCCTCAGATCGCCGCGTTCCGGGTGGGCGAGGTGGACACCACCTACCTGACCGTGCCGGTCGACGTGACCCTCGACGGCGGCGACCGGGAACGGCAGCAGGTCAAGCTCGGCCAGGACGGGCAGACCGGCGGCGTGGAGGTCTGCGGGGTCAGCTGACCCGCCCCCGGTATTCTGCTGGGCTCGGGGGGACGGTGGTCGTACCGTTGTCCCGAACCGACCGTTCCATCCACATCTCGCCCCCGCCGACCGCCAGCCGGCGTAGGAGGAAACATGCCAGCCGACCGTATCGACGCCGTCGTCAGCCTCGCCAAGCGCCGAGGCTTCGTCTTCCCCTCCAGTGAGATCTACGGGGGCACCCGATCGGCGTGGGACTACGGCCCGCTCGGCGTGGAGCTCAAGGAGAACGTCCGCCGGCAGTGGTGGAAGACCATGGTCCAGCAGCGCGACGACGTCGTCGGCCTGGACTCCGCGGTGATCCTGGCCCGCAAGGTGTGGGAGGCGTCCGGCCACATCGCCGAGTTCGTCGACCCGCTCACCGAGTGCCAGTTCTGTCACAAGCGGTTCCGCGCGGATCACCTGGAGGAGGCGTACGCCGAGAAGCACGGCAAGCCGCTGACCTCGCTCGCCGAGCTGAACTGCCCCAACTGCGGCAACAAGGGCACCTTCACCGAGCCGAAGATGTTCAACGGCCTGATGAAGACCTACCTGGGCCCGGTGGAGAGCGACGAAGGGCTGCACTACCTGCGCCCGGAGACCGCGCAGGGCATCTTCGTCAACTACAAGAACGTCGAGACGGTCGCCCGCAAGAAGCCGCCGTTCGGCATCGCGCAGACCGGCAAGTCGTTCCGCAACGAGATCACCCCGGGCAACTTCATCTTCCGGACCCGCGAGTTCGAGCAGATGGAGATGGAGTTCTTCGTCGAGCCGGGCACCGACGAGCAGTGGCACGAGTACTGGCTCCAGGAGCGCTGGAACTGGTACCTCGACCTCGGCCTCTCGGCGGACAACCTGCGCCTCTACGAGCACCCCAAGGAGAAGCTCTCGCACTACTCGAAGCGGACGGTGGACATCGAGTACCGCTTCCAGTTCGGCGGCACCGAGTTCGCCGAGCTGGAGGGTGTCGCCAACCGCACCGACTTCGACCTCTCCACGCACAGCAAGCACTCCGGCGTCGACCTGTCGTACTTCGACCAGAGCAAGAGTGAGCGCTGGATGCCGTACGTCATCGAGCCGGCCGCCGGTCTGACCCGCGCGGTGCTCGCCTTCCTGCTGGAGGCGTACGACGAGGATGAGGCGCCGAACACCAAGGGCGGCGTGGACAAGCGCACCGTGATGCGGTTCGACCCGCGGCTCGCCCCGGTCAAGGTGGCGGTGCTGCCGCTGTCCCGCAACGAGGCGCTGTCGCCCAAGGCCAAGGACCTCGCGACGCTGCTGCGCAAGCGCTGGGTGGTGGAGTTCGACGACTCGCAGGCGATCGGCCGCCGCTACCGCCGGCAGGACGAGATCGGCACCCCGTTCTGCGTGACTGTCGACTTCGACACCCTGGACGACAACGCCGTGACGGTGCGCAACCGGGACACCATGGCCCAGGAGCGGGTCTCCCTGGACCAGGTCGAGCGCTACCTGATCGAGCGGCTCCCCGGCTGCTGAGACTCCGCGCACGGGGCCTCGGCCGACGCGATAAGCGCCGGTCGGGGCCCCGTACACTTGTCCGGTGACTGCCTCGACCGTGCCCGCGCTGCGCCCGCTGACTCTCGGCCAGCACCAGGTGTGGCCGCCGGTCGTGCTCGCGCCGATGGCCGGGATCACCAACATCGGGTTCCGTCGGCTCTGCCGCGAGCAGGGCGGCGGCATCTACGTGTGCGAGATGATCACCACCCGGGCGCTGGTCGAGCGTAACCCGAAGACGCTGCGCATGATCGCGTTCGGCGACGACGAGAAGCCCCGCAGCCTCCAGCTCTACGGCACCGACCCGGAGATCACCGCCGCCGCCGTGCGGATCGTCGTCGAGCGCAACCTGGCCGATCACATCGACCTCAACTTCGGCTGCCCGGTACCCAAGGTAACCCGGCGTGGCGGCGGCGCGGCGCTACCGTGGCGGCGCCGGCTCTTCGCGCGACTCGTGCGGGCCGCGGTGGCCGCCGCGGCACCGTCCGGCGTGCCGGTCACGGTCAAGATGCGCAAGGGCATCGACGACGACCACCTGACGTACGTCGAAGCCGGGCTCGCCGCCCAGGAGGCCGGCGTGGCCGCGGTGGCCCTGCACGGGCGAACGGCCTCGCAGCGTTACTCGGGCACCGCCGACTGGGACGCGATCGCCACGCTGAAGCAGGCTCTCGACGTGCCGGTGCTCGGCAACGGCGACATCTGGGAGGCCGACGACGCGCTGCGCATGGTGGCCCACACCGGCGTCGACGGCGTGGTCATCGGGCGCGGCTGCCTGGGCCGACCGTGGCTCTTCGCCGACCTGGAGGCCGCCTTCAACGGTCGGCCGGAGCGCCGGCTGCCCACCCTCGGCGAGGTGGCGGTGACCATGCGCCGGCACGCCGAGTTGCTGGTCGACCAGTTCACGGCCGGCGCCCGCAACCCGGCCCGAGGTGAACGGGACGGCTGCACCGACTTCCGCAAGCACGTCGCCTGGTACCTCAAGGGCTTCCCGGTCGGCGGCGAGCTGCGCCGCTCCCTGGCGATGATCGAAAGCCTGGCCCAGCTCGACGACCTGCTCGGCAAGCTCGACCCGACGGAGCCGTTCCCGGTGACCGCCCTGGGTCAGCCGCGCGGGCGTACCAACTCACCCGGCAAGGTCTTCCTGCCGGAGGGCTGGCTGGCCAGCCGGGACGACGACACGGTCCCCGAGGGTGCCGAGATGGACGACTCCGGCGGCTGAGCCCTCTGGCCGGTCGAGCGCAGAAACCTCGCGCGAACATCCCGCCGAGCGCTCGCTCGGCGCTGAGGCTGGCAGATGAGTTCGACGCCCTGTCGAGCTGATGTCGTAACGAATCACCCGCGTACGCCGCCGCGTCTCCAGGGCGACCGGCCTGGTCCGGTCGGACGACCCCTGACTCCGTTCGGGCCCGGCGAGGGCGCGTGGACAGCGCACCGGACATGCCGAAGGGCCGGGCCCCGTGGTGGGGTCCGGCCCTTCGGTCATGTGGTGGTGGTTGTGGGTCAGCTGGTGGCGTAGCCGCGGGTGGCGATCCAGTCGGCGAGGTGTTCGACGGTGATCCAGTAGGAGGCGGTGTTGGGGTCGGCGGAGTCGG
>NZ_JBITJA010000029.1:0-27149 GCF_044459545.1 Micromonospora sp. NPDC050276 | reverse complement strand
CGCCCAGTCCTCCACGCTCAGCACCTCCCGATGCTTCAGGAGGTGGTCCCGATTCAGCCGGAACCACATGGTCAGTTTTCAGGCGGAGCCGACAACTTTTGGTCCCAATGCGATGAGCTCTTGCGGACCGGCGGCAGTCTGGCCCGAGAATACGATCGAATCCGCCACGCCAGCGCCCGACACGTGCCGAGCAGCATGCCGGCACCTCAGCCGCTTGAGGTTGCTCCAGAGCCGTCGTCCTCCACCGCTCTTGAGGCGCTAGCCGGCAGGGTCGGCGGCGACTACCTGGCAGGCGAGTGGCACACTTTCTCCACGCTGACCAGCATGCTGGCGCAACAACGCCAAGCCGTGTCACCCGACGCGCTGCTGGGCCTGATCGAGGCGCACCGTGAATGCCTGTCGACGCTCTACCGCAAAGCCGGCCGTGCACCCATCCGTGCTGATATTGGGGCCATGCTCGCCGAAGCTTCGGTCGTCGCCAGCAGGCTGTGGAGTGCGCAAGGCAATCGTGCTCTCGCAATCGCTCACTGCGCCTACGCCCGCCAGTTGGGCGACAGGCTCGGTGACCGCAGGATCAGCGCCACCGCACGAATCTTTGAGGGTAACCTTCAAGCCGCCACGCTGATCGAAGCCGATGGTGACGTCATGATCGGCCTGCGGCTGCTCGACGAGGCCGATCGCGCCTCCGCAGATCTCAGCCCCGCCGCGCGAGCTCGCATAGCCGCCGAGCAGGCCCAGGCCTATGCCGCCCTACGACTTCCGCGCGAGGCTACCGCTGCCCTAGGGCGAGCAGAGGCAGCGGTCAACGACTTGTCACCGATTGACTGTGTCGGCCTCTACAGCGACTGGAGCAACGCCCGTCTCCACGTCTACGCGGGCACATGCCATCTTCTCCTCGGCCAGCCCGAGCAGGCTGTGGGGGTGCTCGAAGGTGCAGTACAAGCGCTCGAACACGACTCCGCGAACATCAACGTCGCCCTCGCCGCGGCGGTCGACCTCGCGAGCGCCTACGCCGAGACTGGCGACCTGGAGCAATCCTGCACTCTGCTCGGCGACACCTTCGGTCAGCTGAAGGCCGGCGGCAACCAGCGGGGCATCGCCCGAGCTCAACGAGCCCGAGAGCGGCTGGCCCGTTGGCGCGCTGAGCCGGTTGTACGCGAACTTGAGGAGCAAATGGCTGCCTAAGAGGTAGCCGGCGACCCGCCCGAAGCCCACAGCGAGTTAACCGCCGCCACTACCGCCGTTGGGTCAAGACTGTCGAGTACCACGTCAGGGTGGTGGGAGGCCAACTCTTGATGTCCAATCCGGTGAGCGACAACAGCGACATGGAAGCCTGCGTGACGTGCGCAGGCGATGTCGTTGGGCGCATCCCCGATGACGATTACTCGATCAGGATCGAGCTGTTGGCCGTAGGTCGCGAGGTAGCGTCCAGCTACGACCGCCGGGAGTTGGAAGCGGTCTCGAGCGTCCGACCCGAACCCGCCGATGCGGAGATCGAGAAAGTCGTCCAAGCCCGACACCTGCAGCTTCACCTCGGCGGCCGAGCGCAGGTTGCCGGTCAGCACGGTCTGGTGGAAACCACGGCCGTGCAGCTCCGCGATGCTCGCCGCAGCACCTGGATACGGTGGCTGCACCTCAGCCAGCTCCCGCCGGCCCTCTTGCATTACCGCGGCGATGGCCTCGCGGAAGGCGGGTATGCCGGCCTCCGCAGCCAACGCGTCGACGCCCGAGGTGATCGCCGTGTCGATGGCAATCGACTCGTCCGTATAGCCGTGCACCTTCTTGTCAGGGAAGACAACCTCCGACTCGGCCATGCCGTAGGCGCGAGAGATCGCTCGCGTCAGCCAGCGCAAGTCTGCGGGGATGAGCGTTCCGTCAACGTCCCAGATAACCAAGCCGGCGCTGCCGTGGTTCATGGAGCCATCGTCGCACGCACGCCGGGGCAGGCAACTCGACAGCATCATCGGGTTCATCGGAAGGAACGTAGCGGTGCTGACAAAGACGCACGGTCTGCTCACGATCTCCTGGCCGGCGGCGAACTGGCCGCCCTCGGCTGGACGAACCACCCCCTCACTAGATCAATTACTAGTGAATCCGCCGGAGGCCTGAGGAGCGATACGTGCGCGTGATCTGGATCAACGGTGCGTCACCGAGGCTGCCATTTAGTGCATCATGGCTGACTGTTGGATTGCACTCGCAGACTACATTGGAGTGATGAGTGTCTACATCAGTGCAGCATCGCTTATTCTAAGCGCAATAGCGTTAGCCTGGAGCCGGTACCAATGGAAGGGATCCGTGGGGCGCCCGAAGACAACTCTTCACTACGGCGTTCTGACCACGGGAGACAGGTTCTTTCGCGTTCCGTGGCCGCACGGACAACGCGCCAAAGACGACCGTTCCTTCGGCCTTCCGGTACTAATGGTTACCGTAATGAACACGGGCAGAGGGGCCCTATTCATCGAGCATGTCGAGATCGACGGTACGATTTGCGGCATATGCGGCCCCTACAAGCTTGAATTTCCTCTGACTGTAGAGCCGAATCGGCGCATAAAGATTTACTACCTTCCTGTTTCTATGGGCTTCACATTCCCTGAGCAGATGGACGGAAAGCGCATACGGGCAACGGTCTATTATGACGTCGACAAGACGACACGGAGCAATCCCCTCATCTTGGGCCAGCGCCGAAAGCATGCAGCACGCGCAATATCAGTTGACCTAGGTCCCTCGCTCCCCCCATCCGTAGCAAAATTTTGAGCGACTGGACAGAGCCTTACCTTCTTTGATTTTCGGCGCACCGATCTCGGCAGTTGAGCGTCCGGCAGGAGACGCGCGTAGGCTTTTTCCGAACCGTCTGCAGCCGAGGTCTGGCCGCCCTAACGAATGGGCGAGAGCGTGGGTCATGGCCGAGGCTGTCTTGGATGAGGGGCATCCCGAGATTCACCAGCTGGGGCGGGAAAGGATTGCGGTCGAGGCTGGCCAGCTTCGATCGAATGGCTTCGAGACTGATCTGGAGGCCTTGAACTTCGCCGAGCCAGCCGTTCACTTTTGCCTCCTCAACGCGCTCTTCGAGGTTTGTGGCGATCTCGTCGAGGCGGCGGCGCTGCGAGGGGTCAACGCGGAGCATTGGGCATTGGGCATTCGGCATTGGGCATTGGATACCGAAACGTCCAAGTGCCGCTCCTGCCGCAGCCGAGCCTCGGCGGGTCCCGTCCAAGTTCTCAGGCCCAGAGCGCGCCGTTGTTGAGCCGCTCGTGCCACCGATCGAGCTTGAGGTTCTGCTCCTCGCTGGTGATCTCGACGTAGCCGTCGGGGTCGCCGATCCACCAGACACCGTCGTGGTGGACGAACATGTGGTGTCGGTCTCGCGGGGAGAGGCGGCTGGCCCGCTGTTGCTCTTCGTGATGACGCATCTCGTCGTGGCTCATGGTCCGCGGGGCGCCGGCGCTGATGGTGGTCGCGGGTTCGGGGTTCGTGTTCATGGCTGGCACTCCCTTCACAGCTCGATACGAGGGGCGTCGAGGGTTGGGCTGGATTCGCGTGGCGGTTCCAGCCCGGCAACTGGGCCTTCGACTTCCGCGGAGCGGGCGGTAGCGGCGGCCTCGGCTGCGCTGGCGCTGCGGGTGAGCGTGACCGTGACGTGTTCGGAGACCAGGTCGTGGCCGATGGTGACGGCGGTCCCGACTGCGACGGCGGTGACCTCCAGTCGGGCGAGGTGGGTGTAGTGGTTCAGGGTCTCTGGAAGCCGCTGGTGTGGTGCCCAGAGTGATTGGATCTCCCGTGCGCGTTCGACGTTCCAGGCGAGGATGACGGCGTCGATGGGGTCGTGGTCATAGGCGATCGAGACCGCGAGTTCGTAGGTGAGGCGCCGTTCGTCGGTCGTGAAGACGTCGGAGGTCAGCCAGGCGGCGACGTCGCGGGCTTGTTCGGGGTGCTGTAGAAGGTCGGCGATGATCGCGTCTTCGGGGTGCAGGTCGGCGGCGGCCAAGGCCACGACGGTCGGCAGGGACAGGGCTTGGTCCGGATCGATCGTGCTGGCGGGGGCGAAGGTCTCCGCTTGGGCGGTGAGGGCTTGGCCGAGTCGGACGAGGGCGTCCCGGGCGACCGGATCGGTGGCCTGCGTCGCGGCGGTGAGGTAGGGCTCGGCGAAGTCGATGGTGTCGCGGTCGAAGGCTGCTTGGATGACGATCTGGCTGTAGGCCCGAACACGCTGGTCATCCGGGGCGGCGGCGGCGAGGGCGTTGAGCAGGTTGGTGTCGACGTCGGGACGGTCGACGATCGCGACGACAGCGGCAACAATCCGTGCGGGATCCTCGCCGGTGGCGGGGGTGTCCAGGATGGCGTTGTAGATGGCCCGGTGGGCGGGGTGGCTGAAGTCGTCGCTGATGAGGTTGTCGGTGATGAGGGGTTGGTTCGGATCGGCGAGGAGGGCACCGAGAACGCCCTGCTCCGCTCGCATGATCAGGTCACTCATGGCGGGTCCTTACTGCTTCGTGAGCTGGTCGCGGACGGTGTCGGCGGCGCGCATTCGGGCGCTGGTGTCATCGAGGTGGGCGTGGTGGTCGGGGTCGGTACACCGAAGCCACGTCGCGCCGTCGCTGCTGCGGGTCCACCACGCGCCGGCGAGGTGGGCGTAGTAGGGCATGCTGCGGCTGTGTGGCCGGGCCTCGCCCTGGTCAAGGGCCGTGGCCATCTCCGCGTCGGCGAGCATGTTGGGAAGGCTGCGGGCCGGGCCGAGGGCGGGGCTGGAGGCCATCAGCGGCGGCCCGTGGGTCTGCCAGCGTTGGGCGAGGTCCGGGTGCGCCTCGCTCAGGAGGGTGGCGCTGGTGTGACCCGCCCGGCAGGTCGGGGCCCAGAAGTTGCCTGCGGCAGCGAGGGTTTGGCGCAGTTCTCCGTGCCAGGAGCGGGGGGAATGGGCGCCGCCGCTGTCGCGGCTGGTGTAGAGGACGTCGCGCCAGAACTTGAGGCTGCGCAGTTCTTCGACGAGCCCGGGATGCTGTGGCCAACACAGCGGCAGTCGCTCTTCTCGGGAGAGTTCGTAGAGGTCGTGGATCCAGGTGACCCAACCGACAAGTGCCGTCCACTCGGCGCTCTGCTCTTCGGCTGTCAGGGCGTGCCACTCGCGGATCGGCCGTACGGGTGCGTCTGATGCCGCAGCGGCCGGTGGATCGATGGTCATCGCGGGGTCTCCGGGGTGTGGCCCATCAGGGTGCGGGCATGGCGAACCGCGTCCGCGTACTCCTTGGCGTGTCGGCTCTCGTAGTGCCGCGCCATACGGGTGAGGACGGCCGGGGTGGTGGCATGGATGACCAGCGCCTCCCGGCGCTGCTCGTTGAGGGTGCGGATCGCTTCGGGGGACATGGTCTTGCGGTCGGTGACGGTGGTCTGGACGGTGACGCCACGGTCGTTTCGTTGCGGGACGAGGAGGGTTTCGCGGTAGGTGCCGGCGAGTTGGGAGAAGTCGTCGAGGTCGTCGCCGGCGAGGCCGCCGAGGGCGATCTTGATGGTGGAGTTGGCCCAGAGCATTCGGCGGCCCACGGCCCGCCAGCGTTGTTCGGCGGCGGCGAGGTTCTGCAGGACGGCGGTGACGAAGATGCCGCTGCCGGCGGCGTAGGACATCAGCTGCGGTAGGTCCGGCAGCGGGACGACGTTGGTGACCTCGTCGAGGATCAGGCCCAGGGGCGGGTCCAGCCGGCCGGTTGGGGCGCGCAGCGCGAGGCGTTTCGCGGTGGTGGTGATCTCGTCGACGAAGGCGGTGACAAGTGGAGCGAGGGCTTCGGCCTGTTGTTCGTCGACGAGCAAATACACCGTGTCGGTGCCGGAGCGCAGGAACGCCTCGATGTCGAAGGACTCGTTGACCGTCCCGGCGAAGACGTGGTGGGCGGCTTCGCCGAAGAGGCAACTGGTGCCGGTCTGGACGGTGGCCCACAGGTTGGACCGGGTGGTGTGCGGTTGGCGGTAGAAACCGTCGAGCATTTTCAGGACTCCGTCGCGGGCGCCATGGGCGTCACGCAGGAGCTTCACGGGCTGGTCGTTGGTGTCGTCGGTCGACCAGGCCAGGATGTCGGTCATGGTCCGGCCGGTGAGGGCGGCGGTGTGCAGCCAGGCGGCCATCAGGTTGGTGGCGGTCATGCCGAAGAAGCCGGCGTTGGTGGCGTCGGTGCTCTCCTGCTTTCCGACCTGGATCATCACGCCGGCCCGCTTGCGAGCGACGTCGTACCGGCCGCAGCCGGCGATGGGGCTCCAGGCGATGCGGTGCGGCCAGGTGAGGTCGCCGGTCAGCTCCATCACCCACGCCGTTCCCGCCCGAAGGGTGGCGGTGTTCTCCAAGACGTCGGGACGTACGGAGGTCACGACTGCGGCGCCGGGGAAACCGCGCAGCCACGGGATGATGACCTGGCTGGTCTTGCCCTGCCGTGGTGGCGCGACCAGGAGCACGGAGGATTCGAGCCCTGCGTGCAGGCGCATCGATCCGGCGTCGCCCAACGGCACCGCGACATCCGTCAGCATCGGTTTGTGATCCAGTCCGGGCCGCAGGCGTGGAGCCGCCCGCAGAACGGCCTCGGCGGAGAGGGTGCGGCGCAGCTGCTGCCGCGATGCCATCCCCCGGGCTTGGCGTCCGTTGCCCCACCGCTGCCACAGCAGCACTCCTGCTGTTGAGAGGGCGCCGCTGACGAGCACCGCGGCGGTGTAGAAGCGGATCGGGCCCGGCAGCTGGCCCTGGGCGGGTGGTGGCCAGGCCAGTCGAGGGTCGCTGAGGTGCCGGGGCAGGGCGAGAGCGATGCCGTACGCGTCGGCTGGGGAGGTCCCCGGCCAGTGCAGTGCCAGCAGCCCGGCGACCTGGCCGGTCAGCCAGATGCCGAGCATGGTGCCAGCGGCCACCGCGACGATGGCACCCACCACCCAGTCAGAGCCGCTGGTGAGACTCCCGCCGAGCCGCGTGGTGTTGCCGCTCATCTACACCGCCATTCGTTCGTTGGTGTAGAACAGCTGCCGTTCCTGCGGGGTGAGGATGGTCTGCACGATCTGGCTGGGCTGCCGGCCGATCTTCCACAGCGCCCGGCCGACGTGCTCGCCGGACCAGGAGGCGATGTGGGCGCACTCGGTGTCGGTGAGCCCGATCTGGTCCTTGGTCATGGCCAGCGGCGCGGTGTCCTGGCGCAGGCATACCCGCACGTCGCAGGAGGCGATGAGGTTGCTGGCGATGGTGACCTCTTCGCTGCCAGCCGGGCCGACGGCTTCGAAGTCAGCGAGCCGGTGGGTGCTGAGCACCTGGATCGTTCCTTGAGCGCGGGACAGCCGCAGGTCGGAGTCGACCTTGCGGATCATGGCGGGGACGCGCATGGCCCGCCAGAGTTCGTCGCGGATGACCATGCGGACGGGCCCGCCGGGTTCGTCGATGGCGGCCTGTCCCCAAGAGGAGACGCAGGCCAGGGTCATGGCGACGGTCTCGTCGCCGCGGCCGTCGATGCGGGACAGGTCGACAGTTTGGATGGGGGCGTCGAAGTCCAGGCGGATGGTCGTCGGCCCGTCGAACAGGCCGCTCAACGACCCTTGGACCATGTTGCCGAGGGCGTCGGCGGTGGGGCGGATCATCTCCCGTAGTTCCCCGGTGTCGTCGCCGCGGACCCGCAGTTCGGAGGCCATGTCCGGCAGTGGGTCGCGTAGCAGCGCCCAGACGGCGGGGATGGTCGGGTCGGTGAGGTGGCTGTCGCCGGTGGCCTCGCCGGAGGCGTGCTTGATGGCCAGGGACAGGGCCGCCTCCTCGGTCGGGGACAGTGCCCGACCAAGTCGCATCACCAGTAGCGAGGAGAGCAGGGTGATGCGTCTGCGGTGGATCTCGTCCAGCCGTTCGCGGAGCTTCTCCGTGTCGCCGGGGAGGTTGCGGCCGAGGGGTCCGCTGTCGAGGGGGTTGAGTCGGTTGCCGAGGCCTGGCCCGAGTTCGAGGGGTTCGACGCCGAGGTGGCGGGCGAGGGTGGCGTACTCGTTCTTGATGTCACCGAGGACGAAGGCGCGTACGCCGTAGGCCATCAGCCGGTAGCAGAGCAGTTTGATGGTGGCGGACTTCCCGGAGCCGGGTACGCCGGTGATGAGGAAGTTCGGGTTGGTGATCAGTTGCAGGCGCAGCCACTCGATGGGGTGGCAGGAGAAGCTGCCTCCGGACTGGGTGTCGATACCAATGTAGGTGCCGGCCGGGGGCATCGTCTGCCCGTACAGCCACGGGTAGAGGCCCTGCATCTGGCCGGTGGAGGCCCGGAAGACGGGGATCTGCGGGGCGCGGGCGGCCTGCCCGGCGAACGGCCGCGGCCATCCGCGCCGCGGCGGCGTCGGTTCCGGTCGGGTCCGCCCCGGCTTCGAGGGGGCATCGGCGGGCGTGGTCGGGGTCGGGAGGTCGCCGAGGAGGTCGCTCAGGTCGGCGACCGGCAGGTTGTTGCGTCGAGTACGGCGCAGCATCGGGCTCACCACCGCTTCCGGGGCAGGCCGAAGCCGAGTGGGAGGGCGCCCATCACGAAGCCGGTGTCGTGGGCGTACCACATGCGTCGCAGCTCGATGCGGGCTGCGGCGGCGTCGGCCTCCAGTGCCGCGCAGGCGTCCTCGGTCTGGGCCGGGTCGGTGACGGTCACGGTGACGTAGCCGGTGAAGCGGACCAGGCCGTGGCCGGCGGCGAGTTCGGCGTCCTGGGCCTCGGCGCGTGCCAGGGCCTGCCGCTCGTGCTCGGGCACGATCTGCTGGGTGCGGTGGCGCATCCCCACGGCGACGGAGCGGCGGGTCCGCTCCCCCATCACCTTGCGGGACGCCTCGCGCGGCCCGAGGGGTTCGATGTGCATCGAGTACGCCCGCCGGTGCACGCCGTCGCCGAGCAGCGGGGCAAGGACCGTGGAGTAGACCTGGTTGCGGGGCCAGTCGTGGATCCAGTACGTGACGGAGTGGGCGCCGTCGTGGGCGTAGCTGCCCGGGGAGCTGAGCGCTGCGGCGGGGCCGGCGACGGCCGGGTCGACGCCGGCGGGCAGTCCGTCGGCGCCCGGGGTGGTGGCGTTGGCGCGGCGTTCGGCGAGGTGCCGGCCGGCGTGTGGGTCGTAGGCGGTGCGGATGACCTCGGCGAGGTCGCGGGGGCCCAGCCAGGACTCGACCTGCAGGTCCGCGCCGGCGATCGACGCGGACAGGGCCCGCAGGTGCCGGGTGAGGATGTCCGCGGCGGCGACGCTGCCCCCACCTGCGCTCTTGATCGCCCCGGCCGCCCGGCGGTGGTCCATCGTGAACGCCAGGTACGCCTCCCGGCCGCTGCTGGACAGGGCGGCGGCGGTGAGCAGATCGCTGGTGACCGCGACCGCCTCGGCCGGGGCGGTGGCGGCGACGTGGTCGACGTGCCAGCGGCGCAGCGCCGCTCCTGACTCCGGGACGATGCGCTGCAGCGCCTGCACCCGCACGATCGGGTTCCCCTCGGTGCACAGCCCGGCCAGCAGCGCGCCCCAGCCGGCGACGCGCTGGTCCCGGCGGGCGGAGTCGACCAGGCTGATTCCGGAGTACCGGACTCGCGCGACCGCCGTGTAGGTGCGGTCCAGACGGTGGTACGCCACCGCGAGCGGCTGCCCCGAAGGTCCCTGCGCCTCCAGAATCGTCAGCGGCGCCAGGACTCCGGGCAGGTCCATAGGTTTCGCGGCCGTCGCGTCGGCCGGGGCAGGAGCGAACGCGGCGGAGAGGAAGCGGTGGCGGGTGCGGGAGCGGCCCCAGTGATAGGAGGTGAACGCCAGCACCCATTCGTCGGTGGTGCGGCCTCCGACGCGCAGGAACGCCAACGTCGCCAACACGATGGCGAGCGGCCAGAGTAGTGCCCCGGCGGCGGGGCGGGCGGCGGCGAGCGGCCAGATCCCCGCCAGGACGGCGCCGGCGAGCATCGTGACTCGCTGCAGGGTCATCCCGAACAGGAATGCGACCTTCTCGTGCTGCCATCCGAAGTAGCTGCGGGTGCGGTGCTCGGCGGTGGGGGTGCTCACCGGTCGGCCTCCTCGGTTGGGTTAGCGGATGGAGAGTCGTGCGGGGCTGGCGGCGCTGGATCGGGTACGCCCGTCCCCCTTGGTTGGGTCGGAGGCGCGGCCGAACTCGCGGCGCTGGCCGAGGGTCTTGGCGTCGGGTTGGTCTCGGGGGCCGGTGGAGGCGTGTGGAGCGGCGGCGGCACGGCTTCGGCCGCTCGACTCGGCGCAGATGCCGGAGCGGGTCCGGTCATGTCACCGGAGGCGGCCGGGATCCGAGGTTTCGCTTCAGCCGGTGCGGTAGAGCTTCCGGTGGTGCCAGTTGGTGCGGCGGAGCGGCCAGCGGTGCCGGTGAGGGCGCCAGTCCAGCTGCCGGCGTACCGGGAGTAGCCGGCCGGGCGGGCGTGCGGGTTCGCACCGTGTACGCCGGCGTGCCCGGCGGTTTGTTCCATCCGCCCGGCCAAAGAGTTGACCGCCCGCTGGGCCAGGTCGACGCCGGCGGCGGCGACCGCGATCGGCGCGGCGACCGCCCCGAACGCCGCCGCTCCGCCGCCCGCCATACCAGCGCTGCCGGCGGCCGTGCCACCAGCGGCGCCGCTCTTGCCGGCAGCCGAGGCGAGGGTACGAGCCTCGCTGGCCTGGCTGAACTGAGCCGGGTTCACCCCGCTCGGCGGGCCGCCGGCGTTCGCCCTACCGGCGGCGAAGCCCAGCATCCCGGCGAGCCCCCCACCGGCGGCGGCCTGCACGGTGGCGAAGGTGAAGAAGCGGGCGATGACCGGCCACGCGACGACGGCCATGAGCAGCACCAGCATGCCGGTCAGCAGGGTGGTCACGTCCTTGGCCCGGGTGGGGTCGGTCGGGTCTCCGAGAACGCCGAAGCCGATCGCGAAGACCAGCGCGATCATCGGCTTGAGGATGATCAGCTGGATGGTGGCGGCGCAGAGCTTCGACCACCAACTCTTCGTCGTCTCCGACATGTTGCCGACGGCGGCGATGGGCGAGGTGGCCAGCAGTACGGCGATCGCGGCGTTGCGCAGCAGCAGCTCAAACCACAGCACCAGCGTGAGCGCGATGCCGACCAGCGCGAGGATGAGCATCAGCGACCCCGAGGAGCCGGTGACCGAGCCCATCTGGAACAGGACGGTGAGTTTGGCCTTGAGACCGTCGTTGCCGCCCAGGGATCGGTTGATGATGCCGCGAGCGACTTCGTCGGCGGCGATCAGGGCGGCGTTGGCGACGACCATCGTGACGAGGAACGCCAGCACCGCCTTACCCGCACCGACCAAGCCCTGCGCGAGCGGGGAGCCGTCGCGGGTGGCGACAGTCCGGACGACCTGGAGGAGCAGCAGTAGGGCAGCGATGCCCATCGCCAGCCACCGCGAGATCGCCAGCGGCTGGTCGATGCTCATCAGGTCGAGGTTGGGGAACGCGACGAACGCATCGGCGAAGGTATTCAGCAGCGATGTCGCGGCGTCGGCGAACGAGCGGCAGACTGATTCCCAGGCGTTGGCCGCGGCGCCGTCGATGATGCCGCCGGGGGTGCAGCCGCTGATCTGGCCGTTGAGCGGGTCGCAGGCAGCGGCGTTCACGGGATGATTTCCTGCCAACCTTGGGCGGCGGCCTCGGCGCTGCCGGGCTGGGTCGCAAGGCTGGTGTAGTCGGTGGCGTTCGCCGGGTCCGGCGGGAGGACCTTCCAGTCGGTGGCGGCCCAGTGCAGCCGGATCGGGTACACGCCGATGGTGGAGGCGACCTGCCGGCCGGGCGCGGTGGTGGACAGGTAGCCGAGGACCAGCACGGTCATCGTGTCCGGTGTGGCGTCGCGAAGCTGGTAGGCGGCCGGTCCGAAGGTGAGCGACGCGCCCAGCGGCACGGGCCCGATCGTGGCCACGCCGAGGGTGCGCCGCAGGTTCACCGCCCCCTCGGCAAGGTAGTCGCTGGCGTCGGCGAACGAGGGGTCGGCGATCACGGTGGCGATCGTCCGGGCGCGAGCCGGGTCGAGGTTCGACAGCACCTGCGTGAGGTATTCCGTGCCGGCCGCCACCGCACCCGCTGGTGTGTGCGGGTGGCCCACCGCGATGCCCTGCACCGTCTGGCTGCCACTGCTCAGACGCACTGGTCCGGCCGGAGCTGACGATGAGGAGCCGATAGTTGCGGGCGGCAGCGCGCCCGGCGTCGCGGTCCTGGCGTCGGAGCGTGGATTCAGTACCCAAACGATCAGCCCGATGGCCGCAACCAGGGTCGCGAGTGCCCCGCAGGCGATGACAACCCACCGGGCGCGGTGCGGTCCCGGGTCGATGAAGTCGTTCACGACTCGGCTCAGTTCGCTGCGCCGAAGACGGTGTTGACCAGGGGGATCGCCATGGCGGTGACGATCACCCCTCCGAGCGACCAGATGAAGGCGCTCTTGCCCATCTCAGCGGTGCCGGGCCGGTTGGAGAGCTTCCCGACGGCCATCAGGCCGCCCGAGGCGAGGGCGGCGATGGCGCAGCCGATCAGCGCACCCCACTTGACGTAGGACAGCAGCAGCGAGATGCCGTTGCTGCCTCCCGTCGGGTCAGCCGGCGCCGGATTGGGCACGTCGGCGAGCACGGACAGGGCGGAGGGAAGGGTGTGCATGACGAACTCCTTGCAGAGCGGAGGGACACGCCGCCGCGACCTGACCAGCGGTGTTAGCAATCGCGTACAGCAGGGTCAGACTTTAAGCAGCCCGCCGTCCGCAGGGGTAGACCCGACTGGGTGACATAGGTCATGTGGCAACTTGCGTCCGCGATTGCTGTCATTGCAGGCTTGACCGACGCGCTGACAGGAAGGCCGCTGCCGGGATGACGACCGACGACAGGACCCACCGCGTCGCCGCGCGCCTGGATCACCTGTTCCGCACGGTCTACCCCGCGACGCTCGGCCGCCCCTACAGCTACCGGGAAGCGGCGGCGAAGATCGCCGAACTGGCCGGCGGCGCGGCGGCGATCTCTCCGGTCTACCTCCAGCAGATCCGGACCGGTCAGCGAAAGACTCCCAGCCTGGACAAGCTCGCCTGGGTTGCCCAGCTGTTCGGCGTCCCGGTGACCTACTTCAGCGATGACATCGTCGCGGAACGTGTTGACGCGCAGCTGGAGATCGTCACCGAGCTGCGCGACGACGGGGTGCGGGAACTCGCCCGGCTCGCCGCCGGGCTATCGGCGGAAGCTCTCGAACCGATCAAGGCGCAGCTACGGTACGCCCGCCGCACTGAGGGTCTGCCGGAGGTCGACAGCGATGGGACGCCCCCACCCAACCAAGTGTGAAATGCCTCTGACCTGCGACTTCGGCTTGACGCCGCACCACGGCAGGCCACTAGCCTGACTCATCGCACCACAGCCGGATCGCCCTGTGCCCCGGCTCGCCAGTCGATGGGAGAGGCCATGCGCCGACCACGGGCCGCCGGACCCGAGAGTCAGGCACACCTAGGCGATCTGCGGCGGCGTTGCGAGCAGCTACTCGACGACAACGGCATCGTGGTCCCGTCCCCCTTCGACCGGCACGCTCTCGCCGCCGCCATCGCGCGGCACCGGCGACGGCCCGTGACCCTGCGCGACCTTCCCGCGCCCTCGCGGTCGGGCCAGCACTCCGGGCTGTGGGTGCACACCGCCACCCAGGACCTGATCTTCGTGGACCCCACCCGCAGCTCGTGGGAGCAGGACCACATCACGGCGCACGAGGTGGGCCACATGCTGTGGGGCCACGAGGCATCCGACGTCGACCTCGGCGAGATTCTGCTGCCGGACCTCGACATGACCGTCGTGCGCGCCATGCTCGGCCGGCACGACTTCACCAGCGACCAGGAACGCGAAGCCGAGATGATGGCCACTGTCATCATCGACCGCGCCGGCCGCGCCGCGCCTGGCGCACCCGCCGGGCTGTCCCGGGTGGCATCCGCCCTCGCGCTCGACGATGTCTGAGCCCTCCAACGCCGAACTCGTCGTGGTTGCCGCGCTGTGGATCGTGTCGGCCGCACGGGCACACGCCCTGCGCAGCGGGCCTGCTCACCGGACGGTGTGGGCAGCCATCACCGGGCTGGCGGTGTCGATGACGGTCCGTGTCGAGCCGATCGCGCACGCAATCGACCAGCTCGCTGGCGTACACGGCGCCGGCGTCCTGGTGAAACACCTCGCCGGACTCGTGGCGGTGGCGGCCCTGTTCGACCTTGCCATCCTGGGCACGGCCACCCATGTCCGGCGTCGCATTTCCCTGGCCGGCCTTGCGGTCACCGTCGTCATCATGACCTGCCTGTTCTGGACGATGCCCCGCGTCGACTCCGAGGACTTCGCTGACCAGGCCGCCGGCAAACCCCTTGCCACGGCGTACATCCTGAGCTGGACGCTGTATCTCGGCGTCGCGATGGCCCTGTCCGCCCGGCTGTTCCGCCGCGCTCACCAGGCCAGCCGACACGGTGTCGTGCGCGCGGGTCAACAGGTGCTCGTCATCGGCTGCATCATCGGCACCGGGTACGCCCTGTACCGGGCCGCCTACTTCGGCGCACGTCTCGCCGTCGGCCCACCAAGCCGCGGTGACATCTTCTACGTCGACCTCTCCGACGACATCAAGTACCTCGCCATGCTGCTCATCACGGCCGGGCTCACCATCGCCGGTGCGCCCGGAACGCGAGCAAACCTGAGAGCCCGCCGGCACCTACGGACACTCAACCCGCTCTGGCACGATCTCGTGCCTGCCGACCACCGTCTCGATCCACCCGGGCTCAGTCCCCGCGAGAGGCTCTCCCGTCACGTCGTCGAACTCCACGACACGATCCACGACCTGTACCGCCGTACCGACGAACACCTCGTCGATCGCGTCCGCGACCGCCTTGCCACACACGGGCTCACCAGCCAGGACCTCGCGGCAGCGACCGAGGCCAGCCTGCTCCGCATCGCCCAGGCTCGGCCGCCCACGGCTACGCCCGCCGCCCCCTACGCCCCGCCGCCCACGCCACCAAACCCGGTCGAACGGCTGACCCGGCTGCTCGACCTCGCCCACGTCTGGGACACCACGGCGGTCCGGGACGCCCTGACCCACGTAAACACCGCACCGGAGCCGCACCGATGACCGCCACCCTCACCGCCGATTCCCGCACCGCCCGCCGGGTCACCGACTGGCTCGACCCGAAAACCTGGATCATCGCCGTCAGCCTCATCACCGGCTGGACCTCCGGCCGGTGGACGGGCCTCGGATGGGGCATGGTCAGCGCGGTGTTCGCCGCGGTCATCCCGGTCCTGCTGATCAAGCGGGGCGTCAGCGCCGGGCAGTTGGCAGACCGACACCTCGGCGTACGCAGCCACCGCCTCACCGTCATGACCCTCATCCTCACCTCAGTCGGGATCGGCATCGGCGCCATGGCCGTCGGCGACGCACCCCGTGCGGTCATCGCCCTCACCCTGGCCATGTTCGCCACCCTCGCCGCACTCGCCGTCGTCACTCTGCGCTGGAAGATCAGCGTGCACACCGCCGTGGCCGCCGGTGCCACGACCATGCTCGCCAGCCAGCTACCCACCATCGCGATCGCCGCCCTGGCCGTCGTCGTGGCGGCAGTGGGATGGTCCCGCGTCGCGCTGCGCGACCACACCACGGCGCAGGTCGTCGCCGGCGGGCTCCTCGGCACCATCGTCGCCGGCCTGATCTTCGCCAGTCTCACCTGATTCCGTTAGCGATAGTTGACAGCCGAACACTTCGCTCGGCTATCCTCGGCGGCACTTCGTGCCGTGTGCAATCGCATACAGGCTGACCTGCGTCCGTCCGAGGTGCCCCCATGCCCACGTCCCCACCGAGGCGGCGATGAGACCGCTCACGCTCGCACCCCTCGTACCCCTGGCGCTCGCCCTCAGCGTCGCCGTTGCGGCCACTGGCAGCGGCAGCCTCGAACCCGCCGCCTCCACCACCGGCTGCCTACCCGCCCTGGCACCCGGAAGCACAGCACAGGCCGAGTTGAAGGACCTCGCGCCGACCGCTCTGGCGCACGCCCAGAGCATCTACACCGCGTCCGTTCAGATGAAGTTGCCCGCCAGGGCCGCCGTGATCGGCATTGCCACCGCCCTGCAGGAGTCCCACCTCAGGAACCTCGCCAACGCGAACGTCCCCCGGTCCCTAACCCTCCCCCATGACGGAGTCGGCGCCGACCATGACAGCGTCGGGCTCTTCCAACAACGACCACTCCCGCCCGACGGAGCAGGCGGATGGGGCACCGTCCAAGAACTCATGACTCCGGCCATCTCCGCCACCAAGTTCTTCACCAAGATGCGCGGCATACCCGGCTGGGAGACCCTCCCCCTGACCGTCGTGGCCCAGCGCGTCCAGGTCAGCGCCTTCCCCGACGCCTACGCCCCGCACGAACCCCTCGCCACCGCCATCGTCAACGCCCTCACCGACGGCAGCCTCACCTGCTCACCGGGGACCGGCACCTGGGTCAAGCCCGTCAACGGCACCTTCACCAGCGGCTTCCGCACACCCGAACGCCCCACCCACGACGGCGTCGACGTCGCCGCACCCAAGGGAACCCCAATCTACGCCGCCAGCGCCGGAATCGTCATCACCGCCAAATGCGGCAGCGCCAACTGCGACATCGACGGCTCCCTCAACACGCCAGGCTGCGGATGGTACGTCCAGATCCGCCACGCCGACGGCACCGCGACCCGCTACTGCCACATGCTCCACCGCCCGTACGTTGCCGTTGGGCAAGCCGTCAACACCGGACAGCAGCTCGGCGTCGTCGGCACCAGCGGCCACTCCAGCGGGCCGCACCTGCACTTCGAAACCCACACCAGCAACCCGCCGAGTAGCGCCAACGCCACGGAGCCCTTCGCATTCATGGCCGCTCGCGGCGTTCGCTTGTGAGTTGATCGAGGGCGCACAGCTTCGTGCCTGCCCACGAAACAACAGTCGTGGACGTCACTCAGCCAGACCATTCGAATCTCAACCACCGTCGGGGCAGCGCCAAGACAGGCGGCCCAACCCGCTCGGCGGGTTCTTGCCCGAATCTGGTCCCGCTCTCATTCTGCGTATGGGTTTCGTCACCCGGTGCCGTCCTGACGCGCACTCCGAACCACCAAGCCGCGGTCACATCAGTAACGCGATCAGGATGAACTCGTCGGAGCCCGGAGCCCGGAGCCCGGAGCCCGTGGTTAACGGTTGATGCCAGCCGTACATTGCTGGGTCGTCGTGTGGAACCCCGCGCATGCGGGGAGGACGAGTACACCGGACTCCTCGCTGGAGCCGCCCGCGGAAGAACCCCGCGCGTGCGGGGAGGACCAGGTGCAGTCGGGTGAGCTGGCCGCCGATCAGGGAAGACCCCCGCGCGTGCGGAAGGACAGCGCACCCAGCGAGCGGATATGCCCGGCGACGGGAAGACCCCCGCGCGTGCGGGGATGACTCGTGGCGCCAGTAAATGTTCCCGCAAATGATTGGAAGACCCCCGCGCATGCGGGGATGACTGCGCACCGGTCGCGCCGCGCTGCACGGCCGTGGGAAGACCCCCGCGCATGCGGAGATGACCCGCGCCGTCGGCGCTGACGTACTTGTTGTCGATGGAAGACCCCGCGCGTGCGGGGATGACGGCCGCTGCGAGTTCCGATGACCCGGTTGAGGGGAGGACCCCCGCGCGTGCGGGGATGACCCGGGCACGCCGGTGATGCGCACCGCGTACCGCGGAAGACCCCCGCGCGTGCGGGGATGACACCTCAATCCTGGCCTACCAGGCCACCTGCCAGGGAAGAACCCCGGCGCGTGCGGGGATGAACTGGAAAGTGCCTACGCCGGGCACTCCACCCGGGGAAGACCCCCGCGCGTGCGGGGAGGACCCCGACCTGCTGACGGCCACCGGCACCACCGACGGAAGACCCCTGCGCGTGCGGGGATGACCGTCCCGTTGGCGAAACTCGCGATGTCACCGACGGAAGACCCCCGCGTGTGCGGGGAGGACCACCGGGCCATCGACATCATGATCGGCCCGAAGGGAAGACCCCCGCGCGTGCGGGGGAGGACATGAGCAGGTGGATTCCCAGGGACCGGCGCGCAGAAGACCCCCGCGTGTGCGGGGAGGACAGGTGGTCTGAGCGGATGACCTGGGCCAGCTCCGGAAGACCCCCGCGCGTGCGGGGAGGACCCGTTCGGCCCGCTCGTCGTCGGTCGGGCCCAGTGAAGACCCCCGCGCGTGCGGGGAGGACGCGGGGGTGACGCAGGCGACGTTCGGGCTCGGGGAAGACCCCCGCGCGTGCGGGGAGGACGACACCGTCCGGGGCCTGGCGGTCGCGCACGACGGAAGACCCCCGCGCGTGCGGGGAGGACGCCACCCGCGAGGCGCCACCGCTCAAAGCGACGGGAAGACCCCCGCGCGTGCGGGGAGGACAGCAGTTCGGTGACTGGTTTGGTCGGGGCGGGCGGAAGACCCCCGCGCGTGCGGGGAGGACCCCATCGCGGACCTCGGCACGATCCTCGCCCGGGGAAGACCCCCGCGCGTGCGGGGCGGACCACCGGGAGTAGTGCGGCAGGTCGAACGTGCCCGGAAGACCCCCGCGCGTGCGGGGAGGACCACGATCCGGTAACGCCCATGGTGCCAACCTCCGGAAGACCCCCGCGCGTGCGGGGAGGACGCATTCATAGCGACACGCACAGCGCCCCCTGCCGGAAGACCCCCGCGCGTGCGGGGAGGACTTGCGGGGTCGGTCGGCGGGCGTGAGGCCGAACGGAAGACCCCCGCGCGTGCGGGGAGGACGCGGGCCTGCTCCTCGTCGGCGGCGGCCCGGTCGGAAGACCCCCGCGCGTGCGGGGAGGACGGGGCCTCGGCCGCCGGGGTGGCGGCCGGCTTCGGAAGACCCCCGCGCGTGCGGGGAGGACCGATCCATCGGACCCTTCCAGTCCGGGATCGCAGGAAGACCCCCGCGCGTGCGGGGAGGACGCGTCGGTGCCGTCGACCAGCTCCCGCAGCCGGGGAAGACCCCCGCGCGTGCGGGGAGGACAAGCCCGGTGCCGTCGACGACCTCAAGGACGTAGGAAGACCCCCGCGCGTGCGGGGAGGACCACCGAAGGCGGCCAAGCCGCCCGCGTTGTCCTGGAAGACCCCCGCGCGTGCGGGGAGGACGGAGTCTGACCGCGGGAAGGGACGCCGGGAACCGGAAGACCCCCGCGCGTGCGGGGAGGACGTGGGGGTGCGCCACAGCGGATCGGGTGCGATCGGAAGACCCCCGCGCGTGCGGGGAGGACCCACGCCCCGGAGAACAACCGCCGCGCGTCTATCGGAAGACCCCCGCGCGTGCGGGGAGGACGTGCTGTACGCGATGCCGTACAACTCCGAGGAGGGAAGACCCCCGCGCGTGCGGGGAGGACGATCTGCGCCGGCGCGGGCGCGTTCATCGCATAGGAAGACCCCCGCGCGTGCGGGGAGGACACACACGCCGAAAAAGGCGCGCGTGCGAGGCAGGGAAGACCCCCGCGCGTGCGGGGAGGACCGTGCCGAGGGCGCCCATCTGCAGCCGCCACGTAGGAAGACCCCCGCGCGTGCGGGGAGGACTCCCACACCCGGGGCGCGACCACCGCCACGATCGGAAGACCCCCGCGCGTGCGGGGAGGACGGATCACGGCGGCCGCGCTGTGGATGCTCGGCCGGAAGACCCCCACGCGTGCGGGGAGGACATGGGCCGCCGGGTCTACCGAATCCGGCTGTCCGGAAGACCCCCGCGCGTGCGGGGAGGACGTCAGCGCCTACGTCGAGCAGGCGATCCGCGAAGGAAGACCCCCGCGCGTGCGGGGAGGACTCGAAGTGCGCCTCCGTGGCCTCGGTGATGGTCGGAAGACCCCCGCGCGTGCGGGGAGGACACTTGTTGACCTGGGCGTTTATCGGCGGAGTCGGGCTGAAAGAATCAGTCCGTCGAGATCGACGGGGACCCAGCGGTCGCGGCCTGCGGTACGGATCGCCCAGCCTTGTTCGTTTTGCGCTGGTTCAATCATGATGGCTTGTCCGTCACCCACCCTTGTCGCTAGGAGCGTCCAGAGGCGGTCTCGGACGCGGGCGCTGGGGTTGCCGACGAAGACTCCGGCCGCGACTTCGATCATCCATCGGGTGAGATGGCCGCGGAGCCCTTCGGCCACGGCGATGAGGACGACGACGGTCAAAAGTCCACCTTGGGCTCGGTGAGGTCCGGTCCGCTGACTCCGATGAAGGAGGAGGTGTCTAGGCCATCGGCATAGTCGGTGGCCCAGTTGATGCCTCCGGGTACGGAGCCGAGGGCCTCATCCCACAGTTCGTGGGCGTCGTCGTCGGTGTCCTCGGCGTCTCCGCTGAGAAGCAGCGCCTTGATGTCCTGGACGATGCGGGTCATCAGTTTGCCGTCGGTGACTCGGTCGCGGAAGGCGGTGCGGACATCTCGTTCGCTGCTGAGTCCCTTGGCGACGAGGTCGAATGCGAGGGGAATGGTGTATTCGGCCTTGTAGAGGTCGGCGATGTCGAGGACGAAGGAGGTGGCGCCCCCGGTGTGGACGAAGCCAAGGCCGGGGCTTGCGCCGAGGCCGACTACCGCTGGTGGCAGATGCCGTAGAGGCAGCTGTGCCCGGCGGAGAGGAGCCGGTTGACGTCATCGCCGGCTTCGAAGGGCTGGCCGGGTTTGTAGAGCCGGCCGTCCCAGGGCACTCCGGTGCGGGCTGAGTGGGTGCGGTAGATCTTCTTGACCCTGGCGCCCTCTCGCCCGCGTAGTTGCTGCATGGTGAGCGTGCTGACGTCCTCGCCGGGGAACCGCATGCCGTACATCCTGCGCGCTACAGCAAGGCGTTCCTTGGTTCGGGTGACCAGGTACGCCTGGCGTAGAAGTAGTTGAGATCCCCTGCTGGGGCCGATTCCGGAGGCGTAGAGACGTACGCCTCTCTCGCCGACCCAGCACAGCGCGGTGCCGGAATCGGCGAGCAGGCGTACAGCGGCAGTGGTGATACGGGCACCAGGGCCGATCAGGAGAGTGGCGACCATCGCGGCGGGTATCCGGACGGTGCGTTCCCGGTTGACCAGCGCGACCGCATTGTCGTCGCGGTCGATGTGACAGCGTTCGACGTAGACGCTGGAAATCCGATCACTGACTCGGTGCAGATCCTGCGGGTCGGCCAGCCACCACACCTCAACGTTCCTCGCTCGCTCGAGGCGGGGCGAGGGTGAGTAGGCCGAAGCCGTATGCCTTACCGGAGCCGATTCCCTGTAGCAGCGCTTCGCGGGCTAGTGCGGGATCCTCAATTTGAAGCAGGCCGTCGAAGGTGACGCTCTCCAGAGTCACCGGCGACGCTTCTTCCTTGCGCCCGTTCTTGTGAAAGCGGATCCGGTCTCGGCCGGTTGCTCGTACCGCGGGAACGTCGTTGCCGCTCACGAGGTCGGTTGGCACCGTGCAGCCGGCGCGGCCCATCCGCGTGATCAGCCAGTCAAGCTGGTCGGGCAACTTACGGTGCGCTACGCGTACGCCTCGGGGGCGTTCGCCTGCGAGGTGCTGGGCCTGCGCCTGGGTTGGCACCCGCGGCTTCTTCGTGGCGCTGGTGGGGTTGGCCTTGATCCGGAAGGCGAAAGTTCGCCCCCGTTGAACCTGATCGAGTAGTGGCTCATACGGCTTGACCATTGCCTGCGGCTCGTCAGCGGAGGGCCAGCCGGCCTGTTCCACCAAGTGCTCCCATGATGGTACGGACTGGGTCAGGACGAGGACCGCGAGTTGATGTTTGTTTGGAGCTTCGAGCCGCCACAGGACGCGTTCCTCGACTGGTTGACGGCTGAGGCCACCGAGGACGGCCGCGTGAAGCACCTGCGGGTTGCGCAGCATTCGCTGCGCCTGAGGGCGCAGCGGGTTGAGGTGGATGCGGGACAGGTACGGCATGGGAGTTACCACCCGAGCAGCGCGAAGGGATCGTGGTCTGGCTGGCCGGTCTCGGTCCAGCCGGTCGGTACGCGTACCCACTCCTGGCGTACCCGGCGGGTGTTGAACCCACGGTGTAGCGGGTCGAACGAGTGCGGCACGTCAACGCGGACGTCGGTGCCGGCAGCATCGTCGACGGTGACCGGCAGGTCGACCAGTGAAGGACAACTGTCGGGGTCGAAGCGTGCGATGCGGTGCCGGTTGCTGGCCTGCCAGGGCACCTGGCGGAGCACGTCGAGCGGCTGACCTGCCCAGAGAACGTCTCGATCCACGCGGTTGGTGTCGTCGGGTGTCAGGAGCAGGGGCATCGTCGGTGGGCAGGATCGGCGGCCGAGGGCCAGTGGAAAGGCAGGGTTGCGCAGGGCGTCGGCAAGGATGCCCAGGAAGTCCACGGGGCCGCTGACTGTCGCGACGAAGACCGCGTCCTGCAGGTAGAAGCGTTGTGTGACATGCGTGTGCTTGGCAGGGGATGTCGGCTTTTGCGCATTCTTGGCGTTCACCGAGGCGGACAGCAGTGGGCGGCCTCGGTAGTCGCTGACAGTGTGGTAGTCCCGCAGCAGTGACCCGGGCTGGTCGGTGCGTACGCCGAGGCTGAGGGACAGGAGTTTTTCTATCGGCTCCTGACGACGCAGGCCCTGCGCGGCGGCGAGCAGCCCTAGGATGCCGCTCTTGGTGGGTTCGTCGAGGGTGTCGCGACGATTGAACTGGCCGCGTCCGCCCCAGGACTGAAGGGGCCCGGCCAGCCGAAGGACCAGGCAGAAGATGTCGGTCATCGTGACGTCGTCGCCCCGTCCAGTCGGGGCCGAACAGCGGCGATGGTCGCGTCAATGGCCTCGTCGAGGCTGCGGGGAGTCCCGAATGCTTGAGCGACGTTCGCCGACTCGGTGTCCTGATCTTGGTGGCGGGCGGTGGTGGTCGACGCCGGGTTGTAGACGCTCGCCACGGCCAGGGGTGTGAAGCCCCACATCCTGCTGGTTCGGCTGAGTTCATCCGCGAGGCGTATGGCAGCTGTAGCCGCGATGCCATCCCGGCTGCGGATGGGGCTCTCGAAGGCAGACACAAGGTTGATTGGCTGGTCGTGACGCACGACGTAGGAGACCACGCTGGGCACCGTGCGGTGAGCGAAGGTGTTCTGGTGCCCCGTCGGCATCGAGGTGACGAATGCGCGTAGGAACGCGCGGGTAGCCTCGATCGTCGCCTCGAAGTCCATGTCGAGGTTATGGGCTAGGTGGTGCACGTCGAGCGTGGCGAATCGGTACAGCGTTGCCGAGGTGAACTCGACGGTGCCGATCATCGCCGCCCCGGCATCCTCATCGGGCTTCTTCTCGTCATCGACCGCGGTGTAGTAGTCGAATTCGATTTCGACCGGGTGGACCGACAGGGCATGTGCTACCTGCGTGGCGGCGTCCACATTGAGAGCGGGGATGTCAGCGACCATGCGACCGAAAAGCGCCACATCGATGGGGTGCTTGGCGGTCAGTTGCGCGCGGACTGGTAGGTCCGCGACGGCCTTGGCCAGTGCGCCATCGGCCAGCGCGGTCAGTTCAGCGGCCCGCTCGGCGACCAGGTCAACGATGGCGTCGAGCTGGCTTCGCCCGAAGAACAGCAGGTAGGCGCTCTCAGCGGCCTTCTTGCCGGGCTTGATATCGAGGTCATGTGCCAGCAGGGCGTTGCTGAGCCGGGTAGCGGCTTCGCCGTCCAGACCGGTCCGATCGGCTAGCCGAGAGGCGAGCAGCGTGGAGACCCTCTTTGTCCGCGTGCCGAGCTGTTCGGCGGGCAGACCGAGTTCGTCCTCGAATGCCTTGCGGGTCGCGCGCTTCCATGCCTGAGAGGAGACCCGCGCTCGGCGCGCACCCCCGTAAACGGCCTGCTTTGGGCTACCCGCGTCATCCCGGTTGAGGTTCGACGGCGGCACGGTCTGCAAGATGTGAATATCGATGTAGGTACGGCGGTGGCTCACCGGGTCTCCTTGCTGCTGGACATCGGGCTGGTGATGAAGAGTTGAGGCGATGCTGCGGTCTGACTCATGCGTTCGTCGCGGAGTCGGTCGGCTCTGGTGTCTGCGGCTTGTTCCGCAGGGTGAAGTACTGCGCTCCCCACCGTCGGCGGACCGCGTGAACCCTGTCCAGGTCCTGCCAGTCGCGAAGGTCCCGGAAGAGCAGGGTGTAGTCCAGTGGCTGGGCAGGAGTGAGGGTGCGCAACTGGCTCACCAGTCCTCGCAGGTGTGCGACGACCTCCGGGAAGCTAGTGGCGGTCGCTGCCGCACCGAAACGCTTGTCGACCGCTTCGGCGGTGAACTTGCCACTCAGGCGCAGCTTGGCCATAGCCAATCCCAACCCGACCGTCGGCTGATGCATCAACCTCGACTGTGACTGCTGGTGAGCGGCGAAGAGAACAAGGGCAGCGTGTTCGGCGCGCAGCTGCGCGGTGACCCACCCGTCTGACCGCAGGCGGGTGTAATACGGCCACATGGCCGGGACATCGCCAGCGTCCCGACTCAGCCCGCTGCGAAGCGCGGCAAGGTCCTTACCCTCGGGAACTCCCTGCGAGTAGTCCCGCTCCCAGAAATGCGGCCTCGGCACCCGACGGGCCATGTCGTCACTCGTGGTCATCCACACAACTCCGCTGAATCGAAGGATCAGGACTCGATGCCGAGGATCTTGCGGACCGACCCGCGGTACCACGCCTCGGCCACACTCTCCCGGTACGCCTTGTTCTGCTTCTCGTCTTCGCGTCCGAGGAACGCCGTCGGCGGCACCATGGCCAAGACAGGCTCGGCCGCCTTGAGAGCCATCGACTGCGCTACCGTCCGCCAGGCGTTTTCGGCGTCGTCATAGCGATCGGGATCGCGCTGCAATCCGGCCAGCAACCGGCGTACCAGAGGGTTGAAGGCGCTCATGAGGGCATCTCCGGCCCTGAGGCCCTTGTCCCAGGGCACCGGGCTCCCGCCGCTGGCCCGGCGCAAGTCGTCGTCGAGCCGGTTGCCGGCCCGCCGCAACTCCTCGGCCTGCATGACAACTGTCTCGATGATGGACCGCACCTCCCCCGGACCGAGCGCGGCGATCGGTAACGGAATCAGATCAGCGATGACATCCTCAACCACCGCCGACTGGTTCCCGTAAGCCACGCCGACCGTCAGAACCTGCACCGATACGTCGTCGAGACGCAGGTCTGCCAGTTGAGCGAGGAGGATGCTGCTGCTGGACGTCGAACCCTGCTGTGGCACGGTGGCGAGCATCGGAGCCATGCCGCGCCAAGCGTCTCGACCGGCGACGTGCCGCACCGGCACCACTGGCGCCTGGCCGGCCCGGGGCTTGTCGACCTGCCGCCACGCGGTGTGTGGCTCCACGTCCTGCGGTACAAGTTGAAGACGATCACCTGCGGTAAGGACCACCCGGCGCACCACCACTTCGCCACCGAGACCATGCTCCGGGATGAGCCGTACCCTGCGCGATTGCCAGGTCAAGAGGTCCAACAACCCCAGCGCGCCCCGCACCTCCCAGGCGCCAGTCATCCGGTCTCGCCGCCACTGCGGAACGTCATCGGGGTGAGGCTGTCGCACAATCGGACTGTTCAACAGCAACGTCTCGGCCAGGTTCCGACCGAGGGGCACCGTGACGCCCAACGCACCGCATGGACCGATGGGGTTTCCGGTGGTCTTTCCGCCCTTGGCTTGCGGGTCGTCAGCAGCGCCGGACTTGATCGCCGCGGTATCCCAACACTGAGTAGCCAGCATGGCACGGGCCGCCGAAGCCGGGGTCAGCGTCGGTGGGTTCGCTTCGGTGCGCGGCGTGAACAGCGGCACGTTGTTGCCAGTGGCTGTCGCCGCGATCAGCAACGAGATTGGCTTGGTCTCATCCTTGGCCGTCCGCAGCCCCGATACCTGGCCGAACGGACGCCCACCGAACAGATCGAACCGGTCTCGATGGTCGCCCAGGTACTCCTTGATCTGCTCAGCTGGAAGGTGTCCGACCCGCCAGCGGCTTTTCCATTCACCTTCGCTGTCGGGGACACCGCAGGCATCCAGGTAGACCGGCAGCAGCACCTGGCGCAACACGGCAACAGTCTCCAACGGATTCGCCGTCGCCAACCCGTCGATCTCGTGTGCCCTGGTGAGCACATCGATGAGCGACAGCGATCGGGGATGCCCGCCCTCGACGACCGGTATCCACGCCTCACTGACCAGGTCGAATGAGAGTCGTTCCATTAGCACTCCAACCGTTCGTGAGGTCATCGACGATCTATCTCGTGGATGACAAACGTTGCGATGACCTTGGCAACCGCAGCGCCTAGGACTGCACCAACGACCTTGACCATCCGGCCGACCAGCAGCTTGCTTCCAGAAGAACCAGAAGCCGCATCAATGTCATCAAACCCCGCGAGCGTGGCGCCCTGAGTTGCTCGCCGGGCGTGGGCAGTCACGTGGTGCACGAAGACGACCACACGGCAATCGGGGTCGAGGACGGACTGAAAGAACAGGTCGCCGTACGACGAAAGTGCGCGCAGCGCGCGCTGCACCGAGACCGCGTCGAGGTTCGCAGCTCGCACGATGCGATCCACCTCGATGAGGTCATCACCTCCTTCACTGACCTGAACCAACGCAAGCAGGACACGTCTCTCTACTGAGGACATGCGAGCGAGGATAGCAGTCGGCACCGAATGTCCCCTGGGTGAACGGGCGGCGATTCGCGTGTGAGTCTGGCAGCGACCCGACAGGCTGCTTCCGCCGGCCAACGCTGGGCGTCACCCCGTCCTCGGAGAACGGAATATGGCTCTTGCCGGGCTGGGGTTCGCGCCACGGTCACCGCCCGCCCTTACCCTGGAACGCCTGCGGTGCCTTGCCGACGTTATGACACCTACTGAGCAAGGCGAAGAATGCGCGGGTTCCACACGAACAGGTGCGGCTGGCTGACCTCCACCCTCAGGCTCACCCCGGAGCACAGCAGGAGCAGCGGCATCTTCGGACGGCATGTCCCGGGACTGTAGGAGTGGCGTCCGACAAATCTTGGCCCAACACGACGACGAGTCGCATTCCCGACAGCGGTCGCGGTGAAAAATCACGAACAAACCTGGAGGTCAATCAGCTCGGCGCCGTCGAGCCTTGACCACAGCAGGCCCCTAGGATGCGACTGACGTCCCCCTCAGCAGACGTTCTACAGTCCATCCGGAGGCAACGGCACCTGACTGGGCGTTTTGATCTTGTCTGCCTGCGATTGGCGGCATTCGGTCCGCCGAATGCCAGGCCAGCAGAGCGGCCGACTCATGGTCTATCGACACT
>NZ_JBITJA010000028.1:0-27690 GCF_044459545.1 Micromonospora sp. NPDC050276 | reverse complement strand
AACCTCACCAAACGCATCACCAACGAAACCACCCCAACCTGGCGAGATAACTGAAGGCGGCATCACTCGCAAAATACGTGAATGAGACGCCCTCTCAGTATCCGGCAGCCACCGGCCCTGGCCAGTGACGCCATGTCACACGTAGCGGTGAGGAGCAGCCTCAGGGTTGGTCGGGGCCGGACGTTACGAGGGCTCGGCCGAGGAAGTCGTTGATGAGTTCCGCCACTGTCCGCCCTTCGCTCTCCAGCAGAAAGTGCCCGCCGTCCAACAGGTGGATCTCCGCGTTGGGCAGGTCGTCCCGGAATGCCTCCGCCCCCTCCGCGGAGAAGATCTCGTCGTTGCGGCCCCAGACCGCGAGGAGGGGGGTCTGGGTGTCACGCAGATACTCCTGCAGCCGAGGGTAGAGCTCACGGTTGGTGTGGTAGTCGCCGAACAGCCGCAGCTGCACCGCGTCGTTGCCGGGCCGCTGCAGCAGTGCGTGATCGAGCGTCCAGGTGTCGGGGGTGACCACGCTGGGGTCCGGTACGCCGTGGGTGTACTGCCAAACGATCGCGTCGAGGCTGAGTGCGGGTCGGAGGGCGGCTTCGTTCTGCGCGTTCGGGTCGTCGCCGTACGCCCAGATCGGGGCCCAGAATTCGGGCACGAAGCCGGCCTCGTAGCCGTTGCCGTTCTGGCTGATGATGGCGGTCACCGGGGCGGTCGGCTGAAGCGCGAGGCGCCACCCGATCGGCGCGCCGTAGTCCTGGACGTAGATGGCGTAGCGGCCGACCCCGAGGTGGCCGAGCAGCCTGGCGGTGAGTCGCGCCAGGGCGTCGAAGCTGTAGTCGAACTCGTCAATCGTCGGAGCGTCCGACTGGCCGAAGCCAAGGTAGTCCGGCGCGATCACGTGGTAGCGGTCGGCCAGCCTCGGGATGAGGTCGCGGAACATGAACGAGCTGGTCGGGTAGCCGTGCAGCAGTACGACGGCAGGGGCGCCGGCAGCGCCCGCCTCGCGGTAGAACAGTCGCCGCCCCTCGATGGTGGCGTACCGGTGATGGACCCGCATCTCTAACCCCCATAATCTAGTAAGATGGTTAGGAGCCTACTGATAGACTTCTACCCTGTCAAACTCGTGAAGATGGTTAGGCGGTGCGATGCCGGTCTCCACTGGCGAGGAACTCCTCCTGTTCATTCTGAACAGCACCCCGCTCGTCAACGGTGATTCACAGGATCTGCTCGCCGATCCGACCGGCGCCCCCCCAGCGCTGCGGCGATTCGGCGGTACCGGCTCGCCCGAGGAGTTGGAGGCCGTACGCGCCGTTCGTCCCCTCCTGCAACAGGCGGTCCGCGGCGACATCCCGGCCGACGCTCTCGCTTCCGCCCTGACCAGTGTCCACCGGACGCCGCGACTGACCGCGACCGGCCTCACCTGGACGCTGGTGGTCGCGCCGGACCGGAGGCTCGCCGTCCAGGCCGTGCTCGCCTGGGCCGAGATGCGCGAAAGCGCCCCCGGACGGCTACGCCCCTGCGCCAACGACGAGTGCCGCCTGTTCCTGGTCGACCGCAGCCGGGCGAACACCGCCCGGTGGTGCTCGATGGCGACGTGCGGCAACCGACTCAAGGCTCGACGTCACTACCGCCGCTCGGTGAGCCCGGACGCCTGACGCTTCCGTTCGGTCCAGCCGGGGTCGTCTATCTCCTCCCCGCCTACGTCATCACCGCCGGACTCCTGATCGCCGCCATCGGCTTCGGGTTGACCAACTTCCTGTCGCCAACATCGAGTCCCGCCCTGATCGCCGCATCTCTCGCGTTGGTCTCGCTGGGCGCGGGCATGGGACTTGCGCTGAGCAACGACATCATCATGAGTTCCGTCAAGCCCGAACGCGCAGGACAGGCCGCCGCGACCTCGGAGACCGCGTACGAGATCGGCACGACATTGGGAACAGCCGTGCTGGGCGGGATACTCGTCGCCTGGTACACCCGGGTGGTCACCGCCGGAACCGTACCCCGGCAAGATGCTTCGGGCATACGTTCGCGCGACGTCTTCGCGACCGCCACGTCGGTCGCCGGTGGCGAGTATGGGCTGAACCAGGTGGACGCGGACGATCCCGGCGCCACCCCGCCGGACTACACCGCAAGTCAGGCGTGGTCCCAGATGGGCGAGCGGGCGCGGCAGATGCCGCTGCTCGTCATGCAGGGCGAAGAGGATGGCCTCGTCCCACCAATCGTCGCCACTCGCCTCGTCGAGCACTGGACCGCGATAAGCGACCTCGTCGGCGACGGTCTGCTCAACGAGAGTTTGGACCTGGTCGCAGAGACGACGACGGTGCCCGCGGAACTGGGCAGGCACGCGTACACGCACACCACCATCACCACGCCGGACGGCACGTCTGTCGTCGAGTCGTACCTCGTCCACGACATGGGGCACGTCTGGCCAGGCCCTGCCGGCGATGGCCTCTTCACCGATCGTGCCGGCCCGGACGCCAGCGCCATCGTCTGGGACTTCGCCCGGCGCCACCCGAAAGGTTCACCGGAAACTGGGCGGTGATGCCTGGCTGGCGCGCCCGCTGGGCAGGACAAGGTTGAACGGGTTCAGCTGCCGAAGGGGGATCAGGCACCTGCGTCGGCTGCCGAGCGGACCAGCGCACCGTTGTTCGTATCGGCAGTTGGGGCGCTTTCCATGATGCTGGACATCTGTCAACGCCGGCTGAATTATCACGCGGCGCCGACGACATCCTCCGGAACCCATCAGGCTCCTGATCCTGGATGTCCGTCAAAGCGGGTCAGACCCTCTGGCCTTGCCGATCGGGCCGAGGTGGGTGTGCTCGAATCCTTCGGCCGTCTTGAGGCCGTAGCCGAGGCCGCGATCGACGGCGATGTGGAACACCCAGGCAAGGGCCAGAACTCCGAGCCAACCGATCCGGTCGCCAAACCCGGCCGCGGCCACGGCTACCGCGCCCAGCGCAGCCGGCAGCGTGTAGGAGTGCGCCAGGTTGTAGCAGAAGGCCCCGAGGCGTGGCCCGCGCAGGTAGCCGAGCATGGACAGGTCGAAGACGAGGAAGAGGGCAAGAAGCGACCACCACGGGTACCCGGCGGTGACGGTCACGACGACGGCGAGAGCCGCAACGACGAGGCCCTCGACGCGCTGCACTGCGACCGGACTCAGGTATGGCATCTCACACCTCGATGTCGGTCAGGGACACGGGTGGGTTGTCTTCCCGTCGCTGGCCTGACCTCGGGAAGAGGATAGACCGGCGGTGACGGCCCTCGTGCTCCGTTACCGGACAACAGCTTCGTCGAAGGCGACCAGCCGCCCCGAGAACCAGGCGGGGTCGGCCAGATGGGTGTAGTGGGTGACGGCCGGCGCCGATTCGACGAGCGCACCGGGAAGGCGGCTGCGCAGCCAGTCCGGGTAGTCGTCGGCGAGGGGCAGGCCGCGCAGTGACAGGTACGGCGTGGGATGCTGCGCCGGCATCCGGTTCTCCATGTAAGTGGCCAGTTCCTGCGGTCCGAGGTCGAGCAGAGGAGCCCACTTCCGAGTAGGGCGTCCTGGCGTGCCTTCCGGCGTGCCTGGAGTTGTTCGGCGACGGCGGGGGCCAGTTGCCCGTACATCTGGGTGAAGGCCGAACACATGTCGGAGGCACCCGACCGGCGCCGCGCGTCTCTAGGTGAGGTGGACCCGCCGATCATGGAGTTGTGGTGCCTGACTTGGCGTCTTGCTGGCGTTTTGTTGCCCACCACAACTCCATCATCGGCGAGGTGCGTGCCTCGTGCGGAGGTCGCGCGGGCCGCCCGGCTCCTGGACGCCATCCGGGGAGGCGGCCCGGCTCCTGCGGTACGGCGGGCCTGCGCGTCCCCACCGGCCGCGCAGAAGTGGCCGCCGTGCCCGGGGCCTCCCGTCGACCTGCTTTGTCAGCTCGCCGAGGCAGCGGTGTAGAACGCGCTCGGGTCCCCGGCGAGGGATGCCTTGACGTAGGCGCTCCATTCATCGGCAATGACCTCGAGCTTGTCGGCCTCGATGCCATCGAGTGCGGCACGGACCACGTCGGCGGGGGCCATCTTGTCGCCGTCGTAGCCGGCCGCCATGTCGGTGTCGGCAGCACCCAGGTGCAGCCCGGTCACGAGGGTGCCCTGCCCGGCGAGTTCGATGCGGATGCCGTTGGTCAGGCTCCACGCGGCTGCCTTCGCCGCGCTGTAGGCGTTGGCCCCGTCGTAGGAGAACCACGACAGAGCGGACAGAGCGTTGAGAATCCCCCCGCCGCCGTTGCTGGCGAGCACCGGCGCGAACGCCCGAACCATGCCGAGGGTGCCGTAGAAGTGCGTGTCCATCTCCAACCGGATCTTGCTCAGGTCGCCGCTGACCAGGTTTGCCCCGGTGGCGAGCCCGGCGTTGTTGACCAGCAGGGTGACGTCGGGGGCGGCGGCCGCCGCGGCCGCGACCGACTGTGGCTCGGTGACGTCCAGGCGCAGCTTCTCAACGCCGGCGACGTCGATCAGTTCCGGGTTGCGGGCCGTGGCATACACCTTGGCCGCGCCACGCTCCAACAACTGTTGGGTGAAGTGCCTGCCGAGTCCACGGTTGGCGCCGGTGACGAGCGCGACTGAACCAGAAATACGCATGATGTGCCTCCACAGGCTCAAGCTGTTCCGTTGCGAGGGCTATGCTAAAACCTGACGCTGACGTCAGAGGCAAGTGCTGTGTCTGGCGTCACCAGATGAGGGGGAGAAGTCGTGCGGATCGGTGAACTCGCCACCAGAACCGGGGTGTCGGTGCGAGCGCTGCGCTACTACGAGGAACAAGGACTACTGACCAGCACACGCAGCAACGGCGGTCAGCGTCACTATGGCGACATGGCGGCCGACCGGGTGCACCTGATCCAGATGCTTTACGCCGCAGGCCTGTCCAGCAAGACCATCCTGGACCTCCTGCCCTGCGTCGACGCGAAGGTCACCACACCGCAGTCCCGAGCCACGCTAAACGGCGAGCGCGAGCGCATCGACGAGCAGATCACCCGACTCATTGAGGTCCGGGACCGGCTCGACGCGGTCATTGCGCTCAGCCTGAACCCGGCCAATGGCTGCACCACGGCGGACGCCGTCACCGCGGCGGCGTAACGCACATCAGGTGCCGCACGGTCCGCTCAGGGCGTCCCGCCGCCGACGGTACCGGCCGGCACCTTCATGCTGGAACTCGGCGGGATCTGCGGTTGACCACCCAACAAGCGGTGCAGCGAGTGGTCGACCAGCATCAGTGGGAGGTTCGCAGCGCCGGCCCGGGGTTGAAGGGGCAGCGGTGGTACGCGTGGGCGCAGAACGCCACCGCCAGCCCCTTGACCCCCAAGTAGCCCGGTGGCCCAGCCAGGCATCAGCGCCGGTCGGACCGCGGCTGATCGGACTCGAGCACCTGGTTCGGTGCGTGCATTGAGTGCTCTTTTCGCCGGTCGGCGCTCACCTGGTGGTAGTGGCCACGCTGGCGCCCGCCGTCAGCTCAGCGGAGGAAGGAGCGCAGGGCGGCGTTGACCTCCGCGGCGTGGGTCCAGAGCAGCCCGTGTGGGGCGCCTTCGATCTCGACGTACTCGGCGTTGGGCAGCGCCCGGCGGAAACGCCGGGCGGTGGCGTCGATGGGGAGGATGTTGTCGGCGGTGCCGTGCAGGATCAGGGCCGGTTTGCCACTGGCGTGGACCGCCTCGACGTCTTCACGGAAGTCCTCGGTCCACGAGGACACGACGGCGTAGGCCGCCACCGGCGCGCTGGAGACGGCGACGTTCCAGCTGCCGGTGACCACCTCCTGGCTGATCCGGCTGCCGAGGTTCTCGTCGAGGTTGTAGAAGTCCGCGAAGAACTGCGTGTACCAGGCGTAGCGGTCACCTTTTGCCGCAGCCTCGATCCCGTCGAAGACCTTCTGCGGCAAGCCCTGTGGGTTGTCGTCACGGGCGACCAGGAACGGTTCGAGTGAGGCGAGGAACGCCAGCTTCGCCACCCGCTGGTGGCCGTACCGCGAGACGTAACGGGCCAGCTCACCGGTGCCCATCGAGAACCCGACCAGGACGACGTCGCGCAGGTCCAGCGTCTCCAGCACGGTGTTCAGGTCGGCGGCGAATGTGTCGTAGTCGTAGCCGGAACCAACCTTGGACGAGCGTCCAAAGCCGCGGCGGTCGTAGGTGATCACCCGGTATCCGGCGGCGAGCAGCTCGCGTGTCTGAAGCTCCCAGCTGTGGCCGTTCAGCGGATACCCGTGGATGAGGACAACCGGCTGACCTGCACCCTGATCCTCGTAGTACAGCTCGATCGGAGTGCTGTTCTCGTTCCCGACGGCGATGAACCCCATGATCATTTCCCTTCTATCGTCGGATACTTCGTGGTCGTGCCCGCCCGGTGGGCGAGGTCGACGAGATCGAGCACCCCGGCCACAGTGCCCCGACATTGGGCGAGCCGGCCGATCAGCCGGACGGACTCCGCAACGGTGAGGCTCCCGCCACCGCCGGCACCTTCGCGTCGGTATTAGCCCCTTAGCTGTTACCCAGCGCGCTGCCGTGCTCTCAGCCGGTCTCGACCCGCCGGCATCCGAGTCATCAGTGGCGTCCATGTGGAGAAGCGAGCCCAGCAGCGGACAAGAGCGCGCGAACGTATGCCCGAAGCAGCTTGCCGGGGTAGTTCCCCGACAGGTCGAGTCGGCGCAGGACCGTTTCCCGAAAACCGGATCAAGGTACGAGTTCATGCTCGTGTTCTGCGGCGAGATCCTTGTTTGCCGCCGCACCTCGGAGCGTGACAAGGGCCCAGATCGCCGTGAGGACCATGATCCCGGCGCCGGCGATGCCGGTGAGGACGATCGCGTCGGTGAAGGCGGACTCGGCGATCTCGAGGATGGACGCTCCGTCATCGCCGCCAACCTCAGCCGCTACCAGCAGGGCCTCCGCCATCGTCGAGGATGCCCGTTCAGCAACGGACGCTGGCAGATCGAGCGCATCGGTTCCGGCGGTGACCACCCGGGTGTACCAGGCGACGAGTATCCCGCCCAGCACGGCTGTTCCCAATGTCGTGCCGATCTCGTACGCGGTCTCCGAGGTCGCGGCGGCCTGTCCTGCGCGTTCGGGCTTGACGGAACTCATGATGATGTCGTTGCTCAGCGCAAGTCCCATGCCCGCGCCCAGCGAGACCAACGCGAGAGATGCGGCGATCAGGGCGGGACTCGATGTTGGCGACAGGAAGTTGGTCAACCCGAAGCCGATGGCGGCGATCAGGAGTCCGGCGGTGATGACGTAGGCGGGGAGGAGACGCTTGACCACCACTGCCGCGACGAATGCGGCGGCAGCGGCGAAGATCGCCTGCGGTATGAGCCAGATGGACGCCTGGAGCGGGTTGAGGCTGAGCACAAGCTGGAGGTACTGGATCAGTGCTACGAGCGCGCCGACCATCGCGAAGATTGACAGCAGATCCGCGATGACGGCGCCGCGGAAGTATCGCACCTTGAACAGCCTGACATCCAGGAGCGGAGTGGAGAGCGTGAGTTGTCTGCGTACGAACAGGGCGATTGCGGTCACGCCGACGACGAGAGCAGCGATCCCGAGAGCGATGTCCTTGCCGCCGGTGAGGGTCTTGATGGCGTAGACCACGCCGATCATGCCCACGAAAGAGAGCACGACACTGAAGATGTCGATCTTGTGTAGTTCGGGGTTGCGGCTCTCCGGCAGCAGGAACGCACCAAGGATGAGTAGAAGCAGCATGACAGGGATGTTCATCAAGAACGCGGCCTGCCAACTGAATGTCTCAATGACCCAGCCGCCGACAATCGGTCCGACCGCCGCGCCGACCGAAGCCATCGCGGCCCACGCGGCCATCGCATAGCGGCGCTGCTGCCGGTCGAGGAACATGTTGCGCACCAGCGACAGGGTCGAGGGCATCATGATCGCCCCGCCCACACCCAGGAGAGCGCGGGCGCCGATCAGCATCCACGGCGATGTGGCCAGCGCGCCGGTAGCGGATGCGGCCGCAAAGACGACCGCGCCGATGAGCAGGTTGCGTCGCCGCCCGAAGCGATCACCCACGGTACTCATGGCTACGAGCAGACCGGCGAGCACGAGTGAATAGACGTCGATCATCCACAACTGCTCGACGCCTGTGGGGCTCAACTCAGCAGAGATCGCGGGCAGGCCCAGGATCAGGACGGTCCCATCGATAGTGATCAGCAGCAACGGCAGGACCAGCACGGCGAGACCGATCCAGCTCCTGGCGGTGGCCTTGGGGGCGGCGTCATTCATGGAAGTCCCTGATCAGAGAGGTCGGGTGCACTCACCACAGCCTACAGTCCGGTTGGTCGGTTCAACAACACGGCCGCACTGTTAAGAAGCATGGTCGTTCGCTGGCTGAAGGTGGTTGCCCGACGTGCCGCATCACGTAGCCGGCGGGTCCGTGCTGGGCCTGCCGTCCAACACAAGCCCGATCAGCGATCGGCCACCGGCGCGTCGGAGCGCCCGCGCCTTACTTCCACAACTCGACATCACCTCCCACCAGCAGTTCAAAGAGCTGCTGCTGCCCTGACCCCCGTCCTCGTCGACCTGCTGGCCAGTCAGCGGTCAACGGTGGCCTTTCCGGCGCGGCTGCCCAAGGCGACTCCGCAGGAACCCTCTGCTCGAACGCACCCGCCTGAGAACCGTCCTCGTCGCGGACGACGCCCTGCGCCGCGGATTGGAGCGCCTCTCTGAACGTTCGCGCGTTCTGGTACCGATCCTTCCGAGCCTTGGCGAGAGCCTTCTTGAGCACCGAATCAAAGCAGGGACTGAGACCCAGCCTGCGCGTGCTGGCCCGCGCGGGTTCCGCGTAGACGTGTTGGTAGGCGACGGAGATCGGATCGGCACCGACAAAGGGGGGCCGCCCGGTCAGCAGTTCGTAGAGCAGGCAGCCTGCGGAGTACAGGTCGCTCCGGGCGTCCGCGGTTTCCCCGCGTACCTGCTCGGGAGAGAGATACTGCGGAGTTCCAAGTACCTCGTGGGCCAGGGTCAGGGTCGCGGCCAAATCGCCACTGGCCCGTGCGATCCCAAAGTCGACGACTTTGACAGCACCTTCGGTTGTGACCATCACGTTGGCTGGTTTGATGTCGCGATGGACAATGCCTGCTCGGTGACTGAACTCAAGCGCCGAGAGGACCCCTGCCTGATAATGGACCGATTCCTCGAGTTCGAGCCGGCCAATATCGAGGAGGTCCCGCAAGGACCGGCCGGCGACATACTCCATGACGATAAAGGGAACGGGTACGGTATCCGCCGAGCTTACTTCGACTTCTTCATGTCCAGCGTCATGAATCGCAACAATTGCGGGATGGTTGAGGCGGGCCAACAACTGCGCCTCGCGCCGAAACTTGGATTGAAAAAGGGGATCCCGTGCAAGGTCTTTGCGGAGCACCTTGATTGCGACAGGGCTTCCTGATCGGATGTCGCGACCCAGGTAGACGTTTGCCGTACCACCCCAACCAATGACACCACCTACCTCATACTGTCCGCGAATGACCCGTTTCGTACTCACCGAAATTCCTTAACTGGTACGGTTTTGCCTTTGTCAGGCTGCCAGCGGTGGCGGCACCTTCGCGTCCGTGAGAGCCCCTGATGTCGTCGCCGGTCGTCACCGTGGCGCGAGGCGGATGGTCGCTGCAGGCGGCCTGCCAGGACCAGCAACGGCGCCGTGGGGCGCGCCGGCCACCCGACCACGGTTGAGGCCCTGCCCTGGTGGCCGCTTTCGCGTCGGTGATAATTACCTAAGTTCCAAGGTCCTTGTACGCTCCCGGCGGGCTTAGGTGAGAACGAACTGGCGAACCTTCTGGGCCGACGTGCAGAGCGCGTCGCCGTCGAACACCTACTCGCGCAGGCACATGCCGGACGCAGCGGGGCATTCGTGGTGCGCGGGGAAGCGGGCATCGGGAAGACCGCGATCCTCGAGCACGCCCGCGACACCGCGGCTCCCATGGGGTTCCGGGTCGAGCAATCGGTCGGAGCGGAGTCCGAGACGCAGTTCGCGTTCGCCGGTCTGCACCAGCTGTGCGCGCCACTGCTTGACCACGCGGACGCACTACCCGAACCGCAGCAGGCCGCCCTCGGCGTGGCGCTCGGCTTACGCGCCGGGGCGGCACCGGAACGGTTCCTGATCGGGCTGGCCACCCTCAACCTGCTCGCCGAGATCGCCGAGGAACAGCCGCTGCTGTGCCTCGTCGACGACGCCCAGTGGCTGGACGAGGCCTCCATGCAGGTCCTAGCGTTCGTGGCACGCCGGGTGGCAGCCGATCGGATCGCCCTGGTCTTCGCGCTACGTGACGCCAGCGCGAGCGAGGGTCACCCGCTCTCCGGACTGCCAGAACTGCGCCTGGACGGACTCGGCGACAGCGATGCCGAAGCGCTGCTGGCGGCTGCGGTCCGCACCCCGCTGGATGACGAGGTCCGTGACCGGATCGTCGCCGAGGCACGTGGCAACCCGCTGGCGCTGCTGGAACTCCCCCGCAGTACGCGGCCCAACCAGCTGGCCGGCGGGTTCGAGCTGCCCGACACCCTCAGCGTTCCGAGCCGCGTCGAGGACGAATTCCGGCACCGTTCCGGCAGCCTGCCCCCCGACACCCGGCTGCTACTGCTGGCCGCCGCCGCCGAGCCGACCGGCGACGTGGCGCTGCTGTGGCGCGCGACCGCGCAGCTGGGCATCGCCCGCGAAGCGGTCGAGGCAGCCGAGGCAGCCGGTCTGCTGGCGATCGATACCCGGGTGCGGTTCTGTCATCCGTTGGCGCGTTCGGCGGTCTACCGGGCTGCCACCCCACCCGACCACCGCCGCGCCCACGGCGCCCTGGCCGCCGCCACCGACCCGCAGACCGACCCGGACCGGCGCGCCTGGCACCGCGCACAAGCGGTCCTGGGCACCGACGAGGAAGCCGCCGCGGAGCTGGAACGCTCGGCGGACCGGGCACGGGCCCGTGGCGGGCTGGCCGCCGCGGCCGCGTTCCTGCAGCGCGCGGCAACCCTCACCCCCGATCCCGCCACCCGTGCCCGGCGGATGCTTGAAGCCGCCCGCGCCAAGCACGAGGCCGGCGCGTCCGAAAGCGCGCTGGAGCTGCTCACGGCGGCGCCGCTCGGGCCACTGGATCCCCTGCAACGCGCACATCTCGACCTGCTGCGAGCCCAGATCGCTTTCCACCTGACCCGCGGCACCGAGGTGCCGGGCATGCTGATGGATGCCGCCAAGGCACTCGCCCCGTTGGACGCCGCGCTGTCCCGCGAGACCTACCTCCACGCGCTCGACGCGGCGATCATCAACGGAGCGGGCGACGCGGTGCCCATCGCCGAAGCGGCCCTGGCCGCACCCGCACCCGGAGCGCCCACGCGACCGGTGGACCTCCTCCTCGACGGGCTCGCGACGACCTTGACGAGGGGCTATGCGGCGGGAGCGCCGAGGCTACGGCTCGCGCTGGAGGCGTTCCGCGTCGGTTCGCAGGCGGAACCTGTGCGGTCCAGCCAGAGCGACCGGTGGCTGTGGCTGGCCAGCCGCAACGCCGTGGCGGTCCTTGACGACGAGCTGCTCTATGCGCTGGCCAGCCGCAACGTCCAGCTCGCTCGTGAGGCCGGCGCGCTGGCGACGCTCCCCGCCGCACTGAACTTCCTGTCCATCACGTCGGTCCTGATGGGCGACCTCGTCTACGCCGACGAACTGGCCACCGAGGCCACGGTGATCACACAGGCGACCGGGGGCGTGCCGCTGCACCATGCTCACGTGATTCTTTACGCCTGGCGTGGTGACCGGGCCGAGACCACCGCGCTCAACGCCATCATTGACCAAGAGGACATCTACCCCGCCGGGGGTACGGATGTCGCCCTGGCTCAGTACGCGATGGCAGTGCTCCACAACGGGTCGGGCAACTACTCGGTCGCGCAGGAAGCGGCGATGAGGGCGTGCAGGTCCGACGAACAGTCGATCAGCAGCGCGGGCCTACCCGAGCTCATCGAGGCTTCCGTCCGTGCCGGCGAGCCGGAACGAGCGGCGCTCGCACTGGAGCAGTTCACCTCACTCGCAGATGCGTGCGGCACCTCATGGGCGCTCGGCCTGGCCGCGCGCTCACGAGCGCTGACCAGCACGGGACCCGATGCCGAGGAGCACTACCGCGAGGCGATCGAACGGCTCGGGAAGTCCCGGATGGCCAGCGACGCGGCTCGTGCTCAGCTCGTCTACGGCGAGTGGCTGCGCCGCGAAGGCCGCCGGCAGGACGCGCGCAAGAGACTCCGCACCGCCCACCAACTGCTGTCGGACATGGGCATAGATGCCTTCGCCGGGCGGGCCGCCCGCGAGCTGCGCGCCACCGGAGAACACCCACGCAAACGCAGCACCCAGCCGGCCCACGCCCTCACCACCCACGAGCTGCACATCGCCCGGTTGGTCGCCACCGGGGCGACCTCCCGGGAGATCGCCGCACAGCTGTTCCTGAGCCCACGCACCATCGAAGCGCACCTGCGCAGCATCTTCCGCAAACTCGGCATCACCTCGCGCCGGCAACTCAAGGATCTGCCGCTTCCCTGACCAGACCTGCACGCACGGCCGGAAGCCCTGGGGAGGCCGAGCATCCGATCGGCGATGCTCGACCTATCAGCCCGCGTTCGGCAGCCTTGACCTCATTACTCGCGATCGCGGGTCATGACCGGTGAGGCGTCGGCCGGCAAAACCACCGCACAACTTGCCAGCACGGTGCGACCGGTCGGGACCTCAGTAGCTTCCACTGACGCGAGCTGTCGCCGCGGGTGCGAGCCTGGTGACCCGACGATGACCGACGGCGATTCGGACTGGAAGACCTTATCCCGAAATAACCTGAAACTATGCGACTCCGTGTCGCACAACCGATCTGGCCACCGAGTCGCTCGCAGGCCAGACCACGGAAGGATGATCATGCCTACCCTCAGCCACACGATCGACATCGCCGCGCCCGCGGATCGCGTGTGGGCGATCCTCACCGACGCCGCTGCATACCCGGAATGGAACCCATTCATCACGAACCTTGAGGGCAGCCTGACCCGTGGATCTCGGCTGGCGGTGACCATCGCTCTGCCCGGGGCCAAGCCGCGCCGTTTCACGCCCACCGTCTCCGCCGTCGAGCCCGAGCGGCGGCTGGCGTGGCTCGGCCGTTTGCTCATCCCGGGCATCTTCGACGGCGCGCACTCCTTCGACATCGAACCGCTCACCACCGCGTCGACCCGGTTCACTCAGTCAGAACGCTTCTCCGGACTGCTTGTGATGGTGCTGGCCGGCGTGTTGCGCTCGACCGAGTCAGGCTTCGCGGCAATGAATAACGCCCTCGCCGCGCGGGCAGAGGCATGACGGCGGCGTGCAGGCAACGCCCGGCCCCAAAGGTCACGGTGATCGACTCACCCTGTTCAGTCGCTGGCCCTGCTGTGGGACTGGTAAACCAGGTCCTGATACTCAGGGTGCCGGGCGATCCACCCTGCGAAGAACGGACAGGTGGGCAGGACCAGCAAGCCCGCGTCGCGGGCCTCGTCGAGGCCGGCGCGGACCAGGGCCGCCCCAACTCCCCTGCCCTCGTACTCCGGCGAGACCTCGGTGTGCACGAACGCGATGAGTTCGTGGGTGCGGATGTACTGCGCGATACCCGCGATCTCGGACTCTCCCTCGACCCGCGCCTCGTACCGCTTGACCTCGGGAACATCCTTCACATTCAATACCACGTTGTCCTCCATCAGATCTCATTTCCGACACCGGCCGACGGGCGGTGACGCCGCGACCGCGCGATCACATTGTTGGTCTTCACCGAGCAGGGGTCTGCTCCCAGCGAGAGGGGTTGTCCTCCAGCGCGGAGCGGTCCCAGTGCCCGAGGTTCGCGGCGGCTTCGTAGGTTGTGCGGAGGAACTCCGCGACCGCGCGGTCGGGGTCCGGTGCGGCGCGTACGGCCTCGTAGGGCAGCAGGAACTGTTGGAACTTGGTACTGAAATACGCGCCTTCGGGGCCGACCGGCTGCTCGGCGAACCCGTCGGGAGCGGGGTAGGCGTAGGAGTAGAAGGCGCCTTCCGCACCGCCGCCGGGCCAGAACCCGCAACTGGACAGCTCGCGGGAGTAGCCCTCGACCATGACCCAGTCCCCGCAGTTGGGCACACCCCCGGGGTGCGGCGGGGCCGACCGGCCGGAAAAGCGGGTACAGGCGAGATCCATCCCGCCCCAGAAGAAGTGCACCGGGCTGACCTTGCCCACAAAGTGCGACCGGAACTCGCCGATCACCCGGTTCGCCTGCAGCAGCTGTCGCCAGAACAGGGCCGCCGCCTCACCGTCGTAGGAGGCGTGGTCGTGGTCCTCGGCGAACGGGATCGCCGGGTCGACCTCGTTGGGGTGCGGCCGGATCGGTGCCTCGATCCCGAGCTCGTCGAGCATGGCCATGACCCTCGAGTAGAACTCGGCGACCGACATCGGCCGCAGCGGGAGGCTCCGCGCGCCGCCGTCGCTGCTGCGCACGTCGAGCCGATGACGGAGGAAGTCGAACTCGATCTCGAAAGCCCCCGTGCCGTACGGGATGGCGGACGTCGTCAACCCGCGCGGGCTCACGTACAGGGGAACCTGCCACCAGTGGTTGAGAAACGGAGCGTGGGCCATGCGGATCTTGCCTACGATCTGGGTCCACATGTGCAGGGTCTCGCGGGTGGCGGTCCAGTCCGAGACCCGTAGGCTCGGCCAGCTCATCGTTCCCGGGCTTGTCATCAACACTTACATCCGTCCTGTGTGATCAGCGGTACTCGGGGTTGGCGGCGTCCGGATGAACTCCGGCGTCCCAGGCGGTGCGCTGGTTGCCGTAGGCCGGGAAGCCGCCGGCACGACGGATCATCGACGCGAGGTGGAGCAGGTTGTAGGTCATGAACGCGGTATTGCGGTTGGTGAAGTCGTTCTCCGGACCGCCGGAACCCTCGTCGAGGTAGGAGGGCCCGGGGCCGACCTCACCAAGCCAACCTGCATCGGCCTGCGGCGGGACAGTGAAGCCGATGTGCTGCAAGCTGTAGAGAATGCTCATCGCGCAGTGCTTCAGGCCGTCCTCGTTGCCGGTGAGCAGACAGCCACCGACCCGCCCGTAGTAGGCGTATTGACCCTGCTCGTTGAGCACACCGGAGTAGCCGTAAAGCCGCTCGATCACTCGACGGGTCACCGAACTGTTGTCGCCGAGCCAGATCGGTCCGGCGATGATTAGGATGTCAGCTTCCAGCACCCGGGTCAGCAGCGCGGGCCATTCGTCGCTGTCCGCCCCGTACTCGGTCATATCGGGTCGGACACCGGTGGCGATGTCATGATCGACGGCACGGATCTGGTCCACGCTGACCCCGTTCGCCTCCATGATCGCCACACTGCGATCGACCACCCCCTGGGTGTGGCTACGCCCGGGAGAACGGTTGAGGGTGCAGTTGATGTACATCGCGCGTAACCCGATGAAGTCGGGATTCTCGATCCCCGTAGCGGTCATGGGATCCTTCCTGGTAGTCGGTCCTGCCGTCGGCGTAGTCGGTCGTGCCGTCGGCCTGTCGGTCGGGTGGGTCCACGTAACGAGTGGCGGAGGCTGCGGCCTGCGCCGGAGCGGCCGGTCAATCAGTCGGTCGTGCTCCGGGTAGCGCGCCCGATGCCGGCCGGCACTCACATCGCCGACGATCGCACGTGATCAACTGCGTCGATGACCGTGAGTCGGCCACCGTCGCCGGGATCCGGGTCCGGGATCATCATCTCCGGATCGACGAGATAGACCTGATGACCGTCCAGGGTGAGCCGACGCGCGAGCTCCAGGAGCATCCGTCGGGCCACATCGTCGATGGAATGCACCAGGGAGACGTCGAGAACCACTCGGGGCTCCGAAGGCGCGGTCTCCACCAGCTCGCGGACGATCCGCTCGGCTCCCGCGAAATGGATTCCACCCTGCAGCCGCAGAACCCGGGTCGCGTCCGCTCCGGAACCCCGTACTCGATTGGAACGCACGACCGCGCGCGCCGCGGGCGGGACCTCCATCACGTGCAACCCCATGTCGGCCGAGAACCGCTCGAACAGCGACACTCCGCGAACACTGTTGCCGTGCCGGTCCAGCCGAGGCGAGAAAGTGGCAATACCCAGCTGACCGGGGAGTGCACCGATCAGTCCCCCCGCCACCCCACTCTTCGCCGGAATGCCGACCTGCGTGGCCCAGTCGCCGGCGGCGTCATACATCCCACAGGTGGCCATCACGCTCAGGACCTGGCGCACCACTGCCCCGTCCACGACCTGCACGCCCGAGAGAGGATTCACCCCGCGGTTGGCCAACGTCGCCGCCATCACCGCCAGATCCCGTACGGTCACCAGCACCGAGCACTGACGGATGTAGCCATCGACGACGGCCCTCGGGTCCTCGGTGAGGATGCCGTGGCTGCGGAGCATGTGCGCGATGGCGAAGTTGCGGTGCGCGTTCTCCATCTCGGATGCGCACAGCGTTTCATCGACCGTCAGCTGACGGCCCGCGAACGCCGAAAGCCCCTGAACGACGCGGTCGACCCGTTCGGCCGATGTGAGGTTCTCCGGACCGGCGAGTGAGTGAGTGGTGATCGCGCCCGCGTTGATCATCGGATTGCGGGGACGCCCCGTGTCGCTTTCGAGGGAGATCTCGTTGAATGCCTCCCCGGACGGCTCGACCCCGACCCTGGCAAGCACCCGAGCGAAGCCGCGATCGGAGAGCGCCATCGCGTACACAAACGGCTTCGAGATCGATTGGATCGTGAACTCGGCATCGACGTCACCGGCACCGTAGATTGTGCCGTCGACCGTGGCGAAGACCGCCGCGAGACGCTCAGGATCAGCCGTCGCAAGCTCGGGGATATACCCCGCCAACTCCCCGGAGGTGTCCGATTCGACATCCCCGAGCACCTCAAGCAGATAGTCGGGAACAACTGACCGCATCGACCCTCCTCATGTTCTCTAGGAGGCTGTCCGCGGGGCCTCGCGCACCAGCAGTCCGGCCGGCTGCGGTGCGGGTTCGCAACTCGGAGGCCTCGACATTCGCTCCGAATGCAGCAGCCCCGGGCTCCAGGCGGGCGGCGGGCCCGCAGAAGGTGTCCCTCGGCATCGTGCCGTCTACCAGGTACGCCGTGGTCACGTTCAGCGCGCACGCGTTGTCGCCGTACACGTAGACGCCGTGCCCGCTGCCGTCGACGCTGACCAGCCGGGAGCGCTCGGCGAACTTCTCCCGGATCAGCTCACCACCTCGGTGCGGCGTGCCCGGGTCGCGAAGGTTCTGCACGATCAGTACGTTGCGTGGCCCCTTGTCGTTGATCTGCACCGGCGGCTCGGACGGCTCGTGCGCCCAGTACGCGCAGGGGGTGATGTTGGCGCTGGCCGCGCCGTACATCGGGTATCTCTTGCGGTCCTTGGCGACCGCGTGCCGGTAGGTGCTGACGTCCTCGGGCCAGTTGACGTCGTTGCAGGTCACGGCGAGGTACGCCGACAAGAAGTTGTCCCAGGGCAACACTTCCGGCGGGGTCGCGTCGCCCGACCCGGTTATTGCCGCGTCGTCGCCGCGGAGCAGCGACTGCCAGTCCTGCGCCAGTGCCGGATAGTTGACCTTCCCGTAGAGCGCCGCGAAGGTGGTGAACCGGAAGGCCGCCCCGTTGACGTAGCCCACCGGAGTCTCGTCCAACCGTTCAGCGAGCCGGAAGTAGGTCTTGCGTACCTGCGCCGGGGTACGGCCCAGGCCGTAGGCCCCATGCCGGGCCGCCGCCCACGCGGCGAACTCCGGAAACGTCTGCTCCACACCCAGGCCGAAGCGGCGCTGCGCGGCATAGTCGAGGTGAGTGTCGCCGAGGTTGCTGTCGATCACGACACGGTCGGTGGTATCCGCAAACATCGACGCGTACGCGGCACCCAGGGCCGACCCGTACGACGCACCGAAGAAGCTTGCCTTCTTTTCGCCGAGCGCGGCACGGATCGCGTCCAGGTCACGGGCGGTGTTCGCGGTCGTGATATGCCGCAGCCGACCCTCGGTGTCGTTGGCCGCACACCATTCGGCGGCCGCCTTCGCGGTCCTTGCCCGCTCGATGACCGCCGCGTCGTCGACCGCGTACGGCGGGACATTGCTGAAATAGTCCAGCTCGCCGGTGAAGCCGCAGCTCACCGGGGCCGAAAGCCCAACCCCGCGAGGATCCATGCCGATCAGGTCGTAGCGCTCCGACACGCTGCTCGGCAGACCCAACCCGACCAGGTCAGCCGGCATCGTCAGTCCCGAGGCGCCCGGGCCTCCCGGATTGAGCAGGAGAATGCCGCGGCGCTCGGCTTGCTTCGCACTTGCGATCCGCGACACCGCAAGGTCGATCGTGACACCGTCGGGATCGCGGTAGTCCAGCGGCACCGACACCGACGCACACTGCAACGTCGGCGAGACAACCGCGACTTCCTCGGAGCACACGCCCCACTCCACCCGCGTCGCCGGACCATGGGCCTGCACCGGTGTCGCCGCCAGGGACGTGGCGATCCCGGTGACGACGGTGACCGCCACGCTTCGACGCAACTTCATACCCTCGCCCTCGACTGCTGACGGTCGTTTCCTGACGCTCCCGCGACGGTGAGGTCGGCTGCGAATCCGCTCTCCTGCAGCCTGATCCCCGTCCTAAAACGCACCGCGCGCCGGTCCGCGGAAATATCGCCGAGAACGCGCACCGTGCCCACCGACGCCGTCCGCCGATCCTCGATGACATCGAGAGTCGAGGTTATGCCCGCTCCGTGGGCGCCGCAGAGTGCGTAGGGCTCCCGGCGCGCGACCTGGAACGAGAGTTCCTCGACGAGGTGGAACTCACCGTAGGCAGCGCTCAGTTGGGTTACTTCGCTGGCTGGGCTGACGGGCATCGCGGATCCTTTCGTCTCGGCACAAGACTCCCGTCATTGGCGGCACCTTCGCGTCGGTACAAGTCCCTTAGCTCTTACCCCTGCGTGTCGCGTCGCGAGCGAGCCCCTGTCGAACCTCAGCCCAGCATCGGGTGGGCGCGAAACTGACCGACCTCCTGGGCCGGCGCGCAGGGCTCGTCGAAACGGCCTGCGCCACCGAGTTGGCTGCGGAGGAGCAGGCAATCACGCAGGCGACGACGGCCCGCCGCTGCCCGACGCCATACTCATCCTGACTGCCTGGCGCGGCCGGCAACCCGGAACCTCGCAGCTGTACGGGGCCGTAGTCAAAGAGGCGACGGGCCGGGGTGAGGGCAGCGGGTCAGATGGGCGCGGGAAAGGTTCCGTCAGTGGCGAACTGAAGCAGCAGGCGACGCGCGTTCGCGATGCTCGCTTCGTCCTCTTCCCCGTGCATGGTGGCGACGACGACGCCCTCGGCGGCTCGGCGCACGATCTGGATGCGCTCGTTGCTCAACCCATCGACGGCGAACTGCTCGCTCCACCACGCACTGTGCTCTTTCGCTACCACGGCAACCGCGGGGATCGCGTGCAGACCAATCCAGATCGACGCTGACGTGATGTCGTGCGCGGCTCCGGCGTCCGAACGTCCCGCACACAGTGCGCGAACGTAGGCACGGAGCATCTTGCCGGGGTAATTCTCCGACAGGTCGAGGTAGCTGAGGACCGTCTCCCGGAAACGTTCCTGAACGTCTTGCACGACGGCGATCACCAACTGGTCCCGACTGCCGAAGTGGTGAACCAAGCCGCTCTTCGACACACCGGCGGCCGAGGCGACCTGATCCAGGGTGACCGCGGCACCTCTAGCCAGAATCACCTGGGTCGCCGCATCGAGCACGGCCCGACGCGTGCGCTCAGTGTTCCGCGTCCGTCTTTCCTCAGCCACCGGGACCACCCACCATGAATAGCACCAATACTGACCAATTGGTCCACAGTACCGTACAAGCGTACCGCCGCCTGGTGGCTGGTGGACCCCTCCGGGTCAGTGCATGAATCCGACCATCACGTCATGAATCATCTTGGTTACCACATTTCGTGGATCTAACGGACGCGAAGCCCGGCGATTAGGAGGCCGACTAGGCGACGTTCGTCGTAACGGGGATCGGTGCCCGCGCCGATGCAGAGATTGCCGACGCCGCGCAGCAGCCCGTAGGCGTCCATGTCGGGGCGGATCTCGTCGGCGGCGACGGCGGCATCGAGGAGCTGGTCGCAGACCGGGACGAGCCGGTCGAGGAAGTAGGCGTGCAGGCTCTGGAAGGCGGCGTCGTCGGACTGTAGCGCTGCGGCGAGACCGTGCTTGGTGGCCAGGAAGTCGACGAACAGGTCGATCCACTGCGCCAGGGCGGCGTGCGGTGTGTCGCTGCCGGCCAGTAGGGCCGGTCCCGCGTCGGCGCAGGCCTCGATCTGGTGCCGGTAGACGGCGACGATGAGGTCGGCCCGGCTGGGGAAGTGGCGATAGATCGTGCCCACGCCGACGCCCGCCCGTACGGCGATGTCGCGCACGGGCACGTCGACGCCGGAGGTGACGAACGCCGCGGCGGCAGCGTCGAGCAGGGCCCTCTCGTTGCGCCGGGCGTCGGCCCGCTTGCGCGGGACCGGTTGCTCCACGCCGCTGTCGATGTCAGCCACGTCGCGTTACCTCCGTCACTCCACTTCTTATCCGGAACACTGTTCCGCATGTTGGCTATCGGAACACCGTTCCACTTACTCACCATACTGACCGGGCGGGCTACCACCAAACCGTGGACCGCCGGACGTCTGAAGGAGAAACAGCCATGCAGTACCGCACCTTGGGTCGCACTGGCGTGCAGGTCAGCACCCTCGTGCTCGGCGCAATGAACTTCGGCAAGATCGGCAACACCACCCAGGAGGAAGCCACCGCCATCGTCGACGCAGCGCTCGATGCGGGGATCAACCTCATCGACACCGCCGACGCCTACAGCGGCGGCCAGTCCGAGGAGATGGTCGGTAAGGCCATCGCCGGCCGCCGCGACGACGTCGTCCTGGCTACCAAGGCGGCGCTGCCGATGGGCGACGAGCGCAACCAGCGGGGCGGCTCGCGCCGCTGGCTGGTCACCGCGCTGGAGAACAGCCTGCGCCGCCTCGGCGTCGACCACGTCGACCTCTACCAGATGCACCGGTGGGATCCGACGACCAGCGACGACGAGACGCTGTCGGCGCTGACGGACCTGCAGCGCGCGGGCAAGATCCGCTACTTCGGCTCCTCGACCTTTCCGGCCTACCGCATCGTGCAGGCGCAGTGGGCCGCCCGCGAGGGACGTCTGAGCCGGTACGTCACCGAGCAGCCGAACTACTCGATCCTGCAGCGCGGCATCGAAACCCATGTGCTGCCCACGACCCAGGAGTACGGCATGGGCGTGCTGGCCTGGAGCCCGCTGGCATCGGGCTGGCTGTCCGGGGCGATCCGCGCCGACCAGGAAATCAGCACGAACCGCTCGGGCTTCATGCAGCATCGCTTCGACGTCAGCATCCCCGCCAACCGCGCCAAGCTCGACGCCGTCGAGCAGCTCGCCACAGTCGCCGACGAGGCTGGCCTCAGCATGATCCAGCTCGCGCTCGGCTTCGTCACCGCGCACCCGGGCGTGACCAGCGCGATCATCGGCCCCCGCACGATGGACCACCTCAGCTCGCAGCTCGCCGCCGCGGACACGGTGCTCCCGGCCGACGTGCTGGACGCGATCGACGCGATCGTGGCTCCCGGCGTCGACCTCGCCGCCCATGAGAAGAACGACACCCCGCCCGCTCTGCTCGAGCCGGCGCTGCGCCGCCGCTGATCACTCGGCACGTCAGCGACCAGGCGGCGGCAGACGGGCGCGCGCCTGCGCGTCCGCCTGCCGCTGACCCGCCACACAGCCAAACCTTCCAGGCTCGCGCCGAAAGGAAAACCAGACCCTATGCCGAGCAAGCCCTCGCCCAGCTTCGGGCTCATGACCGCGCCGATGCAGGTCGATTACCACGACATTCTGCGGGTATGGCGGGAAGCGGATGGCATCGCCGAGATCGAGCACGCGTGGCTGTTCGACCACCTCATGCCCATCGGTGGAGATCCGGGCGGACCGGCGTACGAAGGCTGGACCTTGCTCTCCGCCCTCGCCGCGCAGACCGAGCGGCTGCGCCTTGGCGTGATGGTGACCAGCAACCGCTTCCGGCCTCCCGCGATGCTCGCCAAGATCGCCACGGTCGTCGACATCGTCTCCGGCGGGCGCCTCGACTTCGGCATCGGCGTCGGGTCACGGCCTGATCATCCCCTCGCGCGGCGGGAGTATGCCGCGCACGGCCTGCCCTTCGCCGACACGGCCGACGCGGTGGGCAGCCTCGCCGAGGCGCTCACGGTCATCCGGCGGCTCTGGACCAGCAACGAGCCGTTCGACTTCCACGGCACGTACGTCGACCTCACGGGAGCGTTCGCCAGTCCCAAACCGGTGCAGCGCCCGCACCCGCCGATCGTGATCGGTGGCCGCTCCGCCGCCACATTGCGGGTGGTCGCCGAGCACGCGGACATCTGGAACATCGCCAGCGGCGACGTCGACGACGCCGTCAGCCGCAGCGCCCTGCTGGAACGCTACTGCGCCGAAATCGGCCGCGACCCAGCGTCGATCACCCGCTCGATCAACCTTCCCGTCTCCTACGACCAGCCCAGGCTCACCCGGGACGCCATCGGCAGGGCGATCGGCGCCGGCTTCGGGCACATCGTGCTCATACTGCCGGCGCCTTACCCCGCTGGCGTCGCGCGTTGGGTCGCCGATGAGCTCATCACCCCGTCGACCGCACAGTGGCCCTGGCGGATCGGTCCGAGTTGATCTCCGACCTCGGCGGCCAGCGTTGCGTCAGCCACGCCACCAGGTCGCCGCCGACTCGTCGCCTGAGCGGTGGCCGATCACCTCGATGTTGTCAGAGGCTTTCGGTGGATCTTCTCGCAGGTGGTGGATCAACTGGCTGCGGGGTGATCGGCGACGGCGCGCGACGTGGCGCTCGCGGCCAGGCACGCATCGGCACGGCGTTCGCGTTGACGAAAACACCCTTAGGTGGCGATGGCCCATTAGAACTTGGGTACCGACGGCGGGGCCGGAAGTGTCGACTCCGGTACCACGGTGGCGGCTGCGCCCGAACCTAGCGTGCTGAGCATGATTCAAGTACGCGACGTAACCAAGCGGTACGGCGCGAAGACGGTCGTCGACCACCTGTCGTTCACCGCGAAGCCCGGGCAGGTCACCGGCTTCCTCGGCCCCAACGGTGCCGGCAAGTCGACGACGATGCGGATGATCGTCGGTCTCGACGCGCCGACCTCGGGGTTGTGAACGGCAAGCCCTACGCCTCGTCGACAGCGCCATTGCGCGAGATCGGCGTGTTGCTCGAAGCCAAGGCCGTGCATCCGGGGCGCAAAGCGGTCAGCCACCTGCTGGCATTGGCTCGCACGAACGGCATTCCGCGGCTCCCGCGTGGACGAGGTGCTCGGACTGGTCGGTCTCTCGGCCGTCGCCCACAAGCGGGTCGGCGCGTTCTCCCTCGGCATTGGCCAGTGGCTCGGCATCGCCGCCGCGCTGCTCGGTGACCCGGCCGTGGTGATGCTCGACGAGCCGGTCAACGGCCTCGACCCCGAGGGTGTCCTCTGGGTGCGTAACCTGCTCACCGGTCTGGCCGCCGAGGGCCGCACCGTGATGCTGTCCTCGCACCTGATGGGCGAGGTCTCGCTGATCGCGGACCACCTGGTCATCATCGGACGGGGCAGGCTGCTGGCCGACACCACCGTGGCCGATTCGTGACCGCCGAAGGCGTCCGGGTCGTCACCGCAGACCCGGATGCGCTGCGCACCGTGATCGCAGGTCCGGGCATCACGGTCCCCTCGACCGGCGCCGAAGAGTTGCTGGTAGAGGGCACCTCCGCCCGCAAGATCGGCCTGGCCGCGGCCAGGCGCGGGATCCCGCTGTTCGAACTCACCCCGCCGAACGCCTCGTTGGAAGAGGCCTTCATGGACCTGACCCGCAACGCTGTCGAATACGAGTCCTCCCGATGAAGATCACCGCTGGTGGCGTCATCGCCGCCGAATGGACAAGAACTGATCGCCGGTAGCCGTGCCGTCGCGAGCGGAGACTCAGTGGTAGCCCTCAGCCTGGCCCGCAAGCTGATGGACGCCTACCTGCAGGAACCGGCGCCGGCCACATCCGAGGATCCCCGCCTGAGCACGCTGAGCGAGCGGGAGCGCGAGGTGCTCGAGGCGATCGGCCTGGGCGCCACCAACACCGAGATCGCCGAACGCTTCACGCTGACCGAGTCGACAGTGAAGAAGCACGTCGGACGGGTCCTGTTCAAGATCGGCGCCCGCGACCGGATCCAGGCGGTGATCTTCGCGTACGACAACGGCCTGGTCCACCCTCGCTGACGGGCGGAAGGGCGGTGACCCGGGGGAGAGTGACGTCCGGGTGGTCGACGGGCTGCCCGAGCCGCGCCGCACAACTGGCCGTGCCCGAGAGCCTGGAGCGTTCCGCTACGAGATCCGAGGGGGAAGCTCAACAGTTTCCCCCGCCACATCGATCGCGACCTTGCCGCGCAGTGCATACGACGCCCGGTCCTCCAGGAGCTCATGAGCCTCGCCCACTCGAGCCAGCGGAAGTGTCGCGCCGATGACCGCCTTCACGAGACCGCGCTCAACCAGCGTGGTGAGCGCGTCCAGCTTTCCTCGGTTCTGCCGGGTGAAGACGAAGTGATAGGCGGCGTTCCTACCCCACGCCTCGATGAGGTTCTGCGGCTGCGTGATGTCGACGATGCTGACGACGCGTCCGGCGTCGGCGAGCGTCAGCGGGCTTCGGGTGAGCGTGTCGCCACCGATTGTGTCGAAGACGGCATTAACCCCCTTGCCGCCCGTCAGCTCGGCCACAGCATCGACGTAGTCGGTCGTAGCAGAGTCGATCGCCGCATCCGCTCCCAGGGAGCGCACGAACTCGTGGTTGCCGGCCCTCGCAGTGGTGATCACGCGCGCGCCGATCGCGTTCGCGACCTGAATCGCAATCGTGCCGACACCACCGGTACCCCCGTGAATGAGGATCGTCTCTCCCACAGTGAGCTGAGCTCGCGTCACCAGCGCCTCCCAGACCGTACCGCCGACCAGAGTCAGGCTCGCCGCCTCCAGATGACTGACGTTCTCCGGCTTACGGCCGACAAGGTCGACATCGGCGACATGCTGCTCGGCGTAGGAGCCAGGACCGCCGAAGATCCGCGGCGTGTAATACACCGCATCGCCGACACGGAACTCAGTCACGTGAGAACCGGCCTCCTCGATCACCCCGGAGATGTCGTGCCCGATGATCGCCGGAAGCGGCACATGATCCACGTAGTCTCCGCGCCGAATCTGAAAATCGAGCGGGTTGACGGCGGTCGCATGGACACGCACCCGCACCTGGCGGGGTTCGACTTGCGGCACGGAAACATCGCGCAACTCGAAAGCATCGGCCCCTCCGAAACGGGCGAGCACAACAGCCTTCATCGAATCAGTCATACGGGTTCTCCTCATGGTGGTTCTCATGCGTCACGCAACGGCAAGGTCAGCGTCCAGCCAAGGGAAGACGGTGGTTACCACACAGTCCAGCCGTCGGCCGCTGAACGGGGTCACCGTGCCCGCTCTGCCCATCGACGGCCGGTGGCCCGGGCACTTTCCAAGCGGACCGGCAGCTTCAAGCAGGGCGGAGCCTCCTGAACGCACGCTGGGTGCTACGGAGGGGTGTCGTCCTGCCGGGCCGGCCCAAAGAGAGTCATCACGAGCGCCACAATGCTGAAGAAGCCAGATCCCAAGGCCAGCAGAAGCGAGGGCACGAAGGCGGGTGGCGGTGGCACCCAGCCACCAAGCACCCAGGGCAGCGTGACAAGGACGACGACTGCGGCCGTGGTGGCGATTTCGTTTATAACGAAGGCGCTCGATATAGCCGAGGCGCCGCGAGCGACTGTGCGGTAGGTCGTGTTGGCAGTTAACGCAACCAGTACGACCGAGAGCGCGATGAAGGTGAGAGCACCCCAGAACGGCTCCAGGCCGGCGAGCGTGAGGGACACGATGAGCGGCACGGCCGATACCAAGAAGATCCACCGCACTCCCGAGCGCATGTAGCGGTCGGCCGCAGCTGCGCCCTGGCGGGTCTTGTGCAGGTCGGAGTCGAGGTAGAAAAAGACTCCGATGAGAAGTGTGCCGACAAGAGCAGCAGAAACTTCTGCCATTGCCAAAAAAAACTCGTCGCTAGTTTCTCGCATCGCGACCGACTCCCCTTCAGCATGGAAGATGTCCCGACGGCAGTCTCTCGGTAACTATACGGCCGACCGAGGAGGGCGGGTGCCTATTTGCAGTCTCGGCCTTTCGAGGTGCCAAGTCCATACGTTCAGGCGGGAGTTGTCCGACGTACGCAAGGCACCGTGAGCACCATCCACACACTGAGAGCGGGTTTCGCATTTTGTGTCACTCGGGCCTGCTGAAAGCGCGGCGTTTTTGGCGGGTCGCGGTTTGCTTTGGGTGAGGGCGAAGCATGCCGCCGAGCGCAGCCCATCGGAATTACGGCCTCTCACGTGCTGGGGTAGGTCTCGTAGTCGCGGGCCGGGCGACGGTGGACGTATGCAGGTAGATCTGAACGACACTGTCCTTTGCCGTTTGGGTGGCGCTGGCCTTCGCCGCCAGCCGGGCCGCCCGCCGTTGACTCGATCCGAAGAATAGGCAAGCGACTCAGAGTAACGGCACCAGGCGGGGCGCGCACCTCGTGCTGCCGCCCGATCCGGACGCCGATGCCGTGGCGACAGTCTTCCTGACCAGCCCGGGACGGGACGGCGCCGTGGCGGCAGGGGCTGGTCGCGGACTCGGCGGTGACCGGGATGGCGCTGTGCACCGACGGGCTCACCGAGGCGGTGCTGACGACGGAGCCGGGGCCGGCTGCGGGCAACTTCCTCTGCCTGCTCGTCGTCGTCCTGGTCAGCTCGCGGGCCCGCGCCGCTGCGGTCGATCACGGACGCCGACCGAGCGGCCGCGAGGAGCACCCCGAGGCCAACGGGTGCCGGCGTCTCCGCCGTTACCTCATGCGCTTCGGCATGCCCGGAGCGAGCCTGCTCGGACTGCTGGCCGTCCCGCCCCAGTTCACCGCGGCCATGCTCATCGCCTCGGGGACCTCGCGCTCCTGGGTGCTGCTGCTGTGGCAGGCGACCGCGGTCGTCTTGTGGACGACGTTGACCACCACCCTCCTTGGCCTGTGGTCTTGTCCCTGGTGGCTTGACCTCCGGTTTCACCCGCCCCTGTCGACTGCGTCGCGCTTCCCAGGGCTCGCGTCGCATTCCCCGTCGGAAATATCACCCAAAGCGGCTCAGCCGCCGACCCTGACAGAAGACCTTCTGCTACTTCTGTTCCCGCCGCGGCACGGACCGGGGCGAGCGCACCGCGCCCAGGCCATACCGCACCGCGTCTTCACGGGAGAGCTTCCCCCTGGTGGTAGGCCGAGAGCACACGTTCGCCGGGGCCGAAGTCGGGTACCCGGCAGCCGAGGGCCAACCAGTGACACCACGTCACACGCAGTCGTGACATGGCGCCACTGACGGGTCGGCCTCGCCCGCGCTGTTATGGGTGTATGTCAGTAACACCTGTCATCGTCGTCGACCGGCTGAACCTCACCGACGGCGACTTCCACGCCGTCGAGGACCTCACCTTCCAGGCACGGCCCCGCCGGAGGCCGGCCTCCGGCACCTTGGACGACTCTGGCCTGGGTCGCCATCGCCGCCACCCTCGCCACCCGGCTCTTCCACTGGGAACCCCGCCGA
>NZ_JBITJA010000027.1:0-30097 GCF_044459545.1 Micromonospora sp. NPDC050276 | reverse complement strand
TGCAGCAAATAAGACCAACGACTAAAGATCAACCAACCGAGGTGGTCCAGTTTCAGCCGGACCACGGTGGTCAGGTTTGGAGCGGCGTTGACACGCCCGAGCCACCTCTTGAACAAGTCCGGAGCCAGCCGAACGTTCAGGTGTCCTGGTAGGGCGAAGATCAAGTCAGGCGTCGCGGTACGCGGGGCGCCGGCATTTCCGCCTGGTGCACGGCGCGGACGCCGTACCCGGAGTCCGCGATCGGTACGGCGACCGACGTCAGATGCCAGCGAGACGCTCGGCGAGTTCCTCGGGGGTGATGGTCTCGATGCCCAGTGCCAGGGCCTTGTCGAGCTTGCTGCCGGCCTTCTCTCCAGCGACGACGAGGTGGGTGCGGGCAGAGACACTTGAGGATGCGCGTCCCCCCGCCCTGGCGATCAGCTCGGTCATCTCGGTTCGGGATAGGTCCGAGAGAGGGCCGGTCATCGCACCGGTTACCACCACGGTCAGCCCCGCCAAGGGCAGCTCGCTCTTCGCCTCCTGGGCGGACGCCTCCGCATCGCCCTCAGCATCTGTGGGAGCAGCGGGAACGAAGCCGGGCTGGTCCAGATTCACACCTGCGGCGACGAGCTTGTCGATGACCGGGGCGAGGTCGGCCAGTTCCTCGACGATCACCGGGGCCTTCTCGTTGCCGATGCCGTTGACCTGCTCGAGAGCGACGGCGTCGGCGTCTCGAATGGCCTGCATGGAGCCGAAGTGCGCGGCGATGCGCAGCGACATGGAACGGCCGGTGCCCAGGACACCAAGGGCGCAGAAGACGCGATTCAGGGGCTTGGTCTTGGCCGTCTCGATCGCGGCCATGAGGTTGTCGGCGCTCTTGGCCCCCATGCGGTCCAGGGTGAGTAGCTGATCGCGGGTGAGGGTGAACAGGTCGGCGAAGTCCTCAATCAGCCCCTTGTCGACGAGTTGCACGATGATTTTCTCGCCGAGGCCGTCGATGTCGAGCGCGTCGCGGGCCACGGCGTACCGGATCGCCTCTTTCTGGCCGCAGGAGCGTCCCCGCGCGCAGCGCCAGCGCTCCTGGCTGCGGTCGATGCCGGAGCCGCAGCGCGGGCAGAGTTCGGGGAAGTCGATGGGCTGCTCGGTGCCGGTACGGAGACCGGCGACCGCGCCTTCGACACGGGGAATGACTTCGCCGGCTCGGTAGACGATGACGTGGTCTCCGAGCATCAGACCCCGGCGGGTGATGTCGGCCGGGTTGTGCAGCGTGGCGTAGGTGATGGTGGTGCCGGCGACGTCCACGGGGTCGAGGACGGCCCGCGGGGCGATCACACCGGTGCGGCCCACGCTCCACTCCACGGCGCGCAGCACAGTGATCTTCTGGGCGGCCGGGAACTTGAAGGCGGTGGCCCAGTGCGGCGTGCGAGAGCCCATCCCGGCCCGGATCTGGTCCGCGGGGCTGTCGGCCTTGATCACGGCACCGTCGAGTTCGATGTCGAGTCCCGCACGCAGGGCGCCGATCTCGCGCACCCGGTTCACAACTTGGTCAAGGGTCGCGTAGGTCCGGGTGGCGAGCGGGGTGTCGGCCATCGTCCCCAGCCCGAGATCGGCGAGGCGGGCGATGAGTTCAGTGTGGGTGAGCGCGGCGAGGCCGGGATCGTCGGTGTGCTCGGGGTGGGTCAGTGCGGCGTAGGCCAGGAAGGTCTGCCCGATTCGGTAGGCCCGGTCCTTCGCGCGCAGCGAGCCCGAGGAGGCGTTGCGGCGGTTGGCGAAGGCCGTAGCGCCGTGCATGATCCGCAGCTCGTTCGCAGCTGCGAACTGGTCCTCGGTCATGAGGACTTCGCCCCGCACCTCGACCGTGACCGGTTCGGTCAGGGTCATGGGCAGGCCGATGATGTCCCCCATCGCGTGGGACACGTCCTCCCCGGTCATCCCGTCGCCGCGGGTGACGAGTTGAACCAACCGGCCCTCACGGTAGCGGGCCGCCAAGGCCACACCGTCGAGCTTGGGTTCCACCGCCCAACCTGCCACCGCGGCTCCGCCCAGCCGCCGCTCCAGCGAGACCGCCCACGCCGTCAGTTCCTCGTCCGAGAAGACGTTCCCCAGGCTGAGCATCGGAACGGGGTGCGCGACGTCACCAGTTGTCACGCCCGCCGCGACCTGCTGGGACGGGGAGTCGACCGCGATCTGCCCGGGGTGCGCGTCCTCCCACGCGGTGATACCGCGCAGCAGCCGATCGTAGGTCTCGTCGTCCAGGTCTGATTCGCCGGAGCCGTAGTAGGCATCGGCGGCCTTCCGCGCCTGCGCGACGGCTTCAAGGTAGGCGGCCTCGTCAGCGAGGTCGACAGCGAACGCCGCTGCGGAAGGTGTCGTCATGCCGCCCATTCTGCTGACTGCCCCTGACAGCACGTCGGTAGCGCTGGTGGGATTCATCCCTGGTGTCGCGTCGGCGCCGCCAGGCGGGGGCGGCTGAGTGGCGCCGGTCCATCAACTCCGGGTCGCGTCGGGGCGAGCCCGAGCGTGCGATAGAAGGTGTCGTTCTCGAAGCGTCGGTGCGGGTCGAACGTGCGGAGAGCCTGCCGGAACCGGTGGAAGCCGTCGGTGTTGGAGGCGGGCAGCAGCCCCGGGTTGAAGTACTTGCCCCAGTGCGGCCTGCCGCCCAGCCTGTAGAGCAGGCGCTGGATGTCGTCGAACAACGGACGCGCGGCGGTGATCGACCCGGCGGGCGCCTCGGCGCTGCACGCCGAGGTCGCCCGCAGGCCACGGTCCAGGCGTTTCTGGCCGCCGAACGCGACACCCCACAGGAAGTCCGGTTCGGACCCTATGCCCAGCAACGCACCGCCGACCGGCTCTCCCGCAACCGCCACAGCCTGCCAGGCAGGCGTGAGTTCGCCGGCCGCGTCGGCGTGCTCTGACTGCCTCACGCCGCCGCCTTCCACCCGCGTCAAGCTATGGACGTCCCGTCAGAAGTTGTCCTCAGACGCCGGGGAATGACCTTCGTTCAAGCAGCCGTAGACCCCCCCGGGAAACCGGGGGAACGTCACCGGGATCCCGCAGGGAGACACTGCCCCTATGCCAACCACTGAAGCACAGGGTGCACGCTTTCCGCCGGTCGGGGCGCACCGCCGGGTGCCCGCCATCGTCCAGCCAGGACAACGAAAGAGCAGCGTCAGCGACGGCCAGCGAGACCTTCTCGCCGGCACCCAGCTCTATCTCTCTGACACCTACGCGGTACCGCTTCGGTCATCGCCAGCAGGTAATCCGGCGGGTGAGGCTCTCATGATCGAGCCTAATTGGTGACGCGTTTGCGCGTCAGGGAACGAGATTGATCGGCATGTCGGTCTCAGGCGAGTTTGGTGCCGGTACCCATCTGATGAAGCTGCCCGGCTTCCGCCGGCCGTGCGGCCCGCTTCGGCTGCAGTCTCATCGTGACCTCGTGCGTACCGGAGAGGAGATCACTGTCAAGCAGTCCACGCACAAACATCGAATCCTAGCCTCCCTACCCCGAGGAGATGATCGACAAACCGTGCCACGGTCCATGTCCCGCCGGCGTCAACCGGCCGGCCGGCGGCGCGTTTGGGGTCTAGATGGACGACCGGACGGCGGGGGACTCGATCGATTCGGGCGGGGAAACGGCAGTGGGGGTGGCGGACCTTCGCTGACGCAACCCGGTCGGCAGCACCGCCAGGGTGATCAGCGCGCCGAGCAGGCCCGTAGCGACGAAGCCCCAGGCGGGTGCCGAGGCATCGATCGCCGCACCGGCAAGCGGGGCACCGATCGCCACACCCACCACCATCGCCGAGCCGTGTAGGCCCATCGCCTCACCCCGCACGCTCGCCGGCACCAGCCGGCTCACCGCGTCGGCGGTGGCCGCCACGGTCGGCGCGGTGAACGCTCCGGCCGGCAGCAGCATCAGGGCCAGCAGCCACCACTGGCCGCTGCCCAGGCCGACGGGAATGGTGACCAGACCGAGGATCAGGGCGAGAACCAGCGACGGCACCGGACGGGAGAGCGCACCGTAGATGAAGCCACCGATCAACGAGCACGCCGCCCAGAGTGCCAGCACCACACCGGTCCATTCGACTTGGCCAGCGTCACGCAACACCGCCACCACCGACACATCGATGCCGGCGATCACCAGCGTGCCCGCCGCGCCACCGGCGAGCAGCCCGATCAGCCGCGGGGTCAACCACTGCCGGCGTGGCAGTGCCTGCGCCGGCGTCGTCTCCTCGTCACGCGCCCGGGTCGGCGGGTTCAGCACCAGCAGGGTGAGTCCGGCCAGCACGATCCCTCCACCGACGGCGTACATGGTGAGGGTGGGCGAGAGACTGATGGCCAGGGCCACCGCCCCCGCCGGCCCGACCATGAAGCTCAGCTCGACCGACATCGAGTCCAGCGCGTACGCCTGACGGCGCTGGGCCGGCGGGACCAGCGCGGCGATCGACTGCCGGACCACCGAGAAGACCGGCAGGGTGAGCAACCCGCCGACGAACGCGGCGCCGAGCAGCACCGGGTACGGCAGGACCGGCGCCGTACCCCAGAACAGCGCCGAGACCGCTGTGGTCAGCAGCAGCATCGGCCGCAGGCCACGCCGGTCGACCAGCCGGCCGAGCAGTGGCGCGCCGAGCGCCGAACCAACCGTCATCGCAGCCCCGACGAGTCCGGCGGCGAAATAGCCGCGGCCCAGATCGAGTACGTGCAGCGTCATCACCACCGCCGTGGCCGCCACCGGCACGCGAGCCAGAATGGCGACCAGCAGCAGGGGCCACAGACCCGGCAGCGCGAGTGCCTCCCGGTAGGGCTTCACATCCAACACGGTCCGTACCTCCCGGGCCATCCCGACCACGTACAAGTGACTGCAGTGTCATCCCGGTGACGCGGGCGCGGAAAGGCGTCGATGCTCTGTTCCGGAATGATGGGAATCGACGCCTTCCTCGCCGCACGGTGCGCAGGACCGACGACCGGCTCGGACGACAGCACCAGACCGGCCGACCGTCGGATTCCTCCGACGGGAGCGATCGTCCGGGCTGCGGCCGAGTCCCGCCCGGCACCCTCTCGAACGCCCGCCGGCCGGGGTTTCACGCCCGGATACCTTACCCCACCCACCGCGAAGATCCGGTCACCAGAAAGGCTCCGCGAGGTTGTTTCAGGACCTGGCGACGGCCCTTGTCACGTCGGGCGCGGCAGGCGAGGTGCTGAGTGCGTGCGGCGCGGATGGTGCCTTCTCTACGCCACTAGCGGTGAGCCGGCGCGCGGCGGCTAGGCCACCAGGAGTCGCATCATGCCGTGCACCGCCTCCGAGTCACGGAACAACTGCTCCCGGTCCTCGTGTACGAGGCGGATTAGCCCCCAGCAGCCGTCCAGGTCTCGGGTGACCGGCCAGTGGACGCCGTGCGGAGCGATCATTCTCTCGCCGTCGTACGAGGGAAGCTCCCTGACCCCTTCGAGCCCGGCATAGCCCTGCACCACACCAGGCTCGTCGTTGATTAGGCAACAGATGTTGTAGTGGCGCTCGAAGTGGTGGTCCCCAGACATACGGCGCCCATCGACGAAGATCCTGATGTTCTCCTGGAAGACGTTGAGGCCCGAGCACCGTTGGATCATCAAGGGAACGCTGGCACCCGGAAGACGGTTGTTGACCTCGACGACCCGCGGGCCGCGTGACGTCATCTTGAACTCGGTGTCGTTGATCCCGTAACGCACGCCGAGCGCGTCGTTGACCGACCTCACGTACGGCAGGGCCGCCAGGGCGATCGGATCGTCCAACGGCAGCGAGAACATGTTTCGATAGATGCTCGCGTTTCCGTCCCGCTGGATCTTTTCGTACTTGGCGAAGGCTATCGGCACGGCCTCGCCGCCACCGGTGTGCGCCAGGTCCATGAAATACTCGTCGCCATCCAGATACTCTTCGGCCAGCACCGTCGAAAACCGCTGGTGGTAAGGGTCGGCCTGACTCACGATCACGTTGAAGGCGTCGACGATCTCCTGCCGGTTCGCGCACACGAAGACATGGACGCCCCCGACCGAGGCATTCGGCTTGAGAACCACCGGGTAGCCGTGCCCGTCAGCCCAGGAGATGATGGACTCTAGATCCTCTGACTCGTGGAACGCGGCACACGGGACCCCGTGCCGTGTCCAGTGCTCCTTCATCACACGCTTGTTCCTTCGGGCCTCCAGACTCGTGGTCGGATTGCCGATGAGCCCGAGCGACTCAGCCAACACGTCTACGATCTTGAGAGACGGCGGAGCTCCCGGGACGACCGCGACGACGCTGCGGCTCTTCAGGAATGCCACCGTCTCGTCGGTGGTGGAGTGTTGGTAGACCTCGCTGAAGTCCGCTGGATCGAACGTCTGCGTGATGTAGGGGGTGCGGTATTCCTGGGTCAGGACGCAGATCACTCTGAAGCCGAGGGCGGCGCCTTCCCGGCCATAGGGCCCAGCCGCTGCAACCGGATCTATGACCGCGATGGCAGGGTCCAGCTCTGACATTTGAAAACTCCTCCCGTGAAGACACTACGCACAACTTCAACGCGTCATAGCTGCCGGGTTCGTGACCACTGACGCGACCGCGTACTAGGAAATAAATTCGAAGTAGCCGTTCGGTGCATAGTCGTCCACAGGTCGCTTGAACCGTTCGGCCGGCGGTGGGAAGCCTGCCTTCAAGAAGATGTCGAGAAAATAGGCCCCTTCCGTGCTGGTGATGCCGAGGCCGCGGGCGACCCGGTCGTCCACGTCGGCATGCTGCCGTGCATGGTCGATGACGACGTTCTTGATGCCACTGCCGTCCGGCATGCGAATCTTGGGTCGATCGACGATGTAGGCGGGCAGCCGGTCGCGCATGGCCTCTCGAAGAACCCATTTCTCGACGCCGTTACGGATCTTCAGATCCATCGGCAGAGAATACGCGAACTTGAGAAGGTGACGGTCCAGGAACGGCACACGTGTCTCGACGGAGTTCATCATGCTTGATCGGTCCACCCGTTGCAGATCGGTTCGGTGGAGGTTGCCAACCCGGTACTTCATCAGACCGACCGGATCCGCATGCGTCTTGAATAGGTCGTACCCGGCCAACACCTCGTCGGCTCCGTCACCGCAGATGGCGACCTTGATGCCGTGTTTCCTGACGGCCTGATAGACGAGATACTGCGTGCAGGCGTCGATGATGTCCACGACCTCGAACAACTCGGCCCCGTAAACTATCCGGGGGATGATGTCGATGAGATCCGAGCGGTTCAGATAGACAACGTGCTGCTTGACCCCGAAGTCTTCGCAGTAACGTCTCGCCACCTCCACGTCCGCGGCCCCCTCGAAGCCGACCGTGAAGGCGGTGACGTCGTGGTGATACCTCCGTGCCGCTTGCAGGACCGAGGCGCTGTCGATGCCGCCGCTAAACGGCACGGCAAGCGGGAGGTCGGTGTCGACCTGCTTACGCACCGCGTCCTCGAAGAGCTCCCGATACTTGCGGGAAGCCGCAGAGCTTGCGATCGGTACCTGCTGGTCGTCCAGCTCAAAGTACCGGACTTCCCTGCCGTTGTGGACGTAGGTTCCGGGCGGCACCGGACGAATGGGCGCGAAATAATCGAGCAGACATTTCTGCTCGGAGGCGAACCGATAGACCCCGTCCTGGAGCTGGTAGTACAGCGGTTTGATGCCGACATGGTCCCGCACCGCGAGGAACGATCCGTCTCTGCTGTCGCAAATGACGAACGCGAACATGCCGTTCAGTTTCTGCAGGAACGGGATTCCCCACTCGAGGTAGGAACGCAGTACCACCTCGGTGTCGGAGTCCGTGCGAAAGGCATGCCCGAGCTCCTCCAGTTCCTGTCGGATACTTCGGAAGCCGTACAACTCTCCGCTGAACACCAACCAGACCTGTCCCGCCTCGTCGGACAACGGCTGGGACGCATGTTGGCGATCGACGATGGCCAACCGGTTCGTTCCCATCGAGAAGCGAGCTCCCGAGCCCCGCTCTCCAAAATGATCAAAATCCCCACGATGCCGGATTCTCTCCAGCATACGGATCAGCTCGTTGTTCCGAGCCGTGGCACGTTCGTCGCCCTGCGGCACCAACTCGCGATCGACCACGACGGCGATCCCACACACCTTGTTACCTCTCATTCGCAAGCTCGAGATCGGGCGCCAGTTCCGGCACACCAACCGGACATTCTTGCATTTTCGGATCACCAACCGGGCCGCCTCGTAGACGCTGCCCGGGGACTCGCAATAGATATCGTTCCCGACAGCGCGACGCTAGCTGACACTGAAGCTCATACTGTCGGTCGACTGGACGAGAACTGCGGTCGCAGTGATCTCGACGAGGAGTTCCGGCCGCAGGAGCGGCGCCTGGACCGTGGTGTTGACGGGGGTGATGTCCCCGAAGTATTTCTGGAACATTCGCGCGTAGTCGTCGAAGTAGCTGAGGTCCGGCAGGTGCGTCACAGTACTGACGACGTGGTGCAGTTCTCCCCCCAACTGACGGAGCGTGGCCTGGACCTTCCTGATGACGTAGTCGGTTTGCGCACCCACATCCTCGGCGCAAGCTCTTCCATTCGCATCGATAGCGGTGGTGCCGGCGACAAAGATCTGATTGCCGACGCGAATACCCCGCGAGTAACCCATCTGCGGCTCATATCGCGATGGGCTAAATACCAACTGCTTGCCGTCCTTCGTGATGGGACTCGAAATCTCTGGCTCAGTCATCACGGCCTCCCAGTTCGACGATCTGAAAAGTTCTGTCGTTCCTTACGCAGCCGGCATCGCAAGGACCGAAGGGCTGCGAGGTCGCTCGAAGTCAACCCTTACGTCCGACTCCGACAAGGGCGGTGCGGGGCAACTCGCCTGCCCAGCCGTCCGCTGTCTCGAACACGGACAAGGTTCCGCTGTCACGCACGGCCGGAGACACGACCGAGCCGAACTGCTCCAGACCGTACGACCCGTACTGCAGGCACTTGGCAACCTGGTCCTCGATCCAGTCCAGGGCGGAGCCGGCTTCCTGCTCGTCGCAGGTTAGACCGTAGGAGTTCAGGAGGTAGTTCAATATGCCCAGTCGCGCGCCGTAAGCGTCGCGTGCATGCACGACGATCGGGTCGTAAATCAGCTTGACCGCGATGTCCGCAAAACCGGCCGCCGCCATCCCCACCTCGAGTTCGGCGCGGCTGAAGTGCGTGTACTTGTGCCCGTTCGGCGAATAGGTGTCGACCACGGTCTCGAACCAGTTCGCCGTTGGTGAGCCGACCTCGAAGTCATGGACGACCAGGCGCCCGCCTGGCCGGAGTACGCGGAAGGCGTCCGCGTACGAGGCAGTTCGCTGATGGACAGGTATGTGGTGGGAGCCGTAGGCGAAGAGCACACCCCCGAACGTCTCGTCGCGGCATAGGAGGAACTGCGCAGCCAGTCGAACCGCCGGTAGCTCGTACGCCAGAGCCTGACGGATCATCTGCCCTGAAAGATCGCCGGTCAGGATCCATTGGCGAGGGCTAGACCAGTTCGGCAGCTGCTTCGCCGCCCTGGCGACGGTTCCGTCACCACCGAGGACGTCCAGAAGAAGGTAGTCCGGCAGCAGCCCGCCGGCGCTCGGCTCCCCGGACGCCAGCTCCAGAAGCTGCGCGACTCCGACCGCCTTTACCATGCTCTGCTGGTGGGCCTGCCGGTACGAGTCTCCCCGGCCGGTGCTGTTGGACTCGAACTCGTTTGGCTCCGCGAACATCGGCCCCAGCACTTCGTCTCGTCCCGGACGATGCAGCCATAGCGTCGATGCCATGTGCGGAAAGCGGGCCCGGAAGCTCCGCTCGAAGTCACTGATCGACATCCCGGGCAGGTACCGTGCGGCAAGATCGAAGGTCACTGCAGGCTCCCTATGTACACGTGTCACGTTTGGTTCGATAACGTCAGGTGGTGATCGGATCCCACGGAATCCGCCTGGCGCCGCAGGTCCTCTGCGCGTCGTACGAGGCCGAAGAACGGCTCTGGATCCGTGATGTGAGCGATGTGTGTCGCACGTGGGAGCTCGATATACACGCCATGCCGGACAAGCTCGGCAAGGCCGCGAGTAGTGCGGCGATCGTGCTCCAGCGAGTTCACGCCGGCCGCCGCGACAGTCGGGACACCGAACGTGAGCGGCTCGAATCCCACGGTGTTGAGCTCGGCGTCGGACATCTCTGCCAGTAGTGCCAGGCCGTCTTCGACGTCGGCGTCCGATCGGCCGGAGTCCCTTGTCACCTCTCGCCCCAGCACTGCGCTGCGCAGTCTCCTGACGGCTTCAGTCGGGTCCTCGGCGTCCGCTTCCCGGACGAGCGCCTCCCATGGCGCCAAGTCGGGCCACCACGGGAGCCAGCGGATCGGCGGCTCGTACACCACGAGCGCACCGGCCAGTGCTGGCGACTGCCCGAGAGCATTGAGCGCGACCAAGCCGCCGTAGCTGTGACCGACGACAATGTCCGGCTGGTACCTCGCCAGGATGTCCTGCAGGTCCGCGACGTGCCTGCCCAGCCCGCACGTGGGGTCCCCGGATCGTCGCGAATGGCCCCATCCGCGACGGTCGTACGCGAGTGAGCGCCACTGAGCTAGGTATTTGCGTGAGCCCCGGATAAAGCTTCCCGACGAGTCGAGCGTGCCATGCACATACAGCACGCTGCCCTCGGTGGCATCCTCCGGGCCGCCGACCTCGACCTGAAGCTGAGACGCGGCCGGCCCTCGCTCGGTGCTCACGCGACAACCCGCGTCGATCGAGGAGGGGCAAGGTGCTGCGACGGTGCCTGTTGCAAGATCTCCTCAGCCAGGCCCTCTGGCGTACAGCGGTCTAGCAGAGACTCAAATCTAATTGAGACGCCGAACCTCTCGTTGATCAGGATGAATAGCTCGGCGGTGGATAGTGAGTCCCCGCCGAGTGAGTAGAAGTCGGATTGATCTTTGACCCGGTGGAGCGGCAGCCGCAAGCACTGGGCGAACAACTGGGCCACGGCCCAGGTCACGCGGGCCTGGTTCCACGCCGTGTCCGCGTAGTCGGGATGCTCGGCTGCCTGCAATGTCGGGGTGCCCGGGTCGCTGCCGGTAAAGCGATTGTCGCGTCCGCTGACCTGAGGGATTTGCCAGTCGGCCTTGCCGTTGATGGTGCGCCCGCTGTCTTCGACCTGCTGGATCTCGGTCGGTATCATCGGAGGGTACAGGCGTGGCGAGAGGAATCGCCGCAGAGCTTCTTCGTCGAGCGTGCCTTCGGCGACCACGACGCTGGCTCTCAACTGCCCCTCTGCCTCGTAGACGGTGCAGGCGGAGACCTGCGGGAACTCGGCGATGACGTTCTCCACCTCGTTCAGTTCGATTCGGTGGCCTCTGATCTTTACCTGCCGATCGGCTCGTCCGATGAAATCTAAGGTCCCGTCCGGTCTCCATCGGCAACGATCACCCGTGCGATAGATGAGCTGGCCGGGCCTGTCCACGAAAGCGTCCGTCGCGAACCGCTCCTCCATCAGTTCAGGGCGGTTAATATAGCGACCTAGACCGATGCCACCGATACACAGCTCTCCCTCTTCCCCGACGGGCACGGGACGATCGCCGTCGAGCACGTACACCCTTTTGTTCGTCGCCGGCCGACCAATCGGCGGCCTATCGTCGCTGTCGCCGCACTCGTGCCACGCGGTCAGCGCCGCCGCTTCCGCCGGACCGTAGATGTTCAGGAAACGTCGATGCCGGCCACGCCATTTTCGAACGATGGGTGAAGCTAGTCGTTCGCCAGCCGCAGCCCCGATCCTGAGGTCGGGAAGGTCGGTGTACGGCAGACTCGACCACACCGACGGCGTCATGATGACGGAGGTGATCCGTCGGTCCTTCAACGTCATAGCCAGCGGGGGGCCCACTTGCAGCTTCGCGTTGTCCGCGAAAACGAGGGTCGCTCCTGACAGGAGGGCCAAGACGATGTCCGAAATGCAGCCGTCGAAGTTCGGCGACAGGAACTGCAGCACCCGGTCGGTGGGGCTAAGACGAAAGATGTCGTTCAGTCCCTCGTGAAGGTTCGACACACCCTCGTGGCTAATGGCGATCGCCTTCGGCCGGCCGGTCGATCCGCTCGTGAAGACAACATAGGCGGTGTTTCCTACGTTGACTCCGGTGACCGGCGCTGACTCGTGGTCCGGTGAGGTCGAGACGACCACCGTAGGTGTGCGTAGCGAGAAGGCTTGGGACGTTGCGAACGACGCGGCGTCGGTTAACACCAGGGACGACTTCGACTCCTCCAGCATTCCGGCGAGTCGGTCCCGGGGGCAGGTGACGTCGGCCAGGACGAAGGAGCCACCCGCCTTCGCGACGGCGAGCACGGCACAGACGAAGTCGGTCCTCCGTTCCATCACGATGGCGACGACTGTTTCCGGCTGCACGCCGAAGCTGCGCAACTGATATGCGAGTGTGTTGCTTCGGCGGTCCAACTCGCGATACGTTAGAGCTTCGGTCTCAGCTTCTACCGCGATTCTGTCCGGCTGCAGCTTCGCCTGTTCGGAGAATTTCACGTGCCAGGGATCATGGTCGGCTTGACCCCGGACGGTGCCGCTCCAACGCAGGGTGGCTGCGACCTCAGGGGTTCCGCTTCGCTGCCGATCCGCATGACCGTGTGTATACGCGGGGCGAGAAGGAGAAGCAGAATCCGCGGGCCGGTCCCCTTGCCGGCCGAGCCGGACCGGCGCCGAAGCCAGACAGCGGGTGTTGGCGTGGGGACCCCAACGCAAGGCGTCGGAATCTCCGTCAAAGCTGTAATCTGAATATTTGTCAAGGAACTGGAGAATCGCTATGCCGGCGAGACGCTCGGCGTACGGTGCACCGATGCAGTAGTGGCGACCGAGGCCGAAGCCCAAGTGCCGGGCCTCCCTACGTCGGATGTCGAAGGACAGTGGATCCGTAAATTTCCGTGGATCCACGTTCGCTGCGCCGAGGTGCACGAGGACACTTTGGCCGGCCGCGATCTCGTGACCGCCGAGAAGTGTTGTCTGCGTGACCCGACGTGCGAGGTACTGGCTCGAGCCGTCCAACCTCAATATTTCGTTCACGGCTGAGTCGATGAGATCGGGGTCTTCGCGAAGAAGCCGTTGTTGTTCGGGATGTCGGTCGAACAGGCGCAACCCAGTCGATACCAGATGGGTCAACGTCTGGTAGCCACCACCGGCAAGGACAACACAGTTCGCCGCGACTTCGTACAGGTGCTCGTCGACACCAGACTTGTCGAGTTCGTGCGGACGCCCTGCTCGGACCAGCGCACTGAGAAGGTCCTCCTGCTCACCGTCCATCCGGCCACGGCCGGCCGCCTGCAGGGCTGCTAGTGCGTCGGTAAGCACCGGTATGACTGTCTTATCGCGTATGTCGGGCAGGGCGGAGACGCTGCCGAGGAGGGCTTCGTAGGCGTCCGCCCACCGGGATATCTCGCTCTCCCGCCCCTCCATTCCCAACAGGGCGGCGATCAGCGGCGAGGAGAGGTTGGCGGCGAAGTCGGCGATTATGTCCGCGGTTCCGTGTGCTGGTAGACCTGCCAGTGCCCGACGGACGATGTCCTGCATGGCGTGGCTCCAGGCCCGAACACGGGAGCCGGAGAAATGCTCCCGGAGAGCTTCACGGACGGCGGTATGAGCAGGTGGGTCCTTGAAGATGAGTTGCTTCTGCAGCATCCCTACGACGTCAGCGGCTTCCCCCAGCCCTCTGCTCTGCAACTCCTCTGAGTTGATCAGCCTGGCGGACGAGAAGATGGCGTGACGGGTCAGCACCTTCACCGACTCCTCATAGCCGGTGCAGACCCAGACCCGACTGGTTTCGTCGTAGAACACCGGGCCCAGTTCCTGGATCTGCCGGATATAGCGGTGCGGGTCCGCGATCACTTCCGCTCGTTGGAGGTTGTGGAGGCCGTGCCTTTTCCTGTCATAGACGCGACCGCCTACTGCTGGTTCCGTCGATCGGTGCTGATCTTCGTGCGGCGCGGATTTCATAGACGCCCTCCTTCCCGAAGGCACGGTGGAAGCTTCTGTGGTCCCGGACCCGGGTGCCGCTCGGCAGGTCAACCGATAACTATGATCGCTGGCCCGTGATCATCCCGTGCGGCGTCCAGCCACTGAACTGCGTGCGACTGATGTTCTTAAAGCCGGCCTCGCGCATACAGTTCTCATGCTGTTCCCACGAATAGATCATGCCGCCTTCCGAGGGCAGGGACGCGAAGTAGACGCTGTCGAGAGCGGCCACCGCCGGTCCATCGCCTTCGTCATTCGACATCGAGTTGGTGATGACCAGCTGGCCACCGTCAGGCAACGCCTGATAGGCCCGACGCATCAGATGCGTGTTCTCCTCAAGCGTCCAGATGACCATCTGGTGGGCGAAGAGAATCACATCGCACTGACTAGGGAACGGATCGTTGAACATATCGCCCTCGACCACGTCGATCTGGTCACTGAGTCCCTCGTCGGCGATCCGTCGCTTGGTGATTCGCGTCGTCGCCGGAATCTCCATGACCGTGACCTGGAGATGTGGGTTCGCTTTCGCGAGGGCGATGGCGTTGACGGCGTCTCCGCCACCGCAATCGAGCAGGTGCTTCGCCTCACTCAGGTCGAGTTCCCTGGTCAGCTCCCTGTTCGCGAGCTCCGACCAGGACCGCATGTAGGTGTAGAAAACCCGCTCGAGTTCGGGGTTCTCCGACAAGCGGTGGTAGAGGTTTGCGCCGGCGCCACGGACTCGGCGCAGGCCCACGTTCCGGTTGTGCCGCAGCGACTCCGTGAAGTCGAGTTGCCCCTCGTAGACGATGTACTGTTCGAAGGCGACAGTGTCCTTCAAGCGCTGCAGATCGCCATTATCCTTCATGTCGGCCAAGACCCGTGCGACCTCGTATCGGCCGTCCGTCTTTTTGGTGAGGCCGAGTGCCGTACAGCCGAGCAGAAGAATGTCGTTGGCCCGCTCGTCAAGGCCGAGGCGTTGGCCGATCTCCGGCTTCGTCAGCTTGGGGTCGTCGAGCAGGACGTCCAACAACCCCAGCTCGCAGGCGGCATTCAGATACTGAAATGCTGCGTGCCCGAACAGTACCCGGGTGAGGGCGTCCATGGTCAGGTCGGAGGGTGCGGCTGCGGTGGTGACCGAGTCAGTACTCACGGTGAGGTGAACCTCCATGCTGGGACAATGGGACAGAGAGTCGATTGCGATTGTCGCGACGCATCGTGAACTCGCGGCATTCCTACCTTGGCCGCAGCAGTTCTACCCGCACTAGGCACGATGGATATCGCTGCCCGAAAGCGAGTTTGCGAGGCATTGGATGCGCCCTACCCTGCGGGCGGGCAAATAAGTTCAGCTACAGAAAAGCCAGGCATCCGCCTCGTCGTAGCCGCAGGCGGAGCCCCACCCCTGGCATGGTATTAACCAGGCTCGGAATGGCTGCTGTCCGTCCTAAAGGCGCGACTAGGTGCTGACACGCTTCATGAATCTCCCCGTATTCCTGAACGCCGATTTGCATTCACTGGCTTGATCTAGAGCGAAACATGCACGACGGTCCGTGTCAACATCGACTTCGGTGAGTGACGACGGTTTGTGCCGTTCCCGACGACGTGCTGGTGCGCAGGGAGGTCAGCACCCCGTTCCCTCCTGCGGTCCGGCCGAGGGCTAACACCGCGAGGTCAGCCGACGTGCCGCGCCTGGCATGGCGTAAGCCGGAGTCGGGGACGCCGGAGTATCGCCGTTGCGGGTCGGCAATCCCGTGCGTAGTCGCTTAGCGTGATTACAAGATCGCAGAGGCAACACATCGGCTCGTGCCGGCCGAGCGGATCATCGGACCGTTCCGACGTCCCCGCCGCAGTCAGCCCTAACCACTTGACCAGCTTCGCGAACAGCCGGGTCAGCCAGTCCGGGCTCACCGGCCGCCCGTTCGCGTGGACGAAGATCTGGCCCATCGGATCAACCTCACCGAATCGGCGGCGCTGCTTGCGCCACAACTCTGAGATCAGTTTCACCGTGGCCTCGTCGAGAACCATCCCCTTCACGGGCGGGCGACCGGCTTATGCGCCCGGCGCAGGCGCACGGCTGCGAGGCGACGATGGTGCTGTCAGCTGAGCATCCGGCCTAGCGTTTGGTGTCGGACTCAGCGAGCGTCGGGGCCGCAGCTGCGGTGGAGTCGCTGGCGTTGAGCGGCCACGGCTCGCGGGCCGGACGTGAGGGGCGGTCCATCACGGTCACCGTGGGCCCGTCGGGGAGGGTGAGCGTCGGTCGGGGAAGGTATCTGTGCCGGAGGTACAGGTCCTGAGTGGTGGGAAGGGTCTCGGTCCAGGCGGGCAGGTTGATGCGGTCGAGGCGGGCTTCGTGGTGGGTGAGCATCGCCGCGCCGAGGCCACGCCGTTGGGCGTCGGGGCGCACGGCGAGGATCGCCAGGTGGTGGTGTGGGTCGGTGGGCCGCTGCTGGGTGAGAAGTTGGTCGAGGATGTCGAAGCGCTGGGCGTGGGTGCCGGCGGCGGTGTCGAGGCGGCTCTGGTAGTTCGCTGGCGGCGGGATGGGCCGGTAACGGTGAAAGGTGACTGCGGTAGCGCTCAGGTCGTCGATGATCTGGATGTCGCCGTGGAACATGGCGTGCTCTACCCAGATCGCCGCGACGTCGGCCAGGACGCGGCGGCGCGCGGCCGGGTCGGGCACCAGCCACTGGGCGAGCGGGCTGGGGGTCACGGCGTCGGCGATAAGTGCGGCGACGGGTTCTTTGTCCGCCCAGCGGGCGGTACGGATGCGCGGAATGACGTCCATTGGTTTCTCCAAGCACGGCGGGCAGATGGATTACTGCCGGTGGGGTCCGGGGGTCCGGGGGTCCGGGGGTCCGGGGGTCAGCGGTATGCGGCGGTGGCGAGATCCCCCACGGCGGCATCGACCGCCGCGGTGATGTCGCGTACCGGCTGGTAGTGCTGGTCGGCGATGGTGCGTAGCTGTGCGGCGAGCACGGCGGTGTCATCGGCGAGGTAGAGATGGTTGAGCAGCCCGAGGGTCGTGACCAGCCCGGCGAGCGCGGCGGTGTGGTTGTCAGGCTGGTTGCGGCCGGTGGCGATGTAGTGCAGCCGGGCGCGAGCGACGACCGGCCACTTGACGTCCACGAGCAGGTAGCGGTCCGTGCGGGCAAGCCCACCGAAGCGGCGGCGCTGCTGGTGGCGCAGTATCCCGCCGGCGACCAGGCCCGCGCGGGTGCGCTCGTACAGAGCGTCGGCGAACCCTCGCACCCAGCCGCGCAGGGACGGGGCCGGGCGCGCGTGTCGGATCGACGAGAGCGCGCTGTCGGCAATCAGGTCGCCGACCGGCTCGTGCAGGCACAGCCACAACCGCCGCTCTGCGCCCGGCTGGTCGTCACCATCGGCGGGGTCGAACGCGACGCGACCGGCGAGGAACAGGTCGATCAGGACCGCGCCGGCGAGGCCGAGGGCAAGGGCCTGACGGTGGACATGCAGCTGGCCGGTGTCGTCGTCGTGCCCGAGCAGGAACAACTCGTCGCGCAACGGCAGCCGGGGAGGCAGGGCGGTCATCAGCTCACCCCTGCTCTACCGCAGCCCGGCGGCCCGTTGCCGCAGCCGGGCGTGCACGCCGTCGTGAACGGGCTGCGGCTGCGGAAGCAAACCCTTGTCCACCGCGGCGAGGACCGTGTAGTTCGGGTCGCAGACGTTCCCGATCGGCGCCCGGCCTGCCTGCGACATCAACTGGTAGGCATCGAGGTCGTCCAGCCCGGTGAGCTGACTCGTCCAGGCGACGAGGTCGCGGTGAGCGACGCGGTACGCGTCCTCCAACGGCCGGGCGCAACCGATCGACATGATCTCCCGGTCGGTCTCCAGCCGCGGCCACGCCGTCGACACCCCCTTGATCACCTCGACTGTCAGCGTGGTGACGGTGGCGACCTCGACGCCGACGCCGCACGCCTCGCCCTCACCTTGACGGGCATGCCCATCACCCAGGGCCAACATTGCCCCGTGCATGTTCACCCCGAAATACACCGTGGTGCCCGCCCGCAGCTCGGGAGTGTCGAGGTTGCCGCCGTGCCTGTCCGGGACGATCGTCGAGCGGACTTCCATGCCGGCGGGAGCCACACCGATCGTGCCGATCATCGGCTCCAGCGGCAGGTCCACGCTGTGACCGCTCTTGGTTGCGTGGAACCGCACCACGACGGCCTGCTGGTCAATGTCGTACCGCCACACCCTCTCTTCAAGAGGAGGCTGCAAGGATGCGGTATGGGAGGTCGACGTCAGCGCTCCGAAGTGCGGAAACGTGGACGACACACCCCAGTTCCTCGCCGGCACGATCGACACGACATGGACGGCAAGGGTGTCCCCCGGTTCGGCGTCCTCGACGAAGAACGGCCCGGACGCCGGGTTCAGGTACGGCATCCGGCACACCTGCGACGGCAGGTCTGCCGGCCCGCGGACGAGGCCGCCGAAGCAGTCCTCGGTATGCACCTGCAGGATGTCGCCGGAGCGGACGTGGGCCACTGGCATTCGGCCCCCGAAGGTGTAGGCGAACTCGTCGCGAACCGGCCGGTAGATGATCGTGTCCACGGCCGTCACACCCGCTCCACGTCACGCGCCGGCGCCTGCGCGGGGGCCAGACCTGACAGGGCGGGCCGACGCCCGGACGCGTACAGGCCGGCGAGAACGACGACCCCGAGGGCGAGCCACGCCAGGCCGAGGCGCTGCGCGGCGATGTTCGCGTTGACCACGACATAGGCGAGGATCGCGAACCCGACAACAGGCATCACCAGGTGCGCCCACCAGTTCCCGCTCCGCCGCCGAATGAGGTGATGCACGACCACCGAGACGTGCAGGACCAGGAATGCCACCATCGCCCCGAAATTGATCAGCGACGACAGCAGGGTGATCCCGTCCGCCCGGGTCGCTAAGTACAGGCCCAGGGCGAGGGACACGAACCCGGTGAGCAGAGTCGCGTTGATCGGCACGTTGCGGCGGATCGACACCTTCGCCAGGAACGCCGGCAGTTGCCGGTCCCGGGCCATCGCGTACAGCAGTCGCGAGGTGGCGACTTGCGCGACCATCGAGTTCGGCAAACCCCACGCGATTGCCGTCGTGACCGCGCACAGGGTCGCCAACCAGCCGCCGCCCGCCACCTGCGCGGCGTCGTAGAAGGCAGTGCCGTTCGGATCCCCCTCCGCAAGAAGACCGGCGGGGTCGGGGGCGAGCATCGCGGCCAGCCACGTCTGGGCGACGAACAGCACCCCGGCCAGGACCAGGACAGCGGCCATCGCCCGGCCGATCTGCCGGGAGCCACCCTTGGACTCCTCGGCCAACATGCTGATTCCGTCGAAGCCCAGGAACGACAGCACCGCGATCGACACCGCCCCCGCCACCACCGACCAGGTGAACGTGTCGGCGTTGTAGAACGCCGCCCAGCTGAACCGGCCCTTCCCGGTCGCGAGGGCCCAGCCGGCGACGGCCAGGAAGATCGCCAGGACGATCAGTTCACCGACGAGCATCACCCGAGTCACCACCGCCGTCATGCGGATCCCCACCGAGTTGACGACCGTGTTGACCGCGACGAACCCGAGGAGCCACAGCCACACCGGCACCGCCGGCACGGTGGCGTGCATTGCCACCGACGCCACCAGATACAACAACCCCGGCACGAGGACGTAGTCGAGCAGGATCACCCAGCCGGCGAGGAACCCAACCGGTGGGCTGATGCCGCGGCCGGCGTAGTTGTAGACGCTGCCAGACATCGGGAACGCCTTCACCATCTGCGCGTACGAGAACGCCGTGAACACCAACGCCACCACGCCGATCACGTACGCCAGCGCGATCATGCCGCCGGAGCCGGCGTAGACGCTGCCGAAGATCGCCATCGGCGCGATCGGCACCATGTACACCAGGCCGTACGCGACCAGATCCCGAAACCGCAGTTGCCGGCTCAACTCCTGGCGGTAGCCGTAGCGGGCCAAATCCTGCTCGTACACAACATCCTCCGCGGGTTTCAGGCAACAGTGGAATGGAATGGAAAGTTGCGCTTGCTAAACACGCCGGCTGGGCGAAGGAGCCTCCGCGGCCCTGCCCGCTCGACGGCAGCAGCTGTGGCGCGATGACCGAATGCGCCACCAGCGGCGTGATCAGCGGAGGCATGAGCCTCCTGGCGACAGGCACGGCGGACCTTCCTCGGTAAGTGGTTTCGCTGGCTGGTGAGTACAGCGCAGCGACGGCGACGAGGCCGGCATAGAGCGACCTAAGACGAGATCGATCAATGTCGGCCAGCCCTGCCCAGCAGTTCTGACATTCCGCCAACATTTCCCGGCATCACCAACATCCGCGGCAGATGAATGTCAGCGGATTGTCGGAGATGGACGGCAGCCCTTATCGACACGACCAGCGACAACTTTTGATGAGTGAGTCATCGCCCGCGTCGACGCCGCAGGCGATGAGGGACCGCAGCCGCGATGCGGCGCGACGGTCTGCCGTGTCCACGACCGCTTGGGAGGGCATGCACCATGACCAGTTCATCCATGCCGGAGGTCGGAGAGGTTGGCCGTCGGGCCGCCGAGATCCTCGACAAGATGCAGGCGCACCCGGCCTACGGCCGGCTGCAGAGCTCGTCGATGAAGTACTCCACCTGCTGGGCCACGTTCACCGGCTACCCGGCTATCAGCCGTTGGTCGCTGGAGCGCGACGCCGCTCCACTGCTGGACGAAGCGCTGCGCGTGCTGGCGCTCAAAGCTGCCGTGTTCGAGCTCGCCGGGGGCGACGAGCACGCCGCCGAACTGCTGGTGCCGGCGCCGGTGGACGAGATGATCCACGCCGTGCTGGCCCAGTTCACGCTGATGACGCGCCTGCAGAGCGACCTGGACGTCATCTTCCCTCATGCCACTGAATTGGAGGAGTTCACCTACACCCGCGGCGGCATCACCGACGCCTACTACGCCGCCGCCGGGTGGGGAGAGCAACCACTGCGGTACTGGCTGGACTCAGCCGAGGTGAATCGACGTCTCGGCCTGCTCAACGAGCGCTACCAGGCGGCCGGCCTCGGCCGGGACGGACGCAGCCACGACTTCGACTTCGACCGGAACGAGCCGGTCGCCGCCGGGGTCAGCGGTTAGCCAACTCCACCGACAGCACCCGCCGCAGGGCCGTCACCGCTTCCTTCGCTCCGAACCGTTCGGCGGCCAGCCGCTCGGCGCGGGCCACAGCGGCGAAGATCCCTTCGGCGGGTGCCTCCCGCAAGACGGCTACGAGCCAACCTTCCAGGTCCACCACGTCGGCGGGCAACTCCAGCGCCGCCGCCGTCGGCGCCGGTCGGGGCGCCTGATCGGGGACCAGCTCCCCGTCCGAGGCGTACCGGCCGGTGGGAAGGCCCACCCGGAACGGATGAACGCAAACGGCGACACCGTCCGCGGTTGCCCGCCACCCGAGGTCAGGCCGGTAGGCGAATTCGGGTCCCGGCCGGTCGATGACATCGAACTGGCCCGGCCCGAGCTGCTGAGCCGGACACACCACGCAGGTCTGTTCACACCACTGCGGAAGGGGCCCCGACATGCCGCCGATCGTACGGCAATCAGGAGGTATCAGGGTATGACGGTCTTATCGCCTCCCCGCCCCGCCGCGATCGAACGTGCCCTCCACGACGCTCGAACGTGGTGCGCGGGGCACACCATCGACGACCGACCAGCCCTGGTCCACGCACTGCGCGTCGCAGTAACCATCGGGCAACACGTCCCCGCCCCAGCACAGGACGTCATCGTCGCCGCGCTCCTCCACGACGCACCGGAATTCGCCCCGACAGAAACGGACGTCTACCAAACCCTCACCGCCGCATACGGGATCGAGGTCGCCCGGATCATCGCCGCCCTTCAGGCCGAACACCGCGCCCTTGATGAACCCAACCCGCCCATCCACGTCGACGACCAGTCCGTCCTGCTCGCCTCGACCGCCGACAAGATCGTCGCCCTGACCTCGCTGCTACGCCGGGCCCAGAGCACCGGTAAAGCGCCGGACTTCTTTGACCGGCGTCCGGTGCTGCGCGGGCTACTGTCATACTTCCGGGCTTTCCAACGCGCCGCACATCCTCGGCTGCCAGCCAGCATGTCGGCGCACCTCGACGCCGCCCTCACGCCGCTCGAGCGCGCCACCGCCACTGCTTCTGCACAGCGAGTGAGTACACGGTGAGCAGCGACAAGCTCGACGAGCAGCTCTGCACGCAGCTACGAGGCGACCTGCTCACCGCATCGCGACGGGTGCCAACGCGGCGACACATCATCCAGACATGGGAGCTGTCCTCGGTCGAGCGCTGGTTCTTCCCCGATGACAGCAGCCTGATCTGCAAGATCGCCACCGCACCGTTCACCGGCGAAGCGACCGTCCTTCGCGCGCTCAACAACCAGCAAGCCCCCGTCCCGCTGCTGACCGGCTACACGCTGCGCCCCGACGGGCTGGGCATGCTGATGGAAGACCTTGGCGAGCCGAGCCGGACCGCGACGTCCGCGGAGGCTGCCGCCACGGCCCGATGGGTTCACGCCACTGCCGGCATGCCCGACCTCCCGACCTTCGACGAAGCGGGTTTGGCGCGGCTGCCGGGGCAAGGACTCGACGCGTTAGACGAGCTCCGTCGACAAGGGCGCTTCATCCACAACGCGAAAGGGATCGAAGCGGTGCTGCAGCGACTCGCTGCCACCGCACAACACAGGGCCGACGGTGCCGAGCGACCACCATTCGGGCTGTGCCACGGCGAATTCCACCGCACGTCGCTGCACGTCAGCCGCACCGACTGCCGCCTCGTCGACTGGGCCAAAGCATTCACCGGACCGGGCCTACTCGACCTGGCCACCTGGTTCGGCACCCGCACATCCACCGAACCCCGACTCCTCGCCAGACTTATCAAGGCCTACGTCGCCGCAGGCGGGCATCCCGACGCCGAAGTCGACCGGGGCGGGCTTCCCGCTGTCCGATGGGCGCTGGGCTGGCACCGGGTGTGGGCAGCCTGGTGGCTGCTCACTACCGCCGCCGCTGGCCACTACCAAGCTTCTGCCGATCGGCGCCATACCGAAGTCGTCCTCCGGCAACTCCGAGCCGCAGTGGACCTACTCGGAGCACCGCCGCTTCTCAACACCAGCCGCCCATCACCTACTGCAGGAAGATCCTCGTGAAGCGCCTCGTCGTCGACACCCACGCCTCGTCCTGCTATTTCCGCACCTCCGTCGGTGGCGACGGGCGCAAGGCGTTGGTGCAGGTCACCGAACGGTGCAACCTGCACTGCGCCCACTGCTTCGTTTCGTCGACTGCCACCGGGTCCGACCTGTCCCTGGCAGTTTTTCCCACCCGCGTGCTGCCGCGGCTGCTGGACGCCCGCGTCGAACGCCTCACGCTCACCGGGGGCGAGCCGTTCGTGCACCCCGACCTGATCGCCATGTGCCAGGCAGTAGCCGACCGAGGACTACCGGTGGGCATATGCACCAACGCGACGCTGACCCGCGACGCGGACATCGACGCCCTGGCCGCCCTCGGCAACGTACACATCAACGTGTCCTTCGACGGATTCCGGACCGAAAGCCACGGCAAATTCCGCGGCGACCGGTCGTCGTTCGCCACCACCGTCGCGACCACCCGCAAGTTCGCCGACGCCGGCTTACTCAAGGGCCTGCTGTCCACGCCCAACGCGCTAACCACGCCGGAAGAGTTCGCCGACCTGTGCGCTTTCGCCGTCGATATCGGCGCCGAATACGTCCTGATGAACCCGCTCTCCTCCTTCGGCCGAGGAGTGAAGAGCCGCGGCAAGCTCGCCGCGACCACGACTGCCATGGACGCGATCCGGGCGGTAACCGACCGTTTCGCTGACCAGCTCGATCTCGTACGTATTCGCTTCCCCAACGACAACCTGCCACTGGGTGGCTGCGACGCCGGCAAGCTGATCTACGTCTTCGTCGACGGGCAGGTCGCCGTCTGCCCCTACCTGGTCTTCGCCGCCCGCACACCCGCTTCAACGCACCGCGACACCGAGTTCCTGACTGGCAACATCCTCGACGGGGAGGCCGCCCCCAGCCTCGACGCCTACGACTTCCACACCCGCTACCAACTCGGCGCCAACCCGACCTGCGGCTCCTGCGACATAGCCGGGCAGTGCGGCAAGGGCTGCCCCGCCGCGGTCGTCGCCGCCGGTGGCCGCATCGGCGACGTCGACACCGAGCAGTGCCCCATCACGGCACCCAACGGCCGCAGCTTGCTACCGCTGTCCTCGTCGAAGGGGTGAGCAGTCTGTTCATCGCCGTCGAGGGGCCGAATGGCGTCGGCAAAACCACGATTGCCCGCCTCCTGGCCGACCGTCTCGCCGAACTCGGATCGACCGGGGTCCACCTGACCGGCGAGCCCACCCGCACACCCCTGGGCCAACTCCTGCGCAGGCAGGAATCCTTCCTGCACGGCAAGGCCCTGGCCCTCGCCCTGGCCGCCGACCGCGCCGCGCACATCGAAACAGAGATCATCCCCCGCCTCGACGACGGACTGCACGTCGTCACCGACCGGTACGTCGCCTCCTCGCTAGTGCTGCAACGCATCGACGGGCTCGACCTCGGCGAGATCTGGTCCTACAACCGCTACGTCCTGCCCGCCACCGTCATCTACCTCGAAGACCACCCAGAGGTCATCCGCACCCGCCTGGCAGCCCGACAACACCTGACCAGGCTGGAACTCGCCGGCACACCCGAGAAGGAACTCGCCCTCTACCGCGAGGCCGCAACCCACCTGCACCGGCAGCAGTGGCGCCAACACGTCGTCGTCTGCCACGGCCTCACCCCCGAGCGGGTCGTGGACACTATCCTCGGCCTGCTACCCGCCGACGGCCCCTGACCAGCGAGGCTCACCGTGCTGTCCATCCTGACGATCAACGTGCAGGCCGCCGCACCCGCACGCGCGCAGAACCTGCTGACCTGGCTGCTCCAGCGCGACGACCACCTGGTCATCCTGACCGAAACCAGCAACGGACCCGGCACCCGGCACCTGCTTGCCGGTCTTCGCGCGGCCGGGATGGTCGTCACCCACCAGCCCTCACTCGACGGCGACCGAGGGTGCGCTATCGCCAGCCGTATCCCGACCCGGCCCGCCCCAGACCTCACCGCCGGAATCAGCCTGCCCGGCCGCGCCCCCGCCGTCACCCTCGACACCCACCCCGACGTCACAATCCTCGGCCTCTACGTCCCCTCCAGCGACCGGGCACCAGCCAAACTCGCCAAGAAGCGAGCCTTCCTCACCACCGTCACCGACGCACCCACCCGACTATCCGCCGCCGACCGCGCACACCTGGTCGTCGGCGGGGACTACAACGTCATCAGCCGCGACCACCAACCCCGCTACCCCGGCTTCCAATCCTTCGAGTACGAGTTCCTCGACGCCCTCGACGCACTCGGGCTCACCGACGTCCACCGGACCCTGCACCCGGACGTGCAGGCGTACAGCTGGATCGGTAGAAGCGGCAGCGGCTACCGCTTCGACTATCTCCACGCCGGCGCCGCGCTCATGCCTACGGTGGTGTCCAGCACCTACCTGCACCAGCCCCGCCAGGCGAGGCTCACCGACCATGCGGCACTCACCGCCTGCCTCAACGTCACCGCGCGCGCCGTTGCCGAGCGGCTAACTACTGCCGTGCCAGCACTGTTCTAAACAGTGTCCGCCTCGAATACTGTCTGCGGTCATCGCCGAGTCTGCTTCCCGCCTGTTGCGGGTAGGGAGCCGAGCAGAGCGGAAGGCGGGCTGAGCCTCGTAAACTCGGATTTCCCTGGCTCGTTTCTTTACGGAATCCAGCTAGAGTCGTGACGGTAGGTCACCTCAATGCTCATGTCTTGGTAGCTTGTCCCGCTCGTCCTCCTCGGAGCGTGATCGTGTCCGTTGTCTCACCCCCGGAGATCGCCGAAGCCCGGGCTGACCTCGGCAAAAGACTCGCCGAAGCGCGCAAGTCCGCCGGCTACACGCAAGAGACGCTGGCGCCGCTGACGCACTACGTCCGCAGCACGATCGCGAACGTGGAGCGCGGTCGCCAGAGCATCGGCCGAGACTTCTGGGTTCGTTGCGACGAGATCCTGCATACCGGCGGTGTGCTCGCAGCGGAGTACGACCGGCTCCGAGTATTGGTAACGCGCAACACCGCAGGACATTTCGACGGTGGACGCGCACGCGGGGCTACGTTCGCCACCCGCACAGAAACACCGGCGCCAACGGCGCTTTCCTTGCTCGCGCCCCAGGCAGCAAATGGCGATTTCGCCCCCCAGACGTACGTCGTTGACCTGTGGGCACCTGACGGCAGGTTCTTCCCTGGACTGGCGATACCGGCCTACGTTCATCCTGCTGTGGCCGAGGACGGCCGAGTTCTCGCGGCGGTACCGGCCGGCTATTGCGACGATCGGCTCTTGCGCACACCGCGACGGAGTCTGGTGGTGGGGCGGATCGAAACCGATCAGGGTGCCCAACTGTTCGGCTTGGACGCCCGTCATGCCCGCCAACGCCTCGCCCAGGCGGCCCCTGACGCGCGGCTCGTCATCCCGCAGGCGTATCAGCTTGACGAACTGGTCCTCGCACTGTTGTGGGCTGTGGCGAACCTTGACGAGGCGCTGCTGGCCGACGACGCGCGTATTGAGCAGGCCATCGCTGAACTGGCCTCCTACGAGCTGATGAGCAGATCCGCAGTCAGCCACGATCTTGCCGCGGATCTCAGCGACGTCGGCCAGATGTGGCTCGGGTCGGTCTTCTGCGCCGGACACATCCACCGACACGCAGACGCCCTCACCTCGACCCCCGCCTACTGGACCCGCGAACAGCGTGGCGAGGAAGCCAGCACTTGGCTGCTGTTCGCCCATAAGCAGAGGTATCTGGACCTCACCGCCGCGCGTGCCGGAAGTCACCGCATCATCCGCGCGTTCTGCATTCCTCGCGCGGCAGTCGACGCCTCCCCTCGCGGCGAGCGGATTCTCCTGCTGTTAGCGGTGGCACTGATGGAGTCATACGGCATCGAGGTCGTCATCACCGACGAGCCGGAGTACGCAGGCACACCCGGCTTCGTGACTGACAGCGACCGTCACGCGGTGCTCGCCAACTGGGTCGGCGCCCAAGGCATCTGGCATGTCGACGTCACCGACGACCACCGCACCGTGCGCCAGTACGGCGCGGCCATTAGCCACGCCAGCGGCCGGTCGGTTATCGCCGCTGCGTCTCCGCCCGCACGCCTGCGTGTCCTGACCGAGTACCTGGATCTGAACTGGGAGACGCTCGCCCGGCGTTGCCGAGACCTCGCCGACCAGGGGTGCGCCGCCGTTGTGCAACCCCGCAGCAGACATCTGTCAACCGCCGGCATCGACCGCGCCTGCCGCTACCTCGCCGACGCCGCAGCATCGACCGACTAGGCTTCCGACAGCGATGATCGTCGCCGCGGGGAGGCCAGAACATTGTCATCGGGAAAGCGAGTATCGCCGCGGGTGACGGTCTTCGGGCTGGGCGGCACTATCGCCATGACCACCGCAAAGGGCGGCGGCGTCGTCCCCGCACTGACCGCCAGTGATCTCGTGGCCGCTGTGCCCGGCCTTGCCGATACCGGCATCGCGGTCGATGTCGTCAACTTCCGCAGCCGCCCCGGCGCCTCCCTGACATTCGCCGACCTGGCTGACCTGGCCCGGAGCGTCCACCAGACCGCCGCCGCAGGCACCTCCGGCATCATCATCACCCAGGGCACGGACACCCTCGAAGAAACCGCCTACTACCTGCATCTCCTGCACACTGGACCGCAGCCCATCGTCGTCACCGGTGCCATGCGCAACCCCACCCTCGCCGGTCCAGACGGGCCCGCCAACCTTCTCGCCGCCACCAGGGTCGCTGCCAGCCCTCATGCCCGAAACCGGGGCGCTCTCGTCGTCATGGCCGACGAGATCCACGCCGCCGACCGTGTCCGGAAAACGCACTCTGTCAGCACACAGGCGTTCACCTCACCCAACGGCGGCCCACTCGGCTACGTCGTGGAAGGCGAACCCCGCTTCCTCAGCCACACCGCCCCCCGCCACGCTGTACCGACACCCGTACGCCAGCCGCGCGTGGGCCTCTACACCGCCACAGTCGGCGACGACGCGACTTACCTGTCCGCAACGGCAGCCCACCTCGACGGCCTCGTCATCGCTGGCTTCGGCGTCGGGCACGTCCCAGACACCTGGGTCTCCACTCTCACTGCGCTCGCCCAGCAGATCCCCGTGGTCCTCGCCTCCCGCATCAGTGCGGGACCTGTGCTCACCACCACCTACGGCTTCCCGGGCTCCGAGCGAGATCTCACCGAGCGGGGACTCATTCCTGCAGGCTTCCTCGACCCCTACAAGGCCCGGATCCTGCTCCATCTCACCCTTGCCGCAGGCGCCACCGCCCACGAGACGGCAGCGGCGTTTCGCGCCGTGGCCTACCCCGGCGAGCCGTGGCCATGGCCGCAGCAGCCGGCCACCAACGCCCCGACCGCCTGAAGGAGCCCTCTTGCGCAGCCGCGAAGTCGTCCCCGGACGTACCATCGTCGCCGTCTTCGACCACGGGGAAGACTTCTACGACGCCCTCGACCGCACCTGCCGCACCTATGGCATCCGCCAGGGCTACATCCCCACGTTTATTGCGGGCCTCGCCACCGCGGACATCGTTGGCACCTGCGAACGCCTCGACAACCCCGATGCCCCCGTGTGGACCAAAGTCCACCTGACCAATATCGAGGCCCTCGGCGGCGGCACCCTCGCCTACAACCCCGACACCGAGACCGTCGAGCCGCACATCCACCTCACCGTCGGCTTGAAAGCACACAGCGCCACCGCCCACACCAGCCACCTGCTCGCCGCGACCGTTCAATTCCTCACCGAAATGATCATCGTGGAGATCGCCGAACCACCGATGACGCGCGTCCGCCAAGCCGACCTCTACGAGGTGCCACTCCTGCAGTTCCCATGAAGACAATCGAGCGCGGCGGCGTAACGGAAGCTAGTTGAGGCGCTCGATCAAGGGGGGCGGTCAGCCTGAGCTGCCGCACCCGTTAATCGGGCACCGGTGTCATCAGCAAATCCAGCCTGGCGGTCAGGTTCACAGCCGGGACGGCGTCAGGCGTGGGTTCGACCACGTCAGACCGGGGCCGACATCCTGGCGGCAGCGCTAGCCAGGTTCCAAATCAACGTGTCGTAGGTGTCCACGACGCGCAGCACCGGCACGCTCAGTGAACGAATCATCGCATCGAGTCCGTGCTGCACCTGCTCACCCGAAAGCTGGGAGCTAACCAGGCGCTCCACTTCGACGAACGTGCCTAGGCCGTCGACTACGTCTACGCATACCGTCGCGCCGTCCCATTCGCCGGTCCGGCGCTGCTTGACGATTCGCACGGTTGGCACCCAACCCATCGTGGCGAGAGCAGCGTGCATCGCGTCACGGTCGTGGATGACGCAGTCGTGCTCTAGACACGCCATCTCGTTGTCGACCGGCTTCTTCACGGTGAACAGATGGCGGCCCTCCTGCGTGCGCAGACGCGCGAACGGAACACCGATCTTCGGCATCCCGTACGACCAGCCGGCTGGCGCGTACGCCTGGTCGTCCTGCACCGACGGCTCCGTCAACACCACCTGCCGTTGGGCGAGCGCCGTGATCAACTCTTCCAGGTCGCTGACCTGGTACTTGGCTTCAACCTCATGATCATTTTTCCCTAGCGCACGGGTCACGAGCAGGGAGCATACGAAAGTCGCAGGTCACGCGAGTTCCGGCCAACGCGAGAGCGATGTCGGAATGTTGTCGGAAGAATGTTGGAAGAAGCCGCTGAGTAACCGACGCACCACAGCTCCGCACTAGAGTGTCCTCACGCCACCACGTGTCGCCTCGTGCGGACGTTCGTCTCCATCGGGAGCTGCTGATGCCGAGCGTTCCACCGCAAGAAATTGCCAAGGCATGGATCGCTCTTGGCCAGCTGCTCGCCAGCAGCCGTAAGGCCGCCAGTTACACGCAAGAAGCGTTTGCGCCTCTTGTCAACTACGGACGAAGCACGATCGCGAACGTGGAGACTGGCCGTCAGCGAGTGGGGCGAAACTTTTGTCAACGCCGCTCCAAACCTGACCACCGTGGTCCGGCTGAAACTGGACCACCTCGGTTGGTTGATCTTTAGTCGTTGGTCTTATTTGCTGCAG
>NZ_JBITJA010000026.1:0-40242 GCF_044459545.1 Micromonospora sp. NPDC050276 | reverse complement strand
CCGGCTCTTCGGAGAAGTCACTTCCCGGACCCGCCGAGACCCAGGATAGAACTCTCCTCCCAGCGGTGTCTTGACACAGAGGGGAGCCAGATGCGAGCATGCGTAAGCCTGTACTCACCGTCGAAGCTCGGCCACCTCGACCGGCCGCTCGAGCTTGTGCGGGTTGCGGATCGCGTAGATCTGGGTGATCCGGCCGTCCTCGATGACGAACGACACGGCCGTGTCGTTCTCGCCGCCGGGGTCGATGCGCGCCGCGATGCCGCCGTTGAGGTCGACGATGGAAGCCCTGGCGCCGGGCGCGACCTCGGCGAAGCGGGCCATCACGGGGGCGAGCTTCGCGGCCCCGCGGACCGGCTTCGGGATTGTCGGGGCCAGGCCGCCGCCGTCGCCCACGACGAGCACGTCGGGAGCCAGCACCGCGAGCAGTCCGGGCACGTCGCCGGTGGTCAGCGCGGCGAGGAACCGCTCGACCACCTGCTCCTGCTCGGTCCGGCTCACCGACATCCGCGGCCGGCGCGCCGCCACGTGCTTGCGGGCCCGCGTCGCGATCTGGCGCACCGCCGCCGGCGACTTGTCCAGCGCCTCGGCGATCTCGTCGTACGGCACGTCGAAGACCTCGCGGAGCACGAAGACCGCGCGCTCCGTCGGTAGCAGCGTCTCGAGTACCGCCAGCATGGCGATCGACACGCTCTCCGCGAGCTCGATGTCCTCGGCGACGTCCGGGCTGGTCAGCAGGGGCTCGGGCAGCCACTCGCCCACGTACTCCTCGCGCTGTCGCGCGAGCGTGCGCAGCCGGTTGAGGCAGAGCCGGGTCACGATCCGCACGAGGTACGCCCGGGGGTCCCGGACCTCGCAGCGCTCGCCCTCGACCAAGGCTGCCCACCGCAGCCAGGTCTCCTGCACCACGTCCTCGGCGTCGGCGACCGAGCCGAGCATCTCGTAGGCGACGGTGAACAGCAGGCTGCGGTGGGCGACGAAGGGATCCTCGCTCATGACGCGGACGCTACTCCCGGTCGCTCGGCCAGCGGCTTCAACCCGCACGCGGCGGCGAACCCGTCGGACTCAATGCCGAGCGCCACGTTGCCACGCGTGCTCATGTTCGCGAATGCGATCACCGAGGTGAGCTCGACCACGGCGGGAGATCCCAGCTCGGCGTGCAGCCGGTCCACCAGCTCATCGGTCACGGTCGGCGGTGTCTGGCTCATCGCCTCGGCGTACTCCAGAACGTCCCGCTCCAGCGCAGTGAAGACGTCCGCCTCCCGCCACCGCGGGATCTCGCGCGCCTTCTCCACGTCGAGCCCCTTGTTGCGGGTCTCGAAGTAGTTGAAGTCCAGGCACCACGTGCAGCCGACCAGAGACGCGACCGCCATGTGGGCGAACGACTTCAGGTTCTCGTCGCAGGCGTCCCACTTCTGCAGCTTGCCGCCGAGGCCGAAGCTGGCGAACAGCACCTTGGGGTTGTGCCAGTAGACGCCCACCGCCGTCGGAACCTTACCCAGTTTCTTCTCGATCATCCGCTTGATCAGCGCTCCCTTGACGCCGGTGATCTCGGCCGGGGGGATGCGGGTCGTGTGCTCCATGTCTCCTCCTGTTTCGGTGGCTGTGCCGACCGGGTGGTAGGTCGTCACGCCATGGAGACACCGGCCGGGCCGCGGATGTGACATCGAGCGGGAGAAACGACTGTCTGTTCGTCGTAGACGGCGTCGGTTTACTCCATCGTGGTCCAGGTGTCCTCGGGGATCGAGGAGGTCGCGGTCTTGACCTTGGCGTCTAAGCGCACGGTGACCGAGTCGTCCGCGCCCGACTTGAGTGCCACGGCCGGGGCGCGGCGGGATGACCTTCCGCACGGGCGAGCGGAAGCGGCAGATCTGGACGTCTTCGGTGACCCTGCCTTGATGGCCGGTTGGCGGCGCGGTCCGCGTCGTGTTGTCGTGGTGCCCCGGTACGGCGGCCGGCTCGACCTTGGTGACCTCCCACGCATTGGTCGGGTCGGCCGTACGCGACCTTGGCGTTCGGCATCAACACACACGTCCGTCGTCATCACGGCGGAGTCTGGCACGCTGCGCGGTCCGCGTGCCGGTTTAATCCCGTCGTGGATCTCCATACCGGCTGTTAGCGTCGCGGCATGTTCGCCACTGACCGGGTCCGGCTGCGCCCGCCCACGCCCGACGACGCGCCGAACCTGTTCCGCCTGCACGGCGACCCCGAGTTGCACCTGATCACCGACGACGAGCCGTTCCTGCCGCGTCACGTCGGCCAAGTCCGGGCCCGGCTGGAGAAACAGGTCACCGAGCCACCCGACGGCCAGACCATGGTGTCGCTGCTGGCCGAGACCGCGGCCGACGGCACTTTCCTCGGTGGCGGCGTGCTGTGGGGGATCAACGCGTTCAACCGATACGCCCACCTCGGCATCACGCTGCTCCCCGAGGCGCGCGGCCAGGGGTACGGAACCGAAGTGATCCGGCTGCTCTGCCGGTACGGCTTCCGCAACCGCAACCTACGCCGCCTGGAGCTGGAGACGCTGGCCAGCAACACGGCCATGCGGCGGACCGCGGAGACGTGCGGCTTCACGCACGAAGGCACCCAGCGGGAACGCGAGTACGACGGCGACGGCTTCACCGACATAGTGATCTACGGCCTGCTCCGGCGCGACTGGACCCCGTAGCCGGCCGGCGCGGCGGCGTCCCATCGTGGCCGGCAGATCAGGCGTTCGGGGCACGTCCGGGCGTGCTGTCCACCCCGGAGCGATTCCCATCTTCCTCGGGGCCCTGGCGACACCGCATAAAGTCTCCACGGTCCCGCGATCGGAATCTCCGCAGAAGGAGGTGTCACAGGCGTGCGCCGCCGGTAGCGTCGATGTGCTGGCCGGTGACCCAGCGGGCCTCATCGGAAGCGAGAAAGGCCACTACGTCGGCGATGTCGGCGGGTTGGCCGATGCGGTTGAACGCGGAAAACGAGCCCCAGAAGGCGAGTTGTTCGGGGTTGTCCCGCAGCCAGACGGCGTTGCTGTCGACGTCGACGATGCCGGGGACCACCGAGTTGACCGTGATGCCGCGTTCGCCGAGTTGCTTGGCGAGGGTGAAGGTGAGGGTGTTGATGGCGCCCTTGGTCAGCGAGTAGGTGATCATCCCGGGCGCGGCGATGCGGGTGGTGCCGGAGGAGATGTTGATGACCCTGCCGTTGTCCCGCAGCCGGTTCAGGGCCTGCTGGAGGATGAAGAACGGCGCCTTCACGTTCACCGCGAAGATCTTGTCGAACTCGGCCTCGGTGGTGCCGGCCAGGTCGTTGGAGTTCGCGATGCCGGCGTTGTTGACGAGAATGTCGACGCCCGTTTCGGCGCCAAATTCGGTGAGGCCGGCGCTGTAGGCGGACCACAGCGTCTCTGCGTCGCCGGGTACGCCCAGTTCGGCGCGAACCGCGAACGCACGGCCACCGGCTTCGGCGATGGCGGTGACCGTGTCGTTCGCGGCTGCCTTGTTGGTGCCGTAGTGGATAGCGACGAGGGCGCCGTCTGCCGCGAGTCGGGTGGCGATTGCCCGGCCGATGCCTCGGCTGCCGCCCGTGACCAGAGCGGTCTTGCTGTTGAGCACTGCCATGCTGCCGCCCCTTTCTGTAGTAATCGCTACGTATATCGCGCAGGTTAGGCTAGCGAGCGCTATAGAATGTGTCAATGACCGATGATCGCCCCTACCGACGTGGCCGGCCTCGATCCTTCGACCGGGACCAGGCGCTGTTGACGGCCATGCACGAGTTCTGGCAACGCGGCTTCGAGCCGGTGTCGGTGGCCGAACTCACCGCGGCCATGGGCATCACGCCACCCAGCCTCTACGCGGCGTTCGGCGACAAGAAGACCCTGTTCCGCGAGGTGGTCGAGCGCTATCAGCAGACCCACGGCACGTTCTTCGCGACAGCACTCGCGGCGGAGGAGTCCGTGCGCAACGGTGTCGCCCGCGCGCTGCGCGCCGCCGCCGTGGAATACACCCGGCCCGAGCATCCACCCGGTTGCCTCATCATCAACGCGGCCGTCAACTGCACCGCAGCGTCGGCTGACATCACCGAACTGCTGCGAGCCCAGCGAGCCGCCAACATCACCGCCCTGCGCGAGCGGATCGAGGCCGATGTCACCGACGGCCGACTACCGGCCGGCACCGACGCCAGCCGTCTGGCCGTCCTCGTCGGCGTCATCCTGCAGGGCATGTCCCAGCACGCGCGCGACGGCGCCGACACGAACGAGCTTCTCGCCGTCGCCGAAGCCACTATGCTCGCCTGGCCCCAAACATCGACACGCGACCGTTGACGGCCGCCGCTTGACCGCCACCTCGTCAATACTCGATCGTCGGCCCTGACGACCGCTCCCCCAGAGCCGCGAGCGTCATCGACATGCTCACACGCTCCGCATGATCCGATATCCGCTCATCGGCAGATCCGGAAGCGAGCGGCTCGTGGCGGGGCCGGTCACGGCCGTCGTCCGCGGAGTTCATCCCATCCAGCATGGTCACCCGTCACAAGATCAGCGACAGAGCCACAAGTCGTACCGGAATCTGCACCGAAGGCCAGGACGCCGAGCCCAGCCCGACTCGACTCAGGCCCGCCCATCGACGACGAGAGCAACGCGGTCGGCCAAGCCGGCCCTCGGCCCGGCCGACCGTGTTGCCGGCGTCTACACCCCTTCCCCGATGCCCAGTTGCACCTGGATCTCCTGTGCCCGTTCGGCCGCCGCGCTGGCGCCGTAGTGCCGGGGCATGTCCTCGGAGGTCCAGCCCAACAGCAGCATCAGGTCGCCCGTGTTCCCACCGGCGCGCTTCCACTCGTGGGCGAAGTTGTGCCGCCAGCGGTGGGCGTGCACATTCGCCACGCCCGCGGCGAGGCCCAACCGCTTCAGACGAATCTTGATGCCGTTGGCCGCCAACCTCCGGCCACCGCGGTCGGCGAGCCACAGATCCGGCAGCTCCGAACCCTTGTGCTTGCCCCGCGCCCGTAGGTACCGGCTGATGGCCCGGGCCGTCTTCGGCCCAAATCGCACCCGACGGTCCTTGGCACCCTTGCCGCGGTAGTGCACCGACTCCGTGTTGAGGTCGACATCATCGAGCAGCAGGTTGCCAACCTCCGACAGCCGCGCTCCGGTGTTGTAGTACAGGCGAATGATGGCCTCGTCGCGCAGGTGCGGAAAGGTCTTGCCCTTGCAGGCGTCGAGGAGCTTCTTCGTGTCCTCGTCCCGGATGATCGGGATCAGCTTCTGTGGCGTCTTGGGCTGTCGGACCCGGTCCATTGGAGAGCGGTCGATGTCCTCCTCCACCAGCAGCCACTTGAAGAACTGCTGCAGACCCTTGTGCTTGTTCAGCGCGGTCGAAGGAGACCGGGTCTCGATCATCCACGCCTGAAACGCCTCCGCATGCGCCCGGGTCACTTCGGTGGGGTCTTCCGCGGCGTCGGCGGCATCGGGGTCGGGCGAGTGCTCGGCCAGGTAGCGGGCCAGCTGCGCGGCGGCGAGCAGGTAGTTGTACCGGGTCGTCTCCGGGTAGTTGCCCGCCCGCAGCGTCCGGTCCCAGTCGCGCAGGTATCCCGCCCAGGTCGAGGACAGGTCGGTGGTGAGCTTGGTGAGGTCCAGAAGAGCCATGTCGGTCAACCGTCGAGTCAAGGGGTCGATAAGCGGCGTGCTCGACCTCGACGAACCACCGTGAACACGAAAAAGAGGGCTTCCACAGGCTCTGACCTGTGGAAACCCTCTCGCTGTCGGGACGGCCGGATTCGAACCGACGACCCCTTGACCCCCAGTCAAGTGCGCTACCAAGCTGCGCCACGTCCCGCCCCCGCGTGGTTTCCCCCGCGGCAGCCGGTACAGCTTAGCGCAGCAGCTCCGGGTCGTCCGCACAGGCCCCACCGGCGTCGCGACGTGACCGAACCACCGCCCAGCGACCCACCGCACAACCTCTAGAGCGTCCTAGGAGGGTGGGGGTGGATGGGAAAATGCCGGATGGGCAGGCGCACCCATCCGGCATTTCAGAGAAACTGGATCGCGTCAGCCGTGCGCCTTGCCTCGGCCGCCGGGGCCGAGCTTCTTGCGCGGGCGGACCGAGATCTCGATGGGGCTGCCCTCGTACCCGAATTCCTCGCGCAGCTTGCGCTCGACGAAGCGCTGGTAGCCGGCGTCCAGCGGGCCGGTGGTGAAGAGCACGAACCGTGGCGGTGCCACACCGGCCTGCGTCGCGAACAGGATCCGCGGCGCCCGCCCACCACGCACCGGGTGCGGGGTGGCCTGCACCAGCGCGGTCAGCCACTGGTTGAGGTGCGCGGTCGGCACCCGGGTTTCCCAGCTGGCCAACGCCTTGTTCAGGGCGGGGGCCAGCTTGTCCACGGCACGGCCGGTCATCGCCGACAGGTTCAGCCGGATCGCCCAGGGGATGCGGCGCAACTCCCGGTCGATCTCCTTGTCCAGGTAGTACCGACGGTCGGCGTCGACCAGGTCCCACTTGTTGAACGCGATGACCAGCGCCCGGCCCGACTCGGTGACCATCGACAGGATCCGCTGGTCCTGCTCGCTGATCGGTTCGCTGGAGTCCAGCAGCACCACGGCCACCTCGGCGGCCTCGATCGCGCCGGCGGTCCGCAGGCTGGCGTAGTACTCGGTGCCGCTGGCCTTGCCGACCCGCTTGCGCAGCCCGGCCGTGTCGACCAGCTGCCAGGTCTGCCCGCCGATCTCGACCAGGCTGTCCACCGGGTCCACAGTGGTGCCCGCCACCGAGTCGACGACCGCCCGCTCCTCACCGGAGAACCGGTTGAGCAGGCTGGACTTGCCGACGTTCGGCCGCCCGACCAGCGCCACCCGGCGCGGTCCGCGCGGACGGTTCTCCACGATCGCCGGGGCCTCCGGCAGCGCGGCGAGGATGGCGTCCAGCAGGTCGCCGGACCCGCGCCCGTGCAGCGCGGACACCGGGAACGGCTCACCGAGGCCGAGCGACCACAGCGAGGTGGCCTCCATCTCGATGGAGTTGTTGTCGGCCTTGTTCGCCACCAGGATCACCGGCTTGGCGCTACGCCGCAGCATCTTCACCGCGGCCTCGTCCACGTCGGTGGAACCCACCATGGCGTCGACCACGAAGAGCACCACGTCGGCGGTGACGACCGCCGTCTCGGCCTGCGCCGCGATGGCCGCGGCCCGGTCCTTCGCGTCCGGCTCCCAGCCGCCGGTGTCCACCACGGTGAACGCCCGGCCGTTCCACTGCGCGTCGTACGGCACCCGGTCGCGGGTCACGCCGGGAACGTCCTCGACGACCGCCTGCCGGCGGCCGATGATCCGGTTGACCAGCGTCGACTTGCCCACGTTGGGGCGGCCGACCACGGCCACCACCGGCTGCGGGCCGGCCTGCTCCTCAACGGCGACGTCGGGCTCCCGCAGCTCGACCCATCCATCGCTACTCATGCCGCTCCTCCGCTTCGCTCCGGACCGTCATGAGGCACAACCGCACTGAGCCCAATGACTCGCTCGCTACGCTCGCTCATGCCACGCCCCGCTCGGTGAGCAGGTCGCGCATCCGCGCCACGACCTCGTCGATGCCCAGCTCGGTGGTGTCCAGCACCACCGCGTCGGGCGCCTGGGCCAGCGGGTTGACCTTGCGGGTCGAGTCGAGACGGTCCCGCCGGGCCAGGTCGGCGGCCGTGGCCGCCACGTCGGCGGCGTCCTCGGCGCTGCGCCGGGCCGCGCGGGCCGCCTCGGAGGCGGTCAGGAAGACCTTCAGGTCCGCGTCCGGGGCCACGACGGAGCCGATGTCCCGGCCCTCGACCACCATTCGACCGGCGTTGGCGATCATCTCGCGTTGCCGGGTGACGAGCAGCTCGCGAACGGCCGGCACGGCGGCGACGGCGGAGACCGCGCCGGTCACCTCGGCGCCACGGATCTCCGCGTCCACGCCCACACCGTCGACGGTCACGCCGTACCCCTGCGGGTCGGTGCCGATGCGCAGGTCGACCTCGCCGGCGACCTTCGCCACCGACGCGGCGTCGGTGAGGTCCACGCCGGAGCGCAGCACGGCCCACGTGACCGCCCGGTACATCGCCCCGGTGTCCAGGTAGCGGGCCCCGATGCCGGCGGCGAGCCGCCGTGACACGGTGGACTTCCCCGAACCGGACGGCCCGTCCACAGCGACCACACATCGCCCGAACCGTACGTTTTCCTCCACCGTGTCCTCCTCAGCCCGTACCTCACGGATCGCCCGGTGAGCTGGCGCCGCAAGCGGTTGTCAATCGTCATCAATCATGCCCGGGTCCGCCTGCGGACCCGCGCGCGACGCCGCCGGAGGCGACCCACGCCACCCGGGCGGCCGCGTCTCGGCCGTCGGTGGAGCCTACCGGCTGCCGTACCCCGAACTCGGGGGTCAGTCACCCACCGCGTGGAACAGGGCGGCGACCTCCGCGTTGGTCAGGCGCCGCAGACGCCCGGTGCGCAGGTCACCCAACCGGATCGGACCGATGGCGGTACGCACCAGCCGGGTGACCGGGTGCCCGACCTCGTCCATCAGCCGCCGGACGATGTGCTTGCGCCCTTCGTGCAGGCTCAGCTCCACCTGGGCGCTTTTGCCCAGGGTGCCGACCACCTTGAACGAGTCGACCTTGACCGGCCCGTCCTCCAGCTCCACGCCCGCGAGGAGCCGCTTGCTCAGGTTGCGCGGGATCGGCCCGACCACCTCGGCCAGGTAGGTCTTGAGCACCTCGTAGGAGGGGTGCATGAGTTTGTGCGCGAGGTTGCCGTCGTTGGTGAGCAGCAGCAGGCCCTCGCTGTCCGCGTCGAGCCGCCCGACGTGGTAGACCCGCTGGTCCAGCCGTCTGCCGATGAAGTCGGCCAGCTCGGTGCGTCCCTTCTCGTCCGCCATGGTGGTGACCACACCGCGCGGCTTGTTCATCGCCACGTAGACCAGGCGGACGTCGACCTGGAGGCGCTCGCCGTCCACGTGGATCACGGCCTTGGCCGGGTCGACCTTGTCGCCGAGCTTGGCGACCCGCCCGTCCACGGTGACCCGGCGGCGGAAGATCAGGTCCTCGCAGGCGCGCCGAGAGCCCACGCCGGCGGCGGCGAGCACCTTCTGCAGGCGCTCTGCCCCCTCGTAGACGGGGGCGTCGGGTTTGGGGGCACGGTTATCGGGTCGCATCAGCAAGCTCTTCTACGTCGTCGGGCAGGAAGGGTGCGAGGGGCGGCAGCTCGTCGACGGTGTTCAGCCCGAGCTTCTCCAGGAACAGTGTGGTGGTCCGGTAGAGGAACGCCCCGCTGTCCTGTTCGGTGCCGCACTCCTCGGCGAGGCCGCGAGTGACCAGCGTACGGATGACGCCGTCGCAGTTCACACCCCGGATGGCTGAGATTCGCGAACGGGTCACCGGCTGCTTGTAGGCGACCACGGCGAGCGTCTCCAGCGCCGCCTGGGTCAATCGTACGGATTGCCCGTCCAGCACGAACCGCTCGACGTACGTAGCGTATTCCGGCCGGGTGTACAGCCGCCACCCACCGGCTGCCCGGCGCAGCTCGAACCCGTGCCCGGCCGCGGTGTAACCGGCGGCGATCTCGTCGAGCATCGGCCCGACCCGCTCGGCGGGCTGCTCCAGCACCTGGGCCAGCACCAGCTCGCTGACCGGCTCGTCGACGACGAGCAGGATGGCCTCCAACGCGCCGCGCAGCTCGGTGTCGGACATCTCCGGCGCGGGCTCCGGCGCGACCGTCGCCCGCCGCCGCCCCGCCGACTGCCGCCGGGGTACGTCCCCCGCGCCGCCCGACTCCCCCGCGCCAGCCTCGCCCGCGCCGGCCTCGCCTGTGACCTTGGAAGGTTCCGGCCCCTGGAGGGGCACTTTCCGTCCAAGATCCTCCTGATCCGGCTGTGGGGCCGGGGTCGGCTCGTCTGGCGGTGGGGTCGACTCGTCTGGCGGGACCTTGGTGTTGTCGGGGGTGGGGGTCGAGGGGCGGTCCCACGGGGGGACCCAGGCGGCCGCCTGGTCGGCCAGCGAGTCCCGGCGTTCCTCGTCACTCATCCCGCTCACCCTCCGTCGTTCCCGTCCCGTCCGACCCGCCGGCCTCCCCCACCGCGGCCGGCCCGGCGCCCGCCGGCTCCGGCGCAGCCCCCGCCGGCTGCGGCTCAGTCCCTGCCGACACAGCCTCAGGGCCCGCCGGCTCAACCCGCCCCGGCTCAGCTCCCGCCGGCGCCGGGTCGTCGGCCGGGGTGCCGGCGTACTCGTCGACGTGCAGCTCGGTGTCGCCGTCGGCCGGGCCGGTCCAGCGCACGGTCAGCTCCTCCAGGGCCTGCTCCTGCACGAAGGACACCAGGCCCTCCCGGTACAGCTCCAGCAGCGCGAGGAACCGCGCCACCACCTCCAGGGTGGCCTCGCAGTCGGCGCAGAGCAGCGAGAAGGTGGCCGTGCCGGCCCGGCGCAGTCGGGCGGTGAGGATCGCCGCGTGTTCGCGGACACTGACCCGGACCATGTGCACGTGGGCGATGGAGACCTCCGGCACCGGCTTCGGGGTCATCGCCTTCACGGCCAGCTTCAGCAGCCGCTGGGGGCCGATGCCGAGCACCAGGTCGGGCAGCGCCTCGGCATAGCGGGGCTCCAGGCTGACCGCGCGCGGATAGCGCCGGCCGCCGACGGCCTCCAGCTCGGCGATGTGCGCCGCCGCCTCCTTGTACGCCTTGTACTGCAACAGCCGGGCGAACAGCAGGTCCCGGGCCTCCAGCAGAGCCAGATCGGCCTCGTCCTCGACCTCGGCGGCGGGCAGCAACCGGGCCGCCTTCAGGTCGAGCAGGGTCGCGGCGATGAGCAGGAACTCGCTGGCCTCGTCCAGGTCCCAGTCGTCGCCCATCGCCCTGATGTAGGCGATGAACTCGTCGGTGACCGTGTGCAGGGCCACCTCGGTGACGTCGAGTTTGTGCTTCCCGATCAGTTGCAGCAGCAGGTCGAACGGGCCGGTGAAGTTGGCCAGCCGAACCGTGAACCCAGTGGCAGCCGGGTCAGCGGGCTGCGCACCGTCGACCACGGCCGCAGCGGCGGTCTCGGGCGGGTCGAGGGGTGGCGCGGTCACCGGACGACCGTAGTCCACGAGGTGGGCACGGGGCGTTCCGGCTACCGCTCCGACTGGGCGGCGATCACCTCGCGGGCCAGCTGACGGTAGTTGCGTGCCCCGGAGGACGCCGGGTCCATCGTCGTGATGGGGGCACCGGCCACGGTGGACTCGGGGAACTTCACCGTCTTGGTGATGACGGTCTGGTAGACCTTGTCACCAAACGCCTCCACCACCCGCTGGAGCACCTGCCGGCAGTGCGTGGTGCGGCTGTCGTACATGGTGGCGAGGATGCCTTCGAGCTCCAGGTCGAAGTTGAGTCGCTCGCGCACCTTGTCGATGGTGTCCAGCAGCAGTGCCACCCCGCGCAGGCTGAAGAACTCGCACTCCAGCGGAATGAGCACACCGTGCGCGACGGTCAGCGCGTTGATCGCCAGCAGGCCGAGCGACGGCTGGCAGTCGATCAGGATGTAGTCGTATTCCTTGCGGACCGTGCGCAGGACCCGGGCCAGGGCCATCTCCCGGGCGACCTCGTTGACGAGCTGGATCTCGGCGGCGGAGAGGTCGATGTTGGCGGGCAGCAGGTGCAGGCCCGCCACGTCGGTCTTGATCAGCACGTCCTCGGCGGTCACGTCGTCCTGCATGAGCAGGTTGTAGACGGACAGGTCGAGGTTGTGCGGGTTGACGCCCAACCCCACCGAGAGGGCGCCCTGCGGGTCGAAGTCGACCAGCAGCACCTTGCGGCCGTACTCGGCGAGCGCGGCGCCCAGGTTGATGGTGGTGGTGGTCTTGCCTACGCCACCCTTCTGGTTGGCCATCGCGATGATGCGCGCGGGCCCGTGCCGGTCGGTGGGCATCGGCTCGGGAATGGGCTTGCGCATCGTGTAGGCAGCCGGGTCCGCCGGACCCAGGTCCGCGCCGAGCGTGGCCTGCTGCTCGCGGAGCTCCGACGTCCAGGTCTCGGCACGGTCACCGTTGCCAGCCATGTGCTCGTTGCCCCCTCCCGACGACCCACCCGGCGTCGGAGCCGTCCGACGTCCTTCGCGGCGCCGCTGCGCACCCCGGTCGTGTCGCTCCAGGAGGTCCGCGCCGATGCCGACTGTACGCCACCGACCAGCAGGGGGTTCGGCACCGGCCCGGCGTGTCGGAGCCGACCGCGAAGGTTCAGCCCTGGGCGCGTGGGTGCGCGGTCGCGTACACCTCGCGCAACCGCTCGACGGTGACCAGTGTGTAGACCTGGGTGGTGGTCACCGACGCGTGGCCGAGCAGCTCCTGGACCACCCGGACGTCGGCGCCGCCGTCGAGCAGGTGGGTGGCGTACGAGTGGCGCAGGGTGTGCGGGGACACGGCGGCGGGCCCGTCGACGGGCAGCCCGGCCCGGTCGGCGGCGCGGCGCAGGATGCCCCAGGCGCCCTGGCGGGACAGCGCGCCGCCGCGGGCGTTGAGGAACACCGCCGGGGTGCCCCGCCCGGCGGCGGCCAGCCCGGGGCGGGCCCGGACCAGATAGGCGCGCAGCGCGTCGACGGCGTACCCGCCGATCGGCACCAGCCGCACCCGCCCACCCTTGCCGCGCAGCAGCACCGTGCCCTCGTCGGTGTCGAGGTCGTCCACCGCGGCGCCGACCGCCTCGGAGATCCGCGCGCCGGTGCCGTACAGGAACTCCAGCAGCGCCCGGTCGCGCAGCGCGAGGGGCGCCTCGTCGCCGGTCGCGGTGATCGGGCCGGCGGTCTCCAGCAGCCGGACCACGTCGTCGACCGGCAGCGCCCGGGGCAGCCGCCGCGGCGGTGTGGGTGGTCGGACGTCGCGGCTCGGGTCGGCGCCGGCCAGGCCCTCGCGCAGCGCGAAGCGGTGCAGGCCGCGGACCGCGCTGGCGGCGCGGGCGGCGGAGGAGACGGCCAGCGGCGGGTGTTCGTCGTCGCCCGCGCGCAGCCGCGCCAGGTGCGACTCGACCAGGCCGGCGCCGACCGACGCGAGGTCAGCGACGCCGGCGTCGACCAGGGTCGCGAGGTAACGCTCCAGGTCCCGACGGTACGAGGCGAGCGTGTTCGCGCTCAGGCCACGCTCGACGGTCAGGTGGTCGAGGTAGCCGCGCACGGCACGGCGCAGCGCCGGCGTGGGCGGTGTGCCCACGCCGGCGGGGTCCGTGCCGCTGGTCAGCCCGCGACCGTTCAGGCCAGCGCGTCGGCCAGCGGGAGCACGTCCATGCCGTGCGCCTCGGCGACCGGGCCGTAGGTGACCTGACCGGCGTGCGTGTTGAGGCCCAACGCCAGCGCCGGGTCGTTGCGCAGCGCCGCACGCCAGCCCTGGTTGGCCAGCTCCAGGGCGTACGGCAGGGTGACGTTGGTCAGCGCGTAGGTGCTGGTGTTCGGCACCGCGCCGGGCATGTTCGCCACGCAGTAGAAGATCGACTCGTGCACCTTGTAGACCGGGTCGGCGTGCGTGGTGGGGCGCGAGTCCTCGAAGCAGCCGCCCTGGTCGATAGCGATGTCGACGAGCACACTGCCCGGCTTCATCCGGGACACCAGCTCGTTGGAGATCAGCGTCGGGGCCTTCGCACCGGGCACCAGCACCGCGCCGATGACCAGGTCGGCGTCGAGGACGGCCCGCTCGACCTCGTACGCGTTGGACGCGACGGTCTGCAGGTGGCCCCGGTAGATCGCGTCGGCCTGCCGCAGCCGGGCGACGTTCTTGTCCAGCAGCAGCACCTCGGACTGCAGACCCAGCCCGATCGCGGCGGCGTTCATGCCGGAGACACCGGCGCCGATGACCACGGTCTTGGCCGCGTACACGCCGGAGACACCGCCGGGCAGCACACCGCGCCCACCGCCGGTCCGCATCATGTAGAAGGCGCCCACCTGCGGGGCGAGCCGGCCGGCCACCTCGGACATCGGGGCGAGCAGCGGCAGCGACCGGTCGGGCAGCTCCACGGTCTCGTACGCGATGCCGGTGACCCGGCGGTCGATCAACGCGTCGGTGCACTCCTTGGAGGCGGCCAGGTGCAGGTAGGTGAAGAGCACCTGCCCCTCGCGCATCCGGTGGTACTCCTCGGCGATCGGCTCCTTCACCTTGAGCACCAGCTCGGCGGTCTCCCACACCTCGTCGGCGGTGGCGAGGATCTTCGCGCCGGCGGCGGCGAACTCCTCGTCGGTGATGCTGGAGCCAACCCCGGCGCCGGACTCGACGAAGACCTGGTGGCCACTGCGGGTGAACTCGTTGACGCCCGCGGGCGTGATCGCCACGCGGTACTCGTGGTTCTTGACCTCGCGTGGGATTCCGACCTTCACGATGCAGACACCTCTCTTCGGGGCTGCTCTCCCCCGACTGCTCGGTGCCACGACGGCCCCTTTGCCACCGCGGTACACCGGTCCCGCGGCGGCAGTCTAGGCGCGTCCGGGTGCGCCGTGAGCCAGCACAGTGGCATCCGCTGCGCGGGTGTCCTGACGATCTGTCAGGGCGTCCGCCCGGAATCGGCGGTGGATGATCGCCTCAGCCGTCAGGACAGTGTTAGGCCATTATCGTCCCATCTGCCGGGTGCCGGTGCGGACAGCCGGTCAGTGGATCACTAATGTGTCCGCCCATGACCACTCCTCCTTACCAGCCCGGTTACCCCCAGCCGGGGTACCCCCAGGGCGTCTCCGACAAGAGCAAGGTCGTCGCGGGCGTCCTCGGCATCCTGCTCGGCAGCTTCGGCGCCGGTCGGTTCTACACGGGCCACACCAAGATGGCGGTGGCCCAGCTACTCGTGAGCCTTTTCACCTGTTTCATCGGCGGTATTTGGGGCGTCATCGACGGCATCCTCATCCTGGTCAACGGCGGCACGGACGCGCAGGGCCGTCCGCTGCGCGACTCCTAGACCAGACAGCGACCGGGGCCCCGCGGTTGACCGCGGGGCCCCGTTGGCGCGTACTCCCCTCACCGGCTGGACCGGGGGCGGCGCTCAGCGCGGCAGCGGCGCGTCCGCCCGGCGCAGCTGCGTGAAGCCGGTGTCCCGGGCGCGGGCCGTGGCCAGCAGCCCGGCCACCGCGGACGCGTTGGTGATCTCACCGGCCAGGACCATGGCAACGGCCTCGTCCAGGTCGATCCGGACGACCTGGAGGTCGGCCTCCTCGTCGTGGCGCTCGTGCCGCTCGTCGGCCGGCACCTCGGCGAGATCGCGGGCCAGGAACACCCGGACGATCTCGTTGGTGAACCCGGGCGAGCTGTGCAGATCGACCAGCACGTCGACCTGCCCGGCGGTGAGGTCGGCCTCCTCGGCCAGCTCCCGCAACGCCGCCGCCGGCAGCTTCTCGCCGGAGACGTCCATCAGGCCCGCCGGCAGCTCCCACAGGTGCCGCCCGACCGGGTGCCGGTACTGCCGGATCAGCACCACCTGGCCGGCGTCGTCGAGCGCCACCACGGCCACCGCCCCGACGTGCCGGACCAGGTCCCGCAGCCCCGTCCCACCGCCCGGCATGGTCACCTCCTCGGTGACCACGTCGAAGATCCGCCCCTGGTACCGCTCCTCGCGGGAACGCACCTCGTAGCGGTGCTCCAGGTTGCTCACGCCGTCGCCTCGCCGCTCTCGACGACGACGCGAGACGCCACGCTGCCGAGCCCGCTGGTTCGCTCGCTCACGAGGCGGACGCCGCCTTCGTGGCGGCGCCGTTGCGGGCCGCCTTGCGCGTCGTCGGGGCCTCCGCCGCCGCGTCCAGGTCGACCGGCAGCTGGTCGGCCTGCGAGTACGCCACCGCGGCCTTGACGAACGAAGCGAACAGCGGGTGCGGGCGGGTCGGGCGGCTCTTCAGCTCGGGGTGCGCCTGGGTGGCCACGAAGAACGGGTGCAGGCTGCGGTCCAGCTCGATGAACTCGACCAACCGGCCGTCCGGCGAGGTGCCGGAGATGTGCAGGCCCGCCTTGGTCAGCGCGTCCCGGTAGGCGTTGTTCACCTCGTACCGGTGCCGGTGCCGCTCGCTGATCTCGGTGCTGCCGTACGCCTCGGCGACGATCGAGCCCTCGGTCAGCGTCGCCGGGTACGCGCCCAGCCGCATGGTGCCGCCCAGGTCGCCCCGGCCGGCCACGATGTCCTCCTGGTCGGCCATGGTGGCGATGACCGGGTGGGCGGCCTGCTCGTCGAACTCCAACGAGTTGGCCCCGTCGAGGCCGGCCAGGTGCCGGGCCACGTCGATGGTCATGCACTGCAGGCCGAGGCAGAGGCCCAGCAGCGGGATGCCCGTCTCGCGGGCGTACCGGGCGGTGCCGATCTTGCCTTCGATGCCGCGCACGCCGAAGCCGCCGGGGATGAGGATGCCGTCCACACCGGCCAACGCCGCCGCCGCGCCGGCCGGGGTGACGCACTCGTCGCTGGGCACCCAGCGCAGCTGCACCCGGGCCCGGTGGCCGAAGCCGGCCGCCCGGATCGCCTCACTCACCGACAGGTACGCGTCGGGCAGGTCGACGTACTTGCCGACCACGGCGACGGTGACCGTGTGCCGGGGCCGGTGCACCCGCTCCAGCAGGTCGTCCCAGCTGGCCCAGTCCACGTCCCGGAAGGACAGGCCGAGCCGGCGCACCACGTACGCGTCGAGCCCCTCCCGGTGCAGCACCTTCGGGATGTCGTAGATGCTCGGGGCGTCCGGGGCGGCGACGACCGCCTCGGCGTCCACGTCGCAGTAGAGCGACAGCTTCTCCTTGAGCTTCACCGGGATCTCCCGGTCGCAGCGCAACACGATCGCGTCCGGCTGGATGCCGATGTTGCGCAGCTGCGCCACCGAGTGCTGGGTCGGCTTGGTCTTCAGCTCACCCGACGGCGCCAGGTACGGCACCAACGAGACGTGCAGGTAGAAGCAGTTGTCGCGGCCCAGGTCGTGGCGGACCTGGCGGATCGCCTCCAGGAACGGCAGCGACTCGATGTCGCCGACCGTGCCACCGACCTCGGTGATCACCACGTCGGGGAGTTGGCCGTCCTCGTCCGGGTCGGCCATCGCCAGGATCCGCGACTTGATCTCGTTGGTGATGTGCGGGATGACCTGGACGGTGTCGCCCAGGTATTCCCCCCGACGCTCCTTGGCGATCACGTCGGAGTAGATCTGACCGGTGGTGACGTTCGCCTTGCCGGACAGCGCCCGATCGAGGAACCGCTCGTAGTGCCCGACGTCGAGGTCGGTTTCGGCGCCGTCCTCGGTGACGAAGACCTCACCGTGCTGGAACGGGTTCATCGTCCCCGGGTCGACGTTCAGGTAGGGGTCGAGCTTCTGCATCACCACGCGCAACCCGCGCGCGGTCAGCAGGTTGCCGAGGCTGGAGGCGGTGAGGCCCTTACCCAGCGAGGAGGCGACGCCCCCGGTGACGAAAATGTGCCTGGTCGTCCGTGCTGATGGGGCCAAGGCCTGCTCCCGTGTCGTCTGTCGCGGTCATGCAGACCGCCGTGCTTGATCAGCAGAGTGATCACGCGATCCACGGGATTCGACGGTAACACCTCCCGGGCGGGTACCCGCAGGCCGCACCCCGGCTGCGACACCTCCGGGCCATCCGGACGAGGCCCTTCGCTCAGGATGCGGCAACCTCCGTCGATGACCGGTCGGGCTGCCGGGGCGGTGTGGGAGCGGGGTTCGACCCGCTCGCGGTCGGCTCGGCCGGGTCGTCGGCGTCCGCGCCGCGGTCGCCGGGAGCGTCCGAGGCGGGTCGCGTGACCTTCGTCGGCGCGCTCGCGGGCGGACCGCTGATCGGACGCGGATGCACGGCGCCCAGTGGCCCACCGCCACCGGTCGGACCGTCACCCCCGCCGCCCGGGCCGACCCCGCTGGACCCCGAGTCGTCGTCGGCGCCGTTGGCGCGGGAGCGGCCCGGCACCGGGCGGGTCCGGTCCGCGGCGTGCCCGAGCACCCGCAGCGACGCCAGGGCCGCCAGCGGCACCACCAGAGCGGCGGCAGCGCCCATCAGGTCCAGTGCCGCCCCGTCGAGCACCCCACCGAGCACCGCGGCGACCACGGTGCCGGCCAGCGCGGCCCGGACCGCCGGGTAGATGCCGAACAGCCGCATCAGCCCACCCCACGGCTGCAACAGGGCGAACCACACCAGCAACCCGCCGGCCAGCGCCAGCACGGTCAACGGGCTGTTGACCAACGTCTCGAAGTTCTCCGTGCTGGACCGGTGCACGGTGAACCCGCCGGTGCCGTCACCGAGCGCGGAGAGGAACCGGCCCAGGCTGCCCCGCTCCCCCGCAGGACGCCGCAGGTCCACCACGGCGAACCCGATGCCGACCGCCAGCGCGGCCATGGTCGCCCAGGCCAACCGGCTGATCGTCAACCAGCCGCCGGCGCTGATCACGGCGGCGACGCTCACCCCGGCGGTGAGCGCGATCGCGCCGACCGGGTCGGCGCCCAGGTACGGGCTGCCGACCACCACCACGGCGAGGCCACCCACCGCCACCATCACCGCCGGTCGCCAGCCCCGGTGCACCCGTTGGGCGATCCAGCCGCCACTGAGCAACGCGCCGGCCAGGAACACTCCCAGCCCCACCGTGCTCAGCCCGGCGTACCGGCCACCCTGCAACGCGGAGTAGCCGACCACGCCGTTGAGTTGGAGGCGGGCCCCGGTGAGCACGTCCAGCCCGATCACCAGCGTGGTGAGGCCGGCCACCGCGCCGACCGGCCCGAGGGTGCCCGCGTACCCCGGTGCGAACCGCACCGCCGCGGTGCCGGCGGCCACCAGCAGCGCGGTCACCCCGGCGAAGATCCAGCCGGGGTGCTCGCCACGCCACCAGGGCACCGCGTCGGCCAGCAGCGCCGCCGGCACCGTCAACGCCGCCGCCACCAGCAGCAGCTCCACCACCGCCACGATCCGCCCGGAGACCGGCGTCGGGCCGGCCGGGCCGGCGTGCGGACGGGCCCGGCGCAGCAGCGGCAGGATCGCGAGCGCCAGCAGCACCTGCACCCCGGCGAGCACGGCGAAGAACACGCCGGAGACGGTGCGCTGGGCGGCCGCCTCCCGGTCGGCGTTCGCCGGGGCGTTGATGGCCTCGGCCAGGTCGGCCGGACGACCGCCGGTGCTGATCGCCGGACGGCCGAGGAAGAGCCGCTCCGGCATCGGTCGACCCAGCGCGGCGAGCGCGGTCGGCGCGAGGTCGACCAGTTGCAGGTACCCGTCCCGGCCGGTGCTGGCCGAGGTGAGCCACCCCCGCTCCCAGCCCGGCCCGTCGGCGACCGCCACGTGCAGCCGCGACGGCTGGGCGGTGTCGGAGATCCCCGCGACCAGCACCAGCGACCGTGGTGGTCGCGCCGCCAGCACCCGGGCCAGCTCGGCGTCCGCCACGCGGGCCTGCTCGGCGCGGGTCGCCGGGTCGGTCCCCTCGACCGTGCCGAGGTCGACGATGCTGAGCACACACGAGCCGAGCAGCGGCCGCGGATCGGCCGGCAGCCCCGAGGCGTACCGGTCGACCCGGCCGAACGGTCGGGCGGCGGCCACGGCCGCGCCGGGGCCCACGGCGACGGAGCAGCGCACCGACTCCGACAACGATCCGGGCAGGGCGCCCCAGGGCAACCGTTGCTGGTTGTACTGGACCACGCTCTCCTGGTCGGGCAGGTTCGCGCCGATGCCGTCCGGTTGTTCCACGGCCACCGCCGCCGCCGGGCACCCCCCGGCCGACCGGCTGCCGTTCCACGCGGCGAAGCTGCCCGCCCCCAGGGTCAACCAGCCGTCCACCGGGCAGGTGGGCCGGTGCGCGGAACGGACCGACAGCGAGCCGATCGACCCGTCCTGGGCCATCCGCCACAGCGTCGGGGTGCTCTGCGGATCCACGTCCTCCCAGCGGAGCCCGGCGACCCCAGCGAGCACCACGAAGTCGGCGGTGCGTTGCGGGGCGCCCTGGGGCGGGCGGGCGGCGAGCGCGGTGACGCCCAACGCCACCACGAGCACGGTCAACAGGGCGGGGGCGATTCGGCGCAGCATCACCGGTGTCCCGTTCTCGGGGCGTCGGAGCCGGGGGCGGCCGCCGGACCGCCGGGATCCCCGACCAGCTCGGCGTAGAGGGCGACCAGCGTGGCGACGGTGTCCGCCTCGGTGGGCCACGTCGCGGCCCGTTCGGCGCCGCGCCGGCCCAACGCGGCCCGGGCCGCCGGGTCGTCCAGCAACGCGCGTACCGCCGCGTCGAGGGCGTCCACGTCACCGGCGGGAACCAGACTGGCGGCGTCGCCGACCAGCTCCGGGAGCCCACCGACCGCGGTGGCCACCAGCGGCACGCCGGCGCGCAGCGCCTCCTGGGCGAACAGCTGCCGTGCCTCCCAGTCGCTGGTCACCACCGCCAGGTCGGCGCCGGCCAGCAGGTCGGCCACGTCGGTACGGTGCCCCAGCAGGGTCACCGGCGCGCGGGCCGCCGACGTCCGCGCGGCCAGCGGCAGGTACGCCGGCCCGCTGCCCGCGATCACCACGACCGGCGGCGGGGTACGCGTACGCCAGCGGGCCGCCGCGTCGATCAGCACGTCGTAGCGCTTCTGCGGGTGCAGCCGACCGACCGACACGATCAGCGGCTGGTCCGGGCGGACACCGAACTCGGCGCGTACCGCCGCCGGGCGTCGACGCGGCGCGGGCAGCGTCGGTGCGGCGACCGGGGCGAGCCGGGCGTCGGCGGCGCCCACCTCGGCGGCCCGTCGCACCAGGTCCGTGGAGGCGCCGAGGGCCACCCGGACGCCCCGGGCCACCACCCGTTCGACGAGCCGGGACACCCCGCCCCGCAGCCCTCCGGCGAGCACCGCGTTGTGCCAGGTGACGATCAGCGGGGCGGCGGGACGGGCCAGCACGGCGACCAACCCGGCTCGCAGGCCGTGGGCGTGCACCACGTCGACGGCGGCGGCGGTGAGCACCCGGCGTAGGGCGAGCACCGCCCGGGCATCGGCCGGAGTCGGGCTGGCCGGGATCTCCACCGGCTCGAAACGCGCACCGACACCGACGAAATCGAACTGCTCCTGGGTCGCCGCCGGCCCACAGACCAGGACGGTGGCGCCGCCCGCGACGAGGCCACGGGCCACCGAGCGGACGTGCTGGCCGACCCCGCCGGTGCTGGACGCGAGCACCAACGCGACGGTGCCCGGCCACCCGGCAGGCAGAGGTGGCTCGTTTCCCGCGCTCACTGGCCCACCGTCTCCTTCCCGTCGCCCCGCTGGGAGCCCGCGCCCGACATCGCCGCGCCACCGGACGGCCCCCGGCGGCCCAGACGCCGCAGCACCCCGGCGAGCAGCGGCTGTACGTCGCGCCGGTCGACGAACCAGACCACCGCGAGGAACACGGCCCCAACCAGAACCCCGGACAGCATGCCCTGACCGAGTGCCGCCGCCGTCGTCGGGGTGCCGTCGTCCAGCGCGTCGAGCCAGCGGGTGAGGCCCAGCCCGGCGAGCGCGGCGAGCACACCGGCGAGGCCGCCGGCCGCCCCGGCCCGAGCCGCGCCCGCGAGGGCGGAACGGCCGGCACTGCGCAGCACCGCGACCAGCAGCCACGCGCCGAGCACCAGCATCCCCACCGAGTTCGCGGACGTCACCGCGAGCACCCGGTCCCGCACCGGCAACAGCGCACCGAGCAGCAGGACGACGGCCGGCACCACCAGGAAACCGACCGCGGTGGCGACCGTCGCCGCCCGGGTCTCACCCCGGGCGTAGAGCGCCCGGGTGAGCACCGCGAAGAGGCCGTAGCCGACCAGGCCGGGGGCGTACCCGATGATCGCGCCCGCGGCGGTCGGCGCCGTCTCGGCCGGGAAGAAGAAATGCCCGACCGGCCCGGCGGTTCCGACCAGCGCGGCCGTACCGAGGCAACTGAACAGCAGCACACCCCGAACGGCCGGCGCCAGCGTCGCCCGGTAGGTGTGCTCGTCACCGGCGGCCCGCGCCGCCGCCAGGGTCGGGTAGGCCGCGATGGCCAGCGGCACCGCCAGCACCGCCCACGGCAACAGGTAGACGGTCTGCGCCAGGTTGTAGACACCCGGGTTACTCCGCGCACCGGCGGTGACCTGGTTCAGGCTGACGATCAGGGCGATCTGCTGCGCGCTGACGGTGACCGCGCCGGCCACCGCCAACCCGCCCACCCGGGCCCGCGCGTCGCTGGGAAACCCGAACCCGGGCCGCAACCCGAGGCGCAGCCGGCGGACCGGAATCAGCAACGACAACGACAGCACCACCACACCGAGGGTGGTGCCGGCGGAGAGCAGCAACTCCCCGCCGGGGCTCACCCCGCCGACCGTGGCGTACCGGCCCTGGGTGGCGGTGAACCCCAGGTAGACGACGATGACGGTGAGACTGGACAGCAACGGGGCGAGCACCGGCCAGGCGAAGCGGCGATGTGCCTGGAGCACCCCGGTGAGCACGATCCCGACCCCGTACAGCGGAAGTTGCGGCGCGAAGACCCGCAGCATCCGCACGCCGCTCTGCTGCTGGGCGGTCGTCAGGTGGTGCCCCAGGGACTCCACCACCGGCCCGGCGAGCAGCGCCACGAGCAACGCGAGCGGCACCAACAGGGCCACCGTCCAGGTCAACAGCGCGCCGGTGGTCCGCGCCACGGCCGTCCGGTCGCCGGCCGCGACCGCCCCGGCCAGCAGCGGTACGACGAGGCTGGCCAACGCGCCACCGGCGACGATCTCGAAGATGAAGTTCGGTACGGCGTTGGCCACCACGTAGGCGCCACCGAGGTCGGTGGGCGCCAGGCTCCAGGTGAACACGGCGGTGCGACCGAAGCCGGCGAGTCGGCTGACCACGGTGAGCACGGCGATGAGCGCGGCTGCCCCGGCCAGCCGGCCGGCGCCAGCGAGGGGTGCCGGTCTGGTCATGTCAGTCGGCGCGTCGGCCCAGTGCGTCCAACTCGCGCAACCCCGGGGTTCGCTGGATCACCGCCGTGAAGCTGACCTTCTCGCTGGCGGCGGTGAGCCCGGCGAGGACGGCGAGCAGACCGGCCCGGCCGAGCGGGCCGGTACGGGCGGCCAGCGCGACGCCGAGCACCGCGCCGAGCGCGTTCGCGCCACTGTCGCCGAGCATCACGTCCTCGGCGAGGTCGTCGCGGAGCAGGCCGGCCGCGGCGCCGGCCGCACCCGCGGCGATCCCGCCCTGCGGGCCGCCGGTCAACGGCGCGGCGAGCAGCAGCCCGGACTTGATCGCCCGGCCGGGTCGCAGATCGAGCAGGTTGAGCAGGTTGGCCGTACCGGCGATCACGCCGGCGCCGAGCAGCACGTCGACACTGCGACCGACCGCGCCGTGGCGCTGCCGGCGCGGATGCGCGGCGACCCGGGGGTCGGCGGCGAGCAGCGCGGCGGCGCCCAGCCCGGCGGCGCCCACCCCGACGACCTTGACCAACCCCGCGGTGATCCGCCCCTCGCGCAGCGCGGCGAGGTGCCCGGCGAAGCCCTTGGCCGTCTTCTGCTCCGGCCGCGCGCCGACCACGTCGTCGTACAGCCCGACGCCGCCCGCGCCGAGACCGGCGACCAGGGCGGCCCCACCGGCGGCACCGCCGGCGGCACCGAACGCGCCGGCGGCGGCCGCGCCGGCGGCGAGCGCCGGCCCGGCGGCCAGGCTCACCGTGCGGCCACGGAAGTTGGTGCGCTCCAACGCGGGCCCGGCCGGCGAGGTACGCGCCTCCCGCAGCGCGTACCGGGCTGCCGCGGCACCCGCACCGGCGATCAGCAGCCGGCCCAGCGTGCTCATGCCGCCACCGGGCCGCTGTGCCTCAGGCTGGCTCGCGCACGCGCCACCTGGTCGGATCCGGACTCGGGGGTACGTCGTTCGCTCACTGGGGCAGTCTAGGCAGCAGGGACGCGGCGTTGTCGCCGACGCCGTACTGGCCGGCCTTCTTCTCGGTGAGCTGCTGCACCAGGGCGAGGGCGGTGACCAGCTGGCCCTGCACGGTGTTGGCGTTGTCGACCGTCGAGATGGTCTGGGCGAGCACCGGATCGCCACGCACCACGGACACCAGGTTGCCCCCGGCGGAGCCGTTGCCACCCACCACGATCGACCCGGTGCGGTCGAACTGCTCGGCGATCTTGACGACCGACTCGTCCCGCTTGCCGGAGTCCTTGTCGACGTACGGCTGGCCGCTGACCACCACGACCGCCTCCGCCGAGCCGTTGACCTTGTTGTCGTCGGTGGTCAGGTACCCGGCGTTGTTGTACGCGGCGAGCACCGCCCGCCGGTCGGCGTCACTGACCGGCGCGACACCCTGGGCCCGGTCCAGCAGGACGCTGGCCAGCAACGCGCTGGAGGTCTCCACGCCGTGCCCGTTGCCGGGCAGACCGGTCGTCTGCGCGGTCGGACGGGCGGCGGTGACGGCCAGCTCCAGCAGGTTGGAGTTGTTGTCCGGGTTGACGAACTTGTCCTGCAGATCGACCCGACCGGTGACGGTCGCTCCGGCGAGCTGAAGCTTCTTGAGCACGCCCTCGGTGTGGTCGCGCCCGTTGGGCAGGGTGAGCACCAGCACCCGGCGCCCGGTGAGCGTGCCCGGCAGGACGACCTGGGACATCTCCTCGGCGAACTCTTCCTCCAGCCCCAGCTGCTTCTCCATGTTGCTGACCTGCTGACGCCAGTACTGGTTGTCCTTGCGCAGCCCGGTGACCTGCCCCTCGAGCGAGTCGGCGACCGGGCCGTTGAGGGCGGCCGTGCCGACCACCAGGCCGATCGCCAGAGCCAGGAAGACCGCGGTGAGGGACACCACGTGGTAGCGGAAGTTGATCACGCTTGCAGCCTCTTGATCGGTCGGGAACTAGAAGAGCCGGTACAGCTGGAACACGAAATTGTCCCACCACTCGGCGACCACGCCCAGGTACGCCTTCCCGACGGTGGACACGGCCACCGCGGACGCCATCGCCGCGATCGCCGACAGCACCAGCAACAGCAACGACGAGCCGGAGATGCTCTGCCGGTAGAGCCGGCTCACCCCCTTGGCGTCGACCAGCTTGCCACCGACCTTCAGCCGGGTCAGGAACGTCGAGGCCATTCCGCCGCGACCCTTGTCGAGGAACTCGACCAGGGTGGCGTGCGTGCCGACCGCGACCAGCAGCGAGGCGCCCTTCTCGTCGGCGAGCAGCATGGCCAGGTCCTCGCTGGTCGCCGCGGCCGGGAAGGTGATCGCCGGCACACCGAGGCCATTGACCCGGGGCAGGCCGGGCGCCCGCCCGTCCGGGTACGCGTGCACGATCACCTCGGCGCCGCAGCGCAGCACGTCGTCGGTGACCGAATCCATGTCCCCGATGATCATGTCGGGGGTGTAGCCGGCCTCGACCAGCGCGTCGGCGCCACCGTCGACGCCGATGAGCACCGGCTTGAACTCCCGGATGTACGGGCGCAGCACGTCCAGGTCGGCCTTGTAGTCGTAGCCGCGCACCACGATCAGGCAGTGCCGACCCTGGATCTGGGTCTCGATGTCCGGCACGCCGACACCGTCGAGCAGCAGGTCGCGCTCCTGGCGCAGGTAGTCCATCGTGTTGGCGGCGAACGCCTCCAACTGCACCGACAGGCCCTCCCGGGCGTCGGCCATCGCCTTGGCGACCGACTCGGCGTCCTGCAGGCTGCCATGGGCCACCGGCTCGTCGCCGGCGAAGACCGTGTTGCCCTCGATGCGCACCTGGTCGCCCTCGCGGATGCGCTCGAAGACGCCCTCACCCAGGTCGTCGAGGAGCGGAATGCCGGCGGCGATCAACACCTCCGGGCCGAGGTTCGGGTAACGGCCGGAGACCGAGGGCTTGGCGTTGAGCACCGCCGCGACCCCGACGGCGACGAGCGAATCGGCCGCCACCCGGTCCAGGTCGACGTGGTCGATGACCGCGATGTCACCGGGGCGCAGCCGACCGACCAGGCGTTTCGTCCGGCGATCAAGGCGCGCGGTGCCGAGGACTCTGCCCGGTTCGGAGTTCCGGTTCCGGCGCAACGTGGGTAGACGCATCGTGACCATCCTGGCATGTGAGGCAGGCTTTTCTGTCGCGACATGCCTGAGCAGGGCCGCCTACCCAGGGAAGCACACGTCGGCACAAGCCGGTGTGCTTGCGCTCACAATACGCGGCGTCACAACCGCCTTTCCTTGGCGGCCACGGCCAGAAGCTCCTCGGCGTGGGCGATACCCAGATCCGAATCGGGCAAACCTGCCAGCATGCGCGCCAACTCCCGGGCCCGCTCGGTGTCCTCGACGACCCGCACCCCGCTGGTCGTCACCGCGCCGCCGGTGTCCTTCGCCACCACCAGGTGCCGGTCGGCGAACGCGGCCACCTGCGGCAGGTGCGTGACGACCAGCACCTGGTGGCTGCGGGCCAGCCGGGCCAGCCGACGACCGATCTCGACCGCCGCCTGACCGCCGACCCCCGCGTCGACCTCGTCGAAGACCAACGTGGGCGGGCCGCCCGAGCCGGCGAAGACGACCTCGATGGCGAGCATCACCCGGGACAGCTCACCGCCCGAGGCGCCCCGCTGCAACGGCAGCGACGGCGCACCCGGGTGGGCCAGCAACCGCAGCTCCACCTCGTCACCACCGTCGGGGGTGACACCCACCTCGACGCCGTTGACGGCCAGCGTCGGCTCGGCCCGCCCGGCCGGGCGGGGCAGCACCGCCACCTCGATCCGCGCGTGCGGCATGGCCAGCCCGGCCAGCTCGACGGTGACCTGGTCGGCGAAGCGGATCGCCGCCTCCTGGCGGGAGGTGGACACCCGCCCGGCCAGATCGGCCACCTCGACGGCGAGCCGCTGGCCCTCCCGCTCCAACTCGTCGAGCAGGTCGTCGGAGGTGTCCAGGTCGGACAGTCGGGTCCGCGCCCGATCGGCCCAGGCGATCACTCCGTCGACGTCGTCGGCGTACTTGCGGGTCAGCGCGCGCAGCGCCGCCCGCCGCTCGTAGACGTGCTGCAACCGGGCCGGGTCCGCGTCCAGCGTCGCCAGGTACGCCGACAGCTCCGCGGACACGTCGGTGACCAGCGTGGCCGCCTCCTCCAGGCGGGCCGCCAGCTCACCCAACGCCGGATCGGTGCCGGCCTGCGCCTCCAGGGTCCGCCGGGCGGTGCCGAGCAGCGCCGCCGCGTCCGGGGTCTCGTCGGCGGCCTCCGCGCCACCGGCCACGCACTGCTGGGCGATCTGCGCGGCCGTCCGCAGGCCCTCGGCGTGCTCCAGCCGCTGCGCCTCGGTCTTCAGCTCGTCGTCCTCACCGGGCTGCGGATCGACCCGGGTGATCTCGTCGAGGCCCAGCCGCAGCAGGTCGGCCTCCTGGTTGCGCTCGCGGGCGTTGCGACGCCGGTCGGCCAGGTCGTCGACCACCCGACGCCACCCGGTGTACGCCTCGCGCAGCGCGTCGAGCAGCTTCTCGTGCGCGGGGCCGGCGAACCGGTCCAGCGCGGCCCGCTGCTCGGCCGGGCGCAGCAGCCGCAGCTGGTCGGACTGGCCGTGCACGGCCACCGCCTGCTCGCCGACCTCACCGAGCATCGACACCGGCATGCTCCGGCCGCCGACGTGGGCGCGGGAGCGCCCCTCCACCGTGACCGTGCGGCTCAGCAGCACCGAGCCGTCCTCGTCGGGCTCGCCACCGGCCTCGGTGATCCGCGCGTGCACGGCGTCGGCGACCCGCCCGTGCAGGCGCAGCCGCCCCTCCACGACGGCCCGGCCGGGTTGGGCACGGACCCGCCCGGCGTCGGCCCGGCCGCCAAAGAGCAGGCCGAGGCCGGTGACCACCATCGTCTTGCCCGCACCGGTCTCGCCGGTGATGACGTTCATGCCGCCGGTCAACGGCAGCGTGGTGTCCTCGATGACGCCCAGTCCGGTGATGCGCAGCTCTTCCAGCACAGCCACCGACAGTAGACGCGAGCCCCGACAGTTGACCAGCCGACGGGCCCGGGTACGGCCCCTACCTGGCCGACGTACAGTTCTGCCCCGTGTTGGACGTGATCGGCCTGACCTCGGCTGAGGAGGAGCTCTACCGCTGCCTGCTCCAGCTCGGCACGGCCCGCATCGACGAGTTGGCCCGTCGCCTGCACCGGCCCCGCGAGCAGGTCGTCGCCCAGGTCGAGGCGTTGCGGGGCAAGGGCCTCGTGCAGCCCACCGGCAACGACCCGGACGCACCGCTGCGCCCGACCGCCCCGGATGTCGCCCTGGGTGGGACGCTGCTGCGCCGTCAGGAGGACCTGGAAGCGGCCCGGCGACGGATCACCCAACTGGCCGAGGAGTACCGCTCCGGGCTGCGCCGGCACCACGTCGACCACCTGGTCGAGGTGATCACCGGCGCGCGGGTGCTGCGGGACCGCCTGCGCGACCTGCAGAACTCGGCGCGAAGCGAGGTGCTCTGGTTCTGCCGGGCCAACCCCCTCGCCATGGCCGGCCCGGAGAATCTCGAGGAGTTCGACGCGCTGGCCCGGGGGGTGAGCTACCGGGCCATCTACGAACGTGACCTGCTGCTGGAGCCGGGCGCGTTGGCCGACCTGGCCAAGGGGGTCGCCGCCGGCGAACAGGCCCGCGTCCTGGACCGGTTGCCGGTCCGACTGGCCATCGTGGACGCCCGCACGGCCATCTGCCCGTTGGTGCCGGACCGGGACGGGGGCGAACCGAGCGCCGCCGTGATCGGCCGCAGTCAACTGCTCGACGCGCTGCTCGCCCTCTTCGAGAGTCACTGGCGGGTGGCCACCCGGCTACGCCTCGACGACCCCCTCGCCGTCGCGACGCCGGAGAGTCGCCGGCCGGAGCCCGAGGACCATCCGGGCGGCGGTTACCAGCCGAGCGCCGACGAGGCGCGGCTGCTGTCGCTGTTCGTGGCGGGCGTACCGGACAAGTCCATCGCCTCCCAACTCGGGGTGAGCCGGCGGACCGTGCAGCGGCGGATCGCCGACCTGATGGCCGCCGCCGGCGTGGACACCCGACCCGGGTTGGCGTTCCAGGTGGCCCGACGCGGCTGGCTCTGACGCGGAAAGGGTCCGCCGTCGATCGACGGCGGACCCCTCAACCGCAAGGGCGGGACGGCCAGGCCGCCCCGCCCGGCCCGATCAGCGCAGCCCGTACGCCTGGAGCACCGTCTGGTCGACGGTGTTCCCGGCCCGGTCGGCGGCGTGCACCCGCAGCGACACCGTTCCGCGCCCCGCTGGCACGGTCGCGGTGTACCGGGTGCCCGACCCCTTCGTCGGCGCGTTGCGCCAGGTGACGCCCCCGTCGAAGGAGACCTGCACCCGGACGCTGGTACCGGTCGGCGCGGGCACCCCGGCCGGCTGGCGCAGGGTCAGCCCCAGCTGGTGCGGCCGGTTGCCGCGGACCGTGCCGAACTGGTCGGCCGGCACCCGGTAGTCCACCTGCAGCAACGACAACGGCGTGGTGGCGTCGCCCACCGGTCGGGCCGAGGTGAACTCCCAGGCCGTATCGGTCCGGGTGCCGTAGCGCCACTCCGGCGAGGACCGCCGCGTGGTCAGGTCCAACCGGTAGCGGGCCGCCCCGGCGGTCGTGAGCACCGGCGCCCACCCACCGGTCAGGTCAGCGATCTGCTGCCCGTTACGGCTGAGCCGAGCCTCGACGGCGTCCGACTCCTCGCTGCCACCGGCCGCACCGTAGTGGCCCTCGGCGTCGACGAACTCAGCCACCCGCAGGTCCAGCGTGTCGGCGGTACGGGTGGGCACCGGCACCCCGTGGCCGGCCGGCACGGCGGGCCGGATCACCGGGGCGTGCCAGGTCTCGGTGACCCGGTCGGTGCCGGCGTACTGCCGGGGCTGTTCGGCCAGGCCACCGGTCAACTGCCCGTCAGCCATGAACGTGATCTTGTGCAGGACCCGGTGCTGCCACCAGGAGTCGTCGGCGCTGACGAACTCCTGCCGGGTGCTGCCGGCACGCACCAGCCGCTGGTTGTCGTTCCAGGACGCCTCCTGCCACGGCCGCCAACCGAAGCGTTGCTCGCTGGCCCACTCACCACCGACGCCGCCGTAACTGGCGGTCACCTCGGCGGTGTTCTGCGCGGTGACCTTGTGCGTGATCCGCTCCGGGACCCGGCCCTTCGATACCTGCCACACGTCGTACAGGTACGGGCTCTGCACAGTCAACGTCAGATCCAGCGTCGTGCGGCCCCGCTTGGCGGCCGCGATCACCTTCTGCCCGTCGTCGTACGCCACTGCCATCGCCGGGATGGGCAGCCGGTCGCCCAACGGCGTCCAGGACGTCCACGCGCTCTGGTCGGCCGGTCGGACGATGAGCGCCACCTTCGCACCGGCGGCGGCCGCCGCCGCGATCTGGTCCTCCTCCGAGGCGTCCGGGCTGGTGGTGAGCAGCGCCGCCGCGCCGCGCACCCGGGCAAGCTCCGCGGGGGTGCCGGTGCCGGCCCAGACCAACGGCAGCTTCCGCCGGTCGGACGGCGCCGGCGAGTAGCCCATGAGGTTGATGTCCAGCGGACCGGACACCCCGCTGATCTTCGCGTCCACCAGCGGTGCGACCAACTGCCAGCGCGACGAAAACTCGAACTCGCCCTTGCGCACCGGGCGGGTCGGCGTGACGTTGACCTGCTGGATGGTGCTGAAGGTCATCACCCCGTGGTCGACCTGCCGGCCGTTGCCGAAGACCCGGTGCTCGTAGAAGCTGATCGTCGACCGCTGCTCGGCGGGCTTGGGCGTCTCGATCCGCACCGGGGTGCCCTTGCGCGGGTCGAGAACCACGGTGAGATCCCGGTCGACCAGCAGCTCCGGGTCGGTGACCAGGGTGATCTGCTCGTCCAGCGGGGCGCCGTGCTCGATCAACGCCTGGATCAGGTAGGGGCCCTCCTCGACCTGGAGCTGCACCTCACCGCCGACCCAGCCGAGCCAGTCGGATTCGGGATTCTCGCCGAAGAGGGTGAGCACCGACGCGAGGCCCGGCTGCCCCTGCGGGTCCAGCGCCCGCACGGTCACGGTGTGCAGCGGACCGCTGAGGGTGAGCGCGACGGCGGTGCGCACCGCGACGCCGTCCGCGCCGGTGGCGACCAGCCACCCGCTGTGCAGACCCCGGTCCAGCTTCGCCGGGTCCGCCCGCAGCGGCACGGCGACGCTACCGCCGGCCGGCACGGTCACCTCGGTACCGCCGACCGCCACCCCGTCGGTCTCGGCCGCACGGGTGTCCAGGTTGCGCAGTTCCAGGGCCAACCGCAGGGTCTGCGGGGACGTGCCGCCGTTGGTGTACGTCACGGTCCGCTCGACCGTCGCGCCACCGGTGCTGACCCGGCCGAAGTCGGCGGTCCCGGAGGAGTACACCCGCTGGCCGAGCGCCCGGGCCACATCGACCCGGCCGGCGCCCTGCTCGAACACGGTCAGCGCCGGGTTCGCCTTCGTGGTGCTGACCAGCGCGTCCTTGAGTTTCCCGGCGGTCCAGTCGGGGTGCTCCTGGGCGAGGATCGCCGCCGCTCCGGCCACGTGCGGGGTGGCCATCGAGGTGCCGGACGCGGTCGTGTAGGCGTCGTCCACCGGCGTACCCATGGCGGTGCCGGCGGCTCGGGCGGCGACGATGCCGACGCCCGGGGCGGTGATCTCGGGCTTGAGGCCGTTGTCGCCGAGGCGCGGGCCCCGGCTGGAGAACTCCGCCAGGTTGTCGGCGCGGTCCACCGCGCCGACGGTGAGCGCGGCCGCGGCCGCGCCGGGTGCGCCGACGGTACGCGCGGCGCCCGAGTTGCCGGCGGCGACCACGAAGAGCGCGCCGGTCTCGGCGGTCAGGTCGTTCACCGCCTGGCTCATCGGGTCGGTGCCGTCGGTGGGGTCGCCACCGAGGCTCATGCTGACCACCTTCGCGCCGGAGTGGGCGGCCCACTCCATGCCCGCGATGATGGACGAGCTGTAGCCGGAGCCACCGTCGTCGAGCACCTTGCCGACCAGCAACCGCGCGCCCGGGGCGACGCCCTTGCGTTTCCCGTCGGACGCCGCCCCGCTGCCGGCGATGGTGGCGGCCACGTGGGTGCCGTGGCCGTGCCCGTCCCGGGCGCTGCCGCTGCCGGAGAAGTCCTGCGCCTCGGCGATCCGACCGGCCAGGTCGGGATGGGTGGCGTCGACACCGGTGTCGAGCACCGCCACCTTCACGCCGGCACCGTCCCGGCCGGCGGCCCAGGCGATCGGGGCGCCGATCTGCGGCACGCTGTGCTCCAGCGTCGGGCGGACCTTCCCGTCCAGCCAGATCCGGGCGACACCGCCGCCGAGCCGGACCGGCGAACCGGCGGTGGCCCGCTGCCCGGGCCCGCCGCGCAGCGACGTCCACAGGCCACCCAGGTCACCCTTGCCGACCCGCAGCGCGGCGCCGTTGATGCTCTCCAGGGGACGCGCGTCGGTGGCGCCGGCCAGCGGCCTGACCCGCCCGGCGGCCGGCTCCTGGTAGCGGACGATCAGCGGCAACGCGCCCTGCGCGGCGTCGCCGTACCCGTCGGCGACCAACTCCTGCACGTCGAACAGGTTGGGGTCGAGCACCCCCGCGGAGAGGTACGGCATGACGTCGCTGGGCAGCACCCGCAGCCCGCCGTCGACCTCCACGGTCTGGAAGATGATCCGCTCTCGACCCGGGCCGCGCCGGACGCTGGCGGTGACCCGGCCGGGCGCGGCCTGGACCAGGTCGACCTGGTCGCCGGTGATCAGGGTGATGCGGACGGGCGCGACGCCCGAGGCGGGCGTGCCAGAGTGCGGGTCGGTGGGCCGGGCGGACGGGGCGGCGGACGCCGGTGCGGCGAGGCCGACCACCAACGCGCCGACCGCGCCGACGGCGAGCCAGCGTGGGGACCAGTGCATGCGATGTGCTCCTCTACTCCTCCAGGCCCGTCATCCGCAGATGAGGGCCGATCGGAGTCTGCGACGGAGCGCGTCACCCGGTCACTAGTCGCCGGCCGCCGCAGCGGCGACATGTCGTCAGGTGGACAACTGACGTCCACCGACGGTGTGTGCCACGATCACCGGCGGCTGCCGCGCCACCCGTGCACGGGAAGACCGAACTTGGCCACCAGGCGGTCGGTGAACGGGCGGGGCCGCAGCCGCACGATGCGCACCGGTAGGGCGCCCCGGCGCACCGTCACCCGGGCGCCGGGTGGCAGGTCGTAGACCCGCCGGCCGTCGCAGGAGAGCACGGCGAGGGTGGTGAACGGGTCGACGGTGATCACGAAGGTGGAGGTCGGGGCCGTGACCAGCGGGCGGCTGAACAACGCGTGCGCGCTGATCGGCACCAGCAGCAGCGCCTCCACCTCCGGCCACACCACCGGGCCGCCACCGGAGAACGCGTACGCGGTGGAGCCCGTGGGCGTGGCGCAGACGACACCGTCGCAGCCGTAGCGCGACAGCGGTCGGCCGTCCACGTCGACGAGCAGCTCGAGCATCTGCGCGCGTTCGCCCTTTTCGATGCTGATCTCGTTGAGCGCCCAGGACTCGATGGTCGGCCCGCCGTCGAACTCGGCCGTGACGTCCAGGGTCAGCCGCTCGTCGACCGTGTACTGGCGAGCGACGACATCCCGGACCGCGGTGTCCAGGTCGTCGATCTCCGCCTCCGCCAGGAAGCCCACCTTGCCGAGGTTGATGCCGAGCAGCGGCGCCTTCGCCGGCCGGGCCAGCTCGGCGGCGCGCAGAAAGGTGCCATCCCCACCGAGCGCGAAGACGATCTCGGCGCCCTCGGCGGCCTGCGGGCCGGCGACCGGCACCACGCCGGGCAGGTCGAGGTCGTCGGCCTCATCGGCGACCACCCGTACCTCGAAACCCGCGTCGATCAGATCGGCGGCGACCGACCGGGCGTGCTCCGTGCTGCGCCGACGGCCGGTGTGGGTCACCAGCAGCGCGGTCCGGCTCATCGGGCCGCCCCGCCACGCGCAACCGGACGGCGGGCCGTCACCCGCGCCGTCGCCTCGGCACGGTCGTGTGTCACCGCGCGGCCCGTCGCGGCACCCTCGCTGCGCGCGTTCACCCTGCGACCTCCTCCGCCGCCACGTCCGGCACGTCGCCGGCCGTCGTCGAGCCGTCCGGCCCGGCCGCCACCACGGCCCGCACCCGCTGCGGGTCGGCCGGTGGTGCGCCCCGGCGCAACCATACGAAGAACTCCACGTTGCCGCTCGGGCCGGGCAGGGGGCTGGCCGCCACATCGGCCAGGCCGAGACCGAGCCGCGCGGCCGTCGCGGCCACGTCCAGCACCGCTTCGGCGCGCAACTCCGGATCGCGGACCACACCGCCGGCGCCGACCCGTTCCTTGCCGACCTCGAACTGCGGCTTGACCATCAACGCCAGGTCACCGTCGTCGCGGGTGCAGCCGGCCAGCGCCGGGAGCACCAGCCGCAACGAGATGAACGACAGGTCGGCCACCGTGAGGTCGACCGGGCCACCGATCGCGTCGGCATCGAGGGTACGGACGTTGGTGCGCTCCAGAACCCGGACCCGTTCGTTCGTCCGCAGCGGCCAGGCGAGCTGCCCGTAGCCGACGTCCACGGCGACCACCTCGGCCGCGTCGGCGCGCAGCAGGACGTCGGTGAACCCACCGGTCGACGCGCCCGCGTCCAGGCAGCGCCGTCCGGCGACGTGCAGCCCACCGGGGGCGAACGCGGCCAGCGCGCCGGCGAGCTTGTGCCCGCCCCGGGAGACGTACTCCTCGGTCGGGTCCGCGCCGGTCACCAGGAGCGGGTCGGCGGGGTCGACCATGGCGGCCGACTTGCGGGCGACCACCCCGCGCAGTTGGACCCGGCCAGCCTCCACCAGCGCGGCGGCCTGCTCACGGGAGCGGGCCAGACCGCGGCGGACGAGTTCGGCGTCCAGCCGGTTACGACGTGCCATGGGTGGTTCTCCGGTCTGCTCAGTCCTGGTCGTACCGCTCAGGTCTGGTCGATGGTGGCGAGGGTTTCCCGCAGCGTCTCGTAGGCCGCCTCGTACTGGGCGATCTGGTCGGCGGGAGCGAGCGTCGCCGCGTTGGCGATGGCCCGCACGGCGGCGTCCACCGCCGGGTGCCGCGCCTCATCGTCGCCGAGGTCCAGCGGCGGCGCGGGGCGGGCACCCACCGGAGGGCCGGGCCGGGCCGGAACCGGGCCGGGGGCTGGTGGACCCGGCCGGGCCGGGAAGGAGCTACCGGCCGGCGTCGCGGGCCGGGGCGGGAAGGACCCGCCGGGCGGTGCGCCGGGCCGGGTCATTCGGCGTCGTCCGGCTGCTGCTTGCGGACCGCCTTCTTGGCCGGCATCGCCGCCGGCGTCGGGACGTCCTCGTCGGCGGTCCGACTGATCGTCGCCGGCGGCTTCTTGGCGACGGCCTTCTTCGCGACGGCCTTCTTGGCGACCGCCTTCTTCGCCACGGCCTTCTTCGCGACCGCCTTCTTCGCCACCGGCGCGGAGACCGGCGCGCCCGCCGAGCCGTCGGAGGGCACCAGGCCGGTGCCGGGCCGCGCGGTGACGGTCGGGTCGGGTTGCGGCGTGGGGCCGGGTGTCGGCGTGGGGCCGGGTGTCGGCGTGTCGGCCGACTCGGCGGACCGCGCCTCCCGGAGCTGCCGTTCCAGGTCGTGCACCCGCCGGGTCAGCTCGGCCACCTCGTCGGCGGTGGCCAGACCCACCGCGCCGAGGGCCCGGTCGACCTCGAAGCGGACCAGCTTGGTCAGGGCCTCCCGGTTGGCGGCGCCGGTGCTGACCAGTTCCTCGCCGAGGGCCTGGAGTTGGGCGGCGGTCGCGCCGCCGGAGCCGACGAGGCGACGTGCCACGTCCTGGGCCTTCTTCCGGGGCGCCTCCGCCAGGCCCATGGCCAGCTCGAGGTAGGCGCGCCACGCGTCCTGCATGCCTGAGTCCTTCCATGGGGCGGGGTGTGCAGGTGTCACGCTACCGGGCACCTCGGACCGACCCGTGCGGTACGGTGCCGAGGACGGCGTGGCGATCAGCGAGGGGGAGATGTGGCCAGCGTGGACGAGTGCCGGCAGGCGTTGCAGGAGCTGGCCGCCCGGTTGGATCACAACGCCGAGACGGTGCGCGAACGGATCGACCTGGACCGGACGCTGGCCTGCCGGATCACCGACCTGGACACGGCGTTCCACGGCCGGATCATCGGCGGTCGGCTGGTCGAGCTGACCGACGGCGACGACCCCAAAGCCAAGATCGCGCTGAGCACGTCCAGCGACGATCTGCTCGCTCTGGTCCGTGGCGACCTGGACGTCACCAGCGCGGTGACCTCCCGCCGCGTGTCGATCAAGGCCAACCCGTTCGACCTGCTGAAGTTGCGCAAGCTGCTCTGACGACCGCCCAGTCAGGCGGCAGCGGTCAGACCGAAGCTCTCCATCGCCTGGGCCGCGTCCGGGCCCACCGGACGGATCTTCGGCAGCGCCGGCTCCGATGCCGACCAGGCCACCGCGCAGAGCGCGGCCAGGGCGTCCAACTGTCGACCTGACCCGGCCAGCTCCAGCGTGCCGTTCCGGTCGGTCACGGACCAGCCGTCGGCGTCCGCCGAGCCCGGCACCCGCACCGCGGCAGCCGGGTCGAACAGCCCCGTTAGGTCCCGCGCGACGTACGTCGGCCGCCGTTGCGGCTCGGCGGCCAGCAGATCCGGTACACCGCTGACGCCGGTGAGCACGAGCAGGCTGTCCAGCCCGGCCCGGCGGGCACCCTCGATGTCGGTGTCCAGCCGGTCGCCCACCACCAGGCTCCGACCACCACCACTGCGCCGGGCGGCAGTCTCGAACAGCGCCGCCTCCGGCTTGCCGACCACCACGTCCGGGTCCCGCTCCAGCGCCGTACGCAGCACGGCGACCAGCGAACCGTTGCCGGGCAGTGGTCCCCGCCCGCTGGGCAGGGTCCGATCGGTGTTGGTGGCGATCCAGAGCGCACCCGCCCGCACCGCGATCGACGCTTCGGCCAGCTCGGCCCAGCCGACCTGCGGGCCGTACCCCTGCACCACCGCCGCCGGCTTCTCATCGGCCTGGGTGACCGGGGTCAACCCGACCGCGCGCAGCTCCGCGCGCAGCGCCTCCGCGCCGACCACCAGCACCGACGCGCCGGCGGGCAGCCGGTCGCGAAGCAACTCGGCCGAGGCGGCCGCGGAGGTGAGGACCTCCTCCGGCCGGGCCGGCACACCCATGCCGGTCAGCAGGTCGGCGACCTCGCTGGACCGGCGGGACGCGTTGTTGGTGGCGTACGCCACCGCCCGTCCCTCGGCGTGCAGCCGGGCCACCGCCTCGACGGCGCCGGGGATCGGCCGGTCGATCAGGTAGATCACCCCGTCCAGGTCGAAAACGACCAGGGTGTACCCGTCGACCAGCCGCTCCCCCACGCCCGTGCTCACCGCTGCTCCGACCCCGACTCGTCGTCCCGCGCCGCGACGGTCCCGGCCGTGTTGGCCGCGCCGCCGTTGGCCGCGCCGCCGTTCGTCACGTCGCTGTCGCCAGCGGTGTCCGTCTCGGCGTTGCCGCTCTCGGTCGGGTGACGATCCTCGTCCTCGTCGTCGAAGCCTTCGTCGTCGGCGGGACGGCCGACAGCGGCGTCCTCCTCGTCGTCGTCGAAGTCCTCGTCGTCTTCGTCGTCGTCGAAGTCCTCGTCGTCGTCCTGGTCGTCGTCGTCTTCGTCGTCGTCCTGATCGTCGTCGTCCTGGTCGTCTTCGTCGTCGTCCTCGTCGCCGGTCAGGTCCGCGTCGGGTCGGGTCGGCACCGCGCCGGGAGCGCCCGGGCCTGCGGCGATCTCCTCGGCGGTCTCGTCCTCGTCGTCGCCCTCGATGACCACGCCGTCGAGTTCGAGCAGCCGCTCGGCCGCGTCGGTCTCGCCCTCGGTGTCCACGTCGGCCGCGCGGGAGAACCACTCGCGGGCCTCCTCGCGCCGGCCCACCGCGAGCAGCGCGTCGGCGTACGCGTACCGCAGCCGGGCCGTCCACGGCACGGTGGCCTCGCTGGTGAGGTCCGGAACCTGGAGCATCGCGACCGCGGCGTCCTTCTGCCCGAGGTCACCTCGGGCGCCAGCAGCGACGATCAGCAACTCGATCGCCACGGCCTGGTCCAGCTTCTCCCGGTCCGCGCCACGGAACAGATCAATGGCCCGCTCCGGCCGGCCGAGTGCCCGCTCGCAGTCCGCGAGGACGGCCAGGTGGCTCTGCAGCCCGCTCATCCGGTGGTACGTGCGCAGCTCGGCGATCGCCGTCTGCCACTCCCCCGCGTGGTACGCGGCAAGGCCGACGGCCTCACGGACGGCGGAGATACGCGACGCGAGCCGGCGGGCGGCCAGCGCGTGCGCCAACGCCTCGGCCGGGTCCTCGTCGATCAGCTGCCCGGTCGCGACCAGGTGCCGGGCAACCGTCTCGGCGACCGGCTTGTTCAGCGAGAGCAACTCGGCACGAACGTCCTTGTCCAGGTCGGTCGCGACGATGTCGTCCGGCAGTGCCGGGGCCGAGCTACGCCCGCCCTCGAACGACTCGGAGCCGCCCGCACGGTCGTCGCGGCGGAACTCGCCCTCGCGACGCGGACGCTCGTCGGCCCGGAAACCACCGGTACGCTCGCCGCCCCGGAAGCCACCGTCACGGTCACCGCCCCGGAAGCCACCCTCACGAGGTGCGCTGGAACGCGCACCATCACGGTCCCCGCCCCGGAAGCCACCCTCGCGGGGAGCGCTGGAACGCGCACCATCGCGGTCACCGCGGAAGCCACCCTCACGGCGGTCACCGCCCCGGAAACCACCCTCGCGAGGTGCGCTGGAACGCGCACCATCACGGTCCCCGCCCCGGAAACCGCCCTCGCGGCGGTCACCGCCGCGGAAACCGCCGTCGCGGTCGCCACCACGGAAGCCACCCTCGCGCGGAGCGCTGGAACGCGCACCATCACGGTCGCCGCGGAAGCCACCCTCGCGGCGGTCACCGCCCTGGTATCCACCCTCGCGGCGGTCGCCACCCCGGAATCCACCTTCACGAGGTGCGCTGGAACGCGAACCATCGCGGTCGCCGCCCCGGAAGCCACCTTCGCGGCGGTCGCCGCCGCGGAAACCACCGTCGCGGTCGCCGCCCCGGAAGCCACCCTCACGAGGTGCGCCGGAGCGCGAGCCGTCCCGGTCCCCACCCCGGACGCCACCCTCGCGGCGGTCACCACCCCGGAAGCCACCCTCACGAGGCGGACCGGAGCGAGTACGGTCGCCGCCCTGGTACCCGCCCTCACGGCGGTCACCACCCCGGAAGCCACCTTCACGCGGAGCGCTGGAACGCGAAGCGTCGCGGTCTCCACCCCGGAAGCCACCCTCGCGGCGGTCGCCGCCCCGGAAACCACCGTCACGGTCGCCGCCCCGGAAGCCACCCTCACGAGGTGCGCTGGAACGCGAACCATCGCGGTCCCCACCCCGGTAACCGCCTTCACGGCGGTCGCCGCCCCGGAAACCACCGTCACGGTCGCCGCCCCGGAAGCCACCCTCACGAGGTGCGCTGGAACGCGAACCATCACGGTCCCCACCCCGGTAACCACCCTCACGGCGGTCGCCACCGCGGAAACCACCGTCACGGTCGCCACCCCGGAAGCCACCCTCGCGGCGGTCACCACCGCGGAAACCACCGTCACGGTCGCCACCCCGGAAGCCACCCTCACGAGGCGGACCGGAGCGAGTACGGTCGCCGCCCTGGTACCCGCCCTCACGGCGGTCACCACCCCGGAAGCCACCCTCACGCGGAGCGCTGGAACGCGAAGCGTCCCGATCCCCACCACGGAAGCCACCCTCACGGCGGTCACCGCCCCGGAAACCACCCTCGCGCGGGGCGCCCGAACGCGAACCGTCCCGGTCACCGCCCCGGAAACCGCCCTCGCGGGGGGCGCCGGACCGGAAGCCACCCTCGCGGGGGGCACCACCCGAGCGCAACCCGTCGCGGTCGCCGCCCCGGTAGCCGCCCTCGCGGGGGGCGCTGGAACGCGAGCCGTCCCGGTCCCCACCACGGAAGCCACCCTCGCGGCGGTCACCGCCCCGGAAGCCACCCTCACGGGGGGCGCTGGAGCGCGAGCTGTCCCGGTCACCACCACGGGAGCCAGAGTCGCGGCCGCCGGTGTATCCGCCTCGAGCACCACCGTTGTCGCGGTCTCCCCGGTACGGGGGCCGGTCTCGGTCATCGCGGCGCGGGCCGCGGTCGCGTGCGCCCGCACCGTCAGTACGGTCTTCGTAGCGACGGGGACGGTCTCCGCCCTGCGGTCCTGAACTCACAGGTACATCCTTCCTGATTGCGCCACCAATGGCGCTACGCAGTCGAGGGCCGACCCGGATGGGGCGGCCCTCGACTGGAAGATTGTCCGGCGGCGTCCTACTCTCCCACACCCTCACGAGTGCAGTACCATCGGCGCTGGAGGGCTTAGCTTCCGGGTTCGGAATGTAACCGG
>NZ_JBITJA010000025.1:0-43505 GCF_044459545.1 Micromonospora sp. NPDC050276 | reverse complement strand
GATGGCGCCGCCGGTGAAGGCGAGGCCGGCGGCGGTCAGGGCGGTCTTGCGGATCAGATCGGTACGCATGATGGCGTGCTCCTCTGCATCGGGGGAAAGTCCGCCCGGCACTGTGGGGGGTGCGTGCCGGTGCGGGGAAAGTTCGCGGGGGTTCTGCCCGGCGACCCGCTGGTCCGGGGTCGGCGTCGGGACAGGGTGTAACCGTTCGCGGCGGCCGGTCATTCCGCCTGCCCGGGGGCCGGCCGTGCTGCTTGGCCGGCGGGGTGCTTGGCCCGTGGGGTGCTTGGCCGGTGGGGCTTGGCCGGTGGGGTGCTTGGCCGGTGGGGTTTGGCTGTGCCGGGGGGTGTAACCGGGGGCCGGCCGAGTGTTTCCCCGCAGGGGTCGGCCGTGGGGCTTGGCCGTGGGGCTTGGCCGTGGGGCTTGCCCGTGGGGCTTGGCCGTGCCGGGGGTGTAACTGGTCGGGCCGGGGGGTCATTCCGTTCTCGCGGGGGTCGGCCGTGGGGCTTGGCCGTGCCGGGGGTGTAACCGGGGCGGCCGGGCGGGTGTTCCCCGCGGCTGCCGCGCGCCACGGACCCGAGGGTCGCGGTGGCATGCCAGGTATAACGACCCCGCCGGGCCGCCGATTCCACCCCCGGGGTGGCTCCGACCACCCGACACCACCGGTCAAACCAGACAACCCGCCCACCCGGCAACCCCGGGCACGACGAACGAACCCGTGATCGACTCGGGTTCCCGGAAACCGCGCTGTCCCGGTGCCGGGGATACCCCGACATCACGAAACACGAGTCGATCACGCCCGACTGCGCCGTCCGCGCGGTCTGCGCCGTTTGGGCACGTCGGTCGGTCTGGCCGAGGGGCAGAGCCCCCGGGTGCCCGGTTATGCCTAGGGAAGGCCGTTCGGAGCGATCCCGACGGTTTGATCGACTCGGGTTCGGTGAAACTGCGGTGTCTCGCTCGCGGGGATACCCCGACATCACGGAACTCGAGTGGATCACGCCGCGACGCGGCGGGCCTCGCACCGGGCGGCCCCGACGTGCGGGCGGGGCAGCCCGAACGCGTCGGACTGCCCCACCCGGGAGCGCAGGGATGAGATCAGAACCCGAGGACGCCCCGCCCGCCGACCACCGGCAGCCGCAGCTCGCTGTCGTTCGGCGCGACCCGCAGTTCGGTGCCGCCCAACGGCAGCAGGGTGTACTCCTGGTCGCTGGAGAAGACGACCACACCGATCCGGTGCCCCGCCGGGAAGATGTAGTCCTTCGGCTCCATGGTCCACCGGTAGTCGTACAGCTTGCCCTGCTTGACCGGCTCGGTGCGCGCGGCGCTCTTGCGGTTCTGCGGGTCCATCCAACCTCGCGTCACCACGGTCGGGGCGGCAATCGATCCGGCCGGGCCGTAGTCGACCAGGTACGCGGTGAGGTTCGCGTCCGGCTTGTTGTCGATCGCCATGCGCAGCCGCATCTCCGGACGCCCGGAGATGCGGACGTTCTGCGTCAGCTCGGGGGAGCGGTAGGCGAGCCGGTTCGCACTCGCGGTGTCCGGGTTGGCCACCAGGGTGTCCGGGTGGATGGTCCGGCCCTCGTCGACGAAGCTCTGCTCGACCTTGGCCTTCGGCGGCTTGCCGGTGGTGAACGTGCCCGGCGTGGTGGCGTCGGTGGCGGCGAACCGCAGGCCGACCTCCCGCGCGGCGGGGTCGGGCCAGTTGGCGTACGTGGTGTAGGTGCGGTCCTCACGCTGGAGCACCGCCGTCGGCTCGTCCATGATGCCGTTGCGCACGTTCCACAGCCAGAAGTCGAACCAGCGGTTCTCGGTCTGCTTGTACGTCCACGTCCGGCCGTCCGGCAGCGTCACCGAAGCGCTGCTGCCGGGCCCGCCGTGCCCGCCCTGGTGCAGCCAGATCTTGCGCGGCACGTCGCGCTTGGCGAGCTGGTCCCACCAGCCGGCGAAATGCTCGGTCTTCACGTTCCAGTCGTTGAGGCCGTGCACAACGAAGACGCTGGCCTTGACGTCACGGGCGTCGAGGTAATCGCGGTCCCGCCAGAACTCCGAGTAGTCACCGGTGACGCGGTCCTGCTCGGCGGTGATGCTCGCGAGTTCGTCGGCGCAGGGCCCTTCGGCGCGGGCCTGCCCGGCGGTGTACTGGGCCAGGATGTCGAGGTCCTCGCCCTGGAACGTCCCGGGCGCGACCACCAGACCGTTGGCCCGGTAGTAGTCGTACCAGCTGCTGATGGCCGAGACCGGCACGATGGTCTTGAGGCCCTTGACACCCGTGGTGGCCACCTGGTTGGGCAGCGTGCCGTTGTAGGAGACGCCGGTCATGCCGACCGCGCCGGTGGTCCAGCCGGCGGTGACCGGTGCGCCGTTCGCGTCGTACCCCTTCGCCCGGCCGTTGAGCCAGTCGATGACCGCCTTGGTGCCGAGCGTCTCGGCCTGGTCGCCGCTGGTCGGGCAACCGTCCGAGTCGCCGGTGCCGACGCTCTGGCCCAGCACCACCGCGTACCCGCGTGGCACGTAGTAGTCGTCGAGCGAGCCGGGCAGGTTGGCCTTCGCCTCGGCCCGTTGGACGCCCGCGTCGAGCGCTCGACGCCCGGAGCGGTCGGTCAGACCGTTCTGCGGCAGGTCGTCGACCAGCACGCTCGGGTACGGCACGTCACCCCAGGTGCCCTTGCGGTACGGGCTGTGCTCGAAGATGACCGGCACCTTGAAGCCCTGCGTGGCGGTCTCTCGGGGGCGGGAGATGTCGATCGCCACCCGGTCGGGTCGGCCGTCGTGGTCGGTGTCCATTGGGGTCTGGACGAACACCCGCTCCTCGATCGCGTCGGCGAGCGAGAACACCGGTTGGGTCATGCCGTCGCTGACCACGATGCCGGTGGGCGTGGTGGGCGTGGGCGGAGCCGCAGCCGCTGGTGGGGCTGCGCTGAGGACCAGGGCGCCGGACACACCGATGCTCAGGAGTGCCAGATGACGGGGTCGACGCATGCGCGTCTCCCTTCGGTTGGGCTGGTTGCCGGGGTCGGCAGGGGTCGATCTCGAAGATCCATTCGTCGACATGCTAGGACCGCGCAGGCGTCCCGTCGATCCCTTCGATCGGGGTCCCTGAAGATCCTTTTCCTGCATATGATCTTGCCGTAGTCGCCCGAAGAGGCACGTTCGTCCACATTAGACGAGGAGCAACATGCTCAGGAGAACACGATGGCTGTTGGGCGTCGCCGTCACGGCCACGACGCTGACCGCCCTACCGGGCGGCTCGGCCACAGCGGGACCCAGCGGCATCGACCGAGTCGGCACACCCGCGGCCTCGGCCTCCGGGAAGACGCACACCGTCACCCTGCTGACCGGCGACGTGGTGACCGACAACCCCAGCGAGCTGTCGCTCATCCTGCAGCCCGCCACCGCGTCCGCCCGGGTCGCCGCGCTCGGTGACGTGCTGCCACTGCCCAGCATCGGCGCGGTCGCCGGCCGCGTACCCAAGAAGAGCCCGGCCACCGCGAAGCTCGCCACCAACTCGCTGCTCGCCGGCGCGAAGAAGGTCTGGCTCGACCGCAAGGTGCACGCCACCGCCCTGACCGGCGGTGGACGGCCCGCCGGCCTGGACCGCAACCTCGGCCAGATCGCCGCGCCGGACGCCTGGAAGGCCGGCTACACCGGCCGTGCAAACAGCACCTCGTCCTCTACCTCACCGGCGGTCTCGAGGAGCGGTACGGCGCGCTCCTCGGCCGGCTTGGCCAGCACCGCGCCGGAAAGGGATGCCTCTACCTGAAGCGGCTCGACGACGTCGACGAGAGCGTGCTGCGGCAGCTGATTGTGCGCACCGTCCGGGTGCACAGGGGCATCGACCGCGCCAGCCGCCGATGAGCCGCCGACGTCACTGGCCCTCCCAGACCGCCTTCGCCCCGGAGTCGCCGGTACGGAACACGTAGTAGATGGCGACGCCGGCGGCCACCACCGACAACACCTGCAACGCCAGGGTCAGCGCCGGCCCGGGGCGTACACCCTCGGCGGTTCGCGGCGGGACGAACCGGACCAGTGCCAGGGCCACCACCCCCAACCCGATGCTGGCGTAGAGCGTGATGTCGCCGAACTCCTGGTGCGCCTGAAGCTTCGGAAGGAATTCGGGGGTCACCCGGTTGGCGGCGCGCATGCGCTCAAGGAAGGCGTCACCGCTGAGCTTCGTCAGCAGGGCGGCGACCGGCGCACCCACCGCGAGCAGCCCCAGCACCCAGCGGGTGTGCGGCCGGATCGGCGGGACGAGCGCGTAACCGACCGTCAGCAGGGCCAGCAGCGGCACGAACACCACCGCGGCGTGCAGCAGCAGAGGGTGGGCAGGGATGCCCATGAACTCCTCGAACATCGGCGTCTCCTCCGCTGCCATGGGCCTGGACGTTGATCGTCCGCAGAGGGGACGTTATCGGTACCGCGAAGTCATGTCATCCCCGCCGACCCCTCCGGTGCGGCCCGGCTGTCGCGCCGGGCCGCGCCGGCACGTCAGCGGGTCTGCGGTACGGCGATCCGGTCGATGTCGGGGGAGTACGCGGTGCCGCTGTCGAAGGTGATGGTGTTGGTGCCCGCCTTCAGCGCCAGCTGGACGCTGACCGTCTCGACCGTGCCCCAGTCACCCGTCGAGGGGAACTTCAGGTAGGTGCCGTTGCCGTTGTTGGACAGGACGTGCACCGACCGCGCGTCGCCACTGACGTAGGAGACGGCGACGGTGTAAATGCCGTCCTTGCGTACGGTGATGTCGTTGAACCGCAGCTTGCCGCCGACGTAGAGGTTGCCGACCTTCTGCCCACCCGAGCAGGCGGCGCACCCGCCGACGGAGGCGTTGCCGGTCAGGGTGTTGATCGACGCCTCGGCCTCGTAGCTGGTGGTGGCGAGAGCGGTGCCCGGCCGTACGGTGAACAACCGCGAGCCGTGCGCGGGCAGCGCCGCGGTGATGCTGTTCTTCTGCTTTCCGAGGTCGCGGCGGTTCCACACGTCCCGCACCGAGGCGTTGCCGGTGAACCCGAACGACGCCCAGTGCGCCGTGACCGACGCGGGCGCGTCGCCGAGGTTGAACAGCGCGACGGTGTAGCTGCCGTCCGGGTTCTTCGCACCCCAGACCTGCTGGTCACCGGCGGGGGTGATCGGCCGGGCGGGCGCGCCGCCGTTCTGGTCGATGGCGATGACCTCGCGGTTGGTCAGCAACGACAACCCGTAGTCGTCGAGGCGGGTGAGGTCGTCCCCGGTGTACAGCGGCGACTTCGAGATCGCCCACAACGTCGCGTACGACTGCCGCTCGGCCCTGGTGAGGCCGTCCATCTCGCCGTTGCCCACGTTGAGCGAGTCGAGGTCGTTCCACCCGCCGGGGCCGGCCTTGCGGCTCCAGGCCGGCGCGTCGTCGAACCGGTCGTCGACCGAGTTCTCCCAGCTGACCAGGGTGTTGCAGTAGCACTCGACGTCGGTGTCGATCCGCCACCCGTTGGAGTACCGCTTCCAGTCGGCGGCGTGGTTGATGTCGAGCGACCAGGACAGTTCCAGGTGGATCGGCCGGCCGGCGGTGGCGATGGCCTGCTGCCAGGCGGCCACGTCGGCCACGTTGTCGTAGTTGTCACCGGACTTGAACGAGCCCGGCCCGACCCCGTCGAGCTTGAGGAAGTCGTAACCCCAGTCGGCGAACAGCTGCGCCTGCGAGTCGATGTACTTCTGCGCGCAGGGGTTGTCGAAGTTCAGCTTGTACGCGCTGTCCCAGCCGTTGGTGGTGCGCAGGTCCGGGTAGACGAGGTCCGCGGTGGTGCAGCCGGGGGCGTTCCAGATCGGCGCCGCGCCGTTGGCGTACGCCTCCTTCTCCAGCCCGACCGGCAGGTAGATGCCGGCCTTCAGCCCCTTGCCGTGGATGTGCTCGGCGATCACCTGCATGCCACGTGGAAACCGCACCGGGTCGGGCGCCTGCCGGGCGTACTGGTCGAACCTCGGCACCCAGGCGTTGTCCCGCCACCAGCCGGCGTCGATGTTGACGTACTCGTAGCCGTACCGCTTCAGCTTGCTGGCGAGGGCGTCCGCCTGCTTCAGGACGTTGGCCTCGGTGAGGTAGCTGTAGTCGCCGTCGGGATTCAGGCCCGGGTACTTCGAGGACTGCATGGTCCAACTGGTCCACCCCATGAAAGGGCGTTGTGCGATGTCCGCAGCCGTCGGGGTCTTCGTCGTCACGGCGTCGGCCGGTGCGGCCTGGGCCGCGCCCGCCCCGAGGAGCGCGGCAAGTGCCACTGCGACGAGGGGTACGCCGGTACGGAGTCGTCTGCGGGGGATTGTCGGTGACGGCATGGTCAACCTCCTGGGGGCACGGTGGGTCGAGTCGAGTGCGGTGGACGGCCGGTGGCCGGGGTGGCGCCGGATCAGGGGACGACGAGCGACTGGATGCTCACGGCCGCCGCCCCGCGAGCCCACTCCTCGAAGGGCAACGGGCGGATGGAGAGGGGGCACCGCGCGGCAGCGCCGAAGCCCTGCCGTTCGAAGCTGGTGCGGATGTGGCTGTCGAACAGGTCGTACGCGGCCAGCCCCTCACCGGACACGACGATGCGGGTGGGGCCGACCAGGTTCGCGACGGCCGCGATGGCGCAACCGATCGCGCCGCCGGCCCGGGTGAAGACGCCCCGCACCTGCTCGTGGCCCCCGCGTGCCAGGGCCACGGCCTCGTCGATGGTGAGGTCGGGGCGGCCGGTGCGGTCGCGGGCCTGGGCCACGATGGCGTCGGTGCCGGCGATCGACTCGACGCAGCCCCGACCACCGCAGTGGCAGTCCGGGCCGGTGGCGTCGACGGTGAGGTGGCCGATCTCGCCGGCCACACCGTACGAGCCGGAGACCAAGCGGCCGTTGACGACGAGGCCACAGCCAATGCCGGTGCCCACGGTGACCAGGGCGAACGACTCCGCCCCCACCCCCTCGCCGAACCAGTGCTCGGCGGCCGTGAGCGCCTTGACGTCGTTCTCCACGGTCACGGTGAGACCGGTGCGCTGGGCGGCGAGTCGACCCAGCGGCACGTCCCGCCAGTGCAGGAACGGCGAGTAGCGCACCAGGCCGATACCACGGTCGATGTCGCCGGAAAGGGCCAGCCCGAGCCGGTGGACCCGGCTCCGGTCGCCGGGGAACGCGCCGAACAGGTCGTCGGCGAGCCGGCCGACCTCGGTGAGGACGGCGTCGACGTCGGGGTCGTCCAACGGCCGGCGGGCGCTGGCCTGGACCTGCGCGCGTAGGTCGCAGACCACGCCGATCAGCTCGTCGGCAGTGATCTTCACGCCGAGGAAGAACTCGCGTTCGGCGCGTACCGCGAGGGGGCTGGCAGGGCGTCCGGCGCCCGGCCCGGAGCGCTCGGTGGCGGCCAGTTCGTGCAGGTAACCCAGGTCGATGAGCGGTCGGGCGGCCTTGGTGACGGCGGCGGAGGAGAGCCCGAGCCGGCGGGCGAGCGCCACCCGGCTCACCGGCCCCTCGGTCAGCACCGTCGTGAAGACCGCCGTCGCCGCCGGTGGCCCGGCGAACGTACCGGTGTCGATCCCGGGAAACATGAACGAAATCTAAGGCGAATATTTAACTTCTTCAAGTATTGATTTGCCTCAGCGCTCCGTCCTAGAGTCGGCGCCAGTTGACCGGTTGCTCAGCTCCGGGAGCGCGGCAGACAGTCCTTCTTGTACTTGAGACCCGAACCGCACCAGCAGGCGTCGTTGCGCTCCGGCGGCCAGGCGATCCGCGCGCTGGGCCGCGCCGACACCTCGGCTGCATAGCCCGCCCGGACCGCCACGTCGGCCGGGTCGCCGCCACGCCGACCGGCGACGGCGTTCAGCCCGTCCACGGTCGCGCGGAACACGCCCAACCCGGCCTGACCGGCACCCCGCAGCCGGACCAGCTCCGTCTCCAGCCGCCCCCGGTGCGCGTCCCAGTCCGGCCCGTACACCTCAGCGAGAGCGGGATGCTCGGCCAGCAGCCGATCGAACTCGGCCCGGGGCCAGAAGAGCAGATCCGACTCGGCGTCCCTGCGCTCCCCGGCCCGGCGCACGAGCTGGGTCTCCAACCGGTCCGCCAGATCGTCCTGCCGGTCGTGCGGCAGGTTCAGATTCCGGCGTACCCGATGCCGCTGTTGCAGCAGGAAGAAGGCCACACCCGGCGCGTCCGGCGGACCGAGATCGACCACCGGGTCGATCGCCGTGCTGGCCGGCCCGGACGCGGCGGTCGCCCGTTCGTTGAGCAGGGTGTCGACCGCCTCGCTCAGCCATGTCTCGGCGGTCGCCGAGCGCCCACCGGCGTCCAGCGCGGCACTGACGTAGGCCGGGGCGTCGGGCTGCACGAGCAGCAACGGGCGCAGCGCGGTCAACTCCGCCATCGCCTCGTCGTCGCGATCGCCGGCCCGGAACAGGGCGCGGGCCCGCAGCGCGCGGGCGAACCCGGCCCGAGGATCGTCGCCGGACGGGTACGCCGCCAGCGCCTGCTCCGCGTACCGCAGGGCGGCCTCGGGCCGCGCCCGGATCTCCGCGATCTCGGCGGCCAGCGTCAGCGCGTCCCCGGCGTCGTCCGGATCCTCCAGCCGGCCCCGCCCGGCCGCCTCCGCCAGGTCGGCCGCGACACCGAGCGGGTTTGCCGTCCCGAGCGCCGAGCGGCGAAGTTCAGCGAGGTCAGCCTTGGTGAGTACGTCTCTCGTCGGCACGATCTCACGGTACGTCGGCCGGCTCCCGGCTTACCGGCAGATCACCGGTAACGCTGCTCACTGATTGGCCGGGCCGACGGCGGCTACCGGTGCGGGTGGTAGCCGCCGTCGGGCCGGTCAGGCGTACGGCGTCAAGAAGTCCTTCGGGCGCAGCGCCTTGCTGGTAACCCGGACATCTCCGATCCACCCGTAGAAGCCCTGCCCGTACGAAAGGTCGAACGACGTCGCCCCGATCACGAACGGAAGCCCGAGGGTGGCGATACCGGTCGACGGCTGGGTGGGGTTGCGGGCGATCTTCGAACCGTCGATGTAGACCACGGTCTGCTGGCCGTCGTTGACCACCGCGAGGTGGGTCCAGCGACCGGTCGGCAGGGCGTGGCTCCACGAGGTCGGGTCGGCGTCCTGCTTGTCGGCGTAGACGACGTACTGCAGGAACCGCTCGGGGGAGATGTTGAGGCTGCAGGTGGACTCCAGCGGAGACCAGCCGGTCGTCTTGCCGGCGTCGCCGCTGCGCCCCTCCCAGCTCAGGATGCCCATCCAGGCGTGGTCGCCCTCGAACGGGTCGGGGAGCTTGATGAACGCCTCGATGGTGTATCCGCTGGTGAACTTCATGCTGTTGATCGGGGCGTTGGCGCCGGCCCGGAGTATGGCGCCACGGTCCGGGCCCTTGCCGCCGCCGAAGCGGAGGCTGGCGTGTGCGGGCTGACCGGGGTGGTGCTCGGTCGAGTAGGTCAACGCCTCGGCGGCACCGGCGCCGATGCGCTGGACGGTGAGGTTGTTGCCGTTGCCGCTCAGATCCCGGACGACAGTTCCGTCCGCGACCGGCTTACCGTCGGTGCCCGACGACAACCCGTACGAGTCGAACCGCCAGTAGCCGACGGTGGCACGCGGCAGCACCGCGACCGGGGGACGGGGAGCGGGCGGCGGCACCGGCGCGAACCCGTGGAACCGGGCGGCGAAGTCGATCTCCATGCTGAATCGGTCGACCGGACCGGTCAGCTCGATCGTCTCGGCCTCCAGGGGTGTGCGCTTCTCCGGGTCCCGGGCGAGGAACCAGGGCGAGAACGTCTCGACGTCGATGACATTGCGGGCCAGGTCGAAGTGGTAGAGCCGGATCATCGCCGCGCCGCCGTAGTAGCGGTCCTGGTAGTTGGTGATGTGCACCTGCACGTCGTTGCCGGCGGCGTTGGTGAGCGTGGTGCGGCCGGGCGGCCAGTAGTGACCGTTGAGGGTGAGGAAGATCTGGTCGTTGTTGCGGATCAGACGATCCCAGAGGCGCTGGCCGTTGTCCGAGAGCTTCGCCGCGCCCGCATCATCGGCCCAGGCCAGGTCGTGCGTGGTGAGGATGATCGGCTTGGTGCGGTGCTCGTCGATCACGCCCTGTGCCCAGGCCAGCCCCTTGTCCGAGATGCGCCAGTCCAGCGCGAGCACCAGCCAGTCTCGTCCCGCGGCGCGCAGCACGTGGTAGCTGTTGTAGCCGTCCGGCGAGGCACCGCCGAAGGTGGGCATCGAGGCGAACCGCTGCGGGCCGAACGTGCGCAAGTAGACGCTGTCGCCGCGCTGGTCGTCGCCGCCGCGGATGTCGTGGTTGCCGGCCAGGACGCTGTACGGCAGCTTGCCGTCGAGGGTACGGAACGTCTCGCCGGCCAGCGCGACCTCATGCTCGCTTCCGTGCTCGGTCACGTCGCCGAGGTGGGTCATGAACACGATGTTCGCGTCCTTGCGCTCCTGATTGAGATAGCGGAAGGTCGCATTCAAGGGTTCCGGGTCGGAGCTGTCCTCGTCGAAGAGGTACTGCGTGTCGGGCAGCACCGCGAGTGCGAAGCGCGGGCTCTGCGCGTCGAACGCCGCTGTCGCTGTCGCCGCTGCGGCCTCGGTGGCGGTGCCGCCGAGCACGGCCACGGCGGCGCCCGCCGCCGGTGCGGCCAGCATCGCCTGGAGCAGGGTCCGCCGCTCCACGTTTCGTTGATCGCCGGTGGCGGCCATCTGGTCTCCCGCTTGGTGAGGTGCCTGAACGTGGAGCACTCTCCCGAGGTGCGGTGAGCGCCCCTCGACGCCCGGCTGAACGGCACCTGGCACGCAACCGAAGATCATCTCCGGTGAATCGTGCAGTTCAGCGGGCTGGCTGCCAGTCGTCGAGAGGTTGCAAAACCCTCCAACTGTGGCCATCCGGTGTCAACCCGCCGTCGGTAGCGTCCGGTCGCCAGTTTCCCGACCAGTCCCCCAAAGGCGGAGTTATGGGCACGGTGGATCGCCGTACGTTCCTCAAGGCGATGGGAGTCCCCGCGATCGGCGCGGCGCTCCCGTTGGACCTCAGCAAGGCGCTCGCCATTCCGGCGAACAACCGGACCGGCTCGATCAAGGACGTCGAGCACGTCATCATCCTGATGCAGGAGAACCGCTCCTTCGACCACTACTTCGGCACCATGCGCGGTGTACGCGGATTCGGTGACCCTCATCCGGCGACACTGCCGTCCGGCAAGGACGTGTGGCACCAGCCCAACGGGGCCGACGAGCTGCTGCCCTTCCGGCCCGAGGTGAAGGATCTCGGTCAGACCTTCCTGCCGGACCCGCCGCACGGCTGGAACGACGGACACGCCGCCTGGAACGACGGCCGGTTCGACAAGTGGGTGCCGAACAAGGGCGTCACGGCGATGACCTACCACACCCGCCAGGACCTGCCGTACCACTACGCGCTCGCCGACGCCTTCACCGTCTGCGACAGCTACCACTGCTCGCTGATGGGGCCGACCGACCCGAACCGCTACCACATGTTCAGCGGCTGGGTCGGCAACGACGGCAAGGGCGGCGGCCCGGTCATCACCAACGCCGAGGCCGGCTACGACTGGTCCACGTACCCGGAGCGGCTGGAGCGCAACGGCATCTCCTGGAAGATCTACCAGGACGTCGGCACCGGCCTCAACGCCGCCGGCTCCTGGGGCTGGACGAACGACCCGTACATCGGCAACTACGGCGACAACTCGCTGCTCTACTTCCACCAGTACCAGAACGCGCAGCCCGGAACGCCGCTGGCCGACAAGGCCAAGACCGGCACCGAGATCAGGACCCAGGGCCGCGACCCGGAGGCGCTGCTGGCCGACTTCCGCGCCGACGTCGAGGCGGGGCGCCTGCCGGAAGTCTCCTGGATCACCGCGCCCGAGGCGTACACCGAGCACCCGAACTGGGAGCCGGCGTACGGCTCCTGGTACATCTCCCAGGTCATCGACATCCTCGCGTCGAACCCCGAGGTGTGGAGCAAGATGGCGCTCTTCATCACGTACGACGAGGAGGGCGGCTTCTTCGACCACGTGGTCCCGCCGACGCCCCCGCAGACCCGTGAGCACGGGCAGTCGACAGTGCCGACCACCAACGAGATCTTCCCCGGCGACGCCAACCACCCGGCCGGGCCGTACGGCCTCGGCATCCGCGTACCGATGATCATCGTCTCGCCGTGGACGCGCGGCGGCTACGTGAACTCCCAGGTCTTCGACCACACCTCGCTGATCAAGTTCCTGGAGGCGCGGTTCGGACACGGCCGGCCGGACCTGATCGAGCAGAACATCACCCCGTGGCGGCGTGCCGTCGTCGGCGACCTGACCACCGCCTTCGACTTCCGGCACCCGAACCGCTCGCGCGAGGTCAGGCTGCCCGACACCGACGACTTCAAGCCCGAGGACCTGGTCCGGCACCCCGACGAGGTGCCGGTCCCGCCAGCCGACCAGCGGCTGCCGAAGCAGGAGCACGGGGTACGCCCGGCGCGCGCGATCCCGTACACCCTGCACGCCGACGGGCGTCTCGCCGACGGCTCGTTCCGCATCGACTTCCGCAACACCGGCGGGGTCGCCGCGGTCTTCCAGGTTCGCCAGGCGGGCAGCGCGGACGCCCCGCGCAGCTACACCGTCGAGCCGGGCAAGCACCTGACCGACACCTGGCCGGCCGCCTCCGGGTACGACCTGTCGGTGCACGGGCCGAACGGCTTCTTCCGCCGGTTCACGAGCGGCCGGTCCCACCTCGACGTCACCCCCGCGTACGACGAGCGCGGTGACAAGGTCGCCCTCACGCTCACCAACCGAGGGTCCAAGCGGGTCGAGGTGACCGTCCGCGACGGTTACCACTCCCGTCCGGTCAAGGTGTCGCTGCGCCCCGGCGCGACCGAGCGCGCGACGTGGTCGCTCGCCCGCACCCACGGCTGGTACGACCTGACGGTCAGCGTCGCGGGCGACGCCGACTTCACGTACCGCTGCGCGGGTCACGTCGAGAACGGCAAGGACAGCATCAGCGACCCGGCCCTCGGCGGGCTCGTCTAAGTCGACGCCTGATTCCGCCCCGGCCAGCGAGATCCCCCCGGCCGAGATAGCCCCCGTCGGTCCTGACTGGCGGCGGTGTGCCGGTGAGCGTTATGACTCTGCGGTATAGGTATGCCGCAGAGTCATAACGCTCGTCGCGGTGTCCGCTCGCGCGGACGTCACGCTACGTATCGTCCAGCCCGTGCGGCCCGCAAATCGGGTACGGCGCATTACGTGAGCATCATCGTCAATGCGCAATCGCTCTGAAGGCCTTCTTGCTCTGCGCATGATCAGTGCGCTGGCTGCTTCTTGAAATAGCATTCCTGGGCGGCGACATTCCATTGAGAACCGTTACATCAAGTCATGAACTAATGTTGCCTCAGTCAACGTTATGTACGGTGCGCGAACGGATCGACGCACTGAACAGGTGTTATGGCGATCGCTGCCGCCGGGCGTCGGCGATGGCGGGAAGCCTTGGTCACTATGCGTGACAGGATGGTCCGTCGTGCCGCAGGTGCTGGCGAGGACTGTGGTCGGCGGCCCTAAAGGTCGAATGGGTGCCGTCCACGTAATTGATCTGTAACGGAGTGGACCCACAACGAAATCATTTGCCCGGCTAACGTTCCGGCACTAGAGCCGCCACCCGGGCGGAGAACCGCTCGGGTGGCGGTGCCATGTGTCAGCACGATGAGGAGGTCGTCCCGCGTGGAGCCGATGGTCACGGAGCCCCAGGTGCTCCGCGCCGGAGAGCCGGGCGACGAACGGGTGCAGAGCGTGGCGTCGCCCGCCGCCCCGATCCGGACGGTCAGCAAGTCGCCGACCCGGATCGCCCTGGCCCGGCTGCGGAGCGACCGGATCGCGATGATCTGCGCTGCGATCTGTGTCGCCTACGTCCTGATCGCGATCTTCGCGCCGTTGCTCGCCCGGCTGGAGGGGCAGAACGCCAGCGACCTGCACCAGAACCTGATCGACGAGTTCGGCTTCCCGACGATCGGGCCGACCAGCGAACACTGGTTCGGGGTGGAGCCCCGCCTGGGCCGCGACCTCTTCGCCCGCTGGGTGTACGGCGCCCGACCGTCGCTCATCGTTGCCGTCGCGGTCACCACGATCACCACGATCATCGGTGTGGTCGTGGGTCTGGTCGCCGGCTTCTCCGGCGGCTGGGTCGACCGGGTGCTCTCCTGGCTGATCGACCTGGTGCTCAGCCTGCCGTACCTGCTCTTCGCGATCGCGAGCTCCGCCGTCCTGGTCGCCATCTTCGGCGGCGCGGACGGTGCCGGCTCCGAGGACGTCGCCCAGATCCGCTTCACCTCGCTGATCTGTGTGCTGTCGTTCTTCGGCTGGGCCAGCCTCGCCCGCCTGGTCCGGGGGCAGGTGCTCTCACTGCGGGAGCGTGAGTTCGTCGCGGCGGCCAAGGTGCTCGGCATCCCGACCCGGCAGGTGCTCTTCAAGGAGCTGCTGCCGAACCTGGTGGCGCCGATCGTGGTCTCCGTGTCGCTGGCCCTGCCCGGCTACGTGGTGGCCGAGGCCGGACTGACCGTGCTCGGGGCCGGGCTGATCGAGCCCACCCCGTCCTGGGGCCTGACGATCTCGGCCGCCACCACGTACTACCGGGCCGACCCGCTCTACCTGTGGCTGCCCGTACTCGGCATCACGATCCTGGTGCTCGCCCTGAGCCTGCTCGGCGACGCCGTGCGCGATGCCTTCGATCCCCGGACCCGTCGATGAGGACGCCCTGGGCCGAAGCAAAACCGGAAGACAAGACAGGAGTACGTCTGTGAGGCAACTGAAGGTTGGTCTCGCCGCCGCACTGGCCGCCACTTTGGCGGTGGCCGGCTGCGGTAGCCCTTCGTCGAACAACGGCAGCAGCGGTGGAGGTGGCGCCAAGGGCATCGAGACCCAGCAGAACGCGTTCGACCCGACCGCCAAGGGCCCGGCAGCCGAGGTACCCGGCGCCAAGAAGGGCGGCGTCATCACGGTCTACTCCCAGGTGACCCCGAACACGTTCGACCCGACCGACACCTACTACGCCGACGCGATGGCGATCGAGAAGCTGGTCTTCCGCAGCCCGACCCAGTTCGCGATCCGCAACGGCAAGCCGGTGCTCGTGCCGGACCTGACCGACCTCGGCACCGTCTCCTCGGACAAGCTGACCTGGACGTTCAAGATGCAGTCGGGCATCAAGTACGCCGACGGCAGCGAGGTAAAGGTCGAGGACCTGGCGTACGCGATCAAGCGTTCGTTCGCCCACGACGTGTTCGCCAACGGCCCGACGTACCAGCTGACCACCTTCAAGGACGGCGACACGTACAAGGGCCCCTACGCCAGCGGCGACACCTTCGCCGGCGTGGAGACCCCGGACCCGACCACGCTGGTCATCCACCTGGCCCGGCCCTTCGCGGACCTGCCCCTCTTCATGACCTTCCCGGCGTTCACGCCGATCCCGAAGGCCAAGGACACCAAGGAGAACTACAAGAACAACCCGCTCGCGACCGGGCCGTACCAGTTCGACACCTACACCCCCGGTACCGAGTTGAAGCTGAAGAAGAACCCGAACTGGGACCCGAACACCGACGCGGTGCGGCACCAGTACCCGGACGGCTTCGACTTCAAGTGGGGCGGCGAGGACCCGAAGACCCAGCAGCAGGTGCTCAACAGCGCCGGCGAGGACGCCAGCGCACTCAACTCCTACTCCATCGACGCCTCGCTGGTCCCGCAGGTGACCGGGGACAAGAAGGCCCAGCTGATCCAGGGCGAGCAGCCCTGCACCTACTCGGTGCAGATGGACACCCGCAAGATCCCGCTGGAGGTGCGCAAGGCGGTCGCCAAGGCGTACCCGTACGACCAGGTCAACAAGGCCGCCGGTCTGAACAGCTTCAACTCCCAGCCGGCCAGCACCGTCCTGCCACCGAGCGTGCCCGGCTACACCAAGTACGACCCGCTGCCGGGCCTGAGCGGTGTCGGCCAGGGTGACCCGGCCGGGGCCAAGGCCGACCTGGAGGCGGCCGGCAAGGTCGGCTTCGAGCTCAGCTGGTACTACGACAACACCAAGCCGGTCCCGCAGCAAACCAACCAGATCCGGGTCGACGCGTTGAAGGCGGCCGGCTTCAGCGTGAAGCCGATCGGTGTCACCACCGCGGAGCTGCGCTCCAAGATCGCTGACTACGACGCCCCGGTCAACATGGGCCAGGCGCCGCAGGGTTGGTGCTCGGACTGGCCGAGTGGCGGCAGCTGGTTCCCGGTGCTGTTCCAGTCGCACAGCATCAGCGACGGCACGAGCTGGGGCGAGCTCAGCGACAAGGCGCTGGACGCCAAGATCGACGAGATTGGCAACCTCCCGGCCGACCAGGCCGTCGCCAAGTGGGGTGAGCTGGACAAGGAGATCATGGGCAAGTACGTGGCCCTGCCGCGCTACTACGGCAAGCTCGCCTTCGTCATCGGCACGAACATCGGTGGCGCCGAGGGCGACGCCTCCGCGGGGGAGCCGTTCTACCTGAACATGTTCCTCAAGAACTGACCTCCCGCACTCCCCATCGTGGACGTCGGCCGGCCTCCGGCATAGTGCCGGCCGGCGTCCACCCCTCTCCCCGTTCCGGCTTGGGCTCCCAGCCCTGGCCCGCTGCCACCAGGAGCCTCGGCGGTGCTCATCTACATCCTGCGACGGATCGCCAGCGCGGTCTCCGTCGTCATCGTGACGCTTGTCGCCAGCTTCGGGCTGTTCTTCGTCGCGCCCACCGACCCGGCCGGGACGATCTGCGGCCAGCGCTGCACCCCGGAGCGCTACGCCGACATCCGCGCCAGCCTCAACCTCGACGAGCCCGTCGTGCAGCAGGTCGGCGACTATCTCAAGGGTCTGTCGGTCGGGCGCACGTACCACTCCGGTGGGCTCACCATCGAGTGCGACGCGCCCTGTCTCGGCTACTCGTACACCCTCGGCCAGCCGGTGACCAAGCTGATCGGGCAGGCGCTGCCGGTCACCGTCTCCATCGTCCTCGGCGGCGCGGTGGTGTACCTGATCGCCGGCATCCTCGGCGGCATCATCGCCGCCCGAAGACGAGGCACCTACCTGGACCGGCTCATGGTCGGCACCTCGCTCGGCATCAACGCCGTGCCGTATTTCGTGGTGGCGCTGCTCGTCTCCCTCTACGCGACGTTCCTGCCGCACGCCGGTTACCACCCGCTGTTGGAAAACCCGCTCACCTGGGCGACCGGGCTACTGGCCGCCTGGCTGACGCTCGGTCTGGCCAACGCCGCCTCGTACACCCGCTACGCCCGCGCGTCGATGATCGAAACGCTGGGCGAGGACTACATCCGCACCGCCCGCGCGAAGGGCATCAGCGAACGCCGGGTGGTCTACCGCCACGGCCTGCGCGCTGCGATCACTCCGATCGCCACGATCTTCGGCCTCGACCTGGCATTCCAGTTGACCGGCGCGATCTTCACCGAGGCGATGTTCGGGCTGCCCGGCCTCGGTGTGCTGACCCTGCGGGCCTTCAACCAGTACGACCTGCCGGTGCTCATGGGTGGCGTGCTGATCGGCTCGGTGGTGCTGGTCGCGATGAACCTGCTCGTCGACATCCTCTACACGATCCTCGACCCGCGAGTGAGGCTGGGATGACCGAACCGCAACTGCTGTCGACTCCGAACCGACGGCCCGAGACGGTCTCCCGCGCCCGCCGGGTCACCGGCGACCGCGCCGAAGGGCAGTCCTACCTGGAGGTCACCGACCTCACCGTCAGCTTCCCCGCCGCCGACGGGCTCGTGCAGGCGGTCCAGGGGCTCAGCTACTCCCTGCCGCTGGGCCGTACCCTCGCCGTGGTCGGCGAGTCCGGCTCCGGCAAGAGCGTGTCCAGCATGGCCATCATGGGCCTGCACGACCCGCGCAGCACCCGGATGACCGGCTCGATCAGGGTCGGCGGCGAGGAGATCGTCGGCATGCCGCCCGCCGAGCTTCGCAAGCGGCGGGGAGCCAACGCCGCGATGATCTTCCAGGACCCCCAGTCGTCGCTGCACCCCTACTTCACCGTCGGTGACCAGGTCATCGAGGCATACCGGGCGCACCACCGCGTGTCCAAGCGGGTGGCCCGGGACCGGGCGATCGACATGCTCGGCCGGGTCGGCATCCCCAACCCGCGCCGTCGCCTGGACGACTACCCACACCAGTTCTCCGGCGGCATGCGGCAACGCGCGATGATCGCGATGGCCCTGGTCAACGACCCCAAGCTGCTGATCGCCGACGAGCCCACCACCGCGCTCGACGTCACCGTGCAGGCGCAGATCCTCGACCTGATCATGGAATTGCAGCAGGACTTTGGCTCGGCGGTCCTCTTCATCACTCACGACCTCGGCGTCGTCGCCGAGATCGCCGACGACGTGCTCGTCATGTACGGCGGACGCGGCGTCGAGTACGGCCGGGCCGCGTCGATCCTCGGCCGGCCACTGCACCCGTACACCTGGGGTTTGCTGGAGAGCATCCCGGCGGTCTCCGGCGAACCGGCCCGGCTGCACCCCATTCCCGGCACGCCACCCAGCCTGCTCGCGCTGCCCACCGGGTGCTCGTTCCACCCGCGCTGCGAGTTCGCGGGCCGGGTGCAAGGTTGCGCCGTCGACCTACCCGACCTGCGCTCCCGCACGGCGGACACCACCCGGACCTCCCGCTGCCACCTGCCCGACCCGGCCGGGATCTTCGAGACCGACATCCTGCCCCGGTTGCCCTGAAGGAGCACGAGTTGACATCCCCCACCGCCCTGAAGGGCGGGGGTTCCCTCGGTCGCCCGAGGGGGTTCCTGTTTCACCGGGCCGCGCCTTCGCCGCTTTCGCGGGTCGGGTCTTATCGGCCCTCCACAGGCGTTTCACCTCTCCGCCAGCCCGGCGGCGAGGATGTTCCTAGCGGCGTTGACGTCCCGGTCGTGCACGGCATCACAGCCGGGACACGTCCAGGCGCGAACGCCGAGAGTCATCGCAGTGTTGATCCGCCCGCACGCCGAGCAGGTCTTCGTGCTCGGATGCCAGCGGTCGACGGCGATCACCCTCCGCCCGTACCAGGCGGCCTTGTACTCGATCATGCTGCGCAACTGTGTCCACGCCGCGTCAGAGATGGCGCGGGCCAGGCTGTGGTTGCGCAGCATGTTGCGCACACCGAGGTCTTCGATCACGACCGTTTGGTTCTCGCGGACGAGTCGAGTCGACAGCTTGTGCAGGTGATCCCGTCGCCGGTCGGCGATGCGGGTGTGGATGCGGGCCACGGCATGCCGGGCTTTGGCGCGGTTCTTGGTGTCCTTGCCCTTGCGAGACAGGTTCCGCTGCGCCTTGGCCAACCTGCGCCGGTCGGCGCGCTCATGACGCGGGTTGGTGATCTTCTCCCCGGTGGACAAGGTCAGCAGGCTCGTGATGCCCACGTCCACCCCGACCGCCGTGGACAGCGACGGCAGTGCCGTGACGGTGGGATCGCCGACCAGCAGGGCCACGAACCACCGACCGGCCGCGTCGCGGGACACCGTGACCGTCGACGGTTCGGCCCCTTCGGGCAGGGGCCGCGACCACACGATGCCCAGCGGGGCGTCCATCTTGGCCAGGGTGAGTTGCCCGTGACGCCAGCGGAATGCCGAGCGGGTGTATTCCGCCGACGCCCGGGACTTGCGCTTGGACTTGAAACGTGGGTAGCGCGAGCGCTTGTCCCAGAACGCGGCGAACCCGGCTTGCAGGTGCCGCAGCGTCTGCTGCAACGGCACCGAGCTGACCTCGTTGAGGAACGCCAACTCCTCAGTGCGCTTCCACTCGGTCAGCCACGCCGAGGACTGCACATAGGTGCTGCGCTGCCGGTCAACGGCCCACGCGCGGGTGCGCGCCTCCAAGGCGAGGTTGTAAACCTTACGCACACACCCGAAGGTGCGGTTGAGCTGATCGGCCTGCTCAGGCGTCGGATAGAAGCGGTACTTGTACGCCCGCTTCACCACCTCACCCACGCCTCACAACCTATCCACCCATCCCGCAAGACGAGCATCGAGGGGAGGGAGCGGCGTTACCTCCCGGCCCTAACCGGCCGGGTTTCCACGCCGCGATCCTGATGACCACCACCACCGACACCGCGACCCGTCCGGTGCCCGCCGAGCAGCCGGGGGGACCTGGGGCGCCGCTGCTGGAGCTGCGGGACCTGGAGATGCACTTCACCGCCCGGGGCGACGGATGGTTCGGCCGCGACGCGCACCGGATCCGAGCCGTCGACGGGGTGTCGCTGCAACTGCGCGCGGGCGAGACGCTCGGTCTGGTCGGCGAATCCGGCTGTGGCAAGACCACCACCGGACGTCTGATCACCCGGCTGCTGGAGCCGACCGGCGGGCAGGTCCTCTACCAGGGCACCGACATCACGCACCTGAAGGAGAGGGACCTGCGGCCGTACCGGCGGGAGCTGCAGTTGATCTTTCAGGATCCGTACTCGTCGCTCAACCCGCGGCACACGGTGGGCACCATCATCGGCGCGCCCCTGCGCGTGCACAACCTTGTGCCCAAGGGCAAGGAGCTGGACCGGGTACGGGAGTTGCTGGAGGTGGTGGGCCTCAACCCCGAGCACTACAACCGGTACCCGCACGAGTTCTCCGGCGGCCAACGGCAGCGCATCGGCATCGCCCGCGCGCTGGCCGTACAGCCCAAGGTGATTGTCGCCGACGAACCGGTCAGCGCCCTCGACGTGTCGATCCAGGCGCAGGTGATGAACCTCCTCGAAGACCTGCGCAAGGAGTTCAACATCGCGTTCGTCTTCATCGCGCACGATCTGGGCGTGGTGCGACACTTCTGTGACCGGGTGGCGGTCATGTACCTCGGTCGGGTCGCTGAGATCGCCGACCGGGACGCGCTCTACGGCACGCCGCAGCACCCGTACACCCAGGCGCTGCTTTCCGCCGTACCCGATTTGGGGGTGGCGCGCGGCGCGGCGCCCAAGGCGCGGATCCGGCTGGCCGGCGACGTGCCGGGCCCGATGGACCCGCCGACCGGATGCCGGTTTCGCAGCCGCTGCTGGAAGGCCGAGGAGGTCTGCGCCACCACCACCCCGCCGTTGCTGCAGGTGAGCACCGGGCAGGCGGCGGCGTGCCACTTCGCGGGAGCACTGGACGACGAGCCGGCCGCCGCGCAGGTGGCCTGAGACACCACCGCTGGCCCGGGTGACGGTGTCGGGCCGGCTACGGCAGGCGTCCGAGGTACGCCAGCATCGCCTCGCGGCTCCCCGGCAGGCCGTACTCTGCGACGAGCATGGCCACGTTGCCGAACTCCTGCCCGTCGATCAGCCACGGCTCGGTCGACCGGCCCAGCACCTCGGCGAGCCGCCGCTGCCGAGGTGCCAACGCCGCGACCGACGTCCCCGCCGCTGCCGGACCGTCCGGGAACGCGAGGCGCAGCGCCACACCCAGCACCGTCAACGACCGCTCGCCGCTGACGGTGGGCAGCCGGTGCAGCAGCGCGTCGAAGGCACGGTCCTCGTGTTGCGGGCCGAGTTGCCGCAGGGCGAGGCCCGCGTAGCCACCGCGATCACCGTCGAGGAACGGCACCCACTCACCCTCGACCGGCTCGGCGCCGGCGTCGTCGAGCGGCGCCGACGCCCACCTCAACAGCTCCTCGACGGTCGCCGGGTCGGCCGCCGCGCCGAGGACCCGGACCCGACCGATCGCGGCGGCCCAGCGCAGCACCGGGCGCGGATCGGCCAACCAACGAACGTCCGGCGCGGCACCCAGCAACCCCGACGCCACCAGCATGGTCGCCAGCTCGCCGGGGGTCGACTCCACGCCCGACTGCCGACCGGCGTCGAGCGCGCCGGCCAGCGCCGACACACTGCCCTCGGCCTCCTCCGGAAACCAGGCGAGGGCGTACGCCGCGACCGTCCGCACACCCGGATCGGAGTGCGTCAGCAGGGTGCGAAAGAGGGGAACCCCGGCGCGTACCGCGTCGTAGACGGCCACCTCGACGTACGCCCACAGCCGACCCTGCTCCGCTGTGGACAGCGACTCGACATACGTGTACTCGACGTACTCCTTCTTCGACTCGTCGCTGCCGGTCCACGGCGGCGGCTTGGCGGCGAGCAGTTCGCGCCCGCCCTCGGCGGCCCGGCGATACTCGGCCACCGGGAAACCCTCCGGCAGGAAACCCTCGTCGAACCCGACGGCCAGGCTGCTCAGCAGCCCGAGCACCGCCGCCGGGTCCGGGGTGGCCGGGTCGGCGAGCATCTCCAACAGGAACGGCACCGCGTACGCGCTCGCCTCGAACCGGTTGCCCTGGTGGAAGACGTTCGTGTAGAGGTCGCCCAGGGCCTCGTCCCGGGTGGTCGGGTCGGGGGAGAGCAGGGCGCGCAGTTGGCCGGGCACGTCGTCGGCCGCCCCATAGGCGTGACCCAGCCGCGCCCAGTCGATGTCATCAAGTCCGTCGAGCACGCCCCATGCTCTCCCACTCCACCGACAGTCAGCGGGGAGGGTTCGTCAGAACTCCTCGTACACCGCCGGGTCCTGGTCCGCGAGCCGCCCGTCCGGGCGGCCCAGCGCGGTGATGGCCTCGACCTGCGCGTCGGTGAGCTTGATACCGAAGACGTCCAGGTTCTCGGCCTGCCGCTGCGGCGAGGCGGCCTTGGGCAGCGGAATCACCTGGCGGGCCACGTGCCAGGCGAGGATCGTCTGCGCCGGGCTGACGCCGTGAGCGGTCGCGATCTCCACGATGACGGGGTGCTCCTGCAGGTCGTTGCCGTGGCCGAGCGGGCTCCAGCCCTGCACCAGGATCCCGTGTTCCCGGTGGTAGTCGATCGCCTCCTGCTGCGGGAAGTACGGGTGCACCTCGATCTGGTTGACCACCGGGGCGACCCCGGTCTCGGCCACCAGCCGCTCGATGTGCTCGGGCAGGAAGTTGGACAGCCCGATGTGCCGGACGAGCCCGCGCTCGCGCGCCTCGATCAGCGCCCGCCACGCCTGCACGTACAGGTCGACCTTCGGGTTCGGCCAGTGGATCAGGTACAGGTCGACCCGGTCGAGGCCGGTGCGGAACACACTCTCCTCGATGGTGGTCAGCGCCTCGTCGTAGCGGTGGTGCCGCCCCGGCAGTTTCGAGGTGACGATCAACTCGTCGCGTACGTCGCCGGCCGACCGGGCCGCCCGGCCCACCGCGCCCTCGTTCTCGTAGTTCACCGCCGAGTCGAGCAACCGGTAACCCGCCCGGATCGCCTGACCGATCGCGTCGGCACCCGCCGAGCCGTTCAGCCGGTACGTGCCGAGCCCAATCGCCGGCAGGGTGGTCCCGTCGGCTGCCGTCAGGTGAGGGATAGCCATGGTTGATCTACCTTTCGTCGACCGTGACTGGACCCTACCCGCACACGTCTGAGCGCCGAGCCCAACCGATCGATCAGCCCACGTCGCTCTCGGCTGCCGCCTCGTAGACCGTCTCGACCGGCCGGACTATTTTGACCATCGAGGCCAGGTACTGCCGCGTCTCCGGATCCGTGGAGTAGACGATCGTGCCCTTCATCCCGCGGGTCAGCAGGACCTTGTAGGTATTGCGAATCAGCAGATCCGCTTCAGCATCGCTGACCGCCTTGCGACTGCGGAACGCTGGATCCTTCGACTCTTCGCGACGCGTTAACAGCCGGCCGTCCCGGGCGACCAGGTCCGGCCCGATGATGACCCCCGACCAGTCGTACTCGAAGCCCTGCGCCGTGTAGACGCAGCCCACCTGGCCGAAACCGTTGGGGTCGGTGGCCCAGAACGCGCTGCCGGGCGCCTCGCCGACGCTGCGGTCGCTCTTGACGTTCCAGGGTCGCGACCACCCGCCCACCTGCACGTCCGGCACCAGACTGTCATCCGGACGCGGATCGCTCCACGGCCAGCAGTACCCGGCGGACATTCTGGCGGTCGTACCGGGCGCCTGCTTGCTGAAGAGGAAGGCTTCCATCTCCTCTGGCGACTCGGCGAGACGTAGGTCGACCTTCCCATCACCGGTCCAGACCGACGGCTCGCCGCCATCGAGACCGAGCAGGTCAACGACCCATTCCTCATACGTCTCGCTGCCGCCGCAGCGAAACTGGCCATGCAATGACACGACCTCGACGTCAAGCTTGAGCTGCTTCGCGTACGACGAGATGACCTCGACGTTGCCCAACTCGCCCGGCTTCACCACCTGGTGTTCGTCGAGCAGGAAGACGGGCACACGGGCCGCGCCGATGAGTTCGTCGATCTGCGAACGAGGCTCCGCCCGCCGGGCTTTCGGTGTGAACCGGTTGACGGAGGTCTCCCTGATGCGGTGTGCCTCGTCGCAGATCAGGACGTCCAGACCGTTGCGTTCGGCGGCCATGAAGCTGTTGAAGTACCCGAAAAGATTCTTCAGCCGGGTCGAGCCTTTGCCGGCGTACCGCCGCAAGGTCTGGGTGAACGACCGTGAGCCCGTGGCGTGCATCACGGAGCGGTTCTGGCGCGCCAACTCGCCCAGCACCGACAGGGCGATCACGCTCTTTCCGCTGCCCGGTCCGCCCGAGACGACCACGACCGACTTACGGTCCGCCGATCGCGCCTTCTCCACTGCGTGCAACACCAACTCGTACGCCACGCGTTGCTCATCCAGCAGCGTGAAGCTTGACCGATCTTTCAGCTCCTGGGCGGCGTACCGCAGCAGGTGCCGGCTGGGCCGAACCGAGCTGGTGAGGAACCGGTCAGCCGCGCCGGCGCCAGAGGCCGGGGCAAGGTGGGTACGGAGATAATCGAGGAACTGGCCCCGCCGCTGCTTGGTGAAGATCCTGCTCTGCTCGGTCGCCTGCCGCTCGAACAGGTCACGGATGTCGCGGTCGGTCGCGTTGTGCAGGTATGCCGCCCCACGAACCGGGTTCCGATGCTGGGCGAGAATGCCGAGAAAATCCGTCAGGTACTCGCAGTACAGCTCAACCTGAACACCGGGGTGGAGCCGTGGGCCACGCGCGTGCTCCACTGCCACCAGAGTGTCAGAACCCTCGTGCGACTCGGCGTAGGACCACTGCTTCAACTCGACGACGATGTAGGAATCGTCGGACGTTCGGGGGTCAACGCCGGCAAGCACCACGTCAACCCGCTTGCTGGTCAGCGGCAACTGATACTCGACCAGCATCTCCACCTGGCCCAGGCCCGCGTCGGCGAGATCCTGCCCCAGCACCGTCAGGCTCTTCGACCAGGAACGACGTTCTGCCGGGCTCACGTTGCGACCGATCTGCTCCACGATCCGGTCTGCGAGCACGCCGACGCCACTGAGGCGCAGCAGACCATCGGCGGACGTGCGGAACGCTGACAACACTTGCCCCCGGGCAGCACGAAGTGATCGTGCGCATGGGGGGCGTGTCCGGCAGCCGCCGAAAGCCCGTCGTGACGCGCTCTAACAGTGATGGACTGTAGCGAAGAGATCAACTGAGCGCCATGTTGACGCTGCCAGCGGCTACCGCTTCGCGGCCGAACCGCGAGCCAGTTCGACGGGGTAGCGGCGAGCCGAATCCTCGAGCTTGGTGAGAGCTGCCTCTACCAGGTCGATGCCGAGCACATCGGCGAGCCGAGTCAGATAGATCATGACGTCGCCGATCTCGGCACGCACCCGGCTACCCGCGTCCTGGTCGGACATGACCGCCTCAGACTGCTTCGGCGTGAGCCACTGGAACTCGGCGACAAGCTCACCGACCTCACCAGCGAGCGCCATGGCCAGGTTCTTGGGCGTGTGGAACTGTTGCCAGTCCCGTTCTTCCGCGAATTCCCGTACGCGGCCTGTCAGGTCGTCCATTCCTGGAGCATCGCAGACCCGCGTGCCAGCAACTTGCGTCGACGGCAGACCGATTGCCGTCCCCTCAGCCGCCGGCGAGGCCAGGGGTGGCCGGCGGCAGCATGCGCCGGGCACACGGCGGAGTCTCGGACTCGAAGGTGAACCCTGACCCAGCGGCGCGCCGCTGGGTCGAATGGCCGGGTCAGCTGGCTTACGTGCCCAGGTCGAAGTCGTCGCCGACGCCTCGGAGCTGAATCGGTTGCGGCATCAGCGGGCCCTAGGCTTTCGCCATGCTGATTATCGAAGGCGCGGGTCGGTGGACCACGCCCACCGATGGCGCCAACGACTGGGTCGAACACCTGAGAATGCCGGACCTGTCGGTGGGAACGTACTGCATCCCGGCGGGCGGTCTCGACGATCAGAGCCCGCACACCGAGGATGAGATCTATGTGGTGACCGCGGGGCAGGCCCGGATCGTGACCCCGGACGGCGCAACCGAGGTGGGCCCGGGTTCGGTGATCTTCGTGCCGGCCGGCGAGGAGCACCGGTTCGACGAGGTGACCGAGGACCTGGCGCTGCTGGTGATCTTCGGCCCGGCGTACGGCTCGCGCGCTCCGGCCCATCCAGCCCCACTCAGGCCCCGCTCGTAGGCAGCCAACTCGTCGGGCTGGTCGAGGTAGAGCGCCCGGCTAGCACGCGAGTTCAGTACGAGTGCGTGATCGCGGCGTGGGTGGCGACGACAACGCTGGTGTTGTGTCGCTCGACGCCACGGGCCGCGAGCAGGGGGCCTAGAACCATGTATGCGATCCAGGTCAGTGGCATCGTCACGATTCCGATGACAGCGAAGAGAAGGAAGAAGTTGATCCAGAAGAGCCCCCAGAAGGACAGCATCAGCATTACACCAAAGGCCGTTCGGCCGGCATACAGGTTGCCCACACCGAAGATGCCGAAGAGGCCCAGGATCAGCTCAAGGGCGACGGCAGCACCAGCAGACTTCTGAGGTACGAGCACCGCCTGGGGTCCGACGTACACCGACTGCATCGGGATCGGAGCAGGATGTTGCTCACGTGTGGTCACGAGGGCAAAACGCTTTCAGCGGCAGCGTGTTCTTGGGGGCACCGCCGACGAAGGCACACCAACCAGCGTCCGCGCCACCCTGGTACCGACGCACTCCACGAGACCGTGCGCATGCGTCAGCTTGAGAGAAATCGCCGTACCGAATGAATTGTTAGGTGCAGCAGTCTTCACAACGAGCCGATGACCGGCTGGACCTGGACGTTCTTGGTCAGTGCTGCGGCGAGGGGACGGGTGTGCTGACCTTGACTGATGTGCTGTAGCCGTAGATGACGACCCCGTCGAGGTGGTTCGCGCCCGGCCAGTTCGATTCGAGGCGGACGGCCATTTGAGTAGGGAAGTTGGTCACTTCTTCGGCGCACGACCGGATCAGGACGACGCTCGGGGTGGCGGTCAGGTGGGTGGCCAGCATTTTGGCCAGCTTCTTGTAGGTCCAGCCCCAGTCCTTGGCGCCGGCCTCGGCGTCACCGATCTCCTCGTCGTTGCCGTGCGCGCGGATGCACGGCGGCTCGCCCGCCTGCACCCCGGCCAGGTAGGTGGCCAACTGCCGATCCGCCTCGACTGACATTGTGCCGATCGCATGGCGGCCGCCGTACTCGTGCCGGGGCGAAGCCGAACTTAGCTGACATTTCCTCCACGTTTGGCATCCGCGATGAAGTCGGTCCATGCCTCGGCGGTGAAGGTGAGCCGTGGCCCCCTGGAATCCTTCGAGTCGCGAACGGCGACGACTTCGGCAAGATTCGTGGCGACCTCGACGCAGTCGCCGCCATTGTCGCCGCTGCGGGTGCTCTTGCGCCAGACGGCGCCGGTCAGGTCAGTCATGCCGCATCTCCCCAGCGATCCTCTTGATCATGTCCTTCGATTCTGCCTCGCCGAGGGCCAGCCCATCCAGCCCTCTCCAGACGCGCTCGTAGACCGCCAACTCGTCGGGCTTGTCGAGGTAGAGCGCTCCGGTCAGCGATTCGCTGTAGATCACCGACGGTTCCGGCGCGGCGCGACCGCCCTTGGTCGGCGGAAAGTCGAGGATCACAAACGACCCCGCAACCGCGCCAGGCTGCGGTCCCGCCGACAGTGGCAACACCCTGACGCCGACATTCGGCAGTTCGGACAGCTTGGTTAGGTGATCGAGCTGCGCGGTCATGACCACCGGCCCGCCGACGCCACGGCGGAGAACGGCCTCAGACAGTACGGACTCCAGCCTGGGAGCGCTCGGCAGTCGCCGGAAGAGCAATGCCTGCCGTTGGAGTCGGACCTCGACCGCCCGCTCGCGATCTTCTTCGCTCAGCATCCCGCCAAGGCGATAGAGCGCGTGGGCGTACTCCTTGGTCTGCAGGATCCCCGGGATGAGCGACTCGTCGTAACGACGGAGGCGGGAAGCGGCGGATTCCAAGCCCACGTACAGCTCGAACCAGCTCGGCACCGCATCGCCGTACGCGTGCCACCAGCCCTTCGACTTCGTCTCCACGGCCAGCCCGCGCATCGCCTCGGTCATCTCGGGTGACACTCCGTACAGCTCGCACATCGCCTTGACGTCGAGCACACGGACCGAGCCCTGGCCGCATTCGAGGCGCCAAATCTTTTGCCGGCTGTATTCGAGGGCTTCGGCGGCGGCGTCGAGCGTTACGCCAGCCTCGTTGCGGAACTGTCGCAGCAGCCGGCCGAGTTGCCGGCGCGGCACGGTCGATCCGATGTCTTCGGGCATCCGCACACTCCCTGGTTCCACCACGCAACACTGCGTGACCTGCTCCTGCAACTCCTACGGGTTTCAGCAAAGAAAGTCAATGCATGCCAGCGAAATTGCGGTCTGGAACGTTGCGTTTCCGCTGCGGACTGTCGCAGGCTGGTCACAGCGCGGCGGTCGTCCGGTCCCCCCGAGCGGCCGCCGTGCTTCCACGACCGCCCCTCGCCCCTCCGATCAGGAAGGCAGGCAGACATGAACGCCAGAAACCAGCGACCGGAACCGCCGCACGGTGGCGCGACCTACCGGTCCGCCGCGTACACCAGCCTGTTGCCGTGGCAGGTGCGTGAGCGCCGGTTCGCGGCGGTCGGGCTCGGACGTCGCGGTCTGAACCCCGACGACGTGTACGCCTTCCTCGACCGGGTCGCCGTTGACATGGCCGCCGTCTACGCAGCTCTCGCCGAGAGTCGCCGCGAGACCGCTCGGGTCAAGGACGGGCTGCGTCGCTGGCAGGCCGACCAGGCCCGCGCCCGCAACGAGCGGGACCAGGCCCGATGAGTCAGCGGTACGTCATCCACCTGCCCGTGGTAGCCACCGATCTGCCCGCCGCGCAACGCCTGGCCCGGGTCATCGGCCGGTGGATGCTGGTGCTGCCGATGACCGACCCGGGGGAGTCCACCGTCTCCGAAGAGGACCATCAGTTGCTCCGCCACCGGGTCTTCTGCGACCTGCGGATGCAGGGCGGCCGGCGCTGCCTGCTCCGTGACGGCCACGACGGCCCCTGCTCCCGCCGCCTACGCCGGTGACCCGGCGTTTCCAGGCGTTGGTGAAGCATGATCGCGATCTGCGACGTTACGTGACGCACCGACCAACTACCCGCCTTGGTGTATTACCTGGTCGTCCCGGAGCGTGACCATAGCGATGGTGCGGCCGTCGGCGTCGGCGAACTCGACCTCGTACGCAGCCGGGGGGCCATTGAAGATGTGAACGACGGTTCCCACTGCCCCGGGGGGTAGTTGTTCTTCCGGAATGGCTTCGCGGAGAGCAACCACGTCGTACAACTCCAACATGTCATCTTTCCTTAGGCGGGAATGAGATGGTCACCATGCGAGGTGCAGAGGCTCCGTTCTCCAGTATCCAGGCAGTCCTGACGGTGACCGTGCCCCCGGGTCCGGTCAGGGGAAGGTCCACCGACCACCGCTGCCCGAACTCGTCCGCCTTGCCTAGCGAAGGCTTGCCGGCGACTACACCATCGCGGATTTGCTGCAAGATCACGTCGGCGTCGTCCGGGCCGAGCCCGGTGGCGGAGTTGATGACGCGATACTTGTTCTTGCCGACGGGGTGGTCCGGGTTCATGGCGTAGGCGGTGATCTTCCGCGAGTCGATCTCGACCTTGGTGAAGTCCGGTCGGATGGGGTCGGCCGGAATCTTGGTCTGCTCTGGGCCGTCGGGCTTTTGCGGAGCGGGTGACTGCTTCTGGAGTCGGCCCAACGCTTGCTTGAGTTTCTCGATCAGGTCGCCGAGCCGGCGGATCTCCGGAATCAACCGCCGCAGGCTGGCCAGCAGCCCCCGCAGCAGCCGCGCGATCCGTGCTCCCCACGACGCGACCAAGGTCGTGACCTGCTCCACGACCAGCGGCGCGGCCAGTCCGCCGGTGATGAGGAGTTCGCCCGCGTACACGATGATGCGGGACACGCAGGTGGCGATGGCGTCGCGGACCAGGAGTCGGACGGCGGCCACCAGGCCGGCGGCGCCCTCGGTGATCGCGGCCAGGGTGTCGGCGCCCTGGGCGAGGCCGGTGATGGCCTGTTGCTGTTCGTTGGCCCAGGCCCGGTAGGCGGGGCCGGCGCTGCCGCCCCAGCCGGCGACGTCGTTGCGGACGGCGCGGGCCAGTTCGGCGGCCTCGTCGCGGAGGGAGCCGGCGACGTTGCGCCAGGTCTGAGCGTGTGCGGTGATTTGCGCGGGGTCGCCGGCGAGCCAGTCCAGCGCCTCGCTGAGTGGCTTGACGTGTTCGATGAGCCAGGCGAGGCCGTACTGGAGCAGGGCGCCGACCGGATCGGAGACGAAGGCGAGGGTGTCCAGGCCCGCGCTGACGACGCCGAGGCTGCCGTCGATCCAGCTGCCGTTGCGGACGCCCTGCGCGATGAGTTCGATGTCCTCGCAGATCCAGATTCCCGCCCAGGCGCTGGGCGGGGTGTCCGCAGCGGTTGCGACGAGCGGGTTGGACGTCACGGTTGCTGCCGCGCCCCGTCGAGCGGTTGCTGCCGCACCCCGTCGAGCGGGTGCGGCGGCAACCCGTCGAGCCGCTGCTCCCGCACCCCGTCGAGCAACTGTTTGGCGTGGGCGTCGGAGCCTCGGTAGCGGTCCGCTCCGACCCGGAGCTTGCCGGCGGTGTCCCGTACCGACGCGGCGGCGGCGCCGATGCCGTCGACCAGGGTCCGTTGTAGGCCGTCGAGCAGCACCGGCATCATCGCGCAGAGTTGCCCGTACGCGTCGGTGCCCAACCGGACGTGCTGGCCTGCCTGCTTGGCGGTGTCGATGCCGCTGGCGCTGCGATCGAGGCGCGCGGCGTGGGCGGTCAGGTCGTCCGGGTCGACCTGGATGCCGTTACCGGCGGGCATCGTTTGATCCCTGGTCGGGGAGGAGTCGGCTGCGGTAGGAGTCGATGATGGCCTGGGCGCTCGGGTCGTCGCCGAGCGATTCCGCCGTCACGTTACCGACCTGTCGGAGCAGGTCGGCGCGCGCGGCGGGCTGTTGCCGGATGCGCTCGTCGAGCCGCAGGTCGATCAGCAGGCCGGTCGAGTCGACGGTGACGTCGATTGTCCGGTCGGCGTTGCGGGCGGTCCCGGTCAGACTCCGCATCGCCGTCGACAGCCGCTTGGCTCGTTCCGCCCGCTCGGCGAGCGATGATTCCCACTCGTCGAGCCGGCGCCCGGCCGCGTCCAGCGCAGCGTCGTCCGCCCACATGTCGACCCTCCCCAGGGGACCACTGCCGGCGGCAACCGGCGAATCACCCGCACGCTACCAACCGGTGGCGCTGCGTGCATGCCCACCCACCGCCTCGTCGATCATGGAGTTGTGGTGGGCGGCAAAGCACCCGTCATCACGCCAAACCAGGCACCACAACTCCATGATCGACCAAGCTGTGCCGCGATCTTGCACTTCCTGTCGCGACAAATGACGCAGAATCCCGCATCTCGACGACAGAAAGTGCAAGATCGGCGCAGTGGGAGCGGCGGGGGAGGCCGTCGTCCGTACCATCTCGACATGGGGCGGTTCAGTCGGCGGGCGGTGCTGTTGACCGGCAGCGGGTTACTTGTTGGGTGCTCGCGGCAGCCTGAGGTTGGCGAGGTCCAGCTGCGGCTGGCGACCGGGCCGGCCGGGGCGGTCTATCGGCGCATCGGCGGTGCGCTGGCCGAGCACATCACCGCGCGCGTGCCGGGCGCCACGGTGACCACCGTGCCCAGCGGGGCGTCCACCGACAACATCCGGATGCTGCGGGCCGGCGCGGTGCACCTCGGACTGACCAGCCTGGACGCGCTGATCACCAGCGACGGCAGCGCGCCCGGTGGGCTCTCCGCGATCTGCCGGCTCTACGACAGCCACCTGCATCTCGTGGTCATGGCCGGTTCGGCGATCGACGAGTTCCGGGACCTCGAGGGCAGGCGTCTGTCCCTCGGCGCGCACGACTCGGGCACCGAGTTCACGTCGCTGCGGGTGTTGAAGCTCAGTCCGGTGCAGGCCGACAGTCGGAATCTCAGCCAGGCCGAGTCGGCGGCGGCCCTGCGCGACGGCACGATCGACGCGATGTTCTCGCTGACCGGCGTTCCGACACCCGCCATCACCGAGCTGGCGCAGCGACACCCCATCCGGTTGATTCCGTTGGACGCGCAGGCCGACGGGCTCTTCACGGTATACCCGGGTCCCTACGCCCCGGCCATGATCCACGCGGCTGCCTACGCCGGCGTCCCGGCCACCCGGACCGTGGCCGTACCGAACGTGCTGCTCGCGCGCGACGACCTGCCCGACGAGCTGGTCTACGCCATCACCGACACGGTCTTCACGCACACCGGCGCGATCACCACCGCCAGCCGCGATGACACCGAGGCCCTTCCCGAGGCGTGGCAGATCAACGTGCGGACCGGGATCTCCACCGCATCGGTCCCGCTCCACCCGGGCGCGGCGGCCTGGTTCCGCGACCGCAAACGCTGACCCGGTCGCAGGGGCCGCCTTCGTCAGACCGGCGCTGACGCGGGAGCGACCGGCAACACCACCACCGCGGCGAGCCCGTGCCCGGACCCGTCCGGACGCGGCAGGCCCTCCTCCAACCGCAGCTCACCCCCGGCCGCGCCGATCAGGTCGGCGCAGATCGCCAGCCCCAGGCCGGTCCCGGACACGTTCTGGTGCCGTGGCGACCGCCAGAACCGGTGCAACGCCTGGGCCCGCTCGGACACGTCGATACCCTGACCATCGTCGCGGACGACGATGGTGACCACCGCACCCGCCGGCACGACCTGTGCGGCCACCTCCACGACCCCCGCGTCCGACAGTCGCAGCGCGTTGCTGATCAGCTCGTCGAGGATGCTGCCCAGGCCGCCGGGCGGTTCCAACAACCGCAACCCCGGGGGTACGTCGACGGCCAGCGCCTGCCCGGCCGTGGCCGTCAGTGCCCGCCACCGGTCCACCCGGGTCGCCAACACCTCGTCGAGGCCCACCGGTGACGCCTTTCGCATGCTCTCCATCCGCGCACTGGCCTGGAGCGAGTTCAGCATCCGCTGCATCGCCTTCAGCTCGTCGACGGCGATGTCGTACACCTGCTGCCCGTCGCCCTCGGACCGCAGGTGTGGTGCGAGGCTCTCCACGGCGAGCCGGAGGCTGGTCAACGGGTTGCGTAGCTGGTGCGACGCGTCGGACACGAACGCGCGTTGTCGCTGCACGGCGTTCTCGACCGCGTCCATCATGGTGTTGAACGACCGTGCCAGCCTGCGCAGCTCGACCGGGCCGGCCTCGGCGTCGGCGCGGATCGTCAGGTCACCCTCGGAGATCCGCCCGGTGGCCGCGTCGAGTTTCCGCACCGGCCGCAGCACCCACGCGGACACCGGCCAGGCGACGGCCGTCAGCGCGAGCAACGGCAGCAGCCCGAGCCCGGCCAGCCAGGCCCAGCGGACGAGGATGAGCTCGCGCGTCTTGGCCAGGTCGGAGATCGTCACCACGGCCCCGACGACCTCGCTGTCCCGGCCGACCGGCTCGGCCACGACGAGTGCCGAGTCGTCCCACGGCGCCCACTCCCCGGACGGTTCGGACCGCGCGCCGGCGAGTGCCGCGGTCACGATCCGGGGCAACGCCGCCTCAGCGTGCGCCGCCTCCTGGTACGCGTCGGCCGGTCCGAGCAGCACCGTGCCCGACGTGTCGATCAGAGCGACCGGGATGCCGTAGAGCTCGTGATAGCGCGTCAGCTCCTGCTGCAGTGCCTCGGTCCGCCCGGTCGACAGCGCGGTCTCGGCCAGCGAGGCGAACCGACCGACGTCGTTGAGCCGGTTGACGTACGTCTCCTGCATCTCCCGTTCGGCGACGGTCACGCTGAGCGGCACCCCGAGTGCCGCGACGAGCAGCACCGCCAGGGGGACCAGGACGACGAGCAGCCGGCGATGCACGGCGCGTCAACCGATCAGCTCCGGCTGGTCGGCCAGCAGCCGATAGCCGACGCCGTGGACCGTGCGGATGACCACGCCCGGCCCCAGCTTGTGCCGGAGCGCCGCGATGTGGGTGTCCAGGGTACGACTCGACGACTCCCAGGTCGCACCCCAGATCTGGTCGAGGATGACATCGCGGCTGACCACGTTGGGCGCCCGGCGGGCCAGGAGCAGGAGCAGCTCGAACTCCTTGCGGGTCAGCGGCACGGGTGTGCCGTCGACGGTGACCTCGCGGGTGCCGACGCTGATCCCCATCGGGCCGAGGACCAGCGGCTCGTCCGGGCGGCCGACGGCACGCGCGGCCCGGGTACGCCGCAGGACGGCGTCGATCCGGGCCAGCAACTCCGGGATGCCGAACGGTTTGACGATGTAGTCGTCGGCGCCGGCGCGCAGGCCACGGACCCGTTCGTGCTCCTCGGATCGCGCGGTCACCGCGATGACGGCGGTCTGCGGGTGGTCCCGCAGCTTGCGGATCACGTCGAGCCCGTCGCCGTCGGGGAGACCGAGGTCGACGAGGACCACGTCGGACGGCGCGGCGCGGACGGCCTCCGCGGCGGTGGCGACCCGGTGGACCTCGAAGCCCGCCTGGGTCAGGACGGTGACCAGACCCCGCGCCACGCGGTCGTCATCCTCGATGACGGTTATCCGCATACCAGCGGATTGTACGGCCCAGTCCGGCGCTCGTGCCGGCCCTGCTTCTTGGGATTTTTCTGACACCATCCATGCCCCGACCAGCCGAGACTGGGGTCCACTCACGCACCGAGCAATGTCCATGTGCTGATGGGGAGGCCGCCGTATGCGTACGACCAGCAGGTACCGGGCCACCGCGCGGATGATCGCCGCGATCGGTGTCGTCGCGCTCGCCGCCGCCTGTTCCAGTAACGGAGGCGTCACCGGTGGAGGCGACGCCGACAGCTACCCGGATGAGAACATCACGATCGTCGTGCCGTTCAGCGCGGGCGGCCCCACGGACACCGTCACCCGCATGATCGCCGAGCCGATGGCCGCGAAGCTCGGTGGCAAGATCGTCGTCCAGAATGTCGAGGGTGCCGGCGGCACCGTCGGCGCCGGCGAGGTCGCACGGGCCAAGCCGGACGGCTACACCGTGCTCATGCACCACATCGGCATGTCGACGGCACCCGCGCTGTACAAGAGCCTGGGCTACCAGCCCCTGGAGGACTTCGAGACGGTCGGGCTGGTCACCGAGGTGCCGATGACGATCGTGGCCCGTAAGGACTTCCCACCCGCGACGCTCCCGGACCTGGTGACCCACGTGAAGGCGAACGCCAGCAAGGTCACGCTGGCCAACGCCGGCATCGGTGCCGCGTCGCACCTGTGCGGCATGCTGTTCCAGACCACCACCGGTGTGAAGCTTCAGGAGGTTCCGTACCAGGGCACCGGGCCCGCGCTGACCGACCTCGTCGGCGGCCAGGTCGACTTCATGTGCGACCAGACGACCAACACCAGCGGCCAGATCGCCGCCGGGAAGGTGAAGGCGTACGCGGTCACTACCCCCGAGCGGGTGAAGAGCCTTCCCGACCTGCCCACCACCACCGAGGCCGGGCTGCCGCAGCTGAAGGTCAGCGTGTGGCACGGTCTCTACGTTCCGGCCGACACTCCGCAGAAGATCGTCCAGAAGCTGTCCGAGGCGCTGAAGGTGGCGCTGGCCGACCAGGGGGTCATCGACCAGATGGCCAAGCTCGGCACCGCGCCCGTTCCGGCCCAGGACGCCACCCCAGAGGCGCACCGGGTGAAGCTCGACGAGCAGATCGGCACCTGGGCGAAGATCATCGCCGACTCCGGGGTCAAGGTTTCCTGAGGTGCAGCGTCGTCGGTCGTACCCGGACGTGCTGGCCGGGGGAGTCTTCGTCCTGATCGGTGGCGCATTCGTGGTGGGGGCACTCGGCTACGAACTGGGCACCCCGACGCGGATGGGCCCCGGCGCCTTCCCGCTACTGGCCGGCGCGGCCGTGGTCGCCCTGGGCCTGGCGATCGTCGGCAAGGGGCTCATCGCCGGTGAGGTGGTCTCGTTCGGGCCGGTTCCGTGGCGAGCGGTCGCCGTCATCGTGCTCGCGGTCCTGTTCTTCGGATTCACCATCCGTCGCCTCGGGTTCGTCCCGACGACGGCGGTGACCGCCCTGCTCACCACGCTGGCCAGCGCCCGCGTACGGCTGCTCACGGCGGTGGCGGTGGCCGCCGGGCTGACCGTGGCCAGCACGCTCATCTTCGTCGTCGGACTTCAGCTGCGGATCCCGCTCTGGGGCCCGTGGCTGGGGTTCTGACGCGGCATCCGGATTGAGGCATGGAACTTCTCGACAATCTCGCGCTGGGCTTCTCGACGGCACTCCTGGTCCAGAACGTCCTCTACTGCTTCGTGGGAGTGCTGCTCGGGACGGCGGTCGGCGTCCTGCCGGGCATCGGGCCGACCGCGACGGTGGCGATGCTGCTGCCGATCACGTTCAGCTTCGAGCCGGTGACGGCGCTGATCATGCTGGCCGGCATCTACTACGGGGCGCAGTACGGCGGGTCCACCACCGCCATCCTGATCAACCTGCCCGGTGAGTCGTCCGCGGCGGTCACCGCGCTGGACGGGCACGAGATGGCCCGCCAGGGTCGGGCCGGCCCGGCCCTGGCGGCCGCGGCGATCGGGTCCTTCGTCGCGGGTACGGTCGCCACCGTGGTGCTGGCCGCCGCGGCACCGCCGCTGGCCAGTGTCGCGTTGAGGTTCGGTCCGGCCGACTACTTCTCGCTCGTGCTGTTCGGGCTGATCGTGTCGATCGCGCTGGCGCGGGGCACGGCGCTCAAGGCACTGGCGATGATCGCGCTCGGCGTGCTGCTCGGCACGGTCGGCCAGGACCTCTACACCGGTACGCCCCGTTTCGTGTTCGAGCAGCGCGAACTGTACGGCGGCATCGACTTCGTGTCGGTCGCCGTGGGCCTGTTCGGGGTGGCCGAGATCCTGCGCAACCTGGAGAACGAGCAGACCCGCGCGGCGCTCGTCAGCAGGGTGACCAATCTCTGGCCGACCCGCGAGGACCGGCGTCGGATCGTCGCCCCGATCCTGCGGGGCACCGGTCTCGGCGCCGGCCTCGGTGTCCTGCCCGGTGGCGGCCACGTGCTGGCCTCGTTCACCTCGTACGCCGTGGAGAAGCGCCTCTCGAAGCGGCCGCAGGAGTTCGGGCGTGGTGCGATCGAGGGCGTCGCCGGCCCCGAGTCGGCGAACAACGCCGCCGCGCAGACGTCGTTCATCCCGCTGCTCACCCTGGGTCTGCCCGCCCACCCGGTGATGGCACTGATGATCGGCGCGTTCATCGTCCACGGAATCACCCCGGGCCCGGACGTCATCAACGACGAGCCGGCGCTGTTCTGGGGGCTGATCGCGTCGATGTGGATCGGCAACGTGCTCCTGCTGCTGCTGAACCTGCCGCTGATCGGCCTCTGGGTGCGTATGCTGCGCATCCCGTACCAGGTGTTGTTTCCGATGATCATTCTGTTCGCCGCGATCGGCACCTACTCGCTGAGCTTCAACGCGTACGACGTCTACGCGATCGCGTTCTTCGGGATCCTGGGTTACCTCCTGATCAAATGTGGCTGCGAGCCGGCACCCATGCTTCTCGGCTTCGTGCTCGGCCCGCTGCTGGAGGAGAACCTGCGCCGCGCCTTGATCATCTCCCGGGGTGATCCGTCCGTGTTCCTGACCCGACCGATCTCCGCTGCGCTGCTGGTCCTGGCCCTCGCCGCGCTCGTCGTCGCCGTTATCCCGACGATCCGTCAGCGTCGGGCCGTCGTGTTCGCCGAGGATGAGTAGCAATCCGGACCACGTGACGGTCAGGTCGACGAAGATTGTCCCGTGACGAGCGACGACATGCGCCGGGGCTGGGCCAGCCGCACCGCCTGGGAGGGGCGGTTCAACGCCCCGCTGCGCGCGTTCCTGCGTACCGAGACCGGCGGTGCCCGGGTGGTGCTGGTCGCCGCGGTGGTGGCTCTCGGGTGGGCGAACCTGCACGTGTCGTCGTACGAGTCGCTCTGGAGCACCTCGTTCGCGGTCCAGCTCGGCGACTGGTCCGTGTCACACGACCTGCGTACCTGGGTCAACAGCGGCCTCATGACGTTCTTCTTCCTGGTCGCGGGGCTGGAGTTGCGCCGCGAGTTCGACATCGGCGAGCTGCGGGAGCGGCGTCGGTTGGCGTTGCCGATGCTGGCCGGGTTCGGCGGCATTCTCGTGCCGATCGCGATCTACCTCGCCATCAACGCCGGGCGCACCACCGCTGCGGGCTGGGGTGCGGTGATGGCCACGGACACGGCGCTCGCGCTCGGCGCGCTGGCCGTCTTCGGGCCACGGTTCTCGGAACGGCTGCGGGGTTTCCTGCTGACCGTCGCCGTCGTCGACGACGTGGTGGCGATCGCGGTGCTGGCCGTCGCGTACCCGCATCACCCCTCGCTGACGGCGCTGATCGTCGCGGCGGTGATCTTCGGCATTGTCCTGCTCGTCCGGGCGTGGGGGGTGCGGTTCGGGCCGGTCTACGCGGTGCTGGGGGTGGCGGCCTGGCTGGCCGTCTCGATGTCCGGTGTCGATCCGGTGGCGGTGGGCCTGGTGATGGGGTTGCTGACCTACGCCTACGCTCCCGGCCGCGTCGACCTGCAGCGGGCCAGCGACCAGTTCCGCCTCTTCCGGGAGCAGCCCACCCCGCAGCTCGCCCGGATGGCGCGGGCCGGGCTCACCTCGGCGCTGTCGCCGAACGAGCGGTTGCAGACGCTCTACCACCCGTGGGCGAGCTACGTGATCGTCCCACTGTTCGCGCTGGCCAACGTCGGTATCGTGATCGACAGCGACCTGCTGGCCCGGGCCGTGACCTCCCCGGTCACGCTCGGCGTCGTGGTGGCGTACGTCGTCGGCAAGCCGGTCGGGATCGCGGCCACCGCGTGGCTGGTGGCCCGGCTGAGCGGCAACCGGTTCCGGCCACCCGTGGGCTGGCTCGCCGTCGCGGGTGTCGGCACGATCTCCGGCATCGGGTTCACCGTCGCGCTCCTGATCGCCACCCATGCGCTGGACGGTCCCGCCCTGGACGAGGCGAAGTTCGGCATCATCGTCGCGACATTCGGCGCGTCGCTCGTCACCTGGCTGTTGTTCCGTTCCGTCGGGCGACTCTCGCCGGCCCGGCGGTCGCGGGCGCTGCTGGGTGTCACCGAGAGCATCGTCGACCTGATGCTGCCGGTCGATCCGGACCGCGACCACATGCGCGGTCCGGTCGACGCGCCGGTGACGGTGGTGGAGTACGGCGACTTCGAGTGCCCCTACTGCGGGCAGGCCGAGCCAGTGGTCCGGGAGCTGTTGGCCGACTTCGCCAACATCCGCTACGTCTGGCGGCACCTGCCACTCACCGACGTCCACCCGCATGCCCAACTCGTCGCCGAGGCCGCCGAGGCGGCGGGGGAGCAGGGCTCGTTCTGGGAGATGCACGACCTGCTCCTGGCCCACCAGGACGCACTCGATCCCCCCGACGTGCTCGGCTACGCCGAACAGCTCGGCCTGGACATGGACGGGTTCCGGGAGCACATGGTGCAGCGGATGGGCGTCGACCGGATCGCCGAGGACGTCGACTCCGCCGACCTCAGCGGCGTCACCGGCACCCCGACCTTCTTCATCAACGGCCGCCGTCACCACGGCGCATACGACATCGCCGCGCTCTCGGCGGCCGTGAAGGCGGCGTTCGCCAGCGCGAAGCTCCAACCCGAGTACCACCGTCGGGATGCCGGCCCCCGCCGCGAGGGCGGACCGGGGAGCTGACCTCGGCACCATGTCCGCCTGGTACGTGTTCGCCGCGATGGGTGTCTTTCCGCAGACGCCGGGTCGGGCGGAGCTGCTGCTGGGCAGCCCACTGTTCCCGAAGGTGCAGCTGAAGCGGGAGAACGGCGTCGAGCTGAGCGCGTTCTTCCTGCAGTACTCGGGGGAGAACCGCAGCTTCGCGATGAGCTTCGCCGGCTTGCGCGCGGTCGCCCCGATGACCCCGTTGCCGGGTCAGTGGCATCACCTGGTCGGCGTCCGTGACGCGTCCGCCGGGCAGTTGCGGCTCTACGTCGACGGGCAGCTTGCCCGGCAGGTCGACGCCTGCTCCGGCACCGAGTCCATCGGCCCGCTGGTGATCGGCCGTGGCCGCTTCGGCGGCAACCCGGTGGACTACTGGCGGGGTGCCCTCGACGAAGTGCACGTCTATGACCGCGCGCTGGGGGCGGCCGAGGTCGACGCGCTGTACACCTCGGGTCGGTAGCGGTCGGGTCTGACGGACGGGGCTGTCGCGGTGCACACGCACCACGACAGCCCCGTCCCGCCCGGCCTGGTGGACCGCCGCCACTCACGCGCCTTACGATCCGGGCATGCGGACCGATCCCTTCGTCGTGGCCTCCGACCTCGACGTGGAATCGCTCCCACTCCCGCCGGACGCCGCGGACGTCTACCGCGATCTCCTGCGAGTGGCGCCCGTGGCGCAGCCGGAGTTCCTGGCCACCGCGTCACCGCAGGCCGCTCGGGCGCTCGCGGGGCTGCTGAGCAGCGGCGCGGTGCACCGCGACACCGCCGGCGTGCTGCACGTCCGACCGCCGCGCACCGCCTTGGAGAACTGGGCCGCGCAGCGGGAGATGGAGGCCGCCCGTGCGCGTGCCGCGGCGGAGACGCTGTCCGGTCTCTACAGCGCGGTCCACGGCACCGGTGCCGCGTTCGTCGAGGTCGTCGAGGGCAAGCACGCTGCCCGCGAGCTGTTCCGTCAGCTCCAGGCCGGTGCCCGCACGGAGGTACGCGGTCTGGAACGCGGGCCGTACCTGCGCGACACCACCCGGGTTCCGGAAGAGGTCCAGTACGACGGGCTGCGTCGCGGCCTGCGCTATCGCTGCGTCTACGAGGGGGAGTTGCTGCACGACGAGGCGATGCTGGCCGCGGTACGCGCCGCGGTCGCGGCGGGTGAGCAGGCGCGGGTCTTCCCGGAGCTGCCGCTGAAGATGATGCTGACCGATTCCGACCGTGGCCTCGTCATCCTGCCGCGCGGCAGCGGGGAAGACACCGACGCGTTGCTGGTGCACCGCTCCCGCCTGCTGGACGGGCTCTCCGAGCTGTTCGAGGTGTTCTGGCGACTGGGCGCGCCGATCCACGCCACCACCGACGCCGCTCAGCCGGACGCCGAGCCGACGGCCGCCACGCAGCGGCTGCTCGCCCTGCTCACCGCGGGTCTCACCGACGAGGCCATCGCCCGCGACCTCGGCGTCAGCAACCGGACCGTGCACCGGCGGGTCAGCCGCCTGCAGGAATTGCTCGGCGCGCGCAGCCGGTTCCAGCTCGGCGTGCAGGCCAGCCGCCGCGGCTGGCTGTGACTGGCCGGATCCTGCCATGGCTGGTCTTCGTCAACCGGGGGCAGTCGTCGCGAAACACTCCTGGTCCAGGGTGGAGCCACTTGATCAACCGCTCCACGAGAGGACGGGACCATGCCCCACCTCACGACCAGCTCGCGCCACCCACGTCGGGTGCGCCGGCCGGCCGCCATCCTCGCCGCGACCCTGGTCGCGGCCGTCCTGAGCAGCGGTACGGGCGTGACCCCGGCCGCGGCGGCGAAGGCGGCCGAGCCGGACACCGCGGCCCTGGCCGCGACGCTCGCCACCCAACGGCTCTCCTGGGAGCCGTGCGGGTTGCCCGACGTCGGCGCCGAGGACGAGGCGCAGTTGCGGCTGGCCTGCGCGACGGTCACGGTGCCGCGCGACTGGCACAACCCCCGTGACGGCAGGACGATCCAGGTCCGGATCAGCCGCACCGTCGCCTCCGGCAGTGACCGCAAGGGCATCCTGCTGGTCAACCCGGGTGGCCCCGGCGGCAGCGGCCTGTCGCTGGCGCCGTATGTAGCGAGGTCCGCGCCCGCCCTCGCCGAGCACTACGACGTGATCGGGTTCGACCCGCGTGGTGTCGGGCAGAGCACCCCGCTGCTCTGTACGGTTACCTACCGCGACACCGACAACACCAACGACCTGGTCACCCGGGCCAACGTGGCCGGCTGCCGCAGCACCGAGCTGACGAAGTACATCACCACCGAGCAGACCACCTACGACCTGGACTTCATCCGGGTGCTGCTGGGCGAGAGCAAGCTCAACTACCTCGGCTACTCGTACGGCACCTGGCTGGGTACCTGGTATGCGGCGACGTTCGGCAGCCGCACCGGCCGGATGGTGCTCGACTCGGTGGCTGCGGTCGGCTCGCCCACCCTGCAGAAGACCTGGGACCTGCAGCCGTTCACCCGCGACCGGGCGTTCCAGGAGCAGTTGCTGCCGTACATGGCACGCCACGACGAGCTGTACGGCCGGGGCACCGACCCGATGAAGATCCGGGAGATGTTCGAGCGGGCCGGCGGCACCCGCGTCGGCATGGGCCCGTTCATGTTCGGCTGGTTCATCCTCGGCGCTCTCTACGACACCCAGAACTACCCGGTCGCCGCGTCGGCGGTGAACACCGTGATCCAGTACTACGAGGAGTGGAACGGCTGGACGCCCGAGCAGATCCTCACCGCGGCCAGCGCGAAGCTGCGCGCGGCACCGGGGATCACCGCCGACGGTCGGGCGTACATCGAGCAGGCGCGGGTCTCCGCCGAGGCGCAACTGAAGACGCAGCGTGACCGGGCCCGGTTGGTTCAGGCCGCGGAGGAGTACACGTACGACATCGACTACGTCTTCGAGGTGATCCGCTGCCAGGACGGGCAGTGGAACGACAGCGTCGCGTACTGGAACGCGTTCAGCCGGCGACTGACCCGGGACGCCCCGCTGGTCGCGCCGTACCAGCAGAACCCGCCTGCCTGCGCGTACTGGCCGACGAGCAACCGGATGCCGACGTTCGACCGGAAGACGTTCCCGAAGGTGCTGATGCTCCAGGACGAGCTCGATGTCGCCACGGCGTACGAGGGTGCGCTGGAGGCGTCGAAGAAGCTGCCGGGAGCGTCGATGATCAGCGTCGACAACGAGGGCAGCCACGGTGTCTTCCCGTACTACACGCCGTGCGTGGACGACCCGGTGTACGCCTTCCTGCTCGACGGCCGCCTGCCGACCGAGACGTACACGGGTTGCCAGGCGGTGCCGCTGCCGGGCGAGACGGCGGTGTTCGAGGTGGGCGGCAAGCTGACCGGCAAGGGAACCGTGCGGACCCGCCTGATCACCGACGACATGCGGTCGGCGAACCGCATGCTCAAGCGGATGCTGCGGACCGAGCCGGGTCCTTCGTACCCGGAGTGATCGGTCGGGGGTGGGGGGGGGGGGCGGGCCCCCCCCCCCCCCCCCCCCCCCGGGGGCCCCCCCCCCCCCCCCCCAAAAAGTTGGTAAGGGGAAGACGGCGCGACCTGGTG
>NZ_JBITJA010000024.1:0-43510 GCF_044459545.1 Micromonospora sp. NPDC050276 | reverse complement strand
CCTGCAGCAAATAAGACCAACGACTAAAGATCAACCAACCGAGGTGGTCCAGTTTCAGCCGGACCACGGTGGTCAGGTTTGGAGCGGCGTTGACACGTGCATCTTCCTGGTGCGGCTTGCCCGCCGTCCAAGGGGCGCAAGGCCCTCCGTGAGCAGCAGCCCGTGTGGCCCCCGGCGATGCAGCAGTCGACGCAACGGCTCCTGGTCGCGGCATCGGTCGGTCGCGAGCTGCCTGCCACGGCTGGTTGACATCCGAGATCTCATCGTCGCCAAGGCGACCGTCACCGCCGAAGCCGAGGTCAGTGACGCATGACGACGATGGTCCCGGGCTGGGTCGCTGCCACCGCTCTTGCGTGCCTTAGCGGCCAGCTGCACCCCTTCGATCAACTCTGAAAACGTCGGCATCCGAAGCTGATCAATGACGCGTTGAAGCCGACGCGCGACCGCCTGATGGAATCAGCGCAGACCGTGCTGCGCGGCGACGCTCTCGGCTACCTTTCGGTGGGTGCCGGCCAGCCCCTGGGTGTCGACCGTGCCGGCGAAGGGCTTGCTGCTGTCTGGTTTGACGAGCGCGCCGCGGCGGACCCAGACGTCGGTGTGGCGGATCAGATAGTTGGTGGTCAGGATTGTGGCCCTGTGCGCGAGAAGGAATTCGAGGATGCGGTGCAGCTTCTCGCTGTTGCGCGAGTACCGGCTCAGCGCCGACGTGCACAGTACAAAGTTGCCTTCGGCGGCCTTCGCGAGCAGGTCCACCAGGCCCTGGTCGAAGCGCGGGTCGATCGCGCTGAACACGGTCGTGTCGTCGTCGGACGGTGGTGCCGTGACTACCTCGTCGCCGGAAGGCAGGCTGGGCATGGGTGCCGACGGTAGGCGCAGTGGACCGCGGCCGCCGTCGGCGAAGGTGTCGGTCAGCGCGTCCAGACACGCCCACGCACGTGGATAGCGCCCGGCCAGCCCGGCGAAAGGGCCCGGATCCTGAGCGGCGATGGGCTGGCGGCGGCGCGCGGCCAGCAGATGTGACAGCGGGCCGGCCGCGTACTCCGTCGCCGGGATGATCCCACTGTCCAGCGGACCGTCGTGGTGTGCCTGCTCGAGCAGGCTGTTTCGCACCACGAGGGTGACCTTGGCCTTCAGGTCCAGTGGTGACGCCAGCGGCTTGTGGTCGAACACCTCCTCGACGAACGGCGCGATCAACACGTCCTGCTCACGCTGCGGAAGGGCCGCCAGCGCCTCGGCCCGCTGCAACACGTCGTCGCCGATACGGTGGGCCAGATCCTCGTCAACGTCGCACGCTTCGGTCAGCATGCTGGGCAGCACGTCGCGGCAGTATTTGACCATGTGAGTGGGATCAGGGGCGGTCATCCCGAATGCCTCCGTCGGATGCGGACCTGGTGTCGACAGCGCCACACCCTAAGCAGACCGACGCGCTGTCGCGACAGACGCGCCATGGCGAATGCCAAACAGCAGGCCCCACTGGGCTGTCGACACCGATGCGGTCGCGCTACGGCCGCTTGTCGGGATCGAGGGCGTGGATGAGATGCCCGATCCTTTGCTGGTCGGGTGCCGGCCAGTACAGGTAGCGCGGACCGAGGAAGCAATGGAAAGCCCCGCCGGCGAACAGCTCCTCGAGCAGGTCAGCGGGCGTCGCGATGAGCAGACCAAACGGCCGCACCGCGTCCGTGGCTTTGAGGATCCCGACGTCGCGCGTCAAGAACACGTTCGCCCCGACCTGGAGCGCATCGTGCACCAGCCGGCGGTCGTTCCCGGCTGGAACAGCCGTCAAGGCTCGCGTCATCTCCCGCTCGGGCAGGATCAGCAGTCCTTCGCGGGAGGGGCGCTCCTCCGGTTCTCCCAGCCTAGGAGTTGTAGCGCGGCGGTGAACTCCTCGAAGGCAAGCAGCCGTTGCACGTGACGCTCCTGGGACAGGGTCTTCTTCGCATCGTCGACGGACGCCGCGAGCATGATGAAGCGGATGTCCCGAACTGCCCACAGGGCAAGAACAAGTTGCAGCGATTCCAGGTCTGTCGCGTAATCCTCGCCGGACACAAGATCAACGACGCTGTCGCCCGTCCAGAGCCGATGCCCATACGTGAAGTAATCGATCAACAGATTCGTGTCCCAGGCGACATGCAGGGGACCTCGCCCTCGTCGTCCCGCGAACAGCCGCACATTCTCCTCGTACACGAAGTGCGGTCCCTCAGGAGGAGCAAACAGTGCGGCTCGCTCCAGCATCCGCGTCACCTCGTCGGGGCCGAAGGAGGCCCGGAGCCGTCGGGCCATCTCGTTAGCCAGGTGGAAGCCCCACCTTTCGTCGTCGCGGTAGGCGGCGGTGGCATCGACGTAGAGCAACACCAACTCATCGTCTCAAGCGCCCATCGCCACTCCAAGCCCCTACTGCAGGCCGTAGGTGTGTCGGCAGTCGCGACGTTGTGTCGTCATGACACGACCTACCCGAGTCCTTGAGCAACTCGTTCGTCCGCTCATCCCTGCTACCTCGCCCGCGCGGCCGAGCCCACGCCCGATGCCGATGCCAGCGCTACCCGCCCGCGTTTGCCCGCCGGCAATCACCGACGCCTCGGGACTGCTGCTGTGGATGGCTCTCCCCGCTCGCTGCGGCCGGGTGAGCGCCCAGCACCTCCTGCACGAGATGGGCTGGGCGCCGGGACATCGCCTCGACATCCAGCTGTGCCAAGGCATGCTCGTCGTCACCTCCGCGCGGGACGACCGGTACCAGGTGGGCAGCCGAGGCGAGTTGCCCTTGCCGGCGAGCGCCCGGCAGATGTGCCGGATCGAGCCCGGCCAGCCTGTGCTCCTGGCCGCCTTCATCACGCATGACCTGCTCGTCGTGCATCCCGTCAGCACCGTCGCCCGCCTCCTCACCGACCTGCACCACCAGCTGTCAGGAGGCGACAGTGACCGCTGACCCGTCTGCTGTCGCCGCCGCACACCAGGTCCTTGCCCACCTGGGCGTCACCATGGCCGACCTCCAAGCCCACCCCGGCGCCCGGGTCGCCCTGCCCACGGTCGCGGAGTACCTGCCGCGCGTTGTCGCCGCAGCCGGGCCTGGAGCGCGGCGTACGTACGGCACCTACTGGGAGCGGATGGCCGCTACCTGGCCCGACCGACCGTTGGACAGCGTCGCCGCCAGCGACATCGAGGCCTTGAAACAACTGATGATGGCCAGCTCGGTGTCGCGGCGCAACAGCCGCAACGGCCGCCACGCCGGCGAGCACGTCGTCGCCGCCGCGCGCGCCTTCTACACCCGGGCCATCGCCGATGGCCTGATCGACGCCTCCGCCAGCCCCGCCCACCGGGTCGCGAAACCCCGCCGCCTGCCCAGCACCCGCCGCGCCCTGACCCCACACGAGCTGGAAGAAATCAATATCGAGGCCCGCATGAGCGGCAACGACGTCATCCTCGACGCACTGCTCCTGCGCCTGCACACCGAGACCGCTTGCCGTCGCGGCGGCGCACTGGCCCTGCGCCTGGTCGACCTGGACATCACCAACGGACTCGTCCGCCTGACCGAGAAAGGTGCCACCGTCCGGTGGCAACCGATCACCCTCGATCTCGCCGAACACCTGCACGAGCACGCCCGCGCCCGGGGCGCGGTGCTGCTCACCGATGCGCTCCTGCGCACCCGTGCCGGCCAACCAGTCACGAGCCGCCGCTACGACCACCTGTGGAAACGTCTCGGCGAGCGCCTGCCGTGGGTCGCCGTGCACGGTGTGTCCACACACTGGCTGCGCCACACCACTCTTACCTGGGTGGAACGTCACTTTGGCTACGGCATCGCCCGTGCCTACGCTGGCCACACTGACAGCCCTGGATCCTCCACCACCACGTACATCAAAGCCGACCTCCACGACGTGGCCAACGCGCTGTCAGCCATGACCAGCCAGCCCCATCCGCTGGCCCGTCTGACAGATCACGCCGACCAGTGGTCGCGGACGAACTGTGCAGTCTTACCTACATCCGAGTAGGGGCGGGTAGCCGCGTGCGGTGCTCCGAGTATGGCGGCGCCGGGGTCACCGCACGCGGCGAGGCCCGGCGAACGACGCCCTACCTCGGTCGCCGCACCTGCCTCCGGAGCCGTCCACGCTCGGAGCTATTCGACGGTTTCCCAGGCCAGGGCGGGGGGTCGTTGCCCGCCGCTGGTGAGGAACTGTCGTGCCGCTTGCCGGGCGGTCGCGTCGGTGACGCGGGTGCGTTCGGGCCACGCGTCGGTGGGCGTGCCGGCGTAGTCGAAGGTGAACGCGGGCCCGGGTTCGAGGTCCGGCTGGTATCCCCACGCGCTGCTGCCGTCGGCGGCGACGTAATAGACGAACGACCGTTCGGCGTGCCCGACGCAGATGTCGAGCATGACGGGGAAGTCGGCTTCGCTGGGTGCGATGAGGGTGACGCAGTAAGGCAGTTGCTCGGTGTGGGCGTGACTGATCGTGTCGAGCGCGGCGTCGAGTTCGGCGACGGTGCTGACCGCCGCGGTGCCGTCGCCACGTCCCCAGGTGATGTCGATACTCACCGCCGGACCCCTTCTCCTGTTCCGACGTACAGCTTATGGAGCCAGGTGCGATCGCCGTCGGTGAGGAACACGGTCAAGCGTGTTCCTTGCGGCAGGATCGTGGTGAGGATCCGTCGGGGCCCGCGACAAGGGCTGAAGTAGGAGCGATCCCGCACATAGGGTTTTTGCCCTATTGCCGCATGCTCATGAAGTCGCAGGCAGAGAAGGAATCTGCGGGCGAGAGAACTGACGTGAGTGATCGAGCTGAGGACCACGACGGCACCGATCAGGTCAAGGGGTCGCACCGACCGCAGTAGCACGGGTGGCGTGCCAGGTGGCAGTGCTGGCATGCTTGCCCGAGCGAATCTGCGATTCGTTCGGGATGAAGGACACTGCCTTCCATCCAGGCGGCGACGCATCGGCCGGTTTCGACGGCGTACACGCCGGAGCCACCGGTGGGCTGGGTGATGCGTCGTCATCTCGATCCGACGGGCTTGCGTTTGGCTTCGGCAAGTTTTTCCAGCCCGCGAAGCCGTCGTAGGCGATGGTTCAGGATCTAAGCTTAGGTAGGCGCGAGCCAGCGGGTCATCCTGTCGGTGAAGACCACCTCGTAGGGAAGATCTCGTAGGTCTTCTGCGGTCGCGTCCAGGCCGCGAGCCCGAGCTAGTTGGGCTAGCCAAGACCACGGATGTTCCTGCTCCTTTGCGCACTCTTCGTCGTCGGGGAGTACGGTGTTTAAAACGTGCTGGGTGATGCTTTCCCGAGTCTCGATGAGCGGGACGACGCCCCCCGGGACGCCGGTTGATCTAGCAGTGACAGTGAATCCGCGATCCGCATGCAGGAGCACACGCCGACCGTCGTCCAGTATCGCGAATTCGCTGACCAGGAAGCTGCGGGTACAAGCGTCCTCGGGGTACGCCTCTCGGAGGTCGCAGCTGGCACCTAGGCCGACGATGCGGCCGGGCTCGACGGGGGGAAGGTTTCCTGGAGCACGGTAGGCGCCCGGGTATGGGCGCCAACCGGCTTCCTCGTTGTTCACTGTCTGACTCCCGAGGATCCCGCGATCGTTTGGTTCTTACTTACTAAACCTCGCCACCTGATCACCGGTTACGGGCGTAGCTGGGACGCGGCGGTCAGGGGCTACAAGCGCGGTTCACCGGACCACCGTAATACAGTCCAGAAGGGTCGGCGACGCCAATCAGGTCGACATCAGTAGCGCCTCTCCAGCCGACGGTCGTGCTGCTTGAGCAGTTGATCCTCGCGTTAGATCTGCGGCCGGAGCCACCTCCTGCGTAGTAGTCGCCCGAGCCTGAGGCAACGGTGACCCATTGGCATGTGAGGTCGCACCAGTACGCCTGCAAGTAGATGTCGACGTTCGCCATGCTCGGACACGTGCCGGCGATAGAGAGCCAGTAACCATGGACGGATGTCTCGCCTGTCCCATGCGGGTCGTCGTTGGCCTGTCTGTAGGTGCAGGAACCAGCAACGATGTTGCCTGACTCCCCGAGGGGAGCGGCGTGATTACCAGGGTAGGGAGCCCAGGAGCCCGAAGGCGTACCGGACGATGACGAAGGCGCTGCCGCCGCGTTCGCGGGGAGCGCGCCGAGGCATACGAGTACAGCGCAGCAAACTGCCGCCGAGGTACGTCGTATGCGCCTCAACGTGCCGACTTTGGTCAAGCCAACCACCTCCACGATAATGAATATTACTCGTCGTACAGGAGGCAGTTACAAGCTGTCAAGAGGCTTTGCGTGGTCGGTTCCCACGCCGGCGATTACTACTGCGGATCGAACCTGATCGTTGTAGCCCTAGGTAGTGTCTTTAAAGGATCTTGGTGTCGGATGATGTAGCGCGTGGGTCGTCGCTACGAGTTGTCTGACATCGAGTGAGAAGCGCAGTCGTGGTACCTGCCGTCGATGGTGACCGGGTGGTCGGCCTCAGGTGGATGACCGACGGGTGCTCAACGGGATCGTGTGGAAGATCCGGGCCGGGCCGGGGCGGCGTGGCGGGACGTGCCGACCCGTCACGGGTCATGGCGTCGATCTACGCCCGTTTCCTTAGGTGAGCCCCGGGCGGCACCTTCGCGCGGATGCTCGCCGGGGTCCAAGCCGACGCGGTCGCGGCCGGGGACGTCGACTGGCTGGTCTCGGTCGACTCGACCATCGTGCGAGCCCACCAGCACGCCTCTGGCGCTAGAGGGAGGCCTGTGAAACGGACGAACCACAAGATCGGGCCCTCGGTCGATCTCGAGGCGGACTGACCATCAAGGTTCAACCTCGCCTGCGACGGTCTGGGTCGGACTCTGGCGTTCGTGCTCTCTGGCGGCAACGTCAACGACTGCGCCCGCTTCACCCACGCCGTGGCCGCCATCCGGGTCGAGCGGTCGGGACCCTGCCGGCCTCGGGTCCGGCCGGAGCATGTCATCGCCGACAAGGGCTGCAGCTCCAAGGCCATCCGAGCCGACCTGAGCACCAGACCGCCCACCCCACGTACCCGTGCGAGGATCTCCTCCACCTTGTACGCTGACTGACCGATCGACTGAGACACCCGCTCCACGGAGCTGCTGTGAGCTACGGTCCACGATCGCTGCAGTGCTCTGATCGGCAGCGCCCTGCAACCCCGCCTGGATCAACGCCTGCGCTTGGCGAAGCTCAAGCGCAGGTGAGCCTGTAGCCGTCAGCATTGGGCTGGGCGGGTTGGATCAGGCTCCTACCGGGAGCGCGGCGGTAGCCAGCGGCAGCGTCTGGTCGATGGTCATCCGGGTCCACCCGGAGCGGGGTGAGGGAATGGGCGACCGCGGCTAGATTGCCCAGACCGTGGTGTCGGCGGTGAGGACGGTCCGCAGGTCGGCACGCCCCGGGACGCCCGACCGGCCATGTCCCGGCTGCGGTCCAGATGCCGTCGAAGGCGGTCGCGGTGGTGACGCGAGGGCGGCGAGGCGTACACCAGGGATGAGGTTGGCCGCCTCGGCGGCCCGCAGTCGCTGGGGGTGCCGCCGGCCACCCCGTCCGGCGGCGTCGGCTGTCGGATATGCCCATTGCTGCGGATGGCACAAATGGCACAGCTTTCCTGGATGGCACTGTGCCATCTGTGCCATCGTCAGTTCATGACTCCGATCCCGCTGTCCCAATGGGCCGACCAGAACGGCGTCCCGCGCCGTACCGCCTACAACTGGGCCAAGAACGGCAAGCTCAACGTGCCGATCCATCGCACCCTCACCGGCCGCCTGGTCGTGCTCGACGACGACGAGACACCCGGTGATGCCCATCCGTTCGTGGCCGCCTACGCAGAGGCGCTGAGCCTGCCCGTCGGCGTGCACTCCGGCGACCTGCACCACTCGCCGGTCCTCGAGGCTTGGGGTATGGACTTGTACGACACGGTCGCCGACGACCTGCGTCCCGTGGTGCTGCAGCTGGCCCTGGCGGCGGCGTGCGCCCGCCCAAAGCGGGACGCGTGGTGGCGACTGACTGACTGGCTCGGCCGCGTCGAGCTGGCCGATTGGCACACCTCGACCGGCTTCCCCGAGGTAGCCGCGCTCATCAGTGAGAGGCAGCCGATCACCGACCAGGACAGCTACCTCGACTGGTGGCCATGTGGCGTCGGCTCGCACAAGTTCTGGCAGGACTTCGACGCCGCCGCGGCGCAGGCCGTCACCGCCGCCGGGCTCGGCCCGTCCGAGCACAATGACGCGATCTCGTGGCTCACCGAGTCGGCCCTGACGGACAACATCCCGATCGCCGGGCGCCGCGAGAGCCTGCGCAACCGACTCGACAAGCTGGCCGGCACCACCACCGACCACGAGCAAATTCCCACCATCCCTGACCGCAGCGACCTGTGGAGCCTGCGCGGTATGTACCCCGAGCCGGCCTGGGCCATCGCCCGCCCCCACGCCCGACGCACCGCGCAGAGCATCTGCGCCATCGTCGGCTGGGATCCCGAGAGCCCGGCACCGCCCGACGGACACCCGCTGCGCGAGATCGGCTACCGCGCCTGCCTGCACGCCGCCGAGACCGCTCTCGTCCCGTACGTGCACGACGCCCACCTACGCGAGATCGACGCCTTCCGTCGCGTCGCACTCGGCAAGCCGTGGCAACTTATTACGACATGAGGAAGCTGCGCAGGTGGATGTCTCGGTCAGCCACAGGGAGGGCAGCACGTCGGGGTGCGATCCATCGGTTCGCGGTGCCGCTGATCGAGATCCGGGCTTAGCCACGTCAAGGGTGTGGGTCCAGTCCCGGCCATGGTTGGAGTCTCTGTCGGCTATCCGCCACGCGCTGGCGAGCAGTGCCTTCTCGTAGTGCGATGACCACGTGGGGCGGGCACTAAGGGAGTACCGTCGCGAGTCCGGTGCCCTGCTGGGCACAATCGCCGTCGGTCTGGCTATCAACATCCTGACGGCGCGCACGGACAGCTGGCGCGGGCCGTGGCGCCTTGTCCTTGACTACGCCTACCTGTGGCTCCCACTCTGCGTCGTCCTGTGGCTCAGCTGGCGCTTCTTCGTCCATCGCCGCACAGCGGTCACGTGGCGCGGCGCGGAAAGCCCCTACCCCGGCCTCGCACCGTTCACGGCGGAGCGCGCGGGTGTCTTCTTTGGGCGCGACCGCGAAGCAAGGGACGTACTGAACCGACTGGAGCGCTCCGGGCCGGCGCCGGCAACCCGGATAGTCACAATCGTCGGCCCCTCGGGGGTGGGCAAATCCTCGCTGATCCGCGCGGGTGTCCTCGCTCGACTCCCACGGCGGTGGACCGTGGTGGGTCCGCTACGTCCGGCCGCTGACCCGTTTATGAGCCTCGCCGCGGCGTTAGCGGATGGCCCGGAGGCTGTGCTGGAGACGGCGCGACTGCTGCGCGAAGAAGCAGCCTCTCCGGAGGCCCCACTCCAGGTTGTTCCAAGTTTCCTCGCCGCCGCCCGCGGCCCTGTACTGCTCGTTGTCGATCAGGCCGAAGATCTGTACACGATGACCGGTGAGCATGACCGGGCCCAGTGGTGGACCTTGCTGACCCGAACGCTGACGGTGCTGCCGGAACTGCGCATGCTGGTGGCGATCCGGCCCGAGTTCCGCCGCCGGCTCACCGATCAGCAGGCCGGCTTCATCACCCGGCCGGTGGCCGTCGGTCTGCTGGATCCGGCCCGCATCCGACAGGCCATCGCCGGGCCTGCCCGGGCTGCCGGACTCACGTTCGAGGACGACCTCATCGACCGCATGACCGCCGACGCCACGGTCGGTGACGCGCTTCCCCTGCTCAGTCACCTGCTGCAACGCCTGCACCTGCAGTCCGATCGCCAACACGTCACGGTGGCTCAGTACGAACAGGCGGGGGAGGTGGGTGGTGCCATCGCAGCTCACGCCGAGCAGATCTACGAATCTCTCACCGAGCGGTACCCCCAACACGCCGTCGACTCTGCTCTGCTGCGTGGCATCGCTATGGAAGGTAAGGAAACCGTACGAAGGACGATCCAACGATCTGACCTCGATACCACCGCAGCGAGCATCCTCGAGGAGTTCAGGGCAGCCCGTCTGATCATCGACGTCGCGGACGGCACCTGCCTCGAATTGACCCACGACGCCCTGTTCCGCCAGTGGCGCCGACTCGCCTCGCTGATCAGCGCCAACGAGGAACGCCTGCACCGCATCACCCGGCTCGAGCACCGCGCGACAGCATGGCAAGCGGACCCACACACCGACGACCTCTTGCGCGGCCGAACGCTCGCCGATGCTCTCGCGCTCGCAGCCGAGGTGCCCCTCTCCACCACATCCCGACGCCTGCTTGACGCCTCCCAAGAGTCCGACCACCAGGACCGCGTCCGACAGTCCGAGCGGATCGCCGAGTTGGCGCAACAGGTGCGCCGGCAGGACCCCGAACTGGCCGTGGCACTGGCCCACACCGCGCTACACGAGTTGCCACCCACCCCGGCAGCGACGATTACGCGCTGGGCCCTGACCGCCACGTCGCGAATACAGCACCTCACCATCGGGCACACCACCAGCGTCACCTCCGCGGTCTGGTTGCCAGACAGTGGGGCCTTGCGCACCGCCGACAAGACGGGGCGCGTTTGCACCTGGGACGATGCCGGTCGCCTTAACGGAGTCGCCTTCGCCGCTGACATGAAAGCGTGCGGGCACACCCTGCTGAGTGCCAGCGGCGCCCTCGCCCTCACCGAGCATGATCGAGGCGCCATGCTGTGGCGCGTCGCAGACGGCCGCAACCTGGGCAGCCGAAGGGGGAGTCTTCCAGCGTCGTTCGACTCATTCTCGTGGCACGACGATGTCTGCTTCGCGGGACAGTTCGACTACCGAACCGTCGACGTCTATCGCTTGAACGATGACGTCCCACAGTTTGTCACCAGCATCGCGGCCACACACGTTCGCGCCACCGCATGGTCTCCGCAGGGTGACCGGCTGGCCATCGCCTCAGACGACCTGCTGCTCGTGGTCAGCATCGGCGAGCAGGCGTCGGAGGTCCTGCGACAGCAGGTAGCGTGGTCGCGCCCGGTGCTGTGCTGGGCACCGGACGGAATCCGACTCGCCGTCTCCGCCGATCCGGCATTCACGATGCGCCGCACCGACATCCTCGCAGCGAAGGCCCGCAAGCTGTGGATCTATGACACCGACACCGGCCAAGTCGCCGAAAGTGCACCGCCCGGCATGACCGAGGCCATGGCATGGTCTCCCGTCGAAGATGTCATCGCTTGCTCCGTGCGTCCAACCCGCCACCGTGACCGCGTGGCGCTGATCGACGTCGGCACCGGCCGGACAGTTGAGCGGCGGGCACGCCCTCACCAGATCAGCGCGATCGCCTGGTCCTCCGACGGCAAGCGAATAGGCTTAGGAACCTCATTTCACTATGTCGAGATCTGGGACGTCACCGGACGAAGCTTCCGCCGCCTGCCCACCGGAAGCCTGCAGAGAATTTCCTGGTCGCCGGACCTCAAACGAGCCGCTGTAAAGCGGCTCGGAACGATGCCAGAGATCATCGAAGCGGGCAAGGCTACGCCGGCGCTGAGGATCGGAGACGATGATTGCCTGTCAATCGCGCTCTCGCCACTAGGTGACCTGGTCGCCACCGGGATGCAAGAGCAGGTCACGGTGTGGGACGCGCGATCCGGTGCCATCCGGGTGCAGTGGGGCGCTCGCCCCCGACAAACTCCGAAACACAGACCGACGTTGGCGCCGCTTCCGTGGGTTTATGGACTCGCCTGGTCCGGCGACGGCTCACGGCTGGCTGTCCATACGCATTGCTTCTTCGACAGAACCCGACCCGCCCTCTCGGTGTGGGACGTGGCCAGAGCGCAGCGCCTAGCAGTTCTCGACGGAGGCGAAGACAGCACCGGAACGATTGCCTGGTCCCCGGACTCAAGCCTCATAGCCGCAATCGCCGGCGAACACAACGTGAGCTTGTGGCGAGCAGACGACTACACCCTCGTTCACCAATGGCGAACCGAAGGGCCCGACGAGGTAGCAGCCCTGGCCTGGTCGGATGACTCCACAAGACTCGCCGCCGCCGTCGGCAATCACGTGGAGATCTGGGACGTAGCGCAGGAGCAAGTCGGGTCACGCTGTCTCGGCCATACGGGCAACGTCGGGCACCTCAGCTGGGCAACCGACGGGCACCGCCTCGCGACCATCAGCGATGACTACATGCTCTACATCTGGCGCGCTCAAGAGGGACGGCCGCTCGGCGTACTTGACATACCTCGTGGGGTAGTGCGCAGCCTGTCATGGCAAGACGCCCTCATCGTCACCTACGACAACGGCACGATAATGAGTTGGGAAGTATGCGCTGACCTCGCGTCGACTTTGGTCGGAGGCAGTGAGCCTCGTGCGCTCAGCGTCGACGAACGCGCACGATACGGCCTGCCGTCAACGCCAACCGACTGAAGGCTCGGCAGGACACTAAAGCGGGATTCAACTTGATCCTGCACGTTCATCTCGGTCAGCCATGACGGAGCGAGTCGGCTTGAAAGCTTTGGCACTATGCATCCAGCATCGGGAGCTGGTAAATTAAAGGCATGAACACCCACGCTAAGCGTGGATGCTCTAAATATGTGTTCAGCTCCCCCCTCGGACACGAACCATTACCCCACGGTGCGCGCTGAGATCGATTGCAGCGCGCACCGTTTGCGTTTCAGGCTGGTAGTTCAGCCGGAGACCGAGTTGCCGGTAGACCTCGGCCTTGTCGACGGGATCGGCGTCGCGGAGCACGGCGGTGATGTCGCCGAGCGCGTTCACCAGGGTCGTGATCTCTGCTCGGCTCATCCTGCGCGGGGCGGTGCCCGTGTTCGCGCGGAGGTCTGCCTCCGCACGGGCGCGTTCGGCCTGGGTCTGCGCGATCCAGCCGGTGACCACCGTCGGGTCGGCTCCAGCGTCGAGGGCGGCACGGTAGCGCTCCAACTTGGCGTCGCACTCGGTGATAATCGTCTGGGCTGCTGTGCCCGTTGCGGGCGGTTGATGTAGGGGCTGGGCTTCGGTCATCGCAGTGATCGTTGATTCGATTTGGTGGGGTGCGAAGGCGGAGGCCAGCCAGGTGTCGATCGGGTCGGTGAGGGCATCCTCGCGTAGGTACACGTTGCGGGGATGCTCAACTTGGTTGGCGAGGGCGTATTCCTGCGGGAAGCGGCAGCGGTAGTAGGCGTCGCCGTGGTTGTACTGGCCCTGCATGCGTCGGTCGCAGGCGGCGCAGTAGATCATGCCTCGGAAGACGTAGGGGTTGCGGGTGCGCTGCCGGACGTGTTGTCCGCCGGCTCCCCGTCCGCGTCGTTGGAGTATCGCTTGGGCCTGCTCGAAGGTCGCGTCGTCGATGAGTGGCTCATGGGTGATGCCCTTGGAGACCACCCATTTGTCGCGGGCGTTCCAGGCGTTGCGTCGTTCGACCGCGGCGAACATGGGGCGGATGTGGCCGGTGCGCAGCTTGTCGAGTGGGATGTCGGCGAGGTGCGGGATGAGGTGCACGCGCACGATTGACTCGTAGCCGCGAAGGGTGTTCGCGTCGACGTCGATGTGGGCCAGCCAGGTGGTGAGATAGTCGGCGACGGTGGGCATGTCCGCCAAGACTCCGTCGCCGCGCAGTCGTTGGCGGATGCGCTCGACGTCGGGCAGGGGTCGTTTGGCGCGTACGGCGCTCTGGATGAGGTCGGCGATTTCGGTGCGGCGGCGCGTATCGCCTTTGGGTGCGAGGGCGAGGAGTTCGCGCACCAGGTCGAGTTCGTCGGCGGCGGCTCGTCTCGTGGGTAGGCCGGCGCGTCGCAGGAGCCGTCGGCGGCCGTCGGTGCTGGGTGGGAGTTCGAGTTGGTAGGCCCAACTTCCGTGCTCGGAACTCCAGGCGCGGTTGGGTCGGCGTAGTTTCGGGCAGTCGTTTCCGTAGGGCTTGCCGGTGTCGGGATGGCGGCAGCCGCAGCGTTTGAAGACATTTCCTGCAGGCATGGCTGGTGGTGCTCCTTGGTCAGGTGGGGGTGCATCGGTTTCGGTGATCCACATCGACGCGTGACATGCGGGCACAATCAAGTCGGCCAGGCCCGTCCAATGGACGGGCCCGGCCGACATGGAATCGGGCTCGGGGTTCTTTTGAAGGGGCGCGGGCCCTGTAGCCGGAGTGGCTACATGGCCCGCGCGTCAGGCGGTAATGGAGGGGTGTCCGTTGCGGCGCTGGGTATCTCTCGGGGTGCGGGGGTATCGAGCAGGCATGCTGCGCCGGCCCAAGGCCTTGAGGATCCGAGTCCCTCCTCCACCGCCGCGCGTCCGTGGCTCAGAGGAAGAGCAGCCGGCTCTTAACCGGCGGGTCGGGATGTTGGAATTCCCGCAGGCCTGAAGGTGCGATTTCCATACAGGACTCCCGGCGCTCGCCGCAGCGCACCGGCACTGTTGCGTCGATGCTGGTCGGATCATTGATCCAGGTCGGTAGCGTGTTGTCGGTGGAGCCGAAATGTAAGTCATGGATGCCCTGGCTGCTTACCATCTTGGCTGCATGCCTGGTCACCGTACTTTCGGTAATCGCCGTTCGCCTTTCCGTGGCGTACGAGCCACCGCCAGGTACAGAGCCGCCCAAGATAACCGACTGGATGCAGGGGTGGGGGAGCTTGGCCGGCGTGCTGGCTGGCGCTGGGGCGGCGGTGGCGGCGAGCTGGTTGCTGGTGCACGAGCGGCAGCAAAGCAGGGAGGCTCGCGTCGAGGCTGAGCAGGTCGGAGCCCGCGCGGTCCAATACTCATCGTTGTTCGGGACGATGTGGCGCAGTCCGAGTTGAGGCGCGCGCCTCTCGATTCGCTTCCAGGCGACCAATTACGGATCACAGCCAGCGCGCCGTGTCGTGGCGGTGGCTCGGTGCCCGCGCGCGCGTAACATCTGGTGATCTTCGTGGCGGAGATCCTTGAACCGCACGATAGCTGCGGGGGGTCAGGGATGTTCGAACTGCCCGAGGCGCTGCTTCCTCCGACACCGCTGACCAGCATGGGGATCGATAACTTCCTGACGGACATCTCCCTTACGTTGCGCTTTTTCGATTTCAACGGCCGGGAATGGCAGCGGACAGACAACGGCGATCCAGTACGAGCGCGAGAGCCTTTCCCACAAGGGAGCCGGCAGCGGAGTACGAGGACCAGCCTTGAACCGCGCCGCCAAGCCGCCGACGTCCGTTTCACCACCTCTGCCCGCTAGACGTGAGTCCGCAGTGCGGTGAACGGGGGCAGGACCCGCCTCCGGGGCCGCGTTCGACTCGCCATGCGCTGCCTGATCTGCAGGTACCTCGGCACGGGTTCTCCTCGCCCGGCGGCACCGGCTCTCGGCCCTCGCACCCTAACGTCGAACGGCTGGCGGATCCGGTCGGGTCGTTGCCGGGGTCGCCGCGGATGCCTTTGATCGGTGGGATCTTGCCGACCAGGGGCAGGAGTTGGGCGACTCGTGGCGGTTGCCGCCGGTCAGCGTACGGCGAGGGGGATGCCGCCCGCGTCGGTGATGACGTGGTGTTTCGAGCCTGGCTTGCGGCGGTCGACCGGGCTCGGACCGGTTTTGGGCGGCCCTTGAGCGCTCGGATGTGGGAGCCGTCGATCACCGCGCCCTCGACATGTCCAGCTGATCGGTGGCCGGCAGCTTGCCGAGCAGGATCTCGTGCAGTCGTTGCCACACGCCGACGTCGTTCCAGTCCCGCAACCTGCGCCAGCAGGTCATTCCAGAGCCGAACCCCAATTCCTGGGGCAGGTACTCCCACGGAATCGCGGTGTGAAGCACGAACGGGATCCCGCACAACACTCTGGGGTCGTCGAGGGGCTTGCGGCCGGGGAACCGGCGGGCGTGGTGGCAGCAGCGGTTTGACCTCGGCCCAGAGTTCGTCCGAGACGATCCACGGCGGCTGCTCACCCTCCTCACGTTCAGACAGAACGATCCTCGTATCCCGAGGACACGCTCACCATCACTTCGTGTTGGTGTCGATGGTGTAAACCACGTCTGACCCGACGTCGTGGCGGGTGATGCCGGGTGCGTCGGGGATGTTGAGCAGTGGTTCGTATGGGGTGCCGTGGACCCGGTTGCGGAGCAGGACGACGCTGCGGATGCCGAGCTGGTGCAACCGATCCAAGGCCGGCTGGCTGGGGAAGGTCGTCATGACGTCGCGGATCGCCTGACGGTTGGGTGTGGTGTAGCTGGCCGCACCGTTGACCATGGCGGGAAAACCGTCGGTCGACCAGAGTAGGACGTGGAGGTCGATGCCGTCGTTGGACGGCAATACCATGATCGGGGCGTGCGCGGAGGCTAGCGCCATCGCGGCTGGTTTGGCTGGGGTTTGGGGGTGGTCCAGGTTAGGCAGGCCCTCAGCTAGCACGAGGACCAGCAACGGAACGGTCAGTAGCCGTGCCGCTCCCACCGACCATTTCGGCTTGGCATCCCTGCGAGCCACGTCGGCCAGGTGGGTAACCAGGCCGGCCGCGAGGATGGCCAGGCAGAGAGTGGGCCACAAGATCAACCGGCCTGGTGTACGGGATCCATCGAACCCGGGCACGTAAAGGTAGAGCAGGCGGTAGATCGGCCCGTTCGTGCCCAGCGCGAGCAGCACTCCGACGACCGTCCCAAGCAGCAGCAGAAGCCGTTGCGTCGGTGACCAGCGGGACAGGAAGAGGCCGGCGAAGGCCAGTAGATACAGTGCGTACCCGCACAGCAGCACCTTCTCAGTCGGTGCGCCACCAAGAGCGATGCGGGCGTCGTTGTGCAGGGTGCCCCAGGGCAGCGAGGACTGCGGCGCCACGAGAAGTCCGCGCAGTGTCGGGGAGAAGTACGCGACGTAGTCCCAGTCCCGGGTGACATATGGGTTGAGCTCGCGGACTTGTTGGTACGCGTACGCGAAGTATCCGGTCACCGCGGTGAAGACCAGCCCCCCGATCAGATCACTGACGATCAGCCGGAGGCCAAGGCGTGGGCGGTGGATCAACCAGGCTGTCAGTGTGATCAGGCAGAGGGCGGCGAGGACGTACACGAATCCCAGCCCCACGCCGAAGCCTAGGCTGACCTGCCAGGCCGCGACGAGCCAGCCGGCGAACGCCCAGCCCGGCCGGACTCGTTCGGCAAGGTAGCCGCGGGTGAACGAGAGTCCGTGGCCGCGCGCCAGCATCGCCAGGGCCAGAGTGATGCCACCGGTGGAGAGAATATTCAAATGGCCGGCGTGGCCGTAGCGCCAGGGCGCGTAGGCGAGGGCGGCCCCGGCTACCGCGGCGGCGACCTTGTTCGCGCCAAGTTGGCGCAGGAGCGCGTAGCCGCCGAGGAAGGCGAGCGCGAAAGCCAGCACGAACAGGATGTTGTAGCGCAGCACGGCGGCGACTACACCGTTGCCTATCAGCCCTGCCGGGGCATAGCCGAGCAGGCTGTCGTTCAGGGCCAGGCCGTACTTGTCGGGATAAAAAGCGTTGGTATCCCACAGGCCACGCAGACCGTGGGTGAGAGCGTGGCCACCCCATCCCACCAGCCACGCTTGGGCCGTCGGGTCACCCGCGTCACCGACGATGGTGTGGGCCGGGTCGGCGATCGGCACAGTCTTGGCGCCGGAAGTCACCACGCGCGAGTACGGCGGAATCAGCCAGATCATCGCGACAGCGAGGAGCACCGAACCAAGGCTCGCGATGCTCAGTTCCCGCCGATGGGCTCCACGTGTCAGCCGACCCCTCGTGCCTGAAATGGCACGCGCGAGTCGGCCATTTTGTCCAAGCTCGCTGAGAGTGACGGCTGATGTGGGGCCTCCCGCCGGTGGCTCTACCTGCGTCATCACATTGACCCTCACTGTTGAGCCGCCGGAGTAAATCATGAGCAGGGCGGCGCATAGAGTCAAGACCTTGATCAATGCCGTCCAGGTAGCCGGGATTTGCGCTGTTTACCAAAGGCGTCTTGTCACGCAGGAGTCGCGATCGGTGCAGCGGCGCATCTTGCCGCTTCCGAAACAGGACACGCCAGGGTTGCTGCAGGCCCTCGCCCGGGTTCCGGACCCACGGGACGCCGGCGGCCGGATCCATCCGCTGCCGGGACTGCTCGCGATCGCGATCGCGGCGGTGGTTTCGGGATCGAGCCGCGTCGTGGAGATCGTCAAATGGGCCGCCCACCTGCCGGAGCGGCGTGGGAGCGTCTCGGCGCAACCCGCGACGCGTTCACCGTTGCCCGGCGGGTGCCTGACGACAGCACCCTGTCCCGGGTACTGACCGGTATCGACGCCGGCCCCTCGATGCTGCGGTGTGCCGCTGGCTGCTCAGCCGGGCGGTTCTGACCGGGGCCGGCAGGCGAGTGATCGCGGTCGACGGCAAGACACTGCGCGGTAGTGGGCCGACCGGGGCCCAGGTGCACCTGCTGGCCGCACTGGACCAGGCAGAACAGATCGGCCTGGCGCAGATCAACGTCGCTCAACAGCCCCACGAACAGATCAGCGGGAACTCCCGCGGCGATGGCGCCAGTTGGCAGATCACTGCGGACGAGATGATCGCCGACGTGGTCGCCGAATACACCGAGGCGTGCACTGAGTCCCGGCGGATCGCGGCCCGCTTCGCCCTCGACGACACCGTGCCGCACCATCGACTCGGCTGGGTATCACTGTGCTGGATCTACGTCCACATGATCGAGGAGATGGCCCGGCACGCCGGTCATGCCGACATCTTTGCGCGACAGATCGATGCGGCAACCGGCGACTGAGTTCCCCGCCCGTCGAGCCAGCGACACCGCAGCACGGCTGACACGGCGGTCAGTTGCCCTAGCCCCAGGACCCGGCCATGCTGCCGAGACATCAACGGACCCTCGGGTTCCCGCTGAGCAGCCGTCAGTTTCGCTGAACTCACGGGAGGCCAGGCCCCACGCTTGGATAGCTGACCCAGCTCCGCCAAATACTTGATTCTGATGGATCCGTGGGCCGCGTACTGTATCGTTTGTTCGATTTGCACGATATTGGCGCAGGCGTTTGCCCAGTTCGGTTATGTAACGCAAGCCGTGCCCGCGTTTTTGTAACGCGCTCGGGGGTTCGCGATACATCGGTCCCTTTCCATCCTGGTGTGCTGGTCGGGAGAGGCTTATGGAACCGGCCTCGCCGGGTCGCTTGTCCGTCGTCACAACGGCGCGTACGGTCGGTCGCAGAGCTGGCCTCGTCCAGCTACTAGACCTGCTGCTATGCCGTCCAGTTGTGCGGAGCCCGAGTCGGCCATCGATGCCGACGGCCTAAGACCCCGCCTGCGGCGCGCCTTCGGATCCCTTCGGTTGCAGTCGTCGACAAACTCGCTGCGTGTCACTCCAGGTCGGGCGTTGTCTGACTCGCCGCTGCCGCCTCACACCGGTTAGGTGCCACGACGTGCCGGTGTGCCCTCGCCTGCGAAGGAGCGCCCTCATGACCTCGTACGCAGTCCGCAGCCGTCGTGAACCGCCAGCTTCGAGCCGTTGGCTCGCCCAGCAGTTTCCGCACCGGGCCTGGCTCATCGCCGACCTGCAACGACGAATCGGCCGCGCCCCTGCAGCCATCCGCGCCTGCGCACCTGAGCCGGACCGATTCGGGCAGGCGATGGAGCCACGAAGTGCGCGTCGGCGGATGCGTCGGGGAGGATGATTCCGTAGGGGCCGCCGCCGCTGACGTTGTCCTTGTGGAAGTGGTCGGGCGCGACGGGCAGTAGGAATGCGGGTGCGTTCCAACCAACCACACATCGCCCACGATCCGGATCCGCGTCCCCAACCTCTCTGGGCAGAACACCTAGATGGCTAGCGGCCAGCAGCGCGTGCCTCGCCGACAACAGCGGCAAGACGACGTGGCGCCCGACCGCGGGTGCTGATCGTGGATGAGGCAGGGCTGTCTGGAGGAGGGAGTTAAGTCGGCGGGAGTGCAGCGTCAATACTCGGGCACAGCTGGCCTGTCGGAGAGATACCAGCTCGGAGTGTTCCGGGAGCCCCACGACGAGACTAGGGCGATCACCGCCGGGCTTGTCGCCGGCCAGGCCGTAGTAGGGCGTGACCGGCCGTCGATCGCGATCGGCATGGTCGCTCATCGATCGCCAGTCGTCCATATGGTATATATGCTTGCTGACCGAGACCTGCCCCTCCAACTCATGCCATCCACCCATTCGCCGGGTGACCTGGCCAGATCGGAGTGACATGGGCTGCTCACACGCTCAAGAATGCCCCCTCTTCCCCCTGCTCAACGCAAGCTTGCGCGACTGGCGTAACCACTACTGCGACAAGGAGCAGGGTTGGCCGACATGTGCTCGGTACCAGCTGTACAGGGCAGGCCAGCTCGTGCCAATCACTCTCCTGCCGAATGGAGTCGACGCGTTCAGGCCCGCACCTGCGGCAGTACCCAGTTCCAGACAACCGGTGGACGCACGTCGCACGGGGACGTCAGCAACATCGCGAGAGGTATCGGGAAGATTATCGGCTGCGGAAAGCGCAGGTGCTGCGGAGCCGACTCCACCGGTAAATTACCCGGATCGCTCGGGCGTGCGGGACAAGGTCAGCGATGCGTGGGTGCTTGCCATCGCCGATGATGCGAAATGCCGCGGCGGTGAACGGCTGCACGTGTGGGTGACGAGCCAGGAGAAGCCGTGGGCTGCTCCTCTTCCCATCCCCCAGCCAGGGGAGCCTTGTCACGCCGACGGACCGGTGGTGGTCGCCGTCGCCTGGTTCGAGCCAACCAGCGCCGCGTGGACGGAAACCCTCACTGGCTCGCGGTGCGAGGCGCAGGTGGAGGCGGCGATCTTGTTGGGCCTGCCGCGCTGGCCATCGGCGACACATCCGGCGAGGGTGACCACCTGGGGTGTGGGCCTGGGCACTACAGGTCTCGCGTTGCATGACCCGACTGGTCATGTTTTCGCCTCCGGCGTCGCCGAGATACCGTCCACTTGGACGACCGCCGCAAGGGCGCTGGGCGCCGTCGCCGTCGTCTACGGAGTTGGTCCCCTGCAGCAGGCAGTGCACCCCGTTCCGCCTCCGGCTCAACGGCTCACCGAGGCGCGACGCGACGGAACCGTCGCCGCCGCATGGGTACCACTGCTCGGGTGACAGGCCGAGGCCGCCCCCTTACCCGGCCAGGGTGTCACATCTCGCGGTCGCCGTCGGCGGTATAGGGGTGCTGAAGACGTGTTCCCGTGATGAGGCCCTGTACCGCGCCAAACTCTGTGCAGGGTCTGTGAACTCAGGTTTCGTTGATCCGATCATGCCGCCCGCTGGTACTCGTTGATGACGCCGCTGAAGGCCCGGAGGCGTCGTATCGGCGCGTTGCTCGGAAGGACGACGGCCGGGGCGTGGGTTCGGTGGGTGCTGGGCGGGGCTCTGGTGTGGACGATGCCCGCTGAAGCGGACGGCGTATCCGTCGAGCGCGGCGCGGGCGTGACGTTCGTCGTACACCAGGAGTTTGTCGGTGAACCCGTTCGGGACGCTGCGGATGAACCGTTCTGCGTAGCAGTTCGCCCGAGGGCTCGGGGAGGCATCTTCGCCAGTCAACGTCGTCGGGATTCGCCGGCCCCGCGCAGCGCGACGGCTCGGCGCGCCGACCGGGGCGCGGGGCTGGCCCTGCTCTAGTCGAACGATCCAGACGGCCGACGCGGACGCGCCATCGGCCACGGGCAACGGCCGTACGACCGCGACCAGGCCGTAGTAGGCGTGGCCGGGCCGTCGATCGAAGCCGCGCCGACATGATCGCTCATCGATCGCCAGTCGTCCATATGGTATGTATGCTTGCTGACCGAGACCTGCCCCTCCAACTCATGCCATCCACCCATTCGCCGGGTGACCTGGCCAGATCGGAGTGACATGGGTTGCTCACACGCTCAAGAATGCCCCCTCTTCCCCCTGCTCAACGCAAGCTTGCGCGACTGGCGTAACCACTATTGCGACAGTGAGCAGGGCTGGCTGACGTGCGCTCGGTATGAGCTGGCCCGGACGGGCCAGCTCATACCGATCACGCTCCTGCCGGACGGAGCCGACGCGCTATATTTGGGGCGCCTACCCGCCGGTGTGGGGTCAGACACCGCACGCCAGACACCCCCGTCGCGGCTCGCTCGGGGTCGTCCCAGCGGATCGAGCCGGTGCCGGCCCGGGAGCTCATCCGGGCACCGGCACCCGCTCAAGGCTTCAACACACGGCCACCCGCACCGGGTCCGCATCCCTCCAGAACCCCATCGACCCCAGCAGAGGCCCGGTGGTGGGCCCGACTCGCAGAGTGGATTGCAGGTCCCCCATGACTGAATACTGGCCCTGGTGGGCGGGGGCCGCGGGGCTCGCCCTCACCACCATCAACTACGCCGTCACGACCGATCGATCCTTCGGCGTGTCCGGCGCGTGGGACCGCGTGCTGCACTGGCGCGCCGAACGCCGTGTCGAACGCGTGAACGCCCGGTTCGCTGACGAACGTGTCCTCACCGCGGCTCTCGCCGCAGCTACTGCCGACCAGTTCGGAGCCGGTTCGGCCGCGCCTGCTGCGGATCCCACCCCGCACGGCGCCGCGCGGGCACCGCGACAGGACGGGCGATCACCTGCCGCGCCGAGCTTCTCACTGGAGAGCCTGCTCCCGGCACCCTTGGTCAGCCAGGTCGCCCTGCTCCTGTCGATTTTCGTCGGCGGGTGCGTAGCGGCGGTTACCGCCGGCCGATTCCAGCTCCGCCTCGACATGGGCCACGCCTTCGGCCAGATCGTGACCGACAACCCGATCGCAATGGTCGGCGCGCTCTTCATCGGCGGTGTACTCGTCGGCTTCGGCACCCGTCTCGCCGGAGGGTGCAGCAGCGGTCACGGACTCAATGGCTGTGGGCGGCTACGGCCGGTCAGCATAGTCGCGACTGCCATCTTCTTCGGCACCGGCGTCCTCGTGTCGTTCCTGCTGTGGAAGGTGATCTGATGCGTACCCGGGGCGGGATAATCGTCGCTAACGTCATCGCTGGGCTGGCTCTCGGCTACACCGTCTCGAACATCGGGTTCGGTGACTACGCCGAACTGAACCGTATGTTCACCTTCCAGGATCTTCGCATGCTCCTGGCCTTCGCCGGCGCCGTAGCGATCATCGTCGTGGTGTTCGCCGCATTGCGCGTCCGCCGTACTCCAGGTCGCATCCACGCCGGCGTCATCCCCGGCGCAATCTTGTTTGGCTCGGGCTGGGCGATCTCGGGTGGCTGCCCGGCGATCCCCATCGTGCAAGTCGCCAGCGGGTACCTCCCCGCGTTGGTCACGATCGCCGGCATAGTCGTCGGCATCCGGCTCTGCCGCTGGGCCAACACGAGGTACTTCCACCTCGACAGCGGATCCTGCCAGCGGTAGCCGAACGCGAGCGACTCGAGCTTCTCGTGGGTTCAAATCCCCTTGTTCCCCGCAGGCGCCTGGGTCCTGAATTTAGGACGGCCTGGTTGTGCGGTTTACTTACGAGCAATCCTTTGCGCCGACTACGCCGCGGCACGCCCTGTGCCCACAGCTTCGGAGACTCCGAGTCAGCGTGGCGACAGGTACGCCGATAGGCCCACTGTGCTCCGTGCTGCCGGGCCCGTGCAGGGCTGGCGGCTGAAGCTCACCGATACACATTCCGGAACTCACCTGACGCCTCGATGCCCCATCCCCAGTGCTCCTCTTGATACTTGATGAGGTCATCGCCGTGGACTTGTCTGGTCGCGTTGCCGACACGTACCCAGAAGTCCGGCGCGCCGGGGCCGCTGTTCCGCCCGGCGCGGCGTTCGAGGGTACGGAGCGGGGGAACGGCTGGCTGGAGCTGGTGCTGCCCGCGCCGGTGCTCGACGGGCTCGTCGGGGTGCTGGTGCCGCGCCCGCACCCGTCCCGTACCCGGCGCCCCGATCCTCGTCGTGGAGATCGAGGTTTCGCGGATTCGCGACGAGGACGGCAACGTGGTGCAGGCGGTCGGCTGACCGCGCGGCGGGGCAGCGCGCGGGTTGCCGAGGAACATCGACGCAACCTTGTTGAGCTGCTCGTTCGCCATGAATAATCAAGATCAACATTATATGTAACGCACAGTTACTGTTCACCGCGCCGTGGTTTGACTGTCCGCTTGACCCGCTTAGCGTCGGGACCGATCACCTATGCGGAGGAAAGCATGTCGAATTTCGATCTGACCCGACGTAATTTGCTGCGGGTCGGCGGGGTCGTTGCCGCCGGCGCCGCGGTCAACTTCCTGCCCGGCGTGGCGTTCGCCAACCCGCCGTCCGGTACCGGCCAGCAGACCAAGACCGTCACCGGCACCTTCACCCCGAGCATCTCCGACTGGTTCTACCTGCCCGTGCAGGTGCCGAAAGGCGTCAACCAGATCGACGTCAGCTACACGTACGACAAGCCCACCGTACCGGCCGGAACCCGCGGCAACGCCTGCGACATCGGCATGTTCGGCCCGGAGGGGCACGACCTCGGCAACGCCAAGGGCTTCCGGGGCTGGTCGGGCGGCTTCCGCAACTCGTTTTCAATCAGCGCCACCGAGGCGACTCCCGGCTACCTGGCCGGACCGATCAAGCCGGGCACCTGGCACGTGATCCTCGGCCCGTACACGGTCGCGCCGCAGGGCCTGAACTACTCGGTGACCATCACCCTGCACTTCGGCCCGCAGGGCGCGCCCTTCCGCGCCAACCCCGCCCCGACCAGCGCCCCGGCCAAGCAGCGCGGTCGCACCTGGTACCGCGGCGACTGCCACCTGCACACCGTGCACTCCGACGGCCGCCGAACCCCCGACCAGTTGGTGGCCGACGCGCGCGCCGCCGGGCTCGACTTCGTCGTCTCCACCGAGCACAACACGCCCAGCGCCCACCTCCAGTGGGGCAACTACGCCACCGACGACCTGCTGATCATCAACGGTGAGGAGGTCACCACCCGCTCCGGCCACTGGCCGGCGATCGGCCTGCCGGCCGGCGAGTGGATCGACTGGCGCTACCGGGCGGGCGACCCCGCCGACTTCCGGCACTTCGTCGACCGGGTGCACAAGCTCGGCGGACTGGTCACGGCCGCACACCCGTTCGCGAACTGCTTCGGCTGCACCTACGAGTTCGCCTACGAGATCGCCGACCTGGTCGAGGTCTGGAACGGGCCGTGGACCGACGACGACCAGGCGTCGGTCACCCACTGGGACGGGCTGCTGCGCGGCGGGCGCTTCATCCCGGCCATCGGCAATTCCGACGCGCACAACCCGGACCAGGTGGTCGGCAAGCCACACACCGTGGTTCTCGCCGACAGCCTGCGCAAGGAGCACCTGCTCGCCGGCCTCAAGGCTGGCCGCTCGTGGCTGGCCGAGTCCTCGGCCGTGCAGCTCTCCTTCACCGCGAGCGTGCCCGGCCGCACCGCCGACATCGGCGGCCGGCTGCCGGCTGAGATCGGCACCCCGGTCACCGTCACGGCCGTGGTCGGCGGCGTACCCGGTACGACCGTGACGATCCTCGACCAGCTCGGCCCCGAGCGCAGCGAGACAGTGCCGGAATCGGGTACCGCCACGGTGACATGGACCACGTACCCCCGCTACAGCCGCTGGGTACGCGCCGAGGTGCGCCGCCCCGCAGCCGGGTCGAGCCCGCTCACCGCGCCGATGGTGGCGATGACCAATCCGATCTTCCTCGGGCGGAACTGACGTCCCGGGCCCGTCGGCCCCGGGGCGGGCGGGCCCGGACAAGCCCCGGGACGGGCGTCCGCTCGTCCTCCACCACCACGAACCGGCGGGCGCCGCGACCCGCGCCTTTTGGTGGGCCTGGCGCTCAGGACCAGGGCTCGTCCGGATCGGCGTCCGGATCGAGACCGTCGGAGGCAAGAAGCGGCCGAGCTTCCACCAGAGGCGTTGTACGCCGTCGGCCAGATCGCCTTGGGGTAGGTACAGCAGCACCCCGTTCGGGAGCGAGCGCGTGGCCTCGACACTGTCCTCGTAGACGGCGGCCGGCACTTGAGCGCGAGGGTGATGCGCTGAGCAGTTCCACCTTCAACAGGGCCTCTCCGACGTCGGTCGGCACGCTCCAGCCCACAATTTCATCGATCAACACAAGCACAGGAGCCTGCCCGCGCTACGACTGACCACAACAGACAGACGGTGCGATCACGTTACTTGTCTGCCGGTAGCATCGACATCCGCAACTACGCAGCAGGCTCAACTGCGACGTCGGTCATGTCGGTGCGCTGCCGAAACGCCAGATCAGGCAAGTGCGGCTGGAGTACTGATATGTAGAGCAGTTTGTCAAGAGGGAAGGCGGGGATGGCGGGAGGTTCTGCGCGAAGACCTGGGTGAGGGCGCTTCGATGATTCTCAGCAGGTGCCAGGGCTGACGCCGAGGCGGCTGAGTGATGGAGGTGACGCTGGTTGGGTTTGGGGTTGAGCAGCATGTCGCGGCCGGCGCGCAGGATCTCGAGGTTGCTGATGGTGGGCCGGCGTTGTCTGTAGCGGCCCGATGTCTACGAAAAGCGAGAGGTGGTCGGCCCGGCCGGTGGTGACATCACCTCGCCCTGGCCGCAGATCGACACCACGACACACGTCTGGCTATCGAAGAATCTCATTCCAGGACTGAGGCGGAATCCAGTCATATGCCCGCCGCCCAGGTGGCATGGAGGTGGATCGCGGGCGCTGGCGGGAAGGCGCCCGAAAGGGCTGGCTCGGATTCCCTTGGCGTTCACCTTCCGTTTGTGGAATTTCGGGCGAACGCTGTAAGGGTAGTGGTTCCGTCTCGTGCCGCCCGAGGAGATTTGCATGCCGGACCGCAATTTCGAGCTTACCGCCGGTCAGCTCGGGATCTGGCACGCCCAGCAAATGAACCCCAAAAGCAACCTGTACCACATTGCCGAATTCGTTGAAATCCGCGGCGATTTGAACGTGGGTATTTTCCTGGATGCGCTGCACCGGGCGGTAACCGAGCACGACGCCTTTCACCTCCGGTTCGACGTGGACGAGTTGGGGCGGCCGCGCCAACGGTTCGAGCCGCCTGCCGGATGGTCGCCGTTGCTGGTCGACCTGAGCGGCGAAGCGGATCCCGAGGCCGCTGCGCAGGCGTGGATGCGCGCCGACGTGGCGAATGCTGCCGGTTTGGACGACGGGACACTGTTCACGCTGGCGCTGCTGCACCTCGGGGTTGGCCATCACTACTGGTATCAGCGCACCCACCACATCATCGGCGACGGGTTCGGTGGGGCCCTTGTGGCCGCCCGCGTCGCTGACCTCTACGCGGCACTGCTCGCGGGTGCCGAGCCGGATTCGCCGGCGCCGCCCTCGATGCGTGGCCTAGTCGAGGCGGACGCCGCCTACCGCGGCTCTGACGCGTTCGAGGCTGACCGCGAGTTTTGGCGCAGTGAGCTGGTCGGAGCGCCCCATCCGATCAGCGTGAGCGGCCGGCGGGCGATCCCGTTCCCGGACCGGCTCGCGCGACACACCGACGAGCTGCCGCCTGCGGAGGCGAGCGAGTTGCGGGCCGCAGCGCGCCGTCACGGCACTGCCTTGACCGTGCTGGCGGTAGCGGCGGCGGCGCTGCTGCTGCACCGCTCGACCGGGGTCCGCGACGTTGTGGTCGGGCTTCCGGTCGCCGCGCGCACGGACAGTCTTCAGCGAATCACGCCGGGCATGATGGCCAACGTGCTGCCGATCCGCCTCGCGGTCGGCCCCGGTGACACGGCGGCCGAGGTGGTGCGGCAAACCTCGCGGGTCGTCCGCAGGGCGCTGAGGCACCAGCGTTACCGGTACGAGGATATGGTGCGCGACCGGCCAGCGGGCAGCCGGCACGGTCTTTATTCACTGCTCGTCAACGTCATGGAATTCGACTACGACTTCCGCCTCGGAGCCGCCCGCACCGACGCCCATAACATCGCCGGCTTGCATTTCGACGACGCATCGATTTCTGTTTACCGGCGAGCGTCGGACGGCGCGCTGCGCATTGTCGCCGATGTCAATCCCGAAATCTATGATGAGACGTCGACAAGGCGGCTGACGCGTGATTTTCGGGCGGCTCTAGGCTGGCTGGAGAGAAATGACCCGGAGCGGCCGGTCAGCCAATTCACGCTCGTGGCGGACGATGAGCGTGATCTGATCCTGCGCGCCTGGAACGACACGGTCCACGGGGTTCCGCCAGCGCCCCTCGCGGAGTTGGTCGAGGCGCAGGTGGCGGCATCGCCGGAGGCGCTTGCTGTCGACAGCATGTCGTATGCGGAACTCAATGCGCGGGCGAACCGGTTGGCGCATCAGTTGGTGGCAGGTGGGGTTGGGCCTGAGTCGATCGTCGGCGTCAGTCTGCCGCGGTCGCCGGAGTTGGTCGTGGCGCTGCTGGCGGTCCTCAAGGCGGGCGGCGCCTACTTGCCGATCGACCCGGACAATCCGCCAGAGAGGATCGCGCAGCTCATCGCGGAGGCCCGGCCCGTCACTGTGATCGACGATGCCGCCGTGCCCGACGGCCCGGACCATAACCTCGGTATACGTGTGCTGCCCGAACATCCGGCCTATGTCATCTACACGTCAGGCTCGACCGGCCGCCCCAAGGGCGTGGTGATCCGCCACGCCGGTGTGGTGAATTACCTGGCCCGGGCGAGCGAGGTGTATTCCGGCCTCTCCGACGACGTGCGGTTCCACTCATCGATCAGCTTCGACACCACTGTCACATCGGTTTTCGGGGCTCTGGTTTCGGGTGGCCGGATTGTCACCGATGAGCGGACGACTGCCTTCCTTAAGGTCACGCCGAGCCATCTGGGTGGGTTGTCCGAAGCGCCGGGCAAGCTCCTGCTGGTCGGCGGTGAAGCGCTCCGTTACGACCAGCTGCCGGTCGGGGTGCCGGTGGTCAACAGCTACGGTCCGACGGAGACGACCGTGGCGTGCACCGATTTCGCGGTCGATGGGCCGGGTGAGGGTGTCGTGCCGATCGGCCGGCCGATGTGGAACACCCGTGTCTACGTGCTGGACGCCGTATTGCAACCCGTCGCGCCTGGTGTGATGGGGGAGCTGTACGTCGCGGGCGCCGGTCTGGCTCGCGGCTATCTCGGCCGTCCCGGGCTGACGGCGGAGCGGTTCGTGGCGTGTCCGTTCGGCGCAGGCGCTCGGATGTATCGCACTGGTGATCTGGCGAGGTGGCGTCCGGACGGTGTTCTGGAGTTCCTGGGCCGCACCGACGGGCAGGTGAAGGTGCGCGGCTACCGGATCGAGCTGGGTGAGGTCGAGGCCGCGCTGGCCACGCATCCGTCCGTGCGCCAGGTGGTGGTTGGCGTGCACGGCCAGCAGTTGGTGGCCTATGTGGTGCCATCGGTGGACCCGGCCGACCTGCGCGCCCACGCCGCCAGCATCCTGCCCTCCTACATGGTCCCCGGCGCGATCGTTCATCTGGACGCGATACCGCTGACGATCAACGGCAAGGTCGACCGCCGTGCGCTGCCCGCCCCCGACTTCACCGCGACTGTCACCATGCGTGCCCCTCGCAGCGGGCGTGAGCAGATCGTCTGCGAGGTCTTCGCCGACGTGCTCGGCCTGGAACGGGTCGGCGTGGACGACAATTTCTTCGAGCTGGGTGGACATTCACTGCTGGCGATCCCGGTGGTCGAACGGCTCCGTGTCCGGCAGGTCGCGATCGACGTGCGCACGCTGTTCCGGCACCCGACTCCGGCCGGCCTGGCGGCAAGCACGGGCCGTGCCGATGTGCCGGTGCCGGCCCGTCGTCCGTTGTCCCGTCCATTGACGGCGGAGATGTTTCCGCTGGTCGAGTTGAGCGCCGATGAGGTGGCGCTGCTGCCCGCCGACATCGTGGACGTCTACCCCCTCTCCTCGCTACAGGAGGGCATCTACTTCCATCATTTGATCAACCCGGACAACGATGTCTACGTCCTCTCGGCCGAGCTGCGGTTCGACTCGCCGGCCCGGCTTGACGGCTTTCTCGCGGCGTTGCAGCAGGTGGTCGACCGGCACGAGATCCTGCGCACCTCGGTCCACAGCCAGGGTTTCCGCCGCCCGGTCCAGGTGGTGCACGAGCGGGCCACCGTGCCGGTCACCTACGGCGGTGCGCCACCCGCTTCGATCGACCTGACCCGTGCGCCGCTGCTGCGCGTCCACGTCACCGGAGACCGGGCGCTGATGCGGATCCACCACATCGTGCAGGACCACACCGCCCTCGACGTACTGCTCGGCGAGGTGCGCGCCATCCTCGACGGGACCGCTGCCGAGCTGCCTGAGCCGGTGCCGTTCCGTGACTTCGTGGCCCTGGCGCGACTGAGCGTCTCGGAGAAGGCACACGAGAAACACTTCGCGGAGCTGCTCGGCGACGTGACCGAACCGACCGCGCCGTACGGGTTGCTCGATGTTCAGGGTGACGGGACCGACGTCGCTGAGGTGTCCCTGCACCTGGCCGCCGACCTGTCCGCGCACATTCGAGCTGTCGCGCGTACGCATCAGGTCAGCCCCGCCGCGGTGTTCCATGGCGTGTGGGCGCGCGTGCTGGCGGCGATCACCGGACGCGACGACGTCGTCTTCGGCACCGTCCTGTTCGGACGCAGCGGCGTCGGCGGCGGCGAGCGCACCCCGGGGCTTTTCATCAACACCCTTCCGATGCGCGTCGACACGCGCACCGTCACCCTTGAGACCCTGCAACGGCAGCTGACCGACCTGCAGGCGCACGAGCACACCCCGCTGGCCCTCGTCCAGCACACCGTCGGCGTAGCCCCGCTGTTCACGACCTTGTTCAACTTTCGGCACAGCACCCGCAGCGGCCTTGCCCTCGACGGCGTCGAGGTGCTGCGCGCCGAGGAGCGCACCAACTATCCGATCGCGGTGACCGTCGACGACTACGGCGATGACTTCGCGTTCGTCGTCCAGGCAGCCCGACCCGCCGACGCCGAGGAGCTGTGCGAGATGCTGCACACCGTCGTCGCGGCGGTGGTCGGGGGCACGCCGCTGGGCAGCGCCGACGTGCTCACCCCCGCCGGGAGCGCCGAGCTGGTCGCCGCCGGGCAGGGGGTCCGCCGTACGGTGCCGCCGGCCGTCCTGCCCGCGATGGTCGAGCGGCACGCGGCCGCGACGCCCGACGCGACCGCCCTCGTGTGGGCGGGCGGGCGGATGTCGTACGGGGAACTGAATGGCCGGGCGAACCGGCTGGCCCGCCGCCTGATCGCCCAGGGGGTGGGCCCGGAGACCGTGGTGGCCGTGCTGCTGCCACGCTCGGCCGACCTGGTCGTCAGCCTGCTCGCGATCGTCAAGGCCGGTGGCGCCTACCTGCCGATCGACCCCGCCTATCCGCAGGCCCGCATCGCCTACCTGCTCGACGACGCGAAACCGACCGTGATGATCGACGCGGTGCCCGAACTGGGCGACGAGGACGACGGTAACCCCGGCGTCGACGTGCGGCCGGACCACCCCGCCTACGTCATTTACACCTCTGGCTCGTCCGGGCGGCCCAAGGGCGTCACGGTGCCGCACCGGGGCGTCGCCCGGCTCGTGCGGGACACCGACTATCTGACGATCGGCCCACGCGACGTCGTCGGTCAGCTGTCCTCGGTGTCGTTCGACGCCGCGGTGTTCGAGATCTGGGGAGCGCTGCTGAACGGCGCGGCCCTGGCCCTCGCCCCACAGCGGGTGCTCGACGGTGCCGCGCTGCGGGCGTGGATCGCTGGTGCGGGCGTCACCACGGCGCTGCTGCCGACCGGGCTGTTCCACGAGATCGTCGACACCGACCCGGCGGCATTGGCCGGGCTGCGCACCGTCCTGGCCGGCGGCGACACGCTGTCGGGGCCGCGGGCCCGCCGCGCGCTGGCCGCTCTGCCCGGGGCGCGACTGCTCAACGCGTACGGACCGACCGAGAACACGGTCATCGTCACGGCCCACGAGGTGCACGCCGACGACGCGGCGCCGGGCGTGCCGATCGGGCGACCGATCGCCGACACCCAGGTGTATGTGCTGGATTCACGCCTGCGGCCGGTGCCGCCGGGGGTGCCGGGCGAACTTTACGCCGCGGGTGACGGCCTGGCGCGCGGCTACGCGGGCCGTCGCGGGCTGACCGCGGAACGGTTCGTGGCCGACCCGTTCGGCGGCCCGGGGGAGCGGATGTACCGCACCGGCGACCTCGTCCGCTGGGACGACGCCGGCCGCCTCGAATTCCTGGGACGGGCCGACGCGCAGGTCAAGGTCCGCGGCTTCCGCATCGAGCTGGGCGAGGTCGAGGCCGCCGTTGCCGGGCACCCCGGCGTGCGCCAGGCCGCCGTCGTCCTACAGGAGCAGAACCTCGTTGCGTACGTCGTCCCGGCCGTCGACCCGACCGAGGTGATCGCGCACGTGGGCCGCAGTCTGCCCGTCCACATGGTGCCCGCCGCCGTGGTCGGGCTCGACGCGCTGCCGCTCACCGTCCACGGCAAGCTCGACCGGCAGGCTCTGCCCCTCCCGCAGTTTGCCGCCACCGCCGCCGGCCGGGCGCCCGCCACACCGGCCGAGGAACTGCTCTGCCGGGTGTTCGCCGAGGTCCTCGACCGCGAGTTAGTCGGCGTCGACGACAACTTCTTCGAGCTGGGCGGCCATTCGCTGCTGGCCGTGCGGCTGGTCGAACGCCTGCGCACGCGCGGCGTCCCGGTCGACATCCGCACCCTCTTCACCACTCCGACGCCCGCCGGCCTGGCCGCCGCGGCCGGCCCCGGCGATATCGACGTGCCGCCGACCCGCATTCCGCCCGGTGCCGAGCGCATCACCCCCGAGATGGTCCCGCTGGCCGACCTGAACGTCGCCGACCTCGACCGGATCGCCGCCCGCATCCCCGGCGGCGCGGCCAACATCGCGGACATCTACCCGCTCGCCCCGCTGCAGGAAGGCATCTTCTTCCACCACCTGCTGGGCGGCGGCCGCGACGACGTCTACGTCATTCCGGTGACGCTGGCCTTCGACAGCAGGGCCCGGTACGACGCCTTCGCCGCGGCCCTGCAACGGGTCATCGACCGGCACGACATCCTGCGCACCGCGATCGTGTGGGAGGGTCTGCCCGAGCCGATGCAGGTGGTGCAGCGCGAGGCTCGGCTCAGCGCCGAAAACGGGATGGACCTCGGCCGGGCGCCGCTGATCCGCATGTGGGCGATCGACGAGCCGGAAACCGGCCGGGTGGTCGCCCGGCTGCGGATCCACCACCTCGTCCAGGACCGCACCGGGCTCGACACCGTCCTGGCCGAGGTGCGGGCCTTCCTCGACGGCGAAGCCGACCGGCTGCCCGAGCCGCTGCCGTTCCGCACCTTCGTCGCGCAATCCCGACTGCGGGTCTCCTGGGACGAGCACCGCCGCCACTTCGCCGCCCTGTTCGGCGACGTCACCGAGCCGACCGCCCCGTTTGGCCTGACCGACGCCAGCGTCAATCCGGCCGGTCTCCACCACGACAGTCTCGCCCTGGACGCTGGGCTGGCCGCTCGGCTGCGCGAACAAGCCCGACTGCACTCAGTCAGCCCGGCTACGCTGTTCCACGTCGTCTGGGGGCAGGTGCTTGCCGCGGTCTCCGGCCGCGACGATGTCGTGTTCGGCACCGTGTTGCTCGGCCGTCTGCAGGCCGGGGCGGGCGCCGACCGGGTGCCCGGCCTGTTCGTCAACACCCTGCCGGTACGCGTGCGCACCGACGGTGACGTCGTCGGCGCGGTGACCGCGATGCGCGATCAGCTCGCCGCGCTGATGGCGCACGAGCACGCGCCACTCGCCGTTGCCCAGCAGGCCAGCGGGGTCACTCCGCCCGTGCCGCTGTTCACCGCGATCCTCAACTTCCGGCACCTCGGCGCGGCCAGCGGCGATGACCGCCACGGCCTGGCCGGCGTGGAGATCGTGGAGCGGGGCGGCGGCACGAACTATCCGCTCACCCTGTCGGTGGACGACACCGGGCACGGCTTCACCATCGGGGTGCAGAGCGCCGTCGCAGCCCCGCTGGGCGCGATGGTGGCGAAGGCCGCCGAGGGGGTCGTGGCTCGGCTCGAGGGCCGGGCCACCGGCGACCTCGACGTGCTCGACGAGGCCGAGCGGGCGCTGGTGCTGCACGAGTGGAACGACACGGCCGTCGAGGTTCCCGGCCGTACGCTGTCGCAGCTGTTCGAGGAACGGGCGGCCACCCGGCCCGACGCGGTCGCTGTCGTCTTCGACGGGCGGCCGGTCACCTATCGGGAGTTGAACGAGCGGGCCAACCGCCTGGCCCGCCTGCTTGCCGCGCAGGGCGCCGGCCCGGAGCGCGTCGTCGCCGTCCTGCTCGACCGGTCCATCGACCTGGTCGTGACGCTGCTGGCCGTGCTGAAGACCGGTGCCGCCTACTTACCGGTCGATCCGGACCACCCGGCCGAGCGGATCGCGGCGATGCTCGCCGACGCCGACCCGGCAGTCGTCGTCGACAAGCCCGTCGATGTCGACGCGTCCATGTTGGACGGCGGTAACCTGGACGTCGACGTACGGTCCGATCACCCGGCCTACGTCATCTACACCTCCGGTTCCACCGGACGCCCCAAGGGCGTAGTCATTGACCACCGTGGCATCGTCAACCGGCTCGCCTGGATGCAGGCCACCTACGGGCTGACCGCAGCCGACCGGGTGCTGCAGAAGACCCCGTACGGCTTCGACGTGTCGGTCTGGGAGTTCTTCTGGCCCCTGATCGAAGGCGCCACCCTGGTCGTCGCGCGGCCCGGCGGGCACCGCGACCCCGCGTACCTGGCTGACCTGATCGTTCGTGCGGGGGTGACCGTCTCCCACTTCGTGCCGTCGATGCTGCGGGAGTTCCTGCACGAGCCGGCCGCCGCGGCATGCCGGGGCCTGCGTCAGGTCTTTTGCTCCGGCGAGGCGCTGCCGGCCGACCTGCACGATCTCTTCCGCACGCTGCTGCCCGCGTCGCTGCACAACCTCTATGGCCCGACCGAGGCATCCGTCGACGTCACCGCGTGGACCGCGGCGCCCGGAGAACGGCCAGCGGTGATCCCGATCGGTCGTCCGGTGTGGAACACCCGTGTTTACGTGCTCGACGCCCGGCTGCGGCCCGTCCCGGCCGGTGTGCCCGGCGAGCTCTACCTGGCCGGCGTGCAACTGGCCCGCGGTTATCTCGGCCGGGCCGCGCTGACGGCGGAACGCTTCGTGGCCTGCCCGTTCGGCGGCGGTCGCATGTATCGCACCGGCGACCTGGCCCGCTGGGGCGCCGACGGCAACCTCGAATATCTGGGTCGCACCGACGACCAGGTGAAGGTGCGCGGGTTCCGCGTCGAGCTGGGCGAGATCGAGGCCGCGCTGGCTGCCCAGCCCGGCGTACGCCAAGCCGCGGCCGCCGTCAACGACCAGCGGATCGTCGCCTACGTGGCACCCCCGGTCGACGGTGCCGTGCTGATCGGCGCGCTGCGCGCGACGCTGCCCGACTACATGATCCCGGCCACGGTGGTGGGCCTGGACGCGCTGCCCCTCACCGTCAACGGCAAACTCGACCGGCGGGCGCTGCCCAAGCCGTCGTTCGCCGCTACCACCGCCTACCGAGCACCGACCAACGTCCGCGAAGAGTTGCTGTGCCAGGCCTTCGCTCAGGTGCTCGGCGCCGAACGCGTCGGTCTGGACGACGACTTCTTCGCCCTCGGCGGGCATTCGCTGCTCGCCACCCGCCTGGTCAGCCGGCTGCGCACGGTGTTGGGCGTGGAGGTGCCGATCCGCGACGTCTTCGAGGCGCCGACCGTGGCCGGGCTGGCCGCCCGAATCAGCGCGGCGGGGGCGTCCCGCCCGCCGCTGACGGCCCGGCCCTGGCCGGCGGTCGTCCCGCTGTCGCACGCGCAGCAGCGGCTCTGGTTCCTGCACCGCCTGGACGAGACGAGCGCGGCCTACCACATGCCGATCGTCCTGCGCCTCACCGGCCGCCTGGACGAAAGTGCCCTCGAAGCCGCCCTGAACGATGTCGTCGCCCGGCACGAGGTGCTGCGCACGGTCGTCGACGGGCCGAGCAGCCAGCGGATCCTGCAAGCGACCGTCCGGCTTGTGGTCGCCGCCCTCGACGAGTCCGCTGTCACCGACGCGATCGGCACGCCATTCGACCTCGCGCACGATCTGCCGCTGCGGGCGTGGCTCTTCCGCGGTGACGGCGACGAGACCGTGCTGGTGCTGGTGCTGCACCACATCGCCGGGGACGGCTGGTCGATGAGGCCGCTCGCCCGTGACCTGTCCGACGCCTACCGGGCTCGCCTCGATGGCCACCAGCCGGACTGGGCGCCGCTGCCGGTGCAATACGCGGACTACGTCCTGTGGCAGCACGACCTGCCCGTCGATGGCCAACTGGAGTACTGGCGCAAGGAACTCGACGGGCTGCCTGAGCAGCTGACCCTGCCGATCGCCCGGCCGCGGCCCGCCATCGCCTCGCACCGTGGCGGAATCCTGCGGCTGCACCTGAACGCCGATCAGCACGAGCGCCTCACCGAACTGTGCCGCACCCGGGGTGTCACCCTCTACATGGCGTTGCAGGGTGCCCTGGCGGTGCTGCTGTCGCGGCTCGGGGCCGGCACCGACATCGCGGTCGGCACGCCGATCGCCGGGCGCACCGACGAGGCCCTCGACGACCTGGTCGGCTTCTTTGTCAACACGCTCGTCGTGCGCACCGACCTGACCGGGCGGCCCACCTTCGCGACCGTGCTCGAGCGGGTGCGCGAGACAGTGCTTTCCGCGTACGCCAACCAGGACGTGCCGTTCGAGCGCCTCGTCGAGGAACTGGCGCCGTCCCGGTCGACCGCCCGCCACCCGCTCGTGCAGGTGCTGCTGTCGGTCCGCAACCAGCCCGCGCCGGTCCTCGACCTGCCCGGGGTGCGGGTGTCGACCATCCCGCTGGAGCAGGTCGGGCCGGTGACGTCGCGGTTCGACCTGTCCTTCGAGTTCGCCGAGGTACCCGGCGGCGGACTGGACGGCCGGGTCACGTACGCGACCGATCTGTTCGACGCGGCGTTGGTCCACGATGTCGCCGACCGGCTGACGCGCGTACTCGACGCCGTAGTGGCCGACCCGGACCGACCTGTGGACGGCCTCGACCTGCTGTCACCGGCCGAACACGACCGGATCGTGCACGGCTGGAACGACACCGCCCGCCTGGTCGGCGAGACGACCCTGCACGGGATGGTCGAGGCGCAGGCGGCGGCGAACCCGGATGCTCTCGCGGTGGACGACCTGTCGTATCGAGAGCTCAACTCGCGGGCGAACCGGCTGGCCCGGCACCTGGTGGGCGAGGGCGTCGGCCCGGAGTCGATCGTCGCCGTGCGACTGCCCCGGTCGCCAGTGTTGGTCGTGGCGCTGCTGGCGGTCCTCAAGGCAGGTGGGGCGTATCTGCCGATGGATCCGGCCCAGCCGGCGGAGCGCATCCTGGACGAGGCGCGACCGATTGCGGTGATCGACGAGGTGGTCGTGCCGGACGGTCCTGACCATGACCTCGGCGTGCGGGTGCTGCCCGAGCATCCGGCCTATGTGATTTACACGTCCGGTTCGACTGGCCGTCCCAAGGGCGTCGTGATCCGGCACGCCGGTGTCGTCAACTATTTGGCGAGGGCCCGCGCCGTCTATCCGGGGCTGGCCGACGAGGCCCGGTTCCATTCGTCGGTCGGGTTCGACACCACGGTGACGTCCGTGTTCGGCGCGCTCGTCTCGGGTGGCCGGGTGGTGACCGAGGAGCGGCCGACCGCCTTTCTGAAGGTCACGCCCGGTCATCTGGCCGCGCTGTCCGAGATTCCGGGCAAGGCCCTCATGGTGGGTGGTGAGGCGCTGCGCTACGACCAGCTTCCCGCCGGAGTGTCGGTGATCAACAGCTACGGTCCGACGGAGACCACCGTGGCCTGCACCGACTTCGCGGTCGACGGCCCTGGTGAAGGCGTCGTGCCGATCGGCCGGCCGATGTGGAACACCCGCGTCTTCGTGCTCGATGCCGCGTTGCGCCCGGTTCCGCCTGGCGTGGTGGGGGAGTTGTATGTCGCGGGCGCTGGTCTGGCTCGTGGCTATCTCGGCCGTCCCGGGTTGACGGCGGAGCGGTTCGTGGCGTGCCCGTTCGGCGGGGGCGGCCGGATGTATCGCACCGGTGATCTGGTGAAGTGGCGCCCGGATGGTGTGTTGGAGTTCCTGGGCCGCACCGACGACCAGGTGAAGGTGCGCGGCTACCGCATCGAACTCGGCGAGGTCGAAGCGGCGGCTGCCACACACCCGTCCGTCCGTGAGGTCGCGGTCGCCGTTCATGCCCAGCACCTTGTTGCCTACGTCGTGCCCTCGGTCGACGCGGCCGACCTGCGCGGCCACGTAGCCAGCACGTTGCCCGATTACATGGTCCCCGCGGCCGTGGTCACCCTGACCGAGCTTCCGCTCACCGTCAACGGCAAGGTCGACCGGCGCGCCCTGCCCGCCCCCGACTACGCCGCAGCCGTCACCGACCGGGCACCGCGCGGGCACCGCGAACGGGTTGTGTGCGAGGTGTTCGCCGACGTCCTCGGCCTCGACCGGGTCGGCCTGGACGACGACTTCTTCGCCCTCGGCGGGCACTCGCTGCTCGCGATCACCCTGGTCGAGCGGCTACGCGACCGGCAGATCGCCGTCGACGTCCGCACCCTGTTCCTCAACCCGACCCCGGCCGGTCTGGCCGCGAGTTCGGGTCGCGCCGAGGTTCTGGTCCCGCCGCGCCGCCCACTGTCTCGCCCGTTGACGCCCGAGATGTTCCCGCTGGTCGACCTCACCGCCGACGAGATCGCCCAACTGCCCGACGACGTGGTCGACGTCTACCCCCTCGCACCGTTGCAGGAGGGCATGTACTTCCACCACCTGATGCACCGGGAAAACGACGTCTACGTCCTGCCGGTCGAGCTGTCCTTCGACTCGCGACAACGCCTGGACGCCTTCGTCGCCGCCCTGCAGCACGTCGTGGACCGGCACGAGATCCTGCGCACCTCGATCCACAGCTTCCGCGAACCCGTCCAGGTAGTACACGAGCGGACAACCATCCCCGTCACCTACGGAGACGAACCGTCGGCCCCGATCGACCTGAGCCAGCCGCCGCTCGTGCGCGTCCACGTCACCGGCGACCGGGCTCTCGTGCGGATCCACCACATCGTGCAGGACCACACCGCCCTCGACGTGCTGCTCGGCGAAGTACGCGCCTTCCTCGACGGCACAGCCGGCGAGCTACCCGAGCCGGTACCGTTCCGCGACTTCGTGGCCCGCGCCCGACTCGGCGTCGCCGACGACGAGCACGAGAAACACTTCCGTACGCTGCTCGGCGACGTCGAGGAACCGACCGCCCCGTACGGTCTGTTGAACGTCCAGGGCGACGGCTCCGGCATCGCCGAATCATCCGAGACGCTGCCCGCCGAGCTGGCCGCGGCGATCCGCGAAGCGGCCCGCCGGCACGGGGCCAGCCCCGCCACGCTGTTCCACGCGGTCTGGGCCCGGGTGCTGGCCGTCATCGCCGGACGCGACGACGTCGTCTTCGGCACCGTCCTGTTCGGGCGCATGGGCTCGAGCAGCGGCGAGCGCACCCCCGGCCTGTTCATCAACACCCTGCCCGTACGCCTGGACACCCGCACCGTGACGGCTGCCGAGGCCGTGGCCGAGCTGCGGCGGCAGCTCGCCGACCTGCAATGGCACGAGCACGCGCCCCTGGCCGTGGCTCAGCGGGCCGCCCCGATCAGCCCGCTGTTCACCACCCTGCTCAACTACCGACACAGCACCCCCGGCAGCGTCAGCGCCGCGCTCGAGGGCGTCGAGGTGTGCAGCGTCCATGAACGCACCAGCTACCCGATCACGGTCATGGTCGACGACCTGGGTGACGACTTCGCGGTCACGGTGCAGTCGGCCGACCCCGAGCCGCTGCGCGCCATGCTTGTCGCCGCGACCGCCCGCATGGTCACCGCCCTCGACCACGGCGGCCCGCTGCACCACATCGGCGCGGTCGTCCCGGCACCGGCCGCCCCGGCCGCGCCCGAGACCGTACGGCCGGTCGCCCTGCACCGTCTGTTCGAGGAGCGTGCGGCGGCCACCCCGGCGGCGACGGCGCTTGTTGCCGGGGACGAGCGGCTCTCCTACGGGGAACTGAATGTCCGGGCGAACCGCCTGGCCCGCCTCCTCGTCCGCCGCGGCGTCGGCCCCGAGTCGCTGGTCGCGGTCGCCCTGCCCCGTACGGCCGAGCTGATCGTCACCCTCCTGGCGGTGCTCAAGGCCGGCGGCGCCTACCTGCCGATCGACCCCGACTACCCGGCCGACCGCCGGGCGGCGATGATCGCCGATGCCCGCCCGGTCGTGGTCGTCGACGGTCCGCTGGACGCTTCCGGTGAGGACGGCACCGACGTCGGGGTCGACGTGCGGCCCGAGCATCCCGCCTACGTCATCTACACCTCCGGCTCCACGGGCCGCCCCAAGGGGGTGACAGTCACCCACCACAACGTCGTCCGGCTGTTCGGGCGCACCGAGCAGTGGTTCGGGTTCGGCGCCGACGACGTGTGGACTCTCTTCCACTCGTACGCCTTCGACTTCTCGGTGTGGGAGCTGTGGGGCCCGCTGCTGCATGGCGGCCGGCTCGTGCTCGTCCCTGGCGACGTGGCCCGAACACCGGCCGCGTTCCTCGACCTGCTGGTGCGCGAAGCGGTGACGGTGCTCAACCAGACCCCCTCGGCTTTCTACCAGCTCATCGAGGAGGTGCGGCGCCGGCCGGGTCTGGCGGCGGGTCTGCGGCTGCGCACGGTCGTCTTCGGCGGCGAGGCCCTCGACGTCACCCGGCTGCGCGGCTGGTCGGCCCCGGGGCTCCGGCTGGTCAACATGTACGGCATCACCGAGACCACGGTCCACGTCACGTACGCGCCGCTGACCACCGCCCGACTCGCCTCGACCGCGGCCGACAGCCCGATCGGCGTCCCGATCCCCGACCTGGCCACCTATGTGCTCGACCGGCACCTCAACCCGGTGCCGCCCGGCGTGCCCGGCGAACTGTATGTCGCCGGCGCCGGTCTCGCCCGCGGCTACCTCAACCGGCCCGGCCTGACCGCCACCCGGTTCGTCGCGGACCCGTTCGAGGGCGGCCGCATGTATCGCACCGGTGACCTCGTCAAGCAGCGGCCCGATGGCGAACTGGTCTACCTCGGCCGCACCGACCTGCAGGTGAAAATACGCGGCTACCGCATCGAACTTGGCGAGATCGAGGCCGCGATAGCCGCTATGCCGTCGGTGGTCCAAGCCGCCGCCGTGGTCCGCGACGACCGCATCTGCGGCTACGCCGTGCCGGCCACGGGAGAGACGGTAACGGCCGACGAGGTACGGGCCGCCGCGGCGCGGATCCTGCCGGCCCACATGGTTCCCGCGGCGGTGGTCGTGCTCGACCGGTTACCGCTGACCGTGAACGGCAAACTCGACCGCAAGGCCCTGCCCACACCCGACTTCGCTCCCACAGCGACCGCCCGCCGCGCTCCGGCCACCGACCGCGAGCGGCAACTCTGTGTCGCCTTCGAGGAGGTGCTCGGCGTGACCGGCGTGGGCGTCGACGACAGCTTCTTCGACCTGGGCGGCCACTCGCTGCTCGCCACGCGGCTCATCGCCCGCCTGCGCACCGAACTCGGCGTCGAGGTGCCCATCCGGGCACTGTTCGACGCGCCCACCGTCGCCGGCCTGGCCGCAGCCATCGGCGACACCGCACCCGCCCGCGCCCGACCCGCGCTGAAGCCTCGCTCCCGGCGCGGCGACACCACTACCGAAAGGCGACCCTGATGACCAACCCGTTCGAAGACCCGGAAGGCCGCTACCTCGTGCTCGTCAACGACGAGGGCCAGCACTCGCTGTGGCCGGTCTTCATCGACGTGCCCGACGGCTGGGAGGTCGTGCACGGCGAGGCCGACCGCCAGGACTGCCTCGACTACGTCGAGAGGAACTGGACCGACATGCGGCCCAAGAGCTTGATCGCCGCTACCGAGGACTGACAAACCTTCTCCGTTCGGATGGGCGGCCCTGATGCCGCCCATCCGCTGTGTGGTGCCACTTTTCCAGGAGCGTTCCGATGATTCCCCTGTCTTTCGCGCAGCAGCGGCTGTGGTTCCTGAGCCGGCTCGAGGAATCAGGTGCGACCTACAACATTCCGCTGGTGCTGCGGCTGCGCGGCGCGCTCGATCCGGGCGCCCTGCACGCGGCCCTGACCGATCTGGTCGCCCGGCACGAGGTGCTGCGCACGGTCTTCCCGGAAGCGGCGGACGGCACCCCGTTCCAGCACGTGCTCGAGGAGTGGTCGGTCCCGATGCCGGTCGAGGCGATCAGCGAGGCCGCCCTGCCCGCCGCGATCGCCCGCCACGCCGGGCACACGTTCGCGCTGACGACCGAGATCCCGCTGTCCGCGCGGCTGTTCGCCCTCGCCGTCGACGACCACGTGCTCGCCCTGGTCGTGCACCACGTGGCCGGCGACGGCTGGTCGATGGGACCGCTCGCCCGCGACCTGTCGGCGGCCTACCGGGCCCGGTGCTCGGGCACCGCTCCCACCTTCGACGAACTGCCGGTCCAGTACGCGGATTACGCGCTGTGGCAACGGGACCTGCTCGGCGAGGCCGACGACCCGGACAGCCTGCTGGCAGCCCAACTCGCCTATTGGCGGCGCGCCCTCGACGGCATCCCGGACGAGCTGACCCTCCCCGGCGCCCGGCCGCGCCCGGCAGTGGCGTCGCATCGCGGCGGCCTCGTCGAGGTCACGCTTGGCGCCGGTCTGCACGCCCGGCTCGGGGCGTTCGCCCGCGGCGCCTCGGCCACGCCCTTCATGGTGCTGCAGGCCGGGCTGGCCGTCCTGCTGTCGCGCCTGGGCGCGGGCCCGGACATCCCGTTGGGCACGCCGGTGGCCGGACGGACCGACGACGCGCTCAACGACCTGGTCGGCTTCTTCGTCAACTCGCTCGTCGTCCGGGTGCGCGTGGCCGGCGCCTTCGCGGACGTCGTCCACCAGGTGCGGTCGACGACGCTCGACGCGATGAGCCACCAGGATGTGCCGTTCGAACGGATCGTCGAGGACCTCGCCCCGGCACGCTCGCTCGCCCGGCACCCGCTGTTCCAGGTGATGCTCGGCATGCAGAACACCGCCACCCCGACGCTGGACCTACCCGGCGTCGAGGCCTCGCTGCTGCCGACCGGCTCGGCCCCGGCCAAGTTCGACCTTGACCTGTCCTTCACCGAACTGCCGGGCGGTGGGATGCGCGGCCGGATCACCTATGCTGCCGACCTCTTCGACGCCGAAGCCGTACAGGGCCTCGCCGATCGGCTCGTGCACCTGCTCGACCGTGCCATCGACCGGCCCGACCTCCCGATCGCGAATCTCGACATCCTCACCGCGGACGAGCGCCACCGGATCCTCGTCGGCTGGAACGACACGTCCCGTTCCTACGCACCGGCAACACTGCCAGGACTGTTCGAGGCTCAGGCGGCGGCGACCCCGGACGCGCCCGCCGTGGATGCGGTCACCTACCGCGAGCTGAGTGACCGGGTAAGCCGGCTGGCCGGTGTGCTGGCCACGCGTGGAGTCGGCCCGGAGACACGCGTCGCGGTCGTCCTCCCGCGCTCGGTCGACCTCATCGTCGTTCTGCTGGCGGTGATGAGGGCCGGCGGCGCGTACGTGCCGGTCGATCCGGACTACCCGGCCGATCGGATCGCGTTTGTCATCGCGGA
>NZ_JBITJA010000023.1:0-63961 GCF_044459545.1 Micromonospora sp. NPDC050276 | reverse complement strand
TGGATCGCCACCCGCGGCTACGCCACCAGCTGACCCCACAACCACCACCACACACCGAAGGGCCGGACCCCACCACGGGGCCCGGCCCTTCGTCGCGCTTGAGGTCAGCGCCCGCTGCCCGCGCGGACCGGCTCGTCGCCGGGACCAACTCCGGCCGACTCGACGTCGGCGGCCAGCTCGGCCGACTCGACGCCGGGAGCCATCCCGGCCGACTCGACGCCGGAAGCCGACTCGAGGCGGTGGGCACGTCGGCGCAGCCACCAGGTACTGCCTAGTCCGGCGAGCACCGCGAGGACCAAGCCGGCCCAGGAGATGTCCTTCAGCCAGTGTTCGGCCGCCCGGCCGACCGAGTAGAGCAGGTATGTCGTGCCGAAGGCCCAGACCAGGCCGCCGGCCGCGTTCGCCACCAGGAACCGGCGGTACGGCACGTGCAGCGCCCCGGCGAGCGGCCCGGCCAGGATTCTCAGCAGTGCCACGAACCGGCCGAAGAAGACCGCCCAGACGCCGTGCCGCGCGAAGCTCTGCTCGGCACGGGCGAGTTGTGCCGGGCCCAGGTGTTTGGGGAACCGCCTGCCCAGCCTGGCCAGCAGCGGACGACCGCCGCGTCGGCCGACGGCGTACCCGACGGAGTCGCCCACGATGGCGCCGAACGCCGCAGCGCTGGCCACCCACTCCGGTTCGACCACTCCGGCGGCGGCGAGCAGTGCGGAGCTGACCAGGACGATCTCGCCCGGCAGCGGGACGCCCATGCTCTCCACGCCGATGACCCCGGCGACGATCAGGTAGACCACGCCCGGGGGCAGCGCCGAGAGCGAGTGCTGAACGTCGATCACTCGGCACCCCTTCCGATCGACCCCGACCCTACCCCGCAGACCTGACGACACGGCGCGGTCGTGGGCCGCTCAGACACCCCCACTCGGAGGTGCCCGGGCGGGCTCCAGGTTGCGCATATAGCAAGACGGACGTACGGTTTTGTTGGAAGCGGAATCGGCGGTAAGTGTCACCTAACTTCGGCGGCACCCCGACCGGTGCGACAGACTGCTCAGGACTACTCACGGTCGCTGGTGTGAAGGAGTACGACGTGGCGAGCCTCGACACCTTCGGTGCGAAGACCCAGCTACGCGTCGGAGACGCGAGCTACGAGATTTTCAAGATCGACAAGGTGGACGGCCACGCTCGGCTGCCGTACAGCCTGAAGATCCTGCTGGAGAACCTGCTGCGGACCGAGGACGGCGCGAACATCACCGCCGACCACATCCGCCAGCTCGGCGGGTGGGACTCCTCCGCCGCCCCGAGCGTGGAGATCCAGTTCACCCCGGCGCGGGTGCTCATGCAGGACTTCACCGGCGTGCCCTGCGTGGTCGACCTGGCCACCATGCGCGAGGCCGTACGCGACCTGGGCGGCGACGCCAGCAAGGTCAACCCCCTCGCTCCGGCCGAGCTGGTCATCGACCACTCGGTGATCGCCGACCTGTTCGGCCGCGAGGACGCGTTCGCTCGCAACGTCGAGCTGGAGTACGAGCGCAACAAGGAGCGCTACCAGTTCCTGCGCTGGGGCCAGACCGCGTTCAACGAGTTCAAGGTCGTCCCGCCGGGCACCGGCATCGTGCACCAGGTCAACATCGAGTACCTGGCCCGCACCATCATGGAACGCAACGGCCAAGCGTACCCGGACACGGTGGTCGGCACCGACTCGCACACCACGATGGTCAACGGCCTGGGCGTGCTGGGCTGGGGCGTCGGCGGCATCGAGGCCGAGGCCGCGATGCTCGGCCAGCCGGTCAGCATGCTGATCCCCCGGGTGGTGGGCTTCAAGCTCTCCGGCGAGATGCCGGCCGGCACCACCGCCACCGACCTGGTGCTGACCATCACCGAGATGCTGCGTAAGCACGGTGTGGTCGGCAAGTTCGTCGAGTTCTACGGCCCCGGCGTGAGCGCCGTGCCGCTGGCCAACCGGGCCACCATCGGCAACATGTCCCCGGAGTACGGCTCCACCGTGGCGATCTTCCCGATCGACGCGGAGACGATCCGCTACCTGGAGTTGACCGGCCGCGACGCCGCGCAGGTCGCGCTCGTCGAGGCGTACGCCAAGGAGCAGGGCCTCTGGCACGACCCGGAGGCCGAGCCGGACTATTCGGAGCGCCTGGAGCTGGATCTCGGCTCGATCGAGCCGTCGCTCGCCGGCCCGAAGCGCCCGCAGGACCGGGTGCCGTTGGGCAGCGCCAAGACCCTGTTCCGCTCCGCGCTGACCGACTACGTCGCCGACGACTCCGCCGGGGAGCGTGACCTCAAGCCGAGCGTGGCCCGTGAGGAGCTGCCGCGCGGTGCCAACGGCCCGGCCGACGAGGCCAGCGCCGAGTCCTTCCCGGCCAGCGACCCGCCGGCCAACGAGTTCAGCGACCCGGCCGACGAGCCGCGTGACCTGGAGACCGCGGCGGCCGGTGCCGGTGGCCGGGCCACCAACCCGGTCCGGGTCACCGGCCCCGACGGCGTGGAGTACGAGCTGGACCACGGCGCCGTGGTGATCGCCGCGATCACCTCCTGCACCAACACGTCCAACCCGCAGGTGATGATCGGTGCCGCGCTGCTGGCGCGTAACGCGGTCGAGAAGGGCCTGGCCCGCAAGCCGTGGGTGAAGACCACCCTGGCGCCGGGCTCGAAGGTCGTCATGGACTACTACGAGCGGGCCGGTCTCACCCCCTACCTGGACAAGCTCGGTTTCAACCTGGTCGGCTACGGCTGCACCACCTGCATCGGCAACTCGGGCCCGCTGCTCGAGGAGGTGTCCGCGGCGGTCAACGAGCACGACCTGTCGGTCGTCTCGGTGCTCTCCGGCAACCGGAACTTCGAGGGCCGGATCAACCCGGACGTCAAGATGAACTACCTGGCGTCGCCGCCGCTGGTGGTCGCCTACGCCCTCGCCGGCACGATGGACATCGACCTGGCCAACGAGCCGATCGGTGAGGACTCCGAGGGCAACCCGGTCTACCTGCGCGAGATCTGGCCGAACAGCGCCGAGATCCAGGACGTCATCGCCCAGGCGATCGGCGCCACCGGCTTCAGCGCCGCGTACGCCGATGTCTTCGCCGGCGACGAGCGGTGGCAGTCGCTGCAGACCCCGACCGGCGACACCTTCGCCTGGGCGAACGACTCCACCTACGTCCGCAAGCCCCCGTACTTCGAGGGCATGCAGCAGGAGCCGAGCCCGGTTGTCGACATCGCTGGCGCCCGGGTGCTGGCCAAGCTGGGTGACTCGGTGACCACCGACCACATCTCGCCGGCCGGTGCGATCAAGGCCGACTCGCCGGCCGGCAGCTACCTCGCCGAGCACGGCGTGCCGCGCCACGAGTTCAACTCGTACGGTTCCCGACGGGGCAATCACGAGGTGATGATCCGGGGCACCTTCGCCAACATCCGGCTGCGTAACCAGCTGGTCCCGGGGGTGGAGGGTGGCTTCACCGTCAACCACCTCACCGGCGAGCAGACCTCGATCTACGACGCCTCGGTGGCCTACCAGGAGGCCGGCATCCCGCTGGTCGTGCTGGCCGGCAAGGAGTACGGCTCGGGCTCGTCGCGGGACTGGGCGGCCAAGGGCACGATGCTGCTGGGCGTCCGGGCGGTCATCGCCGAGTCGTACGAGCGGATCCACCGCTCCAACCTCATCGGGATGGGCGTGCTGCCGTTGCAGTTCCCGGTGGACGTCACCGCCGAGTCGCTCGGCCTGACCGGCACGGAGACGTTCACCATCACCGGGGTGACCGCCCTGAACGACGGTGAGACCCCGCGGACCGTGCAGGTCAGCACCGACACCGGCGTCGAGTTCGACGCCGTGGTGCGGATCGACACCCCCGGTGAGGCGGACTACTACCGGCACGGCGGCATCCTGCAGTACGTGCTGCGCCGCATGATCGCCAACTGACGTACCGACGTCACCAGGCTCCCTCCCGCCTCGGCGGGAGGGAGCCTGCGTCGTTTCCGGGTCGCTCCTCGTGCCGCACCCCGCCACGGGCTAACCTCTTAGCTAAGGAGGTGCCACGGTGGCCGGTGAAGCTGCGGCGCAGTTCAACATCCACGATGCGAAGACGAACCTGTCACGCATCATCGAACGAGTCGAGCACGGCGAGGAGATCGTGATCAGCCGGGCTGGCACCCCGGTCGCCAAGGTCATCCCTCTTCGTCGGACAACACGCACCGGTCGCGGGTCGCTGCGCGGTGCGCTGGATCTCACCGTTGACTGGGATTCCGACGAGGTCAACGACGAGGTCGCTCGCGACTTCGGGCTGTCCGGATGAGGCTCTTGCTCGACACGCACGTGGTGCTCTGGTGGCTGACCGACGACCCGGTCCTCGGCACGGACATCAAGGACCGCATCGACACCGAACCCGATGTGTACCTGAGCCCGGTCACGCTGTGGGAGGTTGCGATCAAACAGTCGTTGGGCAAGTTGCGCGGCCCTTCCGACCTCGCCGCACGGCTCCGGGACGCCGAACTGCGGGAACTCCCGATCCGCCACGATCACGCCATCGCGGCTGGTCGGCTGCCGCTGATCCACCGGGATCCGTTCGATCGGATGCTGGTCGCGCAGGCCCTGCACGAAGGGCTCACCCTGGTCACCCGAGACGACCGCATCCAGAAGTACGACGTACCGATTCTGGTGGCCTGACACTCATCCGCTCGCGGATGAGGTCGTCGGACCGGTCGATCAGCGCCCGGCGGCCGGCGGGGTGAGCGCTCAGCGCAGGCGCAGCGCGACCGCGCGGGCCTCCTCGTCGGTGAGCGGCAGGAACCAGAGGAAACGGCGGACGATGGCGACCGGGTCGGGTCCGCCCGGCTGGCCGCGCAGGTCGCGGATCGCCCGGCGGGTGATCCGGGAGAACTCGGGGATCAGGGTCGCCCGGCGGGCGGCGTCCGTCGGGGTCGCTCGCAGCACCGGGCAGGGCCAGTCCCGCCCGCAGGCGTCGCAGGTCCACAGCGGGCCGTCGGCGGTGTGCGCGACCGGCGGGCCGCACCGGGAGCGCCAGCGTGATTCGGGTACGACGTTCCCCGCGCGACCGGGACCACGGTACGGAGGGTGCGGTGGCCCGGTCGGACCGGCGGTGATCGCACGGGGCGAGGCCGGCCGGGTCGGTCGGTTGCCTGGCCGATGTGGGCGGTTGCAGGACCTGTCCTCGGGCATCCGGTGCTCCCTCCGCGCTGCTGTCTACACAGCACCCTGCCGAGGGTTGCCAATCAATTACACCGCGTAGAAGTATTGCCTTCCGACGTCTGGAACGTTCTGGAGGGCCTGGAGATGAATCGAGCCGTACAGGCGGCGATGGCCGAGAGGGGCCACACAGCGGACAGTCTCGCTGCTCAGATCGGTGTCGATCCGAAGACGGCAGCCAAGTGGGCGAGCACCGGACGAATTCCGCAGACGCGTCACCGTGCGCGGGTCGCCGAGCTGCTCGGTCGGAACGTCGACGAGTTGTGGCCGGACGCGTTGAAGCGCCGGACGCCGGCGTGGTTCCGCCCCTGGGCCGAGATCGAGCGCGAGGCACTGTCGCTGCGGTCGTTTCAGCTCGCGTGGATACCGGGCCTGCTTCAGACGAAGGCGTACGCGCTGGCGACGCTGATCGGTGAGGCGCTGACGCCGGCCGAGGCCGACAATCTCGCCGAGGCGCGGCTGAGCCGGCAGGCCATCCTGCGTCGGGAACGCCCGCCACTGCTCGTCGCGGTCCTCGACGAGGGAGTCCTCCGGCGCACCCTCGACGGTGACCGGGCCATGATGCGGGAGCAGTGCGAACATCTGGCCGAGCAGGCCACGCTCCCGAACGTGTCGCTCTTCGTCGTGCCCACCGACGTCGGCATGTATCCGGGCCTCGGTGGGCCATTCACCATCGCGGAAATTCCGGACGGGGCGCGGGTCGCGCACGTCGACAGCCAGGCCCAAGCGCAGCTCATCGACAAGGCGGCCGACGTTGCTACCCTCGACCGACGGTGGGAACGCATTCGCGACGGAGCCCTGTCGCGGGCACAGTCCCTCAATCTCCTCAGAGAAGCGGCAGCATCATGGACCTGACCGGCGCTCGGTGGCGCAAGAGCAGCAAGAGTGGCAACAACGGCGGCGACTGCGTCGAGGTGGCCGACAACCTCGCCGGCGTCATCGGCGTACGTGACTCCAAGGATCCGGCCGGTCCGGCGCTCGCCTTCGACCCGGCGGCCTGGACCCGATTCCTGGTGCTGGCCAAGCGCGGCTGACCTCGCTCTATGGCGACAGCTCGTCGGCCCGGTCGAGCAGCGCACGGCGCTCGGCGGCCGAGCCGACCGTTGCCGCCGCCTGCCGGAACAGTCCGGCGGCGCGCGGCCGGTCACCCTGCCGGGCCACCAGATCGGCCTCCACCGCCACGGCGAGCGGGTTACCGGCCAACGCTCCCCCGGCTCGCGCCGTGTCGAGCAGCCCCAACCCGGCGGCCGGCCCGTACGCGTAGCCGTACGCGACCGCGCGGTTGAGCGCGATCACCGGCGATTGCCGGAGGTCGGCCAGCGCGTCGTAGGCCCGCGCGATCGTCGGCCAGTCGGTGTCGTCGGCAACGGCGGCGGTGGCGTGGCAGGCGGCGATCCGGGCCTGCCACGCGTACGGCCCGTCGTGGCGTACCCGATCGAGGGTGGCCAGGCCCTCGGCGATGGCGGCGCGGTCCCACCGGTCGCGGTCCTGCCGTTGCAGGGTGAGCAGGCTGCCGGCGGCGTCGCGACGGGCGTCCCGGCGGGAGTGTTGGAGCAGGAACAACGCCAGCAGGGCAGCCACCTCGGACTGCTCCGGCATCAGCCGGTCGAGCAGCCGGGCGAGCCGGACCGCCTCGTCGGCGAAGGCCGGCTCGCCATCGGCGACGTAGCCCCGGGTGAACAGCAGGTACAGCACGGCGAGGACGCCCGGCAGCCGCTCGGTCAGCGCCGGCCCGCTCGGCACCCGGTACGGGATGCCGGCGTCGGCGATGCGGGTGCGGGCCCGGGTCAGCCGGCGGGTCATGGTCGACTCGCTGACCAGCAACAGCCGGGCGATGTCAGCGGTCGGCACGCCGCAGACGGTGCGCAGCGTCAACGCCACCCGGGCCTCGATGGCGAGCGCCGGATGGCAGCAGGTGAAGATGAGCCGCAGCCGGTCGTCCACCACGTCCTGCCTCACCTCCGGCTCCGGGGCCGTGTCGTCCGGCGTGAGCAGTGCCAGGTCGTGCAGCTTGCGGCGCTCCACGCTGGCCCGGCGCAGCACGTCGATCGCCCGGTTGCGGGCCACCGTCATGAGCCAGCCGCCCGGGTTGGCCGGCACACCGTCGGTGGGCCAACGCTCCAGCGCGACGGTCAAGGACTCCTGGGCGCAGTCCTCGGCCAACGCCCAGTCCCCGGTCACTCGGATCAAGGTCGCGACGATCCGGGGGTACGCCTCGACGCCGGCGGCCGCGACGGCCTCCGCCGCCACGGCACCAGCCGGTGCGTGGGTACGCACCGGCCGGCGCTGCGAGGTGGACAACCCGTCAGCCGGGCAGGTCCGCGAACGGGCGTAGCTCCAGTCGCCCTTCGCGGGCCATCGGGTGGGTGCGGGCCACCTCGATCGCCTCGTCCAGGTCGGCGCAGTCGAGCAGGTCGAAGCCCACGATCACCTCGGCGGTCTCCGCGAACGGGCCCTCGGAGACGAGCAACTCGCCGTTGCGGACCCGGACGGTGGTGGCCGCGCTGGTGGACGCCAGCGCGTCGCCGGTCAGGCGGCGGCCATGCGAGTCGTTCTCCGCCACCCACTTGTGGATGTCGGGTAGCTCGGTGGGGTCGGTGTCCGGCTCGGTGTCGCTGCACACGAACATCAGGTACTTCATCTGGTCACTCCCTGGTTTCTCGGGGTTTCGTCAGCATGACGATCGGCCGGCGGCCTTCCGGACACGCTGCCCCGAAAAACTTCGGTCAGTCTCCGCTGGCGGCGCGGCGGCGGGCCTCGCGGGTCTTCATGGCGTGCTCCATCAGCGTGACGAGCACCTCCTTGCTGGACTCCCGCTGCCGGGCGTCGCAGAGCAGCACCGGCACACCCGGGTCCAGGTTGAGTGCGGCCTGCACCTCGTCCAGCCGGTACTGTCGGGCGCCCTGGAAGCAGTTCACCGCGACCACGAAGGGCGTGCCCCGGCCCTCGAAATAGTCGATCGAGGGGAAGCAGTCGGCGAGCCGGCGGGTGTCGGCCAGCACCACGGCGCCGATCGCGCCCAACGCCAACTCGTCCCAGACGAACCAGAACCGGTCCTGCCCCGGCGTACCGAACAGGTACAGCACCAGGTCGTCGCTGATGGTGATCCGGCCGAAGTCCATGGCCACGGTGGTGGTGGTCTTGCCCTCCACCCCGGACAGGTCGTCGATGCCGACCCCCGACTCGGTCAGGACCTCCTCGGTACGCAACGGCCGGGTCTCGCTGACCGCGCCGACCATGGTCGTCTTGCCCACGCCGAAGCCACCCGCGACCAGAATCTTGATCGCGGTGGGCAGTGGGGTCGCTCCCGCCGGCCGGTCAGAGTGCCCGTAGTCCATTGATTACCGCCTCGAAGATGCTGTTGTCGGGAAGACCGGCCGTGGTCTGCGGCTCGCGGACCTGGACCAGGCTGCGGGCTGCCAGATCACCGAGAAGCACCCGGATGGTGCCCACCGGCAGGTCGAGATGGGCGGCGATCTCGGCGACGGACTGTATGCGCTGGCACAGCCCGACGATCGCCAAATGCTCGGGGCCAAGGCCGACCTCGGGCGTGACCTCGGCTCGGGTCGCGGTGACCAGGGAGATCAGGTCGAAGGTGCCGGTGACCGGGCGGGCCCGACCACGCGTCACCGCGTACGGACGCACCACCGGACCCGCATGGTCATCCACCCACTGATGGTCTGCGGACTCCCCCTGGACCGTCATCGCCGTTACCTCTCGCCGGCCTGCTGCTCGGTCCCACGCGACGGCGACGCGACGTACTTGCCGACGCGGGTGACCAGCATCGCCATCTCGTAGGCGATCAGACCGACGTCGGCGTCCTCGCTGGCCAGCACCGCCAGGCAGGCGTTGCGGCCGGCCGCGGTCACGAACAGGAACGACGACTGCATCTCGATGATGGTCTGTTGCACCTGCCCGCCACCGAAACGCTTGCCGGCGCCTCGGGCGAGGCTCTGGATGCCGGCCGCCATCGCCGCGAGGTGCTCGCCGTCGTCCCGGCTCAACCCCTGGGAGGAGGCCATCAACAGGCCGTCGGTGGAGAGCGCGACCGCGTGCTCGGCCTGCTTCACCCGGCCCACCAGGTCATCCAGCAACCACGTCAGGTCGGCGCTCGAAGCCGTCTTCTGGGTCACTTCGTCGTCCTCTTCTCGCCCGGCTGTGTGCCGCGTTCGTCTGGGGCTTGACCGTCACACCGCGCGGAAGTCCCGCGGCATCGGTGCTCGGTCAGGTCGCTTGTGGATCCTCGTCGGTCGGCTCGGACGGGGTCGCCGCCGGGGCGCCGGAGGCGCCGCCGAGCAGCCGAGCCGCGTCGGTCCGTCCACGACGGGTGCCGGTCTGGTAGGAGCTCATCATCCGGCGAACCTGCTCCGGCGGGCGCACCACATCCTCGTCGTCGGTCTCCGACACCGCCGGGTCGTCTCGCAACTCGGGAACGATGTTCGCTTGGCGGACCCGCACGGGCAGGCCGGAGTCGGTCCGTTCCGCCTCGGCTCGGGCGGGCACCGGACCACCGTCGCCGGCCACGACCGGCTCGCCGTCGCGGTCCTCTGGGCGGGCGCGGTCGACGGCGGGCAGGCCGGTGGGCACGGTCGGGGCTTCCAGAGCTGGCTGACCCGGGCCGCGCCGGGCGCGGGTGGGCAGTTCGGGTGTGCCGGTGGCCGGGGTCGTCCGCTGGCGGGTGGGGAGAACGCTGTCCGCCTCGGCCTCCTCGGCCGTCGTCGGGGTGCTGGTGTCGGTCGACATCGGCACCGCCGACGTCACCGGGGCGTCCGCAGTGGTGGTCGTCGGCGCGGCGAGCGCGACCGGCGCGAGGGCGGCCGGCCGGCCGGTGTCCGTGGCGGGCGCCGACGGCATCGGGATGGCCGTGCCGGCCCGGAACGAGCCCGAGTCCTCCGGGGACGCGTCGGCCTCGGTGACCAGCTCCAGCGGGATCAGCACGACCGCCGTGGTGCCGCCGTACGCGGACTCCTTCAGCCGTACCCGCACGCCGTGCCGTTCGGTCAGCCGGCTCACCACGTAGAGCCCGAGGCGGGTGGCGTTGGCGAGGTTCAGCTCGGACCGGTCGACGATCCGGTGGTTCGCCGCGGCCAGGTCCTCCTCGCTCATGCCGAGGCCCCGGTCCTCGATCTCGATGGCGAACCCGTTGGAGACCAGTTGGCCGCGGACCTCGACGGTCGTGTGCGGCGGCGAGAACGACAGGCCGTTCTCGATCAGCTCGGCGAGCAGGTGGATGACGTCGCCGACCGCGCGGCCCGCGAGCGAGACCGGGCCGAGCGGCAGCACGTTGACCCGGGTGTAGTCCTCGACCTCGGCCACGGCGCCGCGCACCACGTCGACCATCGGGACGTTGCGCCGCCAGGCCCGACCGGGGGTGGAGCCGGAGAGCACGATCAGGTTTTCCGCGTTACGCCGCATCCGGGTGGCCAGGTGGTCGACCCGGAAGAGGTCCTCCAGCTCCTCCGCGTCGTGCTCGCGGCGCTCCATCGCGTCGAGCAGGGTGAGCTGGCGGTGCACGAGTGCCTGCGTACGTCGGGCCAGGCTGAGGAAGACCTCGCGGACGTTACGACGCAGGTCGGCCTGCTCGATGGCGGTCCGCAGGGCGGTCTCCTGAACGGCGTTGAACGCCTTGCCGACCTGGCCGATCTCGTCGGTGCCGAACTCCAGCGGGGGCGCCTCGGTGGCCACGTCGACCTCCTCGCCGCGCCCGAGCCGCTCCACCACCCGGGGCAGCCGCTCGTCGGCGAGCTGCCAGGCGGCCTGACGCAGCCGGTCCAGCTGGCGCAGCAGGTTGCGGGCCGTGGTGATCGAGACGACGACGGAGGCGATGACGGCGAGCAGGCCCAGACCGGTGGCGAGCACCAGTCGGACCACGACCATCACGGCCACGCCGGTGGCCCGGCCCACGATGCCCTCACCGCCGGCGGTGACGACGTCGTTCACCTCGGCCAGCGCCGGCTCGACCGTGCCGCGCCACTGCTCGGAGCCGATCGGCAGCTGGGTCGACGGTCGGCCCTCACGGATGATGCTGTCCTGTACGGCGCGCAGTCGGGTGAACGCCTCACCCTCGACGAGCTGCTGGTAGCGCCGCTCGTCGGCGTCGGCGAGCCGGACCCGGACCTCCTCGCCGACGAACCGCTCGGCGGCGACCAGGCTGACGTAGCGGGCGTACTCCGACCCACTCATCCGGCCGTTGCCGAAGAGGCCGCTGAGCAGCGCGTCCTCCTGGGAGATGAGTTCCTTCATCCGGTTGAGCTGGATCAGCGCCGCCGCTTCAGCGGCGATCTGCTTGTCGTCCAGACTGCCCGTCACGTCGTAGATCTGGAAGATCGACTCGATCGCGCCGGTGTACGCCTCAGCGGCGGCGATCCGGTCGATCTTGCGGTCCAGTACCTCGGCGCGGGTCTGCTCCAGCGCGTTGATCTGGGCGATCGTCGAGTCGAGCTGGGTGTCCAGTGCGGAGCTGCCGGCGAGGTCGACCTGCCAGTTGCGCACCGAGTCACTGAAGTCACCGGCCAGCTCGGCGGCCTTGCGCTGCTCGGCTTCGAGCGCCGTCCGCTGCGCGCCGTCGGGGTTGCTCAGGTACGCCTGGGTCAACCGCCGCTCCAGCTGGAGCTCCTGCAGCAACGGCTCGGTCGGCGTGTAGACCTTGCTGTTGATCAGCTGGACACCGAGCAGGTTGTAGCCGTCGCGCAGGGTCACCCATGCCGCGAACATCCACAGCGCCACCAGGGAGAGCAGCAGGGCAACAACCTTGGTGCGGATACTCGTACCGCGAGAACGCATTGAACCGTCCCAGGCCGGGCGTTGACTCAGCTCATCAACGAATGATCAGAGGGGGCGACGTCCCACCGCAGTGGGGCATCCGGGGCTGAGGCTCTGCGTACGCTAGCAGTGTCCACACAACCCCTCAAGTCGCTGTTTTTGTTGACTGGTAGCCGCAATCCACCACCGAACGGTCGACGTCGGAGGTGCGGAGGCCGGCCAGACGGCAGGCGGCCAGCACGGCGGCGCGAACGATGACGGTCGGACAGTACAGCTCCTTGCCATACCACAGTGGAGGGTGCTCCTGGCTGGCGGATTCATGCAGGTAGGCGTGCCCACGGGCCACGGCGTCGTCGACCCGGGGCACCGTCGTCGGCACCGTCAGCAGCACCTGGAGGGCGTACGCGGTCTCCTCGGCGGTGCCGTCCCACCGCCCCCACGAGCCGTCCGGGCGCTGGCTGTTCAGCACCCAGCCGGCCGCCCGGTCCACCGCCTCGGCGGCGGCCGCACCCCGCCCGAACTCGGCCAGCGCCAGCACGCAGCAGGCGGTGGCGTAGTACGGCGAGGCGTGCCACCGGTCCTGCCAGGCACCGTCCGCGCGCTGGTGACCGGTCAGCACCGTGCTCAACCGATCGACAGCCCGGTGGTAGCGCGGGTCCGCGTCCGGGTGAAGGGTCAGGTGCTGACCGAGGGCGTCCAGCACGTGGGCGTTGGTGGTGACCGAGAAGCCGTCCTCCCCCGGCCAGGTGCAGAAACCGTCAGCCGTCTCGTACGCCCACAGGCTGGTCGGGTCCGCCGGGTGACCGAGCCGGGCCAGCGCGTCGAGGGTCACCGAGGTGGTGTCCGCGTCGGTTGGCAGGCCGTCGCCGGTGGCGATGCCCTGGCCGGAGGTGGCCGCGGTCAGGCTCTCCAGCACGGAGGCCGGTGGGTTGATCGTGATCCCGGCGCGGCGCAGGCCGCTCAGCACCCAGGCTCGCTCGAAGACGGTGATCGGTGCCGGGCAGGGCACCGGGCCGCCTCCGTCCCGGATCAACGCCCGCAGGAAGGCGTGCGCGGCGGGGCCGGCGGCCGGGCTGGCCGCGGTCAGCCAGGCCGCGGTCGCGGCGGGTGAGGCACCGACCGCGGTGAGGGTGGGGCCGGCGTCCGGGGGTACCGCGTCCAGGATCTCGTAGAAGTGGGCCAGCTTCGGCGGCAGCGTCGCTCCGGCGGCCACCGCGGACCGCACCGCGCGCAGCCGGTCCGCGGTGAGCCCGACGGGCAGCGGCAACGGCGGGCGGGGCAGCCGGTCGGCGGTGGTCCGCTCCAGGCGGGCCAGTCGGTCGTTGATCCGGTCGACCAGCGCCGGGACGATGAGATCCAGTGCGGGGGTGTCCGGCAGTGTCCGTGCGTCGGTGCGGAGCAGAGTGCCGACGAGCGCGTCGAGCCCACGAGCCACCGGGGCGAGCAGGTCCGTCCGGGGCTCGCCGTCGACCAGCGCGGCGAGCAGCGCCTCGGTGGCGCTCAACGTCGGCACCAGGGCGTACCCCTCGGGCGGGCCCCACGCCCCGTCCGGGCGTTGACTGCGCACCAGAAACGCGATCCGCTGGTGGTGCCCGGTCAGCCAGGGAGCGATGGCGACCAGCCGCCCGGTCTCGTACACCGACGCGGCGACCTGCCCCCAGGGCCGCAGGCCAAGGCCGGCGATCAACTCGCGGGCGGCGTCGACGGTCGGGGCACCGGTGGTCTCCGCGTCGGCGAGCACCCGCGTGGCGCCGTCACTCATCACGCTCCCCCCAGAAGTCCGCCAGTTGGTAGAAGCCGCCGGTGAAGGAGATCTGCCGGTTGAGGTAGTCCGCCTGACGGGGGCACCGCTCGGCGAGGGCGGCCAGGTCCCCCCGGGACCGGGCGGTCAGCTCGGCCAGCCGGTCGTGCACCTGCGCCGGGTCGTCGACCAGCGACAGGGCGTTCAGGTCACCCCACTCGGCGTCGCGCCCCTGCGTGGCGAGGTCGTTGACCAGCCGCAGCACCCGCTGCACGCCACGTCCGGCGTCCAGCAGGTCGGTCAACTGGGCGAGGGTCTTCTCGTCGCCGGTGGCGATCCAGTGGGTGACGTTGACGAAGGAGCTGCCAGAGTTGTCGGCGTTCTCCAGGTAGCGGTCCAGGTCCGGCAGGCGCCGCCCGGTGGTCGGGTCGGTCGGCAGGTTCTTCCAGTCCCACTCCCGGGCCATGGCGGCGAGCATCCGGGCCAACTCGTCGCGCCAGATCGGGCGCAGCCGGGCGAACGCCGGCACGGTGGCCAGCTCGTCGCGCAGGTCGGCCAGCAGCCGGGCCAGGTGCCGCCCGGGTGACGGGGTGGCGCCGTCGGCCACCGCCAGGCAGTCGGTCACCACCTCCCGGACGTCGTCCACGGACCGGGCAAGGTAGTCGACCTGCCAGTCGGCAGCGAAGACCCAGAGCACGGTACGGGTGGTGATCCGCAGTTCGGCGGCGGTGTGCCAGGGCGCGATGAAGGCGACCACGGTGGCCACCGAGCTGAGCAGCGCCGGGTCGAATGGCGCAGCGTCGAACAGCTCGGGGTGGGCGGCGGTGACATCCTGCAGGTCGCGTACGCCTCGCACGGCGAGTGCGCACACCCGGCCCTGCTCGGCGACCGCGTCCTGACCGGCCCGCGCCGGTCGCGGGGTCTCGGTCACGGTGCGACCGGACGCTCGACCGGGGTGAGGATGAGCTCGGCCCGCTGCTTGGGTTGCAGCGAGGCGCCCACCCGGGGGGTGAGGTCGGCCGGTTCGCGCAGCCGGAAGCGGTAGCGGCTCAGCACGGTGCTGACGATGAGCTGGGCTTCCAGCAGGAACAGGTACTGCCCGAGGCACTGGTGCGGGCCGCCGCCGAACGGGAAGTACGAGTAGCGGTAGCGCCGCCGGGGCAGCTCCGGCGCAAACCGCTCCGGGTCGAAGAGCGCCGGGTCGTCCCAGAACATCGACATCCGCTGGGTGACGTACGGGCTGACCAGCACGGTGCCGCCGGCCTTGATCCGCACTCCGCCCAGCACGTCGTCGCCGACCGCGGTGCGGGGGATCATCCAGCCGGCCGGGTAGAGCCGCAGCATCTCGTCGAGCACCATCCGGCCGTAGCGCAGTTGGGGCAGGTGCTCACGGCCGACCCGTTCGGCGCCGACCACCTGCTCGATCTCGTCGGTCATCCGCTCGGCCACGTCGGGCCGGGACGCGAGCACCGGCCAGAGCCAGGAGAGCAGGGCGATGGTGGTCTCGGTGGCGGTGGAGAACATCGCGACCACGTCGCCGCGGATCGCGTACTCGTCGGGTTCGCTGCCGTCGGCGCGCGGCCGGCACAGGGTGGAGATGATGTCGTCGCCGTCGGTGGGACGGGCCCGAGCCTCCCGGATGATCGGCAGCACCACCTCGTCGATGGTGCGCACCGCCTCGCGGAAGCGCCGGTCGCCGGGCATCGGCACCGCGTACGGCACGGCGGGCATCAGCAGCCGTGGGAGCATCGCGGTGGTGAGGGTGTCCAGCGCGGCGCTGATCCGCAGGGCATCGGGCACCGAGATCCGGTCGGCGAAGAGCACCCGCATGGTGGTACGCAGGACGATCCGGGTCAGTTCGGCGCCGCCGTCGATCGGGCGACCGTCGCGGGCCGGTTCGAGCCACTCGTCGACCGCCTCGTTGATCGCCTCGGCCATCTTGTCGACGAGCGTCTCGGCCCGCTTGGCGGTGAACAACGGTTGCAGTGCGCCCCGGCTGGACTCCCAGATCGCACCTTCGGCGACCAGGATGGCGTCGCCGACGATTCGACGAACCGGTCGCCAGAGCAAGCCGTCGCCGTCGCGGGTGTAGTTGGCAACGTTGTCCCTGAGCACGCGTTGCAGGTGCTCAGGATGGCTGACGAGATAGGGGCGGAACGAGCCGAGGTTTAGCCGGATGACCTCGCCGTCGGCGGCCTGCGCGAAGTCGACGAGCGCACCGAGCGGATCGCGGACCAGCGCGGGCAGAGCGCGCCGCAGGGGAATCATCCGGGGTTCGGCGCTGACGGTGGCGGGGCCTGCCTCGAACACCTGCGACATCGAACCACGTCTCCTCGTCGTCCCGGCGACCGTAGCGATCCACTTCGGTCAGGCAGGTTGATGAACTTTCACCTTCTGGGCCGACGGAAGCATCTCACCAAACGCGGGGCACCTCCAGACTTGCGGGCGGTGCAATTTCCATCCACACGCAGCCACCTGCATCGATGTCCCGACTCAGGCAATTCCTGAATGGATGGTCAGGTGTGGCACCCACGCCGCGTGAGGTGCGGCACCAGCCCGACGGCCTGGCAGCCTGGACCGGCGCGGGCTGCGACACGGGCATCGACAGGTGGCGTCGGGCCGGCCGGTGTGTGTCTCAGTGACCGGGGACGCACCGGTACCCCCCGAATCCGGGCGACGCCCGGCACCCTGTGCCAGGCTCTGTGGCATGGACGACAAGACCATCCTGAACCGGATCTCCGAGCTGGTCGACGAGGAACACAAGCTGCGGGCCGAGGCCCAGGCGCACGAGTCGGGCACCGAGGGCGAGGCCAGCGAGCGACTGCGCGCCCTGGAGGAGTCCCTCGACCAGTGCTGGGACCTCCTGCGCCGCCGACGGGCCGCCCGGGAGACCCACGGCGACCCGGACGCACAGGGCGAACGCCCCAAGCCCGAGGTGGAGCGCTACCTGCAGTAGCCGGCGGAGCGGGTCGGGCGGTGTGGCCGCCCGACCCGCTCCGCTCAGCGGAGGCCCGCCTCGCGCAGCAGCTCAGCGGTCAACGCGGCCGGATCGACCTGCTCGGGCGGCAGACCACGAGCCGCGAACCAGGTGCCGACCACCCGCACGTCACGGGCCAGAAACTCCGGCCCCTGCGGGTTCGCCACCACGTCGACCACCTGCGGCAGGTCGATCACGACCAGCCGACCCTGGTGCACGAGCAGGTTGTACGGCGACAGGTCGCCGTGCGCGTAGCCGGCCCGAGCCAGCACCCGCAGCGCCTCCACCAGCTGAGCCCACAGGTCCCGCAGTTCGGACGGGCCGGGCCGCAGCTGGGCCAGCCGGGGCGCCGCCTCCCCCGACTCGGCGTCACCGACGAACTCCAGCATCAGCTCGGTGCCCCGCAACTGCACCGGGTACGGCACGGCGATGCGGTCGTGCCCGGCGCCGATCTCCCAGAGTCGGGCCAGGGCGGCGAACTCGGCCGCGGCCCACTGCCCGGCGATCATCTGCCGGCCGAACGCCGTCCGGCCGGCCATCGCCCGGTTCTCCCGGGACCGGCGCACCCGACGGCCCTCCAGGTAACCGGCGTCGCGGTGGAACAGCCGGTGCTCGGGGTCGCGGTAGCGCTTGACCGCGAGCAGGCAGGACCGGTCGGTGTCGGGCACGGCCCGACGGACCAGGTGGACGTCCGCCTCTTTGCCGGTCTTCAGCACACCCAGCTCGGTGTCCTTGGCGGCCAACTCGGTGACCAGCCAGGCCGGGTGCGGATGCGGCCCGTGCACGGCGTCGTCCCAGGACGACCAGCGCTCGCCGGTGTCCGGGTCGGGTTCGCTGTCCGGGTCTGCGAGCGGCTCGGTGGGCCGCCCGCGCTTCAGAAACTGCGGTTCGTCGTCGTCGAAGCGGCTCTTGCCGCGGCTGCGGCGCTCCAGCGCCGGAAGGTCATGATCGCGCACTGTGGTGAAGTTCCCTTGGTCGAGGCTGAGCTAGGCGGCTGGAAGCGACCTGCGAAGACGGCCATGACCGACCCCCTCTCCTCGACCGGGCGCACGCCCGGGATGCACGATGCGCGGACAATGTTGGCGGCAGCACGGCGGGCGGTCAACCGAATTACCGAGCCGCCACCCGAACGCGACCGCCAGCCCGGCAACCCCTCAGCGGGCGAGCACGGTGGCGACCGCGGCGATCAACCCGTCCACGGTGCGGCTCGGCGCGAACCGGACGTCCGACCAGGTGCGCCCCCGGTGCAGCCAGACGCTGGGCAGCCCGACGGCGGCGGCACCGCCGATGTCCGCCTCCGGGCTGTCGCCGATCACCCACGCGCCGCGCAACGGCATCCGGACCCGCTGGGCGGCGAGCGCGAAGATCCGCGGGTTGGGTTTGCTGACGCCGGCCTCTTCGGAGATCACCCAGTCCGCGACGTACTGGTCCAGCCCGGTCCGGCGGATTTTGGCGTCCTCGACGCGTACCGTGCCGTTGCAGACCACCACCGGCACCCAGCCGGCGTCGTCGGCGATCCGCAGCGCGCAGGCGGTCAGTGGGTCGAGCTTGGTCTGCGCCACCACTCCGTCGTGCAGTTCCTCGACCAGGTCGATCGAGGGGATGCGCAGCTCGTAGCGGTCCCGGATGGCGTCGGCGAGGTCCCAGCGGTCGGTCAACCCGTCGGCGTCGATCGAGACCAGCCAGTCGATGTCGGTGGGGGGCGCGCCGATGCTGTCCAGGAAGCGCTCACCCCAGCGGCGGAACGGCCCAGCCCGATCCAGCAGGGTGTTGTCCAGGTCCAGCAGGAGCAGTGGCACTCGGGCACCCTACGGGACCGACGTGTCCGCCAACAGATCCGGCGGGTATCGACCTGACGACGGCTCAGCCCGGCATCGACACCCGAGGGCCGCCCTGGTCCGGCAACCGATCGGCGAGCATCGAGTGGGCCGCCCGGGTGGTCGCGAGCACGGCGGGATCCAGCGTCGCCACGAGCACCGCCGTGCCGTCGTCGGCGCCGCGAGCCAGCACCCGTCCCTGGGGGTCGTAGACGGCCGCGCCGCCGTTGAAGCGCCACGGGTCGACGCCGCCGACCGCGTTGGCGAAGACCACGAACATCGTGTTGTCCAGCGCCCGCGCGGCGTAGTAGAGATCCCGGCGGTGTTCGGAGCCGGCCAGGTATCCGCTGGGGCACAGGTAACCGTGTGCGCCGTCGAGCGCGGCGGCCCGGCCGTGCTCCGGGAAACAGCCGTCGTAGCAGATGCCCAACCCGAGCCGCCAGTCGTCGACGAGCAACGTGGCACCCCGATCGCCGGGGCTGAACAGCTCCCGTTCGTCACCCCACAGCTGCTGCTTGTCGTACCCGACCCGGACCACGCCGGACCGGTCGACCACCAGGGCGGCGATGGTCCGCCGGCCGTCCGGGTGCCGGACGGCGGCGCCGACCAGCGCGGTGACGCCGGCCTCGCGCGCCGCGGCGCGCAGCGGGTCGAGCCGGGGATCCGCGACCATCCCGGCCGGATCGGCCGCGACGTCCGTGCCGGCCGGGTCGGCGGCGAGAGCCGGCGGGTGGTACGCGCAGAGGAACAGCTCCGGCAGGACGGCCACCCGGGCGCCCCGCTCACCGGCTTGACGGACCAGGTCGGCCGCGGCGACCGCGTTGCCGGCGACGTCGCCCGGCGTCGGGGTGGCCTGAACGGCGGCCACGATCAACGGGGAGCTGGGCAGGGGGCGGGGCTGGGTCACCGGGCGATGGTAAACGGCCGAGTCCCAAGCCGTACGTACGGTTTGCATGCCCCGGGGTGACCTGCGACGATCGACGTGTGCCCAGAGTAAGCCAGGACCAGCTCGACGCGCGCCGGCAGGAGATCCTCGCCGCCGCCCGGGCGTGTTTCGCCCGGCTCGGCTATGAGGGGGCGACCGTACGCCGCCTCGAGGAGGCCACCGGCCTGTCCCGTGGCGCGATCTTCCACCACTTCCGCGACAAGGACTCGCTCTTCCTGGCCGTCGCCGAGGACGACGCCGCGGCCATGGTCGAGACGGTGGCCCGCAACGGTCTGGTGCAGGTGATGCGGGACCTGCTCGCCCGCGCTGTCTCGCCGGACACCACCGGCTGGCTGGGCAGCCAACTGGAGGTCTCCCGGCGGCTGCGCACCGACCCGGCGTTCGCCCGGCGCTGGGCGGAACGGTCCGCCGCGATCGCGGAGGCGACCCGGGACCGGCTGGCCCGCCAGCGTGACGCCGGGGTGCTGCGCGAGGACGTACCGATCGACGTGCTGGCCCAGTTCCTGGAGCTGGCCTACGACGGCTTGGTGCTGCACCTGGCCATGGGCCGACCCGCCGGTGACCTCGGCCCGGTGCTCGACCTGGTCGAGGAGGCGGTCCGCCGCCACTGACCGCGCGGGCGCCGCTCGGTCGACCGTGGCGGGGTTGCTCCACAATGGGGCCGCATCCCTCCGGTGACAGGAGCAGTCGATGATCGTCTACGCCGCATCCGGCGACACCTGGGGCATTTCCGGCCCGGCCTTCCTCCGCTACTACCTCCTGGCGGCCGCAGTGGTGCTGGCCTTCGCGGTGTACCACCGGATCCGCCTCGCAGCCGGATCGACCGCCGCCATGACCGCCGACCCGCTCGGGCCGCAGCAGGTGGCGTACCTCAACGGTGGCCCCCAACTCGCCGTGCACGCCGCGCTCGGCGGGCTGCGCGGCAGCGGCGCGGTCGGCGTACGCCCGGACCGCCGGCTGACCACCAGCGGTCCCGCGCCGTCCGGGCTCACCCCGCTGGAGCAGGCCATCCACTGGGCCGCCCACCAGCACGGGCGGGTCCGGGATCTGCCGCAGGACGAGCGCGTACGCGTCGCGCTGCACCAGATCCGGTACGGCCTGGAGCAGCGCGGGCTGCTGACCGACGACGCGCAGCGCCGGCGTGCCCGCCTCTGGACCGGGATCCTGGCCGCCCTGCTGGGCCTCGGCGTGCTCCGGTTGATTTTCGGCCTCGTCAACGGTCACCCGGTCGGTTACCTGTTGCTGGCCCTGGTTCCGCTGCTGACCATCACGCTGGTGCTGCGCCGGGCGCCCATGCTCACCCGGGCCGGTCGAGCCGCGCTGCGCGGCGTCCGCCGCGAGCACACCCACCTCGCGCCGTCCGCCACGCCGGCCTACGCCACCTATGGAGCGGCCGGCGCGGCGATGGGCGTGGCCCTGTACGGCACCGCCACGCTCTGGGCACTCGACCCGGGCTTCGCCGAGCAGGCCGAGATTCAGCGCCAGGCCGCCTCCGGCAGCGGCTGGACGGGCGGCTCCGACGGGTCCTCCGGCGGCGGGGACAGCTCCGGTGGAGACGGCGGCGGCGGCTGCGGCGGCGGGGGCGGCTGCGGAGGCTGTGGGGGGTGCGGCGGATGACCGGCCCGTCCGGGATCGGCATCGGCTGGCGTCCGGAGATCGCCGGCTTCGTGGCCGAGCTGCCCGGCCTGCGCTTCGTCGAGGTGGTGGCCGAGGGGGTGTCCGCGTCTGGGCCGCTGCCGCCGGGCCTGGCCCAGTTGCGGGAACGCGCGGTGACGGTCGTACCGCACGGGGTGCGGCTCTCCCTCGGCGGCGCCGAGCCGGTCGACCCGGCCCGGGTCGCTCATCTGGCCACAGTGGCGCAACGCCTGGACGCGCCGCTGGTCAGCGAGCACATCGCGTTCGTCCGAGCCGGCGGCCTGGAGGCCGGCCACCTGCTGCCGCTGCCGCGCAGCCGGGAAGCCGTCGACGCGGTCTGCGCCAACGTGGCACGGGCACAGGCCGAGCTTCCGGTACCGATCGCGCTGGAACCGATCGCCGCGCTTGTCGACTGGCCCGACGACGAGCTGGACGAGGCGGACTTCCTCACCGAGATCCTCGACCGCAGTGGGGCACTGCTGCTGCTGGACGTGGCCAACGTGCACGCCAACGCCCGCAACCGGGGCACCGACCCGCTCGCGCTGCTGGACCGGCTGCCGCTGGAGCGGGTCGCGTACGCCCACGTGGCCGGCGGCGCGGAGCACGGCGGTTTCTACCACGACACCCACACCGACCCGGTGCCGACAGCGGTGCTGGAGTTGGTCGGCGCGCTCTGTGCCCGACAGCGACCACCGGCGTTGCTGCTGGAACGCGACGGCCACTACCCGCCGGCCGTCGAGCTCCGCGCCGAACTGGACGCCCTGGCCGCCGCCGCGGGCTTCCCGGCCGTGACATGACGGGCGCACCCGACGGCGGCTGCGCGCCCACACCCCGCGCCGGGCTCGCCGAGCGGCAGGCCGAACTGGTCGCGGCGTTGGTCGCCGGGGGTGAGCCACCGGCGGGGTTCGCGCCAGGGCCGCTGGCCGCCACCCGGACGGCCCTGCTGCGCAAGCGGGCCGGCGAGGTGGCCCGGCACTGGCCACTGCTCGCCGCCGGCCTCGGTGCCGGGTGGCCGACGACCTTCGCCGACTGGGCCGCCCGGCGACCCACCGCCGGGTCGCTGCGTGACGGCTGGGATCTGGCCCGTGCGCTGCACGACCGTCGGGCGCTCCCCCCGGCGGCCGCCGAGGAGTTGGCCGTCCGGGAGGCACGCCTGCGCTACGACGGACGTCGGGCGCCGCGACCGCGCCGCGTTCCGGCGGTGGGCCGCGCCGGCGGCGCCGTGGCGGTCCAGATCGCCGGTCGGGTACGCCTGCTGCGGCCCGCCCCGCGCCCGGTGGTGGCACCGACCGTTGGTGGCGACGGCGTGCGGGATGCGGCAGGATCGGAGTTATGGATCTCGGACTGACCGACCGCGTGTACGTCCTCACCGGCGCTTCCCGTGGTCTGGGTTACGCGACCGCGCAGAGTCTGGTCGCCGACGGTGCGCGGGTGGTGCTCTCGGCCCGGGACCCGGACGCGGTGGCCGCCGCCGCCGAGCGACTGGGTGGTCCGGAGCGCGCCGTCGGGCTGACCGCCGACCTGGCCGACCCGGAGACCCCGGGGCAGCTCGTCGCCGCCGCCCGGGAACACTTCGGCCGGCTCGACGGCGCGCTGATCTCGGTCGGTGGCCCACCGGCGGGCAACGCCGCGGCGATCACCGACGAGCAGTGGCGGCTCTCCTTCGAGACCGTCTTCCTGGGCACCATCCGCGCGGTCCGCACGGTCGCCGGCGTCCTGCCCGAGGGCGGCGCGATCGGGCTGGTGCTCTCCACCTCGGCCCGCGGGCCAGTGCCCGGCCTGGGCATCTCCAACGGTCTACGGCCGGGCCTGGTCGGTGCGGCCAAGGACATCGCCGACGATTACGGCCCGCGCGGGGTCCGGGTGGTCGGGCTGCTGCCCGGCCGCATCCTGACCGACCGCAACCGGGAGCTCTTCGCCGCCACCGGCGACCCGGACCGCGCCCGCACCGACGCGGAGGCCAGCATCCCGCTGCGCCGCCTCGGCGACCCCGCCGAGTTCGGCCGGGTGGCCGCGTTCGTGCTCTCCCCCGCCGCCAGCTACCTGACCGGGATCACCCTGCCGGTCGACGGCGGCGCGCTGCGCGGGCTGTGACCCGCGATGGGGCGCGACCTGCCCGTGTCGTGACGCCGCCCGAGAACGCCAAGCCCGACTACCCGGCCGTTGATCGACTCGGCTTCAAGGAAACCGGGCGGTCGACGCGACCAGGACACCCCGACTTCCAGGAAACCGAGTCGATCAACGCGAGGCACACCGGACGGCCAGGACCCGGGGACCCGGCCGATCGTCACCTGACGGCGACGCCCGGGACGGCCCGACCCACCCGGACGGACCCGGCGGCGGCAGAGACGGCCCGACCCACCCGGACCGACCCGGCGACGGCAGAGACGGCCCGACCCACCCGGACGGACCCGGCGGCGGCAGAGACGGCCCGACCGAGCCGGGCGGAGCTGGCGGCCGCCGCCGATCGGACCATTCCCGACGTGCTCGCACCGGGGCTGGCGGTGCTCTTCGTCGGCATCAACCCGGGCCTGTGGTCGGCGACGACGGGCTGGCACTTCGCTCGACCCGGCAACCGGTTCTGGCCCGCCCTGCACCGGGGCGGGTTCACCCCCCGGCTGCTGCACCCCAGCGAACAGGACGAGCTGCCTGCCCTCGGGCTCGGCATCACCAACATGGCCGCCCGGGCCAGCGCCCGCGCGGACGAGCTGAGCACCGAGGAACTCCTCGACGGCGCGGCGATCCTGACCGACAAGGTGGCCCGGTACCGGCCGCGCTGGGTGGCCGTGGTGGGGGTGACCGCGTACCGGATCGGTTTTCAGCGGCCGAAAGCCACCTTCGGGCCGCAGCCGGAGTCGCTGGCCGACGCCCGGCTGTGGGTGCTGCCCAACCCCAGCGGTCTGAACGCGCACTTCACCCCGGTCACCCTGGGCCTGGCGTCCGCCGAGTTGCGGGCGGCGACCGAGCTACCGGGCCCTTGATCGACTCGGTTTCAAGGAAGTCGGGCGGTCGACGCGACCAGGACACCCCGACTTCCGGGAACCCGAGTTGATCAACGCGCGGGGCCAGCCGGAGTGACCGCGACGGACGCGACCCAAGGTTGGTTGCCGTCAGTTGGCGACGGCGGGCGGCAGCGCCTCGTCGGCGCGGTAGGTGCCCAGCGGCATGACCACCGGCTCGGGGCCGGTCGCGTCGACGAACGGGGTGGGCGAGTCGGCGACCGCGAACTGGGTCCGGTACAGCTCGGCGTAGAGCCCGCCCACCGCGACCAGCTCGTCGTGCCGCCCCCGCTCGACGATCCGCCCACCGTCCAGGACCAGGATCTGGTCGGCGTCGCGCACGGTGGAGAGCCGGTGTGCGATCACCAGGGCCGTACGCCCGGCCAGCGCCACCGACAGCGCCCGCTGCACCGCCGCCTCGCTCTCCGAATCCAGGTGCGCGGTCGCCTCGTCGAGGATCACGATCGACGGGGCCTTGAGCAGCAGTCGCGCGATGGCGATGCGCTGCTTCTCGCCGCCGGAGAACCGGTAGCCCCGCTCGCCCACGGTGGTGTCCAGACCGTCGGGCAGCGCCCGAACCAGGTCGGCCACCTGGGCTCCGGCCAGTGCGGCCCAGATCTCGTCGTCGGTGGCGTCCGGCTTGGCGTAGCGAAGGTTCTCGGCGATCGTCTCGTGGAACAGGTGCGAATCCTGGGTGACCACACCGATCTCGTCCCGCAGGGAGGCGAGCGTCGCGTCACGCACGTCCACACCGCCGACGAGCACCTGCCCGTCGCTGACGTCGTAGATCCGGGAGATGAGCATCGACAGGGTCGACTTGCCCGCGCCGGACGGGCCGACCAGTGCGACCATCTGCCCCGGCTCGACGCTGAACGACACCCCCTTGAGCACCGGCTCGTTGACCGTCCGGTCGAGCGTGGCGACCTCTTCCAGCGAAGCCAGGGAGATCTCGGCGGCACTCGGGTAGCGGAATCGCACGTCGCGGAAGTCCACCCGGCCGGCCCCCCGGGGCACCGGCACCGCGTCGGGCTTCTCCACGATGCCCGGCTTCAGGTCGAGCACCTCGAAGACCCGGTCGAAGGAGACCAGCGCGCTCATCACGTCCACCCGGACGTTGGAAAGCGCGGTGAGCGGCCCGTACAGGCGGGTGAGCAGCAGCGCGAGCGTCACCACGGTGCCGGCGCTGACCCCGCCGGTCACCGCGAGCCAGCCGCCGAGGCCGTAGGTCAGCGCCTGCGCCAGTGAGGCGACCAGCAGCATCGCCACGAAGAACGTGCGCGAATACATGGCGGACTGGATGCCGATGTCGCGGACCCGCTCGGCCCGGCCGGCGAACCGGCGGGCCTCGATCTCGGGCTGCCCGAAGAGCTTCACCAGCAGCGCGCCGGCCACCCCGAACCGCTCGGTCATGGTGGCGTTCATCTTGGCGTCGAGGTTGTACGCCTCGCGAGTGATGTCCGCCAGCCGTCGACCGACCCGGCGGGCCGGGATGATGAAGATCGGCAGCAGGACCAGCGAGAGTGCGGTGATCTGCCAGGAGAGGGTGAACATCACCGCCGCGGTGAGCACCAACTGGATGACGTTGCTGACCACACCGGACAGGGTGGAGGTGAACGCCCGCTGGGCACCCAGCACGTCGTTGTTGAGCCTGCTGACCAGGGCACCGGTCTGGGTACGGGTGAAGAACTGCAACGGCATCCGCTGCACGTGGTCGTAGACCCGGGTGCGGAGGTTGAAGATGATGCCCTCGCCGATGCGGGCGGAATACCACCGTTGGGCCAGCGACAGCAGCGCGTCGGCGACCGCCAGCGCGGCGATGAACAGGGCCAGCCGCACCACGAGCCGGCCGGCCTCGGCGCCGCCCCGGTTGATCGCGTTGATCACGTCGCCGGCGAGCACCGGAGTGGCCACGCCGATGATGGCGGCCAACACGACGGTGGCCAGGAAGACGACGATGTCGCGCCGGTAGGGCTGGGCGAAGGCGACGATGCGGCGGGCCACTCCCCGCTTGAGCCGGTGGGTGGAGACCTCGTCGCGGTTGCGCATCGACCGGAGCATGCTCCACCCGGCCATGCCACCGCCGGACATCGGGTTGGACATCGCTCACCTCCGGGTTGTCGGGCAGACCGCACCGTCAGGCCAATTCTCCCGACGAGTGTGACAACCTCGGTCGTAACCCGTATCTTCCCGTGCGGTCCTTACCTATTCTCCCCTGCCGGCGAGGTCGCGCAGCCGACGGGTCTGCGCCTCCCGCTCGGCACGCTGCTGGTCGGCGTGCGACCGTCCGGCCGCACCGGCCAGCAACGCCTTGATCTCCACCACCGCGTCGCGGGCCCCGGAGAGCAGACCGGCGGTCAGGTCCCGCACCGCGCCGTCCAGCTCGGCCGGCGGCACGACCAGGGTGGCCAGCCCGATCCGGTCCGCCTCGGCGGCGTCCAACCGGCGGCCGGTCGCACAGATCTCCAACGCTCGCGCGTAGCCGACCAACTCGACGAGGCGCTTCGTGCCGGCCAGGTCGGGCACCAGGCCAAGGGTCACCTCGGCCATCGACAGCTTCGCGTCCGTGGACAGCACTCGCAGGTCACAGGCGAGCGCGAGCTGGAAGCCGGCGCCGATCGCGTGGCCCTGCACGGCCGCGATCGAGACGACATCCGGCCGGTGCAGCCAGGTGAAACCGGCCTGGAACTCCGCGATGCGCTCGGCGCACTCCTGCTCGGGCAGCGTGGCCAACTCGGCGAACGACCCCGGGCCGGAGGCGCCAGCGACCGCGAGATCGAGACCGGCGGAGAACGCGCGACCCTCACCACGGACCACCACCACCCGCACGTCGCCGGGCAGGTCGCGGGAGAAGTCGCTCATCGCTCGCCACATCGCGGGCGTCTGGGCATTGAGCACGTCGGGCCGGCACAACGTCACCGTGGCGACCGGCCCGTCGCAGGTCAGCCGAACCCCGGTCGTCTCGGCGGTCACCGGACGTCCCGGGGCGCGGCGCTGGTGGACGACGCTGGGGGGCGGGTCACGCCTTCTTGCGGCGCCGGGCACCACCGCGCTGACGCAGCTGCACCCCGGACTCGGTGAGCACTCGGTGGATGAACCCGTAGGAACGGCCGGTCGAGGCCGCCAACGCGCGGATGCTCTCCCCCGAGGTGTACCGCTTTACCAGGTCCTTGGCGAGCGTCTGACGCTCGGCTCCGACGATCCGGCGACCCTTCTCAGTGCTGGTGGCTGTGCCAGTGGCTGCCATGCTGTGTCCTCACGTCCCAGACTGTGCGGTTCGGATACGGTCCCACCTATTAGACCGCCTCGAACGATCATGCGCCAGATATCAACTCTTCGCCAACCGACACGCTAAGCAATGTCAGCTTCCCGATAGGGTGATCCTGGCGATCGGGCCCGTCGCGGCCTCCGGGCGTACCACCGCCGGGCGCTGACCGCTGCCGACGACCCGTACCCTTCGGTCGTGATCGACCTGCTGAGCACCGCGGGCGCGGCGGCCGTGGTCTTCGCCGCGACCGACATCGACGACATCGTCATCCTGACGCTGTTCTTCGTCGCGGCCCGCACCACCGGCCAACCCCGCACCTGGGAAATTGTCGCCGGGCAATACCTCGGCATCGGCGCGCTCGCATTGGCCAGTGCGGTGATCGCGGGTGGGCTCCTGGTGGTGCCCGACCCGTGGACCGGGCTGCTCGGCCTGCTCCCGATCGCGCTCGGCGTACGCGCCTTGCGGAGTTCGGACGATGACGAGGCACCGGCGGTGGTCACCGGAGCGCTCGGCGTTGCCGGGGTGACGATCGCGAACGGTGCCGACAACGTCGCCGTCTACGTCCCCGTCTTCCGGGCCCTCGGGGTGGCCGACAGCGCGGCGTTCCTCCTGATCTTCGTGGTGCTGATCGCGCTGTGGTGCGTGGTCGGGGCCTGGCTGGGCCGGCACCGCAGGGTGGTCCGGCTGGTCGAGCGCGCCGGCGCCTGGCTGGTACCGACGATCTTCATCGCCATCGGGCTGGTTATCCTGGTCGGCTCCGGCGTGCTCGGCCGACTGGTCGACCTGCTCGGTTGAGGGCACGCCGAGCCGGCGAGCGGGCCGAGCCGGCCTCGGTCAGGCCAGCTCGACCAGCTCGAGCAGGTCGTCGCTCCAGGCGTCCTCGTCACCGTCGGGCAACAGGATGGCCCGGTCCGGCTTGAGCGCCAGCACGGCACCCGGGTCGTGGGTGACCAGGACGATCGCACCGGGGTAGTTGGCGATGGCGTCGAGGACCTGCTCGCGGCTGACCGGGTCGAGGTTGTTCGTCGGCTCGTCGAGCAGCAGCACGTTGGCGCCGGAACAGACCAGGGTGGACAGCGCCAGCCGGGTCTTCTCGCCGCCGGAGAGCACGCCGGCCGGCTTGTTCACGTCGTCACCGGAGAAGAGGAACGCGCCGAGAATCTTGCGCAGGTCGGTGTCGGACTGCTCGACGGCGGCGGCCCGCATGTTCTCCAGCACGGTCCGCTCCACGTCCAGCGTCTCGTGCTCCTGGGCGTAGTAGCCCAGTCGCAGGCCGTGCCCCGCGTGCACCTCGCCGGTGTCCGGGCTGAGCAGCCCGCCGAGCATCCGCAGCAGGGTCGTCTTGCCGGCGCCGTTGAGCCCGAGGATGGCCACCCGGGAACCCCGGTCGACCGCCACGTTGACGTCGGTGAAGATCTCCAGTGAGCCGTACGACTTGGAGAGGCCGGTCGCGGTGAGCGGGGTCTTGCCGCACGGCGCGGGGCTGGGGAAGCGCACCTTGGCGATCCGGTCGGCGACCCGTACCTCCTCCAGGCCGGAGATCAGCTTCTCGGCACGGCGGGCCATGTTCTGCGCGGCCACCGTCTTGGTGGCCTTGGCCCGCATCTTGTCGGCCTGCGCCATCAGCGCGCCGGCCTTCTTCTCCGCGTTGGCCCGCTCCCGGCGGCGGCGTCGCTCGTCGGTCTCGCGAGCCTCGAGGTATGCCTTCCAGCCCAGGTTATACACGTCGATCACGGAACGGGTGGCGTCGAGGAACCAGACCTTGTTGACCACCGACTCCAGCAGCGCGCCGTCGTGGGAGATCACGATCAGGCCACCCTTGTGGTTGGCGAGGAAGCCGCGCAGCCAGGTGATCGAGTCGGCGTCGAGGTGGTTGGTCGGCTCGTCGAGCAGCAGGATGCCGCCGCCGTTCTCACCGGCGTCGCGGAACAGGATCCGAGCCAGCTCGATGCGCCGGCGCTGACCACCGGAGAGGGTGCCGATGGTCTGCGCGAGCGCCCGGTCCGGTAGGCCGAGGTTGGCGCAGATCCGGGCGGCCTCGGCCTCGGCCGCGTACCCGCCCAGGGCGGCGAACTGGTCCTCCAGCGCGCCGTAGCGACGGACCAGCTTCTCGTCGGCGTCCTCGGCGAGGCGGGCCTCGATCTCCTGCATTTGCGCCATCAGGACGTCCAGGCCGCGGGCGGAGAGCACCCGGTCGCGTCCGGTGACCTCCAGGTCACCGGTGCGTGGGTCCTGCGGCAGGTAGCCGATGGCGCTGCGCTGGTCGATCTGGCCGCCGTACGGCTGCCCCTCGCCGGCGAGCACCTTCAGCGTGGTGGTCTTGCCGGCGCCGTTGCGACCGACCAGGCCGATCCGGTCACCGGGCTGAACGCGCAGAGTGGTGTCGGACAGCAGGATGCGGGAACCGGCACGCAGTTCCAGGCCGGTGGCAGTGATCATGATTGCGGGCTCGCTCTCGGGGTCTGGAAGGCTGACTCGGGGCACGCGAAACGGCCGGCGGGCTCAAGGGGCCCGACGGCGCGGGGCGGTTCAGCCTTCGCAGCGCAGCACCCGACAAGTGTACCGGGCGCCGTCGGACGGCCCGCCCGGATTACCGATCAAGATCATCGGGTACCGGAACGCCTGTCCGGACCCCGTCCGGCAGCTACGCGACGAAACCCACACACAGACGACATTCACCGGCATACGGCGATCGGGGTCAGCATGGAACTCAACGAGCGGGCCGAGCTCGACACCTCCCAGGCCAACGACCTGGGTCGGGGCGGCGGATCGGGCGGCGGCATCGGCATCCCCATCCCCGGCGGCGGCGGTCGGGGCGGCATCATCGGCATCGTGGTCGCCGTCCTCGTCGCCCTGCTCGGCGGCGGGTTCGGCCTCAACGCGATGACCAACGGCGACGAGGGCGGGCAGGCCGGCGGCACCGACCTGGAGCAGCTCTGCTCCCGCGACAACCCCGAACGCCTCGACGACGCGCGCTGCCGCAACCTGCTCTACGTCAACAGCATCCAGGCCTACTGGCAGCAGGCGTACCCGGAGCTGGGCAACGGGAAGTACGAGCCGACCGACACCAACTTCTTCCAGGCCGCCGTGAACACCGGCTGCGGGCAGGCCGACTCGGGCGTCGGGCCGTTCTACTGCCCCGCCGACAAGCAGGTGTACATCGACCTGAGCTTCTACGACGAGCTGGCGTCGCGGTTCGGCGCCAAGGGTGAGTTCGCCCAGCCCTACGTGCTCGCCCACGAGTACGGCCACCACATCCAGAACCTGCTCGGCACCAACGAGAAGGCCGGCCAGGGCGACCAGAGCGGCCCCCGCTCCGCCTCCGTACGGCTGGAGTTGCAGGCCGACTGCTACGCCGGCGCCTGGGCCAAGCACGCCACCGAGAGCAAGGACAAGACCGGCCAGGAACCGCTCTTCAAGTCGATCACCCAGGCCGACATCAGCGAGGCGGTGCAGGCCGCCGAGGCGATCGGCGACGACAGCATCCAGGAGCGCTCCGGCGGGCAGGTCAACCCCGACCAGTTCACCCACGGCACCTCCGCGCAGCGGCAGCGCTGGTTCCAGCAGGGCTACGACCGCGGCGACCCGAAGACCTGCGACACCTTCGGCACCGACCAGCTCTGATGTCGTGAACGATCGTGGCAGGTCGCTCGGCGGGCCTGCCCCGATCTGTTAGCCGAGGACCAGGTCGTCGGCGAGACGACGGATCTCCCGGATGTCGTACCTGTGAAGCAGGCGGCGACCCGATCGGGCTCGTGGGCGTCGACCGCCGACTTCCACCGGTCGAGGACGGTACGCAGAATCTGCGCCTCGGACATGATGCCTCCCTGCTGACGGACGTGCCCCGTTGCGTGCCTGTCGAGCTGCCCCACGAACGGGGCGAGCCCCAGGCTCAACGAGGTGGCTGACCCGGGTCGTTCGGGTGCGGCGTCAACGGCGTCACGGTCTCGCGCCGCCAGGCACGCAGCGGCATCGACGCGAGCACGGCTTCCAGCTCATCGGCGCCGTCGGCCTGGAACAGCCCCCAGGTACGCCACTCCCCCGGCGCCAGCGGCGGCCGCCACAGCCGCAGCAGGCTGCCCTGCGCCGTCAGCTCGGCCGAGCGTGCCGCCTCTCGCGCGCGCATGTTCGCGACCTCGTCGTCCGACGTTCCCTGCGGAACCGTCGTCACCATGTCAACCAGGAACTCCACGCGCCCATCCTCCGGCCGCCAGCCGGGCAGCACGGCGGGAACCCCGTTTTGCGTGGCGGTCGTCTCCCCGCCGACGCCGCCAGCGAACGCCGAGGTCAGTCGGGGTCGCGCACCAGGATCCGTACCGCGCGGGCCGCGCCCACCGCCGCGACCAGCACCGCGTGCCGGGGCTCCGGCACGTCGAGCAACCGCTCCGCCCGCAATGGCACGAGCGGGGCCAACCGCCGGTCGGCCAGCACCCCGTCCACCGCCCGCCGGTCACCGCCACAGACCAGCGCGGCGAGCCTCGCCGCCTCCGGCAACAGCAGCCGTACGGCCAGGTCCGCCGCATCGCCCAACGCCGCCTTCGCCTGGTTGTCGCGCCGACGGGCGAACCGGTGCTGCGACCAGCCCCCCGCGGCGGTGCGCCCCTGCACGTACCGGGTGTCCACCTTGGAGACGACCAGATCGGCGCCTTCGGCCACTCCGATCGCGACCGCGCCCTTGCGGGCCAGCAGCAGGCCGATCCGGCGGGGCAGCACGGCGGCGGCCACGAACCCGGCCACGTCCGCGCCGGCCGGCGCACCCGGTGGGGCGTACAGCTCGGCGGTCGCCCCGTCCGGGGCGGCGAGCAGCAGGCCGTACTCCCGCACGCTGGTGGTGGGCGGGCCGTGCCGGTCGGCGAAGCCCTCCACCCAGCGGCCGACGCGGGCCGGGTCGACCTCGACCCACCGCCCTCCGCCGGCTGCGGGTCGACTGGTCACCGCCCGACCGTACGGCACAGCGGGCCGGCTCGGACCGTCGGGCGTCACGATCCGGGCCGGACCGTCCGCGTGGTCGCCGCTCAGCCGGGCAGCAGCGCGACCACCGCCAGCGCGGCGATGAGCGCGCTGGAGACCAGGCCGGTGACCAGCCGACCACGCGGCCCGGTCAGCGCCCGGCCGACCACCGTGCCGCCGCCGGCGATGACCAGTTGCCAGCTCGCCGACGCCAGGAACACCCCGGCCACGAAGAGCGCCATGGGGGCGACACCCGACTCGGCCGTGTTCCGGCGACCGAGTACCAGCGCGGTGAAGTAGAGCACCGTCATCGGGTTCAGCAGGGTCAACCCGAGCAGCGCCGCGTAGGCCCGCCCCGGAGTGCTCATGCCCCGACCGGCGCGTGCGATCGGTGGTCGCTGCGCGCGGTGCGCCGACCAGGTTCGCCAGAGGCCGTGCCCGGCGAGCCCCAGCAGGACCATGGCGGCGACCACCCGCAGCGGGCCGGCGACCGGCGCGATGACGTCGGCCAGACCAGCGCCGCCGAGCGCGGCGACGGCCGCGTAGAGCCCGTCGGCCGTCGCCACGGCGAGCGCCGCGGCCGCACCGACCCGAAACGAGGTACGGGCGCTGAGCCCCAGGATGAGAATCGCGATCGCGCCGACGGGAATGGCGACGCCGTAGCCGGCGACCAGGCCGGCGAGGAACGCCCCGCTCACGGTCGTCGGTGCGTGGTCGAGGCCCGGCCACGAGTCGGCCGCTGTCGGCGCACGGCAGTCGCCGCACGGACAGGGGCCTGAATCGGGTACGCCTCAATCACACGCGCATCCTCCGCGCCGCCTCCCCGACCCCGCCACCGAATTTCCCCGCGCCCAGCGCTCGAACCAGGATGTAGTGGCCTCGGCGACGCGCCGATGCCACTACATCAAGGATCGAGCGTGATCTTGGGTTGTTCGGGGTCGGCCGACCCGTCTAGAGCCGCGCTGCGGACCACTGGGGGTCGCGGCCGAGGTAGGAGAGCACGGCGCTGACGTCGTCGGCCTCCGCACCGGGGTCGAGCGCCGGGGCGTACGCGCCGTAGGTCCGCAACGGCTCGACGATCTGCCGGGCGACCTCCAGCAGGGGGCGAGCCAGGTCGTCGTGGAGGGGGGATGGCTGACCGGTGGCCACCGCGATGTCCCAGGCGTGCACCGCCGCGTCGAGAGCGCACGCGACGGCACCCACCGGGGCCGGCAGCGGACCCACGGGCAGCGGCGTCAGCACCTGCGGATCGTCGTCGGCGACGCCCGCCCAGGCGTGGGCGGATGCGTCGAGGGCGGCGCGCAGCCCGATCAGCTTGTCCCCCTCGATCCGGCCGGAGGGCGCGAACGGGTCCTCCGCCGGCCCCGCCCCGCCGACGATCGCCGCCGCGAAGGCCATCTGGTCGCCGGTCGCGTGCTGGAGCACCTGGGTGACCGTCCACCGCTCGCACGGAGTGGGCAGGTCCCAGCCGTCGGCCGGGATGCCCTCGGCGGTCGTCCGGAGCGCCCTGTGCGCCTCGTCGAGCACGATCCGCCACTGTCCAGCTGCCAACTCACTCATTGTCCCGACCCTCTCCGCCGACCCCGCCGAGCGGGGCGAACCCGCTCACTTGTGAACGGAATGTTCCGCTCCGTTCTACGATCAGAATAGCAGACCGGAACGATCCGTTCCACTACTTGTTCACGTTGGGGTCCAACGAATCGAGCGCGGCGCCCAAACGGGCACCGCGCTCGACAGAGGTGGAACGAAGTCGGGTCAGACGTTGAAGCCGAGGGAACGGAGCTGGTCCCGACCCTCGTCAGTGATCTTGTCCGGACCCCACGGCGGGAGCCACACCCAGTTGATCCGAATGTCGTTGACCAGGCCGCCACCGGGGCCGGTGGTCAACGCCTGCCGGGCCTGGTCCTCGATCACGTCGGTCAGCGGGCAGGCCGCCGAGGTGAGCGTCATGTCCAGGGTGGCGACGTTCTCGTCGTCGACGTGCACGCCGTACACCAGACCCAGGTCGACCACGTTGATGCCAAGCTCCGGGTCGACGACGTCCTTCATCGCCTCCTCGATGTCGGCGATCATCGCCTTGCTGACGCCGCCCGCAGGGGCGGCGGCGTCACCGGTGCCGTCGGTCGTCACGGCGTCGGTCTGCGGCACCACGGTGGTGTCACCGGCCTCCGGCGTCGCCTCAGTAGCGGTGTTCTCGCTCATGCCTTCACCTCCGGGCTCGCGCCCACACCGGCGCGTGCCGCGGCGTCCTTGAACGCCATCCACGGCAGCAGCGCGCACTTGACCCGGGCGGGGTAACGGGCCACACCCGCGAAAGCAACCCCGTCACCGAGTACGTCCTCATCCGGCGTGACCTGGCCACGCCCGGACATCAACTCCACGAACGCCTCGTGCACCTCGAATGCTTCCCCAGCGCCTCGGCCACGCAGCAACTCGTGCAGCACGCTCGCCGACGCCTGGCTGATCGAGCAGCCCATCCCGTCGTACGAGATGTCGTGCAGCACGTCGCCGTCGGTGGCCACCCGGACGGTGACCTCGTCACCGCAGGTCGGGTTGACGTGGTGCGCTTCCGCGACCCGGTCGCCCGAGTCGTCGGCGGCGCGGAGGCCACGCCCGTGCGGGCGCTTGTAGTGGTCCAGGATGATCTCCTGGTAGAGCTGGTCGAGCTGCATCAGTCGAACACCTTCCGCACCTGCTCCAGACCGGCCACCAGAGCGTCGATCTCCTCGGTGGTGGTGTAGAGGTAGAACGAGGCCCGGGTCATGGCCGGGACGCCGAACCGGCTGCACACCGGCTTGGCACAGTGGTGGCCCACCCGCACCTGCACGCCGAGCGAGTCGAGCACCTGACCCACGTCGTGCGGGTGCACGTCACCCAGCGCGAACGAGATGGTGCCACCCCGGCCCACCGGCACGGTCGGGCCGAAGATCCGCAGGTCGGGCACCGAGCCGAGGGCGTCCAGCGCGTACGCCGTCAGCTCCTTCTCGTGCCACTGGATGGCCCGCATTCCGATGCCGGTCAGGTAGTCGACCGCCGCACCGAGCGCGACCGCCTCGGCGATCGGCGGGGTGCCGGCCTCGAAGCGGGCCGGCGGCGCGGCGAACGTCGAGCGGGCCATGGTGACCGTCTCGATCATCGAACCGCCGCCGAAGACCGGCGGCATGGCTGCCAGCAGCTCACCCCGACCCCAGAGCACGCCGATCCCGGTCGGACCGCACATCTTGTGCCCGGTGAAGACGATGTAGTCGGCGTCCAGGTCGACCACGTCGATGGGCAGGTGCGGCACCGACTGCGAGCAGTCCAGCAGCAGCAGCGCGCCCACCTCGCGGACCCGCGCGGTGATCCGCGAGGTGGCGTTGACCGTGCCGAGGATGTTGGACATGTGCACCAGCGAGACGATCTTCGTCCGTTCGGTGACCAGGTCCTCCAGGCCCGACTCGTCCAGTCGGCCCTGGTCGGTGACCGGGAACCAGCGCAGCGTCGCGCCGGTGCGCTCGCAGAGCAGCTGCCACGGGACGATGTTCGAGTGGTGCTCCATCTCGGAGATCACCACCTCGTCGCCGGGGCCGAGCCGGAACCGGGGGTCGGCGTCCGGACGCAGCGAGGCGTTCGAGAAGGCGTACGCCACGATGTTGATCGCCTCGGTGGAGTTCTTCGTGAACACCACCTCGTCGACGCTCGGCGCGTGGATGAACGCGGCGACCTTCGCCCGCGCCCCCTCGTACGCCTCGGTGGCCTCGGTGCCCAGGGTGTGCACCGAGCGCGACACGTTGGCGTTGTGCCGTGCGTAGTGCTCGTCGAGCACGTCGAGCACCTGCCGGGGTTTGTGCGAGGTGTTGGCGCTGTCGAGGTAGACCAGCGGGTGTCCGTTGATCTCCCGATCGAGGATCGGGAAGTCGGCGCGCACCCGGGCCACGTCGAAGCGTGGCACGTCGTCGTACTGCGGCATCCCGGAAGGGATCGCGATGCTGGTCATCTCGGCAGCGCCTCTCCCGCTCAGGCCTTGGCCGTGCCGGCCCCGGCGGCGTACCGCTCGTAGCCCTCGGCCTCAAGCTTGTCGGCCAGCTCCGGGCCGCCCTGCTCGACGATCCGGCCGGCCACGAAGACGTGCACGAAGTCCGGCTTGATGTAGCGCAGGATCCGGGTGTAGTGGGTGATCAGCAGCACGCCGGTGTCGCCGGTGTCCCGGACCCGGTTGACGCCCTCGCTGACCACGCGCAGCGCGTCCACGTCGAGACCGGAGTCGGTCTCGTCGAGGATGGCGATCTTCGGCTTGAGCAGCTCCAGCTGGACGATCTCGTGCCGCTTCTTCTCACCGCCGGAGAAGCCCTCGTTGACGTTGCGCTGGGCGAACGCCGGGTCCATCTGGAGGCGCTCCATCGCGCCGCGCAGCTCACCGCCCCAGGTGCGCAGCTTCGGCGCCTCGCCGTCGATGGCGGTCTTCGCGGTCCGCAGGAAGTTCGCCACCGAGACGCCGGGCACCTCGACCGGGTACTGCATGGCCAGGAAGAGGCCGGCGCGGGCGCGCTCGTCGACCGTCATGGCCAGCACGTCCTCGTCGTCGAGGGTCACCGTGCCGCCGGTGATCTCGTACTTGGGGTGACCGGCGATCGAGTACGCCAGGGTGGACTTGCCGGAACCGTTCGGGCCCATGATCGCGTGGGTCTCACCGGAGCGGACGGTCAGGTCGACGCCGGCCAGGATCGGCTTGAGCTCACCCTCGGGCAGCTTGACCGACACCTTCAGGTCGCGGATCTCCAGGGTGCTCATTATCGGGTCACTCCATTACTCGGCGTCAGGCTGAGGTAGATGTCGCCGTCGCGGACTTCGACGGGGTAGACGGGGACGGGTTCGGTGGCGGGCAGCCCGGTCGGCTCACCGGTACGCAGGTCGAAGCGCGAGCCGTGCAGCCAACACTCGAGCGTGCAGCCGTCGACCTCGCCCTCGGAGAGCGCGACCGAGGCGTGCGAGCACTCGTCGTACGCGGCGTAGAAGTTGCCGTCCTCGCCGTGCACCAGGGCGATCGGAGTGCCGTCGACGTCCGCGCTGATCGCGGTGCCCTTCGGCACATCCTCGGTGGAGCAGAGTCGGATCATCAGGCGCCCGCCTTGGTCAGCCGGGCCTCGATCGCGTCGCCGAGGTGCTCGCGCAGCTGCTCCACCGGGATCTTGTTGATCAGCTCGGCGAAGAAACCACGGACCACCAGACGGCGGGCCTCACTCTCCGGAATGCCCCGGGCCATCAGGTAGAACAGCTGCTCGTCGTCGAAGCGGCCGGTCGCGCTGGCGTGGCCGGCACCGGCGATCTCGCCGGTCTCGATCTCCAGATTGGGTACGGAGTCCGCCCGCGCGCCATCGGTGAGCAGCAGGTTCCGGTTGATCTCGTACGTGTCGGTGCCGGTCGCCTCGGCCCGGATCAGCACGTCGCCCACCCAGACGGTGTGCGCGTCCTCGCCCTGCAGAGCGCCCCGGTACCCGACGTAGCTGCGGCAGTCCGGCACGCTGTGGTCCACGAGCTGGCGGTGCTCCAGGTGCTGGCCCGAGTCGGCGAAGTAGACGCCGTACAGCTCGGCCTCGCCACCCCGGCCGGTGTACTCCACGGAGGTGTACTGCCGGACCAGGTCACCGCCGAGGCTGACCTGGACGTGCGTCACGCGGGCGTCCCGACCGAGCTTGATCTTGAGGTGCTGCGCCTGCACCGCGTCGTCGGCCCAGTCCGCGACGGTGACCAGGGTCAGCTTCGCCCCATCGGCCACGGAGACCTCGACGTTGTCGGCCAACGTGACCGAGCCCTCCTGGGAGAACACGACGGTCGCCTCCGCGAACCGACCCACCTGCACCTGGGTGCGGGCGAAGGAGAGCTCCTCGGGGAACGCACCCAGCAGCCGCACGACCACCGGCTCGGACACCACGGCCTCGGCCGCCACCTCGACCAGGGCGACCCGCGCCGCCCCACCGTGCGCCAGCGCGCTGAGCCGGTCGACCGGCACGAGCACCGACGCGACACGGGCGTCGGTCGGCTCGACGAGCCGCACCGACACCCCGGCCGGCAGGGTCTCGTGCTCCACCGTGACGCCCCGACCGGTGGCGGCGGACGTGCCCGCCGTGGCCAGGCCGCGGAGGCGCTTGAGCGGGGTGAAACGCCACTCTTCCTCCAGGCCGGTGAGGGCCGGGAAGTCGGCGACGTCGTACGAGCGCAGCGCCTGCGACTTGGTGCTGGGCGGCGCGGAAGCCTGGGTAGTCATTTCTTCCTTGGTCTGTCTGTTCCGTGACGACGAGGTTGGGGCCTGGTGTGGCGGACCGACGTTCCGGCCCGCCCCGCGGGAGCGGCGGCGTCAGCCGACCGCACCCTCCATCTGAAGCTCGATCAGGCGGTTGAGCTCCAGCGCGTACTCCATCGGGAGCTCCTTGGCGATCGGCTCGATGAAGCCGCGCACGATCATGGCCATCGCCTCGTCCTCGCTCAGGCCCCGGCTCATCAGGTAGAAGAGCTGGTCGTCGCTGATCTTGGAGACGGTCGCCTCGTGCCCCATCGACACGTCGTCCTCACGGATGTCGACGTACGGGTAGGTGTCCGAGCGGGAGATGGTGTCGACCAGCAGCGCGTCGCACTTGACCGTGCTCCGGCTGTGGTGCGAACCCTCCAGCACCTGCACCAGGCCCCGGTACGAGGTGCGGCCGCCGCCCCGGGCGATCGACTTCGACACGATGGTCGAGGAGGTGTGCGGCGCGGCGTGCACCATCTTGGCGCCGGCGTCCTGGTGCTGACCCTCGCCGGCCATCGCCACCGAGAGGACCTCACCCTTGGCGTGCTCACCGGTCATGTAGACCGCCGGGTACTTCATGGTCACCTTGGAGCCGATGTTGCCGTCAACCCACTCCATGGTCGCGCCCTCGTGGCAGACGGCGCGCTTGGTCACCAGGTTGTAGACGTTGTTCGACCAGTTCTGGATGGTCGTGTAGCGGCAGCGCGCGTTCTTCTTGACGATGATCTCCACGACCGCGCTGTGCAGCGAGTCGGAGGAGTAGAGCGGCGCGGTGCAACCCTCGACGTAGTGCACGTACGCACCCTCGTCGACGATGATCAACGTCCGCTCGAACTGGCCCATGTTCTCCGTGTTGATCCGGAAGTACGCCTGCAGCGGGATCTCCACGTGCACGCCCTTCGGCACGTAGATGAACGAACCACCGGACCACACGGAGGTGTTCAGGGCGGCGAACTTGTTGTCGCCGACCGGGATCACCGTGCCGAAGTACTCCTTGAAGACGTCCTCGTGCTCGCGCAGCGCCGTGTCGGTGTCGAGGAAGAGGACGCCCTGCTCCTCAAGGTCCTCACGGATCTTGTGGTAGACGACCTCCGACTCGTACTGCGCCGCGACACCGGCGACCAGCCGCTGCTTCTCCGCCTCCGGGATGCCCAGCCGGTCGTAGGTGTTCTTGATGTCCTCGGGCAGGTCCTCCCAGCTGGTGGCCTGCTTCTCGGTGGACCGCACGAAGTACTTGATGTTGTCGAAGTCGATCCCGGTGAGGTCCGCGCCCCAGGCCGGCATCGGCTTACGGCCGAACAGCCGCAGGCCCTTCAGCCGCAGGTCGAGCATCCACTCCGGCTCGTTCTTCTTGGCCGAGATGTCCCGCACCACCGCCTCGTTGATGCCGCGCTGGGCGACCGCCCCGGCGGCGTCCGGGTCGGACCAGCCGTACTCGTACCGGCCCAGGGCGGCGAGCTGCTCTTCCTGGGTCAGGGGCTGGACGATCTGCTCGGTCATCTATCTGTCCTCACAGTGGTGACGGGATTACCGGATTGAGCGCGGCCCGGCTGGGCCGGGATGTGCGTGGTGCACACCCCGTCGCCGTGCGCGATGGTGGCCAGACGCTGCACGTGGGTGCCGACCAGGCGGGAGATAACCGCAGTCTCGGCCTCGCACAGCTGGGGAAACTCGGCGGCCACGTGCGCCACCGGGCAGTGGTGCTGACAGAGCTGGCCGCCGGAGGCGATCGTGGACGCGTTGGCAGCGTAACCCTCGGCCGTGAGCGCGGCGGCGAGTGCCTCGGCTCGGGCTAGAGGGTCGTCGCCGGCGTCCTCCATGGCCGTCCGACAACGGGACTCGAGGGCGGACACCTGCTCGGTGGCGAACGCCTCGACCGCGCCCGAGCCGCCACTGCGGGCGATCCAGCGCAACGCGGCGGTGGCCATGTTGTCGTAGTGGTGTGTGCCACAGCGGACCCGAGCGGCCTCGGTCAGCAGGAACACCTTGGCCGGGCGACCCCGACCACGGCTGCCCTGCACGGTCTGCTCGCGGGCGTAGACGTCACCGTCCGCGAGCATCGCGTCCAGGTGCCGACGGATCGCCGCCGGGCTGAGCCCGAGGGCCGCGCCAAGCTGAGCGGCGGTGGTCGCACCCTGCTCCAGCAGCAACTGGGTGACCCGATCCCGGGTGGAGATCTCGGCCGCCGCCGCGCCGGCAAGGGCGGCCGGGGTGGCCACGACGGGCGCGGACGCGGACGCACCGACGGCCGGGACGGCCGCCGACTGGTGCCCGGAGAGCGCCGCCGCGTTTTTCACAACGCCAACGTTACGTAATTACCCGGAGGGTCGCAAACCCGGGCCCCGGTGATCCGAACCACCGAGCCGACGGAGTCGGACGAAGCTCGATCACTACGGTGCGTAGGATTTGCGCCGTGAACCGAATCGTCCGTCCGGTCTCCGGCACCCTGCTGCGCCGCCTCGCGCTCGCCTCGATCATCGCGAACGTGGGCATCGTCGTCACCGGCGGGGCCGTCCGGTTGACCGCGTCGGGCCTCGGCTGCCCCACCTGGCCCCGGTGCACCGACGATTCGTACGTCACCACCCCCGAGATGGGCGTGTACGGGGTGATCGAGTTCGGCAACCGGATGCTGACCTTCGCGGTGGGCCTCATCGCGCTGGCCACCGTGCTGGCCGTACTGGCCCACCGGCCGCGTCGGCCCGGGCTCCTCGCGCTGGCCGTCGCGGTGTTCCTGGGCATTCCCGCCCAGGCGGTGGTCGGTGGCATCACCGTGCTGACCAACCTCAACCCCTGGGTGGTCGGCCTGCACTTCCTCGCCTCGATGGCGGTGATCGCCGCCGCGTACGCCCTCTGGCGGCGCATCGGCGACCCCGACGGCCCGGCGGTGACCGTGGTGCCCGCACCGCTGCGCGCGCTGGCCCGGATCACCACCGGCGTCAGCATCGCCGTGCTGGTCATCGGCACCTGGGTCACCGGCAGCGGCCCGCACGCCGGCGACCACGGCGCCGCCCGCAACGGCCTGGACCCGGAGTCGATCTCCCAGGTGCACGCCGACGCGGTCTTCCTCCTGGTCGGTCTCTCGGTGGCGCTCATCTTCGCGTTCCGCGCCGTCGGTGCGCAGCGGGCCACCCGCGCCGCGATCATCCTGGTCGCCGTGGAGCTGGGTCAGGGCGTGATCGGCTTCGTGCAGTACTTCACCCACGTGCCGGCTCTCCTGGTCGGCGCGCACATGCTCGGCTCCTGCCTGGTGCTGCTGGCCACCCTGGCGGTGCAGTGGTCGACCCGGGAACGCCACCCGGTCACGCCGGCACCTACGGCCACCCCGACCGACGCCGCCACCCCGGTCCCGGTCACCGCCTAACCCGCGCCCCGCGCCCCGCGCCCCGCGCCCCGCGCCCCGCGCCCCGCGCCCCGCGCCCCGCGCCCCGCGCCCCGCGCCCCGCGCCCCGCGCCCAAGATCCACGCAACTTCCCGGATGTTGCTCGCCTCCGACACGCCAGAGACAGCAACATCCCTGATAGTGCGCGGATCTTGACGACGAACACCGCCCCCAGGAGAACCACGAGCGGGGTGTGGGGCACTCACCGCCGCCACGGTCATGCTCGAACCAGGATGTAATGGCCTCACCAACGCGCCGATACCACTACAACCAGGACAACACCGTTGCGTTACCGTCCCGTCAATCATGGAGTTGTGGTGGGTGGCAAAGTGCCCGCATCGAGCCAACCAGGCACCGTAACTCCATCACCGACGAGGGCAGGCTGCCCCTCCTCCGCGATCTTGCGTTTACTGTCGCGACATAAGAGGGTATTCCGCAGATATCGGCCACCGAAACTGCAAGATCGGCGCGGGCGGGGCGTTTCTGGAGTGACGGACCTGGGTTCACCGTGCCCTTGCGCCCAGCAACCGATCGCTAACGCAACGGTGTTGACAACCAGGAACTTGCGCGATCTTGCCGGCGCGGGCGTTCCCCACGGGCGCAAGATCCGCGCAGCTTCGGGAAAAGTGCTGGGTCCTGGCGTGCTGAGACACAACTTCACCGAAGTTGCGCGGAACTTGGCGGCACCGCGCGACGGCGCAGGGCGGCGGCGCCGCAGCGACATTGCGGTGGAACGACAGTCGCGCTGCGGGGCACGACAGTCGCGAACGGCCGCGTAGCGCTGGGCCGGGGAGTCAGGCGGTGCGGGCCAGGTGGGTGGTGATCGCGGTGGCGAGGCGGTCGGGGGCGCCGTCCGCGTACCCGATGAAGAGCGACGGTTCGGTCAGCTCCAGCTCGACCAGGACCGGCTCGCCGTTCGGGCCGGGGATGAGGTCGACTCGGGCGTAGAGGAGCTGTCGGGTGCCGCCGGGCACCATCGCGAGGGTCTGCTCGGCCACCGCCAGTTGTTCGGGTCGGGCGGCGCGGGCGGTGATCTCTTCGGCCTTGTAGAGCCCGTCCGGGCCGAGGTCCGGCCCGGTCAGCATCGGACCCTTGCGGATCGCGTGGCTGAACGCGAGCCCGTCCGGGCCGGCCAGGAAGAGCAGTGCCGTCTCGCCCTCGGTGTCCACGGCGCGAAGGTACGGCTGGACCATGGTCACCCGGCCGGCCGCGGAGAGCCGGCGGACGTGCGCGACGGCCAAGTCGCGGTGCTCCGGGTCGGCGAGGTCGTACCGGCCGGTGTCCTGGCTGCCCGCGCTGACCGCGGGCTTGAGCACGTACTCGCCGGTCTCGGCGGGCAGTTGCCAGCTCTCCCCCGACGCGATCCACGACGTCGGCACGGTTGGCACCCCGGCGGCGCTCAGCTCGGCGAGGTACCGCTTGTCGGTGTTCCAACGGACCACGTCGGCCGGGTTGACCAGCGCCGGAACGGTGGCCGCCCAGGCCACGAACTCGTCACGGCGGAGCGCGTAGTCCCAGGGTGAGCGGAGCACGACCAGGTCGTAGGAGGCCCAGTCGACGTCGGGGTCGTCCCAGACCACGGTGGCGACGGCGACGTCACGGGCGGCGAGCGGGGCGAGGACCAGCCGATCGTCCGGGTCGAGGTCGACCAGGTCGGCACAGGTGACGAGAGCGACCCGGGGTTTCCCCCGGGTCGACTGGTGGTGAGTGGTCAATTCAGCTGTCTATTTCAGCGGGCCATCGTGCGCCGGGCCATCGACCGCCACAGGTCGTTGCTCGGACGCATCTGGTCCATCAGTTCGCGCTCCCAGGCGTTCTCGACGGTGACTCCCGCCTTGGCGCACGCCTCCCGGGCGGTGACGGTGTCGTCGGCGAACTGGTCGCCCCACTCACCGTCGGAACCCACCAGCACGATTCGCGCGCCCCGCTTGCCGACGTACTCGATGACCGCCTTCGCGCCGCCGTGCCCGGCGGCGAACGCCTTGAGGCCCGCGACCAGGCCGTGGGGCGCCTGCTCGCCGGCGGTCTGCTCGGCCGTCAGCGTCGTATCGGAACCATCTGCCATGACGCGAAGCCTAAGCAGAGTTGCACCCCGTCGGGCGAGAACCATGAAGCTTTTGTGATGCCAATTACCTACAGGTTTAAGGATGACCACAGGTTTGCTGTCCGTTTATATCCGGACTTATGCGCTCAAACCGCGTTGGCAAATTACCCCGCAACGGCCTTGACTTGAGCCGATGCGACTCATGCCGAAAGTTACTCTGATGTGACGTTAAACCCGGACAACTCATCCACGTCCGTGATTAGTCGGCAGATCCCCGACGGCCAGAACGACCGCACCGGAGGCCAAGAAGCGGGAACGGGAAGGGAACGGGTCAGATCAACGCGTCGAGCGCGACGGCCACGAAGACGATCGTGAGGTACGTCGTCGACCAGTGGAACAGCCGCATCGGCTTGACCGCCTCGCCGCGCGTGGCGCGCCGGCACAGCTTGTGCGCCTCGACCACGAAGATGGCACCCACCACCAGGGTCGGCACCCCGTAGATCGCGCTGAGCCCCAGCGGCCAGACGGCCAGGGACGTGAGCACCGTGAGCCACGCGAAGATCAGGATCTCGGCGTTCACCCGGCGGATCGAGGCCACCACCGGCAGCATCGGAATGCCGGCCCGGGCGTAGTCGTCCTTGTACTTCATGGCGAGCGGGTAGAAGTGCGGCATCTGCCAGAAGAAGACCACCGCGAAGAGCCCCCACGCGGCCGGGGCCAGCGAGCCGGTCACCGCCGCCCACCCGATCAGCACCGGGGCCGCCCCGCAGGCGCCGCCCCAGAAGGTGTTCGCCGAGGTGGAGCGCTTGAGCCACAGGGTGTAGACGAGGTCGTAGTAGGCGATCGCGGCGAGGGTCAGCCCGGCGGCCAGCAGATTGGTGAACGCCGCCATCAGCGCCACCGACACCACCGCCAGCACCAGGCCGAAGATCAGTGCGCTCCGCGGCGACACGGTGTGCGCCGGTAGCGGCCGACGCTTGGTACGCCGCATCAGCTGGTCGATGTCACGGTCGATGTAGCAGTTGAGCACGCTGGCCGCACCGGCGGCGAGCGAGCCGCCGATCAGCACGACGGCCATCAACCACAGCGACGGCAGCCCGCCCTCGGCGAGCATCATCGCCGGAATGGTCGTGACCAGCAGCAACTCGACGATCCGCGGCTTGGTGAGCGCCACGTACGCCGAGATGATCCCGCGTACGTCCCGCCGGGCCACCGTGCCCTCGGCCGCCCGCGCCGGACGTTGCCCGGCCGGGTTGCTCGCGGGGCGCTCGGTGATCATGCTCACGGATTGCCACCTTCCGGCATCGGGCACGGGGAGATCGGATCGGCCGGGACCGCGTGGGCCCACATACCGCCCCACACACTACGCGTCGTCGTTTTGGCTGCCCGGCCGACCCGACAACGGTGCGGGCCGTCACACCACCGGGTTGAACAGAGCATCCGGGTGGTCACGTAGCGCACACCATGCAGAGATCCCTGGGCGCACGTTTAGGGACGCTCGATAAGGTCATCGGTGAGGGTTCCGCCCATCTGCCGAGGAGCACAACCATCGTGGCTGTTAAACGACCCGAGCACTCCGCACTGAACTGGTCCGACCTCGATCGCCGGGCCGTAGACACCGTCCGCGTGCTGGCCATGGACGCCGTAGAGAAATCCGGCAACGGCCACCCGGGCACCGCGATGAGCCTCGCGCCCGCGGCGTACCTCCTCTTCAACCGCGTCATGCGGCACAACCCGGCCGACCCGAACTGGCCCGGCCGCGACCGGTTCGTCCTCTCCGCCGGGCACTCCAGCCTGACGCTCTACATCCAGCTGTTCCTGTCCGGCTACCCGCTGAGCCTGGACGACCTGAAGTCGTTGCGGCAGTGGGGCTCGCAGACGCCGGGGCACCCGGAGCACGGGCACACGCCGGGCGTGGAGACCACCACCGGCCCGCTCGGGCAGGGTCTGGGCAACGCGGTCGGCATGGCCATGGCGGCCCGCCGCGAGCGCGGCCTGTTCGACCCCGAGGCCGAGCCCGGCGCGTCGGTCTTCGACCACGACATCTGGTGCATCGTCTCCGACGGCGACATCGAGGAGGGCATCAGCCACGAGGCCAGCGCCCTCGCCGGGCACCAGCAGCTGGGCAACCTCACGGTGATCTACGACGACAACGAGATCTCCATCGAGGACGACACCCGCATCGCCAAGAGCGAGGACGTGGCCGCCCGCTACGAGGCGTACGGCTGGCACGTGCAGACCGTCGACTGGCGCAGCGGCGACGCCGACCAGGGCGACTACCAGGAGAACGTCGAGGCGCTGTACGCGGCGCTGCTGGCCGCCAAGGCGGACACCGGTCGTCCCTCCTTCATCGCGCTGCGCACCATCATCGGCTGGCCCGCGCCCAACAAGCAGAACACCGGCAAGATCCACGGCTCGGCGCTCGGCGCCGACGAGGTGAAGGCCACCAAGCGGATCCTCGGCTTCGACCCGGAGCAGACCTTCCAGGTCGACGAGGACGTGCTCGCCCACGCCCGCACGGTGATGAACCGCGGCGACCAGGCCGAGCAGGAGTGGACCGCCGCGTTCGACGCCTGGAAGAAGGCCAACCCGGAGCGCACCGCGCTCTACGAGCGGTTGGCTGGCCGTGTACTCCCCGATGGCTGGGCCGACGCGCTGCCGGTGTTCCCCGCGGACGCCAAGGGTGTGGCCACCCGGGCCGCCTCCGGCAAGGTGCTGGAGGCGCTCGCGCCGGTGCTCCCGGAGCTGTGGGGCGGCTCGGCCGACCTGGCCGAGAGCAACAACACCACCATGAAGGGCGAGCCGTCGTTCATTCCGGCCGCGCACGCCACCAAGGACTTCCCCGGTCACGAGTACGGCCGCACGCTGCACTTCGGCATCCGCGAGCACGCCATGGGCGCGATCCTCAACGGCATCGCCCTGCACGGCGGTACCCGCCCGTACGGCGGCACGTTCCTCGTGTTCAGCGACTACATGCGTCCGTCGGTGCGGCTGGCCGCGTTGATGAAGCTGCCGGTGACCTACGTGTGGACGCACGACTCGATCGGTCTCGGCGAGGACGGCCCGACCCACCAGCCGGTGGAGCACCTGACCGCGCTGCGCGCCATCCCGGGCCTGGACGTGGTCCGGCCGGCGGACGCCAACGAGACGGCCTGGGCCTGGCGGCAGGCGCTCGAGCACACCGACCGGCCCACCGCGCTGGCGCTGAGCCGTCAGCCGCTGCCGACTCTGGACCGCGACGTCCTGGGCAGCGCGGACGGCGTGGCCAAGGGCGGCTACGTGCTGGCCGAGGCGTCCAACGGCAAGCCTCAGGTGATCATCGTCGGCACCGGTTCCGAGGTGCAGCTCTGCCTGACCGCCCGGGAGCGGCTGGAGGCCGACGGCACCCCGACCCGGGTGGTCTCGATGCCCTGCCAGGAGTGGTTCTACGAGCAGGATGAGGCGTACCGGGAGTCGGTGCTCCCGCGCGGGGTAAAGGCACGGGTGAGCGTGGAGGCGGGCATCGCGATGTCCTGGCGCGGCGTCGTCGGTGATTTCGGCGAGAGCGTCAGCCTGGAGCACTACGGAGCGAGCGCCCCGCACACCGTGCTCTTCGAGCAGTTCGGGTTCACCCCCGACCGGATCGTGGCGGCGGCGCACGCCTCGCTGGCCCGGGTGGGCGACATCACCGGTTTCACGACCGGAAACTGAGGGAGCGTGGATGGCATGACGGACAAGCTGAATGAGCTCGCCGCCGCTGGTGTGGCGGTCTGGCTCGACGATCTTTCCCGGGTGCGGTTGAGCTCCGGCGGGCTGGACCAGCTGCGCCGCGAAAAGCACGTGGCCGGTGTCACCACCAACCCGACGATCTTCGCCAAGGCGCTGAGCGACGCCGACGAGTACAACTGGCAGCTGCGCGACCTCGCCACCCGTGGGGTGGACGTGGAAGAGGCCGTGCGGATGCTCACCACGTACGACGTGCGGTGGGCCTGCGACGTGATGCGCCCGTCGTACGACGGCAGCGCCGGTGTCGACGGCCGGGTCTCGATCGAGGTGGACCCGCGCAGCGCGCACGACGCGGACAAGACCGTCGCCGAGGCCAAGGCGCTGTGGTGGCTGGTCGACCGGCCCAACCTCTTCATCAAGATCCCGGCCACCGAGGAGGGTCTGTCGGCGATCACCGACACCCTCGCCGAGGGGATCAGTGTCAACGTGACCCTGATCTTCGGTCTGGACCGATACTCGGCGGTCATGGAGGCGTTCCTGACCGGTCTGGAGCAGGCCAAGGCCAACGGGCACGACCTGTCGAAGATCGGCTCCGTGGCGTCGTTCTTCGTCTCCCGGGTCGACAGCGAGGTCGACAAGCGGCTCGAGAAGGTCGGCTCCGATCAGGCCAAGGCCCTCAAGGGAAAGGCCGCCATCGCCAACGCCCAGCTGGCGTACGAGCGCTACACGGAGGTGTTCGCCTCCGACCGCTGGAAGGCGCTCGAGGCCGCCGGAGCGCACCCGCAGCGGCCGCTGTGGGCCTCCACCTCGACGAAGAACCCGGACTACCGGGACGTCATCTACGTCGAGGAGCTGATCGCCCCCGGCACGGTCAACACCATGCCGGAGTCGGTCATCCACGCGTACGCCGATCACGGTGAGACGCGCGGCGACACCGTCACCGGCGCCTACGACGCGGCCCGGAAGGTCTTCGCGGATCTGGAGTCGGTCGGGGTGGACATGGCCGACGTGATCGCCACCCTGGAGCGCGAGGGTGTGGAGAAGTTCGAGGCGAGCTGGCAGGAGCTGCTTGACGGCGTCAGCAAGTCGCTGGCGGCGGCCGGCACCGGCAAGGGCTCGCCGAACAAGGCGGCCAAGAGCAACGCCAAGGCCGCCGAGAAGGCCGGTGGGGCATGAGCGAGCGAATCAGCAAGCGCAGTGCGATGGTGCCTCGTGACGACACGCAGCGAAGCGGAGTGACGGCATGAGCGACCTTCTTGACGGGCCGGTGGAGGCAGCCGCCGGGCTCGCCGTGTACGGCGCGGACGCCGTCGACAAGTCCGCGCCAGCCTCGACCCGGGACGCGCTGGTCAAGGCCGGTGTCCCGGGCAAGCTGGCGGGCAAGGACGCGAGCCTGTGGGGTCCGGACGCCGAGGCCGAGGCGAAGATCCGGCTGGGCTGGGTGGACACCCACCGGCGCAGCCGTGAGCTGCTGGTGCAGCTGGCCGAGCTGACCGCGGAGCTGGCCGACCTGGATCACGTGGTGCTCGCCGGCATGGGCGGCTCGTCGCTCGCGCCCGAGGTGATCACCCAGACGCTGGGTCGTCCGCTGACCGTGCTGGACACCACCGACCCGGGCCAGGTCCGGGCGGCCCTCGGCGACCGGCTGGAGCGCACCGTCGTGGTGGTGGCCAGCAAGTCCGGGTCGACGGTGGAGACCGACAGCCACCGCCGTGCCTACTGGCAGGCGTTCCTGGACGCCGGGATGACCGAGGCGGAGGCCGGCCGGCACTTCGTCATCGTCACCGACCCGGGTTCGCCGCTGGAGGCCACCGCGGCCGAGATGGGCGCGTTCACGGTGCTCGCCGACCCGAACGTCGGCGGCCGGTACTCGGCGCTGACCGCGTTCGGCCTGGTGCCCTCGGCGCTGGCCGGAGTCGAGGTCGCGGAGCTGCTCGACCAGGCCGACGCGCTGGCCACGTCGCTCGGCGCGGATCAGAACAACCCGGCGCTGGCGCTGGGCGCCGCCCTGGGCGCGGCGGCCACGTTGGCCCGCGACAAGGTCGCCCTGGTCTCCGACGGCACCGGCATCGACGGGCTCGGCGACTGGGCCGAGCAGTTGATCGCCGAGTCGACCGGCAAGGCCGGGGTGGGCATCCTCCCGGTGGTCGTGGAGTCCCCGCAGAGCCCCGGCGCCACCGGCGCGGACGTGCTGACGGTCAGCTACGGCGGCGCGTTGGCCCCCGGTGACATGCCGGGCGGCGGCGCCAACCCGGACGTGGCCGTCAACGGCCCGCTGGGCGCGCAGTTCCTGGCCTGGGAGTACGCCACCGCGGTGGCCGGAGTGGTGCTCGGTATCGACCCGTTCAACCAGCCGAACGTCACCGAGTCCAAGGAGAACACCAACAAGATCCTGGCCTCGGGCCTGCCGGCGGAGACGCCGTCGTTCACCGAGGGCGCGATCGAGGTGTACGCCCCGCAGGGCGCTCCGGGGGACCTGGCCGGCGTGCTGCGCTGGCTGCTCGACGGGCTGGGCGACGACGGTTACCTCGCGGTGATGGCGTACCTCGACCGGTTCGCCGACGCCGACGCGGCCCGGCTGCGGCCGTTGCTGGCCCAGGCCGGCGGGCGACCGGTCACCTTCGGTTGGGGCCCCCGCTTCCTGCACTCGACGGGTCAGTACCACAAGGGCGGCCCGCAGGTGGGCAGCTACCTCCAGGTGACCGGCGCGGTCACCGAGGACCTGGCGGTGCCGGGCAAGCCGTACACCTTCGGTGAGCTGCAGGCGGCGCAGGCCGCCGGCGACCGGCAGGCCCTCGCCGGTCGGGAGCGGCCGGTGCTGCGGTTGCACCTGACCGACCGGGCCGCCGGTGTCGCCCAACTACTGGACGCGGCCGGTGATCTGCGGGCGTGAGGATGGACGACGTGACTGAAGCGGAAGCGAGGGGGCGCCGTGAGCGCGAGGAGTGAGCCGGGTTTGCGAGCCCCGCAGTCGCGAACCGAAGATGGCTCGGTGAACCCGCTGCGCGACCCGCAGGACCGCCGGTTGCCCCGGATCCCAGAGCCCTGCGCTCTGGTGATCTTCGGGGTGACCGGCGACCTGGCCCGCAAGAAGCTGCTCCCCGCGGTCTACGACCTGGCCAACCGGGGGCTGCTGCCGCCCGGCTTCGTGGTGCTCGGTTTCGCGCGCCGCGACTGGGGTGACGGCGACTTCGAGACGTTGGCCTGCGAGGCTGCTCGCAAGCACGCCCGCACCCCATGGCGGGACGAGGTGTGGGCGCGGCTGGCCGGCAACATCAAGTTCGTCGGCGGTTCGTTCGACGACGACGCCGCCTTCGACCAGCTCGCGGCGACGCTGGACGACCTGCGTCAGACCCACGGCATCGCCGGCAACGCGGCCTTCTACTTCTCCATCCCGCCGGCGGCGTTCCCGGTCGTGCTCAAGCAGCTGGCCCGCACCGGCATGGCCGACAACGACAAGTCCGGCGGTTGGCGTCGGGTCGTGGTGGAGAAGCCGTTCGGCAACGACCTGCCCTCGGCGAAGGCGCTCAACGACCTCGTCGACGACGTGTTCACCCGGCAGGACGTCTTCCGGATCGACCACTACCTGGGCAAGGAGACGGTTCAGAACATCCTCGCCCTGCGGTTCGCCAACAACCTGTTCGAGCCGCTGTGGAACTCCAAGTACGTCGACTCGGTGCAGATCACCATGGCCGAGGACGTCGGCATCGGCACCCGCGCCGGCTTCTACGACACCGTCGGCACCGCCCGTGACGTGCTGCAGAACCACCTCCTCCAGCTCCTCGCCCTGGTGGCGATGGAGGAGCCGACCAGCTTCGACGCCGACGAGATCCGGGCCGAGAAGCTGAAGGTGCTCAAGGCCATCACCCTGCCCAAGGACGTCGCGCGGGACACCGTCCGCGGCCAGTACCTGCCCGGCTGGGTCGGCGGCGAACGCGCGGTCGGTTACCTGGAGGAGCGGGACGTCCCCAGCGACTCCACCACCGAGACGTACGTGGCGGTGCGGCTGGGCATCCAGAACCGCCGCTGGGCGGAGGTGCCGTTCTACATCCGGGCCGGCAAGCGACTGCCCCGGCGGGTCACCGAGGTCGCCATCATGTTCAAGAAGGCGCCGCACCTGCCGTTCAACGACGCCGACATGGAGTCGCTGGGCAACAACCAGCTGGTCATCCGGGTGCAGCCGGACGAGGGCGTGGTGCTCAAGTTCGGCTCGAAGGTGCCGGGCACCACGATGGAGGTCCGCGACATCGCGATGGACTTCCAGTACGGCGAGGCGTTCACCGAGTCCAGCCCTGAGGCGTACGAGCGGCTGGTGCTGGACGTGCTGATCGGTGACCGCACCCTGTTCCCGGATGCGGCCGAGGTCGAGCAGAGCTGGCAGGTGATCGACCCGCTGGAGCACGCCTGGGCGGGCACCACGCCGGAGCCGTACCGAGCCGGCGAGTGGGGCCCTCGGGCCTCCGACGAGATGCTGGCCCGCGAGGGCCGCGCTTGGAGACGAGCATGATCGGGCTGTGGGACACCACTGGCAACGAGGTGGTCAAGGCACTCGCCGCCGAGCGGCGCAGCGCCGGCGGAGTGGCCAGCGGGATGGCGCTCACCCTCATCGTGGTCGTCGACGAGAAGCGGGTCCGGGAGGCGGAGGCCGCGGCGACCATCGCCGCCGCCGCGCACCCGTGCCGGCTGGTCGTGGTGGTGCGCTCGGAGATCGAACGGGACCGCAACCGACTGGACGCGGAGATCGTGGTCGGTGGGCGGCTCGGCCCGTGCGAGGCGGTGGTCACCCGGATGTACGGCCGGCTGGCCCTGCACGCCGAGTCGGTCGTGATGCCGCTGCTCGTTCCCGACGTACCGGTGGTCACCTGGTGGCACGGCGAGCCGCCGGCGGAGATCGCCACCGACTTCCTCGGCGTGGTGGCCGACCGGAGGATCACCGACTGCGCGCAGGCCGCCGACCCGGTGGAGGCGCTGCGGCAGCGCGCCCGGGACTACGCGCCCGGCGACACCGACCTGGCGTGGGCCCGGATCACCCCGTGGCGCACCCTGGTCGCCGGGGCGTTCGACACCACCAGCGCCCAGGTCACCGAGGCGACCATCGTCGCGCCGCCCACCGACCCGACTGCGGTGCTGATGGCCGGTTGGCTCTCCAGCCGGCTCGGCATCACCCCGCACCGGGTGGACAGCAACGAGTTCCCCCGGATGCGGGAGGTGCAGCTCAGCTGCGCCAACGGCGACCAGCTGACGCTGACCCGCGAGGACAGCATGGCCGTGTTCCGGCGTACCGGCCAGGACGACCGGGCCCTGCCGCTGGTCCGCCGCCCGCTCGGTGACGAGCTGGCCGAGGAGCTGCGCCGTCTCGACGCCGACCAGGTGTACGCGGAGGCGCTGGGCGCGACGGTCGGCCTGCGCGGCCTGGAGCAGCGCCCCGCGCAGCGGGTACACGTCTGGAAGGATCCGGCCACCGCGCGGCGCGCCGAGGCCGGGGTCACCGCGCACAGCGGCACGAGCGGCCAGGGCTGAGCCCGCGCCGGCGCACGACGTCGGGCAGGGCCGGTGCACACCGGCCCTGCCCCGGTACCTCCGGGGTTTCCGCCCCACCACCTCGGGCCCACCGGCCCGGGCACGACGCGACAGCGACCGCCGCGCGGTCAGGAAACGAAGGCGCAACCCATGAGTGAGGCGAGTGTCGCCGTCCACGCCGACGCCGACCTGCTGGCGCAGGCCGTGGCGGCCCGGTTGCTGGTGAAGCTGCTCGACGCCCAGGCCGACCGGGGTGAAGCCTCGGTGGTGCTCACCGGAGGCCGGATCGCCGCGGCCGTATACCGGGCGGTGGCGACGCTGCCGGCCCGGGACGCGGTGGACTGGTCCCGGGTCGACGTGTGGTGGGGTGACGAACGGTTCCTGCCCGCCGGTGATCCGGACCGCAACGAGACCCAGGCCCGTGCCGCGTTGCTGGACGTGGTGCCGCTCGACCCGGCCCGGGTGCACGCCATGCCGGCCTCCGACGGCCCGGCCGGCAACGACCCCGAGGCGGCGGCTGCGGCGTACGCGCAGGAGTTGGCGCGCGCCGCCCGGCCCGGGCACGCCACACTGCCGCACTTCGACGTGCTGATGCTGGGCGTCGGCGAGGACGGCCACGTGGCCTCGGTCTTCCCCGAGCACCCGGTGAGCTACGAGACCCGGCCGGTCAGCGCGGTGCGGGGCAGCCCCAAGCCGCCACCGGTGCGGACCACCCTCACCCTGCCGGCGATCAACACCGCCGAAGAGGTCTGGCTGGTGGCCGGCGGCGCCGACAAGGCTCACGCGGTGGGGATGGCATTGGCCGGTGCCGGGCCGGTGCAGTTGCCGGCGGCCGGAGTGCGCGGCGTGGACCGCACCCGCTGGCTGCTGGACCGGGCGGCGGCAGCCGACGTACCCGCGAGGCTGCGCAGCCTCCGTTAGAGCGCGGAGCCAGCTACTCGCCGCGTCGGCGACGCAGAGCGGCGAGCGCCTCGTTCAGCAGGGCCTCGCCCTCCTCGGCGGTGCGCCGCTCCTTCACGTACGCCAGGTGGCTCTTGTACGGCTCGGCGCGGACCCGGCCCGGCGGGTTCTGGGCGTCCCGACCGGCGGGCAGGCCGCAGCGGGGGCAGTCCCACTGGGGAGGCGGCTCGACGTTCGCGGCGATCCGGATGTCGATCCGATGGTCGTTACGGCACCAGTAGGTGACGTCCTGGCGGGGAGCGGGTTGGTGCCGCTCGTCCGGTCGCATGGGTGCGGACCCGACTCGGGCTCCCCGGATAACGTTGCCACTCGGCACGGCTGCTTGCTCCTGTCGTCGGAGGGGACCCGCCGTCTTCGGGGGTGCAGCGGCGGGCGACGCGGTGCAGCGGAGAAAAGCCTGCGCGCGGCCCGTCGGGTGACGAACCGCGCGCAGATTGTACGACTTACTGAGCCTGCTCAGGCGCCGCTGTTCATTTGGAGGCGCAGCCAGAGCCCGAGCCCGACGATGGCGGCGAACCAGACGATGCTCACCAGAACGGTGTAACGGTCCAGGTTTTTCTCCGCCACCGAGGAGCCGGCAAGGCTGGAGCTGACGCCACCGCCGAACATGCTCGACAGACCACCGCCCTTGCCGCGGTGCAGCAGGATCAGCATGGTGAGCAGAATGCTCGTGATGACCAGCAACACGATCAACGTGTATGCGAACCAGATCGGCATGGCTGGGGTCAGTTCCTCTCGTAGCGATCCTCGCCCGGTCTGATCGGGCACGGCGGCACCGACCGTCGGACGGGCGGTGTCCAGGATACCGAGCGATCAGCGAGCAAGGTGCTCCGGGAACCGGCAGATCTGAGCGAATTCCTCCGCGTCCAGGCTGGCGCCCCCCACCAGGCCCCCGTCCACGTCCGGCTGGGCCATGATCGAGGCGATGTTGGACGCCTTGACCGAGCCGCCGTAGAGGACCCGAACCTGGTCGGCGGTCTCCTGGCCGAAGCGCTCCGCCAACCGCTGACGCACCGCCCCGCAGACCTCCTGAGCGTCCTCCGGGGTCGCCGTCTTGCCCGTGCCGATCGCCCAGACCGGCTCGTACGCGATCACGACCTGCCGCACCTGCTCGGGGGTGAGCCCGGCGAGGCCCCCGTCGAGCTGGTCGGCGCAGTGCGCCACGTGGGTGCCCTGCTCACGGACGTCCAGCCCCTCCCCCACGCAGAGGATCGGCGTCAGACCGTGCGTCAGCGCCGCCTTGACCTTGGCGTTGACCAGGGCGTCGTCCTCGTTGTGGTAGGCCCGCCGCTCGGAGTGCCCGACCACCACGTACGTGCAGCCGAGCTTGGCCAGCAGCGGCCCGGAGATGTCCCCGGTGTACGCGCCGGACGCGTGCGGGGAGAGGTCCTGCCCGCCGTAACCGATGAGCAGCTTGTCCCCGTCCACCGCGGTCTGCACGGTCCGCAGATCGGTGAACGGCGGCAGCACCACCGTCTCGACGTCGGTGAGCTGCTTCTCGGTGAGGCTCGCCGCCAGCTTCTGCACCAGCAGGTTGGCCTCGAGGTGGTTGAGGTTCATCTTCCAGTTGCCGGCCATCAACGGCCGGCGGGTGGTGCTCGACATTCAGTTCTCCAGGGCCGCGATGCCGGGGAGGGTCTTGCCCTCGAGGTATTCCAGGGAGGCGCCGCCCCCGGTGGAGATGTGCCCGAAGGACGACTCGTCCAGCCCCAACGCGCGGACCGCCGCCGCCGAGTCACCGCCGCCGACGACGCTGAACGCGTCGGCCTTGGTGATCGCCTCGGCGATCCCCCGGGTGCCCGCCGCGAAGGCCGGCATCTCGAACACGCCCATCGGGCCGTTCCAGAAGATCGTCTTCGCCTGGGACAGCGCGGCGCTGAAGCCAGCCACCGTCTCCGGCCCGACGTCCAGGCCGAGCCGGTGACTCGGGATGCCGTCGACCCGCACCGTGTCGTGCGCGGCGTCCGGGGCGAACGCGTCCGCGACCACCACGTCGACCGGGAGCATGATCTTGCCACCGGACCGCTCCAGCAGGTTGCGGCAGGTCTCGACCATGTCCTTCTCCAGCAGCGAGGTGCCCACCTCCAGGCCCTGGGCCTTGAGGAAGGTGAAGCACATCCCGCCACCGATGAGCAGCCGGTCGACCGTGGGCAGCAGGGCCTCGATCACGGCGAGCTTGTCGGACACCTTCGACCCACCGAGCACCACCACGTACGGGCGCTCGGGGTCACCGGTGAGCTTCGAGAGGACCTCGACCTCACGCAGCACCAGCCGACCCGCGACGTGCGGCAGCCGGGCCGGCACGTCGAAGACGCTGGCGTGCTTGCGGTGCACCGCACCGAACGCGTCGTCCACGTACGCGTCGCCGAACGCGGCGAGCTGATCGGCGAAGGCACCCCGTTCGGCCTCGTCCTTGCTGGTCTCCCCGGCGTTGAAGCGCAGGTTCTCCAGAAGGGCGACCTGGCCGTCGGCCAGGTCCGCGACGGTGGAGCGGGCGGAATCACCGACGGTGTCGGTGGCGAAGTGCACCGGCGCGCCGAGCAGCTCGCCGAGCCGCCCGGCGACCGGGCCGAGGCTGAACTGCGGGTCCGGGGCACCCTTCGGGCGGCCCAGGTGCGAGCAGACGACCACCTTCGCGCCGGCCTCGACCAGCGCGCCGAGGGTCGGCAGCACCGCGCGGATGCGCCCGTCGTCAGTGATCGCGCCGGTCTGCTTGTCGAGCGGGACGTTCAGGTCGGCGCGCACCAGCACGCGCCGACCCGACACCCCCTCGGCGAGCAGGTCGTCGAGGGTCCGGATGCTCACAGCGACGAACCGACCAGCTTGACGAGGTCGACCAGGCGGTTGGAGTAGCCCCACTCGTTGTCGTACCAGCCGACGACCTTGACCTGGTTGCCGACGACCTTGGTCAGCGGCGCGTCGAAGATGCACGACGCCGGGTCGGTCACGATGTCGGTGGAGACGATCGGGTCCTCGTTGTAGACCAGGATCCCCTTGAGCGGGCCGTCCGCGGCGGCCTTCAGCGCGGCGTTGACCTCGTCCACGGTGGTCTCGCGACCCACGTTGACGGTGAGGTCGGTGACCGAACCGGTCGGGATCGGCACCCGCAGGGCGTACCCGTCGAGCTTGCCCTTGAGGTCCGGCAGGACCAGGCCGATCGCCTTGGCGGCACCGGTCGAGGTCGGCACGATGTTCAGCGCGGCGGCGCGGGCCCGACGCAGGTCCGAGTGCGGCGCGTCCTGGAGGTTCTGGTCCTGGGTGTACGCGTGGATCGTGGTCATCAGACCGTGCTGGATGCCGAACGTGTCGTGCAGGACCTTCGCCATCGGGGCGAGGCAGTTGGTGGTGCACGAGGCGTTGGAGATGATGGTGTGCTTCGCCGGGTCGTAGGTGTCGTGGTTGACACCCATGACGACGGTGACGTCCTCGTTCTTCGCCGGGGCGGAGATGATGACCTTCTTGGCCCCACCGTCGACGTGCGCCTTGGCCTTGGTGGCGTCGGTGAAGAAACCGGTCGACTCGATGACGACGTCGGCGCCGACCTCGCCCCACGGCAGCTTCGACGGGTCCTTCTCGGCGTACGCCTTGATGGTCTTGCCACCGATGGTGATCTCGTCGGCGGTGGCCTTGACCTCGTAGGGCAGGCGACCGAGGATGCTGTCGTACTTGAGCAGGTGAGCGAGCGTGCCGTTGTCGGTCAGGTCGTTCACCGCCACGACCTCGATGTCGGCGTCAGACGCCAGCACTGCCCGGAAGAAGTTACGGCCGATTCGGCCAAAGCCGTTGATGCCAACCCGGATGGTCACAGGTCCCATCTCCTCGCGTTCTGGTCCGCCGGCTTCAGACAACGGGCCGGCGGGAATGGTGTGCGCCGACCGTTGGAGCCGGCCGTCGACGGTTCATCTCGGCCACCCCGCCGCGCGGTCTGAGGACCTGACCGCCCGAGGCGGTGGGCACGACGAGAAGTGCCGGGTGTCGGCCCCCTTGCCGTACTCAGCGACCTTATCCGAGCGTGCGAGACCACGCTGCGCCGGGTCGTGCTCCCGGACGCACCGTGCGGCCCCACCGTCCTATCAGACCACGAGCATGTCGGGCGTGACGGCTGCTTCCGTATCCGGGATGCCGAGGTCCCGGGCCCGCTTGTCGGCCAGCGCCAGGAGCCGGCGGATCCGACCGGCGATGGCGTCCTTGGTCAGCGGAGGGTCGGCCAACGCACCCAACTCCTCCAGCGACGCCTGCCGGTGCTCCAGGCGCAGCCGCCCGGCGTCGGTCAGGTGGTTGGGCGCCTCGTCGGCGAGGATCTCCAGCGCGCGGGTGACCCGGGCGGCGGCGGCGACGGCCGCACGCGCCGAACGGCGCAGGTTGGCGTCGTCGAAGTTGGCGAGCCGGTTCGCGGTGGCCCGCACCTCGCGGCGCACCCGGCGCTCCTCCCAGGCCAGCACGCTGGAGTGCGCGCCGATCCGGGTGAGCAGCGCGGCGATCGCGTCACCGTCCTTGACGACCACCCGGTCCACCCCGCGTACCTCGCGGTTCTTGGCGGTGATGCCGATGCGGCGGGCCGCGCCGACCAGTGCCAGCGCCGACTCCGGCCCCGGGCAGGTGATCTCCAAGGCGCTGGAGCGGCCGGGCTCGGTGAGCGAGCCGTGTGCCATGAACGCGCCCCGCCACGCGGAGACCGCGCAGCAGACGTTCGCCGCCACCACGTGCGGGGGCAACCCACGCACCGGGCGGCCCCGCACGTCGAGCAGGCCGGTCTGCCGGGCGAGCGCCTCGCCGTCCTTGACCACCCGCACGATGAAGTGGCTGCCCTTGCGCAGCCCACCGGAGGCCAGCACATGGATCTCGCTGGGATAGCCGTAGACCTCGGCGATCTCCCGGCGCAGCCGCCGGGCCACCGCCCCGGTGTCCAGTTCAGCCTCCACCACCACCCGGCCGGAGACGATGTGCAGCCCGCCGGCGAAGCGCAGCAGCGCGGCCATCTCCGCCCGCCGGCAGCAGGGTTTGGGCACGTCGACCCGACTCAGCTCGTCCTTGACCGCGGCCGTCATCGCCATTGTGCGTCCCCTCACGGACCTGTTCCGGCGTGTCGCCGGAGATTACGTACGTGTCTAACGATCGGCGCCCAGGACAGGCACCAGCGCGGCGCCCAGGGCAGCCGGATCATGGCGGGGAGTCCCGTCGACAACGGCGACGGGGGCGAGGACCAGGCGGGCACCCAGCGATTCTGCCGCACGTTCGACCGGTTCGGGGTCACCCACCGCCCTGGCATCGGCGAGCACGAAATCCACCTTGAGCTCGGGCAGGTACCAGTGCAGGGCCGCGAGGTGGTCGGCGACGGAGAGCCCGAGGGTCTCCTTCTCCGCGGCGAGGTTCAGCGTGACCAGGCGCCGGGCCGAGGTGGAGACGATCGCGTCGGCCAACTGCGGCACCAGCAGGTGCGGAAGCACGCTGGTGTACCAGCTGCCCGGGCCGAAGATCAACCAATCGGCCGCCCGGATCGCCTCGATGGCCTCGGCGCAGGCCGGTGGGGCGCCCGGGGTGAGGCGCAGCGACTCGACCCGGCCGGTGGTGACGGCCACCTGGTGCTGGCCGCTCACCGTCCGCACCTCGTCCGGTGCGGCCGGGTCGACACCGCGTACCCGCGCCTCGATGCCGACCGGTTGGCGGGACATCGGCAGCACCCGGCCGACCGCGCCGAGCATCGCGCCGGCGTGCTCCAGCGCCGCCACCGGGTCGCCGAGCAGCTCCATCAGGCCGCAGAGCACCAGGTTGCCCACCGCGTGCCCGGCCAGGCCGTCGCTCCCGGCCGACGTGTTGTCGGCCCCACCCGACGTGTTGTCGGTCCCGGCCCACGTCTTGTCGGTCCCCGCCCACGTCTTGTCGGTCCCGGCCCACGTGCTGTCGGTCCCGGTCGACGCCCCGTCGGTGCCGCGTGGGGCGGCGCCGTCCCGGTCCAGGTCGTCGCCCGCCGCCGCGCCGGGGTCGGACGCGCCGGGGCGGGGTACGCCCACCGGCAGGGCGGCGAAGCGGTGCTGGAACAGTCCCGCGCTGCGCCGGGTGGCCGGGTGGTCCCCGGCCAAGGCCACCAGCGCCTGGCGCAGGTCCCCCGGGGGCAAGCCACCGCGCTCGGCGCGCAGCCGACCACTGGAGCCACCGTCGTCACCGACCGTCACCACCGCCGTGATGTCGAGGTCGAGTTCGGGAGCGCAGTGGCGCAGCGCGCGCAGCGAGGCGGACAGCCCGTGCCCGCCGCCGAACGCCACCACCCGCCGGGCCGTCATTCCCGCCCCAGGTCGCGGTGCTGGGCGTTGGCCGCCAGCCCGGAGTGGCGCAGCCGGCTGGCCAACTCCTCGGCGATGGCCACACTGCGGTGCTTGCCGCCGGTGCAGCCCACCGCCACCGTGAGGTACCGCTTGCCCTCCCGCTCGAAGCCGGTCGTGGTGGCGTTGACCAGGTCGGCGTACGAGGCGACGAAGGCGTCCGCGCCCTCCTGACCCAGCACGTACGCGCTGACCGCCTCCTCCCGCCCGGTGTGCTCCCGCAGCTCCGGCACCCAGTACGGATTGGGCAGGAAGCGGGCGTCCAGCACGAAATCGGCGTCCGGCGGCAGGCCGTACTTGAAGCCGAACGACAGCACGGTGACCCGCAGCCGGCGGGCGTCCTCGCCGCCGAACAGCTCCTCGATGCGCCGCCGGAGCTGGTTGACGTTCAGGTGGCTGGTGTCGATGATCACGTCCGCCTGGTCGCGCGCCTCCTCCAGCAGGCCACGCTCCACCGCGATGCCGTCGGCCAGCCGCCCGTCGCCCTGCAACGGGTGCGACCGGCGAACGCTCTCGAACCGCCGGATCAGCACCTCGTCGTCCGCGTCGACGAAGACCACCCGGGGCGAGAAACCGCGCTCCTTGAGCTCCCGGATCGCCCCGGCCAGATCGGTGGAGAAGGCCCGGGACCGGACGTCCAGCACCATCGCGGTACGCCGAGCCGCGCCCCCCGCCTTGAACGCCAGCTCGGCCATGTCCAGCATCAGTGCCTGCGGCAGATTGTCGACGACGTAGTAACCGACGTTCTCCAACGCCCGGGCGACCGTGCTGCGGCCACCACCGGAGAGGCCGGTCACCACCACAAGGGTGGTCTCCGACTCGGCCGTCAGCTGCTCGTCATCGGCAGCCGGGCCGTCGATCCGGTCACCGGCTGTGCGCGCCTCGCTCACCCGTACCCCCAAGCCGTGGCGCCGCGGCCGCCATCGGCCGCGATTGGTCAATCAGCGACTCTATCCCGCCAGCGGGGCGAGGCCGGGCACCCGTGGCCGGGCGAGGCCGACGGACCGCTCGACGGTCGCCCTCCCGACAGCGCCCGGACTTGATGACGATCAGTAGCTATCAATACGCTCTACGTGATCGTCGCAGGTCAGGACCGACATCTGGAGGGTGCGATGCACGACCTGGCGGACAAGAACAAGTACGTCGGTTTCCTATTCATGCGGATCAGTCCCGAGTATTTCGCCCTCGGCCGCGAGGGCATCCACGAGATCTCCGCCGAACACGCCCGCGACCTGGGCCGCTTCGCCAAGCAGCTCACCCACGTTGTGACGACCGGGGTGAACGGCAAGTACGACCAGGTCACCATGGTCGAAGCCGACACCCTGGAAGAGATCAACGCGGCGGCCACCGCCTTCCGCATGGGCAACAAGGCCCGCTACATCGAGATCGTCGACATCGTGGTCGGAATGAAGGCCCCACCGCGCGGCCTGGCCAACCGGTCCAGCCAGCCCGGCTGACCGCGTCGCCCGGCGCGCCCGCTCGGGTGCGCCGGGCGGGCGCTGTCGGCGTCGGCTCGTAGACTCCGCGGATGGCTTCTCCCACCGACCTGCGTACCGAGGACGCGCTGCCGGTGCTGCGCCGGGTGTTCGGCTACGACGCCTTCCGCGGTTTCCAGCAGGACGTGATCGACCATGTGGTCGCCGGCGGCGACGCACTGGTGTTGATGCCCACCGGTGGCGGCAAGTCCCTGTGCTACCAGATCCCGGCCCTGGTCCGCGACGGGGTCGCGGTCGTCGTGTCCCCGCTGATCGCGCTCATGCAGGACCAGGTGGACGCCCTCACCGCGGTCGGTGTCCGCGCCGGGTTCCTCAACTCGACCCAGACCCTGGACGCCCGGCGCCGAGTGGAGGCAGCCTTCGTCGCCGGCGAGCTGGACCTGCTCTACCTGGCCCCGGAAGCGCTCGGCGTCCGGTCCACCCTCGCCCTGCTGGACCGGGGGCGCATCTCCCTGTTCGCGATCGACGAGGCGCACTGCGTGTCCCAGTGGGGGCACGACTTCCGCCCCGACTATCTCGCGCTGTCGATGCTGCACGAACGCTGGCCGCAGGTGCCCCGCATCGCCCTGACCGCCACCGCGACCAGTGCCACCCGCACCGAGATCGCGACCCGGCTCAAGCTCGACGACGCCCGGCACTTCGTGGCCAGCTTCGACCGGCCCAACATCCAGTACCGGATCGTGCCCAAGCGGGAGCCCCGCAAGCAGCTGCTGGCCCTGCTGCGCGACGAGCACCCCGGCGACGCCGGCATCGTCTACTGCCTGTCCCGGGCCTCGGTCGACAAGACTGCGGAGTTCCTCACCGCCAACGGCGTCGCCGCCCTGCCCTACCACGCCGGGTTGGACGCGGCGACCCGCGCCGCCAACCAGCAACGCTTCCTGCGCGAGGACGGCCTGGTCATGGTGGCCACCATCGCCTTCGGCATGGGCATCGACAAGCCCGACGTCCGGTTCGTCGCCCACCTCGACCTGCCCAAGTCCGTCGAGGGCTACTATCAGGAGACCGGTCGCGCCGGCCGCGACGGCCTGCCGTCCACCGCCTGGCTGGCGTACGGGCTGCAGGACGTGGTCCAGCAACGCAAAATGATCGAGACGTCCGACGGCGACCTCGCCCACCGCCGCAACCTCGCCGCGCACCTGGACGCCATGCTCGCCCTCTGCGAGACAGTCCGCTGCCGGCGGGTCCAACTGCTCGAATACTTCGGCGAGACGACGACCACCGCCTGCGGCAACTGCGACACCTGCCTCACCCCGCCGGAGTCCTGGGACGGCACCGTCGCCGCCCAGAAGTTGCTGTCCACCGTCTTTCGGCTCGACCGCGAACGCAACCAGCGGTTCGGTGCCGGGCACTGCATCGACATCCTGCTCGGCAAGCAGACCGACAAGATCAGTCAGTACGGTCACGACTCACTGACCGTCTTCGGCATCGGCACCGAGCTGAGTGAGGCGGAGTGGCGGGGCGTGGTCCGGCAACTGCTCGCCGAAGGGCTCCTCGCGGTCGAAGGCGACTACGGCACGCTGGCGCTGACCGAGGCGAGCGCCGACGTCCTCGCTCGCCGCCGTACGGTCACCCTGCGCCGCGAGCCGGAGAAGCCGGCGTCGAGCCGCTCATCGAAGCCGCGCGGCTCGTCCACCGTCGTGGCCGAGCTGACCCCGGCCGCCGCATCGCTGTTCGAGCGGCTGCGCGGCTGGCGCGCGGCCACCGCCAAGGAACAGGGCGTTCCGGCGTACGTGATCTTCCACGACGCGACGCTGCGACAGATCGCCAGCGACGCGCCCCGCACACTGGCCGACCTGTCCCGGGTCAGCGGAGTCGGCGAGAACAAACTCGCCAAGTACGGCGAGCAGATCCTGGCCGTCCTGGCGACCGACTGAGGACATGCCGAAGGGCCGGGCCCCGTGGTGGGGTCCGGCCCTTCGGTGTGTGGTGGTGGTTGTGGGGTCAGCTGGTGGCGTAGCCGCGGGTGGCGATCCAGTC
>NZ_JBITJA010000022.1:0-82517 GCF_044459545.1 Micromonospora sp. NPDC050276 | reverse complement strand
AACCTCACCAAACGCATCACCAACGAAACCACCCCAACCTGGCGAGATAACTGAAGGCGGCATCACTCGCAAAATACGTGAATGAGACGCCCTCTAACAGCCCCCGCACCGCCCTCCCCTGTTGATCAAGAGGTTTGCGTCAAGGAATCGCCCTGCGGTGACGCAAACCTCTTGATCAACGGGGGAGGGGACGCCGGGGACGGGCGGGGGCGGCGGCGGGCGTGGTACCAGCTCGCGAAAAGGGCTACGGCCAGGAGCAATTCGGCCAGGTCGCCGCCGTAGTACATGAGTTGGGCGGCTGAGCGGAACGCTTCCGGGTCCCGGTCGGTGAGGCCGGGCGGGAGGGTTTCGGCCTGGGCGTACAGGTACTTGGCCAGCACGGCGTGTCCGGCTGCCGCGGCCAGCAGCGCCCCGACCCGGACCGCCAGGCCGGGGCGGCGCGGGGCCGGGTCCGGCCCGGCCAGTGACCAGGCGAAAAGGTATCCGGCGGCCAGGTAGTGCAGATGTATGGCGTGGTGCAGAACGGGTTGCCGTTCGGCCGCCGCGTACAGCGGAGTGAGCAGCACCAACGCCAGCCCGCCGGTGGTCAGCAGCGCGGCGATGAACGGGTGGGCGAGCAGGTGCAGCGGGCGGGCGCGCAGCAGCCGGCCCACCGTCCGGCGTACCGGTGGTGGCGCGACCCGCAGCAGCAGCGTGACCGGGGCGGCGAGCACCAGCCCCAGCGGCGCCAGCATGCCGAGCAGCAGGTGCTGTGCCATGTGCGCGCGCGGGTCGTCCGGGAGGTGCGCCAGCGGTCCGACGGCGACCGCCAGCAGGGCGCAGCCGACCAACCAGGAGGCGGTGCGCCGGCGGTGCCAACCCCGTGGGTCGCGGGCGGCGGCCAGCAGGTAGCCGCCGGCCAGCACCACGACCGGGAGCAGTGGCAGCCAGGTCGGCCCGGCCGCGCCGTGCCCAGCGTGCGCCAGCGGCACGGCCACCGTCATCGGCGGCCAGCGCCGGGCCGGCGGGACCGGGCCCACCACAACACGGCGACGCCGGCCAGCAGCAGCACCGCGCCGGCCACGTTCCAGACCACGTCGTACGGCACCAGGTGGACGCCGTAGCGGATCTGGTGCAGCCGGAGCACCTTGTGGTCGACCAGTCCGTCGAAGAGCTGGAACCCTCCGGCGCCGAGCAGGAAGCCAGCCCAGGCCAGCCGCCTCGACAGGGCACGCCGTCGACGCAGGTCGGCGAACCAGAAGAACCCACCGACCAGGGCGATCACCTCGGCGGCGTGCAGCAGCCCGTCCGAGAGCAGCGCCACGGCGGGAGTGGACCGGTCGTAGAAGTGGTGCCAGGCCAGCAGTTGGTGAAAGACGATCTCGTCGACCGCCGCCATGATCGCGACGCCGATCAGGACGCCGGCGAGGGTGGAGGAACGCGCGTCGACGGCGCGTGCGCTCTGACATGCCTCGGCCACCACACACCTCGCATCCGCGTCAGGTCAGCCTCCAACTACCCGAAACCGGACGGACCATGCCACCGGAGCCGGCGGCAGGCGCCCGCACGCTGCGTAGATCAACACGAGTTTGGTGAAGCTGGGGTGTCCGGCCCGGTGGGATACCGCGATTTCTGGGAACCCGTGTTGATCAACGGTCTCGGAACTCCAGGCGGGGCCGTTTCGCGACTCCCCCACCCCTGACGGCATGATCATGGAGCCTGGGAGGGCAGCGAACAGCCAGAGCCCGAGAAGGAGGTGCCCGTGCCGGACGCGGACGAACTCGTCGCCAACGCGCTCGCGGCGGTGCGCGGCACCGACGTACGGCAGGCCGAACGGCAGCTGGACCACCTGATGGTCGGCACCGGCGCCGCGGACGGCACCACGGCGGTGGACGCCGCGCTGCTGCGCCGCCTGGTCCGTGGCCTGGGCCGGCTCTGGCCACGCGGATGGCAGCCGGTCGACGTGGACCGGATCACCAGCCGACGACTCGACGCCCGCGCGGCCCGGCTGGTCCGGGACGCGATGGCCGCCCAGCGGCGCGACCAGGCCGAGCCGGTCCCGGCCTGGTGGGACGACCAGCTACGCGAGCTGGCAGCCACCGCGGACGGCGCCGACGGCAGCGTGCTGGCCGCCTGGGCGACCCGGGAAGGGCTGAACCGGGCCGACGCGCTCCGCGCGGCCGTGGACACTCTCGCGTTGGTGGAGAGCCTGCCGCCGATCGCGGTGCTACGCCCACCGCCGGGGACGACCGGCGCGGCGCTGCCCCGCACCCCCGGCACGGCCCGCAGTGGGTCGCCGATGCTGGATCGGGTCCGCGCGCTGCTGGCCAAGGCCGAGTCGACCACCTTCCCCGCCGAGGCGGAGGCGCTGACCGGCAAGGCCCAGGAGCTGATCGCCCGGCACAGCATCGACGAGGCGCTGCTGGCCGCCGGGTCGGAGCGCGGGGACCTGCCCGGTGGGGTACGCCTGAGCACCGACGCCCCGTACGCGGGCGCGAAGGCGTTGCTGGTGCAGGAGGTGGCGGCGGCGAACCGGTGCGAGGCGGTCTGGTCCGACGATCTCGGCTTCACCACCGTGCTGGGCTGGCCGGCCGATCTGGTGGCGGTGGAGTTGCTCTACACGTCGCTGCTGGTCCAGGCCACGGCGGCGATGCTACGGGGGCGGGCCGAGCGGCGGCCGGGGTCGGGGCGGCGGACGAAGGTGTGGGACGAGTCGTTCCTCAACGCGTTCGCGCTGCGAATCGGTGAGCGGCTGCGGACGGCCACCGAGGCGGCGACCGAGGCGGCGGATCAGGCGGCAGCCGAGACGGCCGGTGCGGAGCGGCTGTTGCCGGTGCTCGCGGCCCGGGGCGAGGCGGTCCGGGAACGGCTGGACACCCTGTTTCCCGGCGTCACCCGGCACCGGCTCAGCGTGCGTGACGCCGAGGGCTGGTCGTCCGGCACCTCGGCCGCCGACCGGGCGACGTTGGACGTCGGCGGCCCTCGGAAGCCCCGGCAGGTGCCCGGCCGACCCGACCCGCGCTGAGCCACCCGGCGTGGGACCGCCACCGACGGAGGTTTCTGCGATTTTCTTCGGTACGCGGTAGGGATCGGGGGAACGGCTCCGACCCTCCGGTGAGCCGCACCCCGATCGGGGTGCGACCAGAGCCTGAGGAGCAATCGCCGTGAAGTACATGCTGCTGATCTGGAACCGGCCCGGCTTCACCGAGGAGCTGACCGAGCAGGACCGCACCGCCCTCTTCGGCGAGGTCGACGAGATCATGAAGGAGCTGACCGAGACCGGCGAGCTGATCGGCGGTCAGGCGTTGGCCAATCCGTCACAGACGTTGACGGTCCGGCTCGTGGACGGCAACCCCGAGGTCCTCGACGGCCCGTTCATGGAGAGCAAGGAGCAGTTCGCCGGTTACCTGGCCGTCGACTGCGACAGCCCGCAGCGGGCCGCCGAGATCGCCGCCCGCTGGCCGGACGTCCGGTACGGGGGCGCGATGGAGGTCCGCCCGATCATGGACGATTCCGGGACGGAGATGTGACCGAGGACCGGACGGTCGAGGATCTGCTGCGTAACTACGCGCCGCAGGTCCTCGGCCTGCTGGTCCGCCGGCATGGGCAGTTCGACAGGTGCGAGGACGCCGTCCAGGAGGCGTTGCTCGCCGCCGCGACCCAGTGGCCGGCGCAGGGCGTACCGGACAATCCCCGCGCCTGGTTGCTCACCGTGGCCACCCGCCGCCTCACCGACGAGTGGCGCAGTGAGAGCGCTCGCCGGGACCGCGAGGTGGCGGTGGCGCTGCGCGAGCCGGCGTACGCCCAGGTGGCACCGGCGGCGGACGCGGAGCCGACCGTTCCGGCCGACGACGACACCCTCACGTTGCTGTTCCTCTGCTGCCACCCGGCGCTGGCCGGCTCGGCCCAGGTGGCGCTGACCCTGCGTGCGGTCGGCGGTCTGAGCACCGCGCAGATCGCCCGAGCGCACCTGGTGCCGGAGGCGACGATGAGTCAACGGATCCGCCGGGCCAAGCAGCGGATCGAGGCCGCCGGGGCACGGTTCACCCTGCCCGGCCTGGCGGAGCGGGACGAGCGGCTGCGGACGGTACTGCGGGTGCTCTACCTGATCTTCAACGAGGGATACACCGCCTCGAGCGGCGCGGACCTGCACCGGGCCGAGCTGACCGGCGAGGCGATCCGGCTGGCTCGCGTCCTGCGTGGGTTGCTGCCCGACGACGGCGAGGTGACCGGGCTGCTGGCGCTGATGCTGCTGACCGACGCGCACCGGGCGGCGCGGGTGGGGCCGGACGGGGAGTTGGTGCCGCTGGCCGAACAGGATCGCTCGCGATGGGACACGGCCGCCATCGCGGAGGGGATCGCGCTGGTCACCGAGGCGTTGACCTGGTCGCCGCCCGGCCCGTACCAGTTGCAGGCGGCGATCGCCGCCGTGCACGCCGAGGCGTCGACGGCGGCGGAGACGGACTGGCGGCAGATCGTGGCGCTCTACCGACTGCTGGCCCGGATCGCGCCGAATCCGATGGTCACCCTGAACCAGTCGGTGGCGGTGGCCATGGTGGACGGGCCCCGGGCCGGGCTCGCGCTGCTCACGCCGCTGGACGCCGACGAACGCACGGCCGGGCACCACCGCCTCGCCGCCGTCCGGGCGCATCTGCTGGAGCTGGCCGGGGATGCCCCGGCGGCCCGGGAGGCGTACCTGGCGGCGGCCCGTGGCACCACGAGCCTGCCGGAGCAGCGGTACCTGGAGGTCCGGGCCGCCCGGCTGGCCGGACGCCACTGAACGCCGCTCGTGTTGCTGTTTTGGCAACAATCTTTGCGCATCACTCGGTCACCGGTCACAGTCGTTGCCGACGCGCGAAGGAGCAGCCACCGATGACCGAGCAGCACGAGTTCGACAAGGACTACTGGGAGCGGCACTGGCACCAGGCGCACCAGGACCGCCCCGGTGCGATGAGCACGAGTCCCGCGCACCCGTACCTGGCCCGCGAGGTCGGTGACCTGGTGCCGGGCTCGGCGCTGGACGCCGGGTGCGGCGCAGGTGCCGAGGCGATCTGGCTCGCCGTGCACGGCTGGCAGGTCACCGCGGTCGACATCGCACCCGTTGCCCTCGCCCGTGCCGCGGAACGCGCGGCGGAGAACGGGGTGTCCGAGCGCGTGCGGTGGGTGGAGGCGGACCTGACGGCCTGGGCCCCGGAAACGGGGTTCGACCTGGTCACGACGCACTACGCGCACCCGGCCATGCCGCAGCTGGCCTTCTACGACCGCATCGCCGCGTGGGTAGCGCCCGGCGGCACCCTGCTGATCGTCGGGCATCTGCACACCTCGAGCGCCGCCAAGCAGGGACACGGGCACGGGCACGGACACCACCCGCCCGACGAGGCATCGGTCACCCTCGCGGACATCACCGCCGGCCTGGACAGCGCCACCTGGGAGATCACCACGGCCGAGGAGCACCGCCGCACGGTGCCGGGCCGGGAGGCCCCGCTGCACGACGTGGTCGTCCGCGCCACCCGACGCCGCTGAACGCGGGCTGGTGGTGCAGCTGCCGTGTCCAACCGTGGCAGGGGAACAGCACGCCGGGCCGGTGATGATCACCGGCCCGGCGTGCGGGTTACGTCGTACGTCAGCTCTTGAAGGCGTCCTTGATCTTCTCGCCCGCCTGCTTGAGCTTGGCGGTGGACTGGTCAGCGCGACCCTCCGCCTCCAGCTGCTCGTTGTCGGTGGCCCGACCGGCGCCTTCCTTCAACTTGCCGGTCGCGTCCTCGGTGGCGTTGTTGATCTTATCGTCGATACCCATTGCCAACCTCCATTGCGAGCGTCGCTACGACCACAGAGGTACCCCCACCGTCACCCGTCCAACCATTACCGCCGTCACCGATCGTCGGCCGCCGGACGGAAGCGACGCAGCCGCAGACTGTTGGCCACCACGAAGACCGAGGACAGCGCCATCGTGGCGCCGGCGATCATCGGGTTGAGCAGCCCGGCGGCGGCCAACGGCAGCGCCGCCACGTTGTAGCCGAACGCCCAGAACAGGTTGCCCCGGATGATGCCGAGCGTGCGTCGGGACAACCTGATGGCGTCCACCGCGGCACCGAGATCGCCCCGGACGAGGGTGAGGTCGGACGCCTCGATCGCCACGTCGGTGCCGGTGCCCATGGCCAACCCCAGGTCGGCCTGGGCCAGCGCCGGGGCGTCGTTGACCCCGTCACCGACCATCGCCACCGACCGCCCCTCGGCCTGCAGCCGCTTGATCACGTCGACCTTCCCGGCCGGCAGCACCTCGGCAATCACCTCGTCGATGCCCACCTCGGCGGCGACCGCGCGAGCCACTGTGGTGTTGTCCCCGGTCAGCAGCACCGGGGTGAGCCCCAGCCCGCGCAACCGTGCCACCGCGGCCCGGCTGCTCGGCCGGACCACGTCGGCGACCGCGAGCACGCCGCGGGCCCGCCCGTCCCAGCCGGCGACGATCGCCGTCCGACCGGCGGCCTCCGCCTCGCTGACGGCCCATTCGACCTCCGGCGGTACGTCGATCTCGCGCAGCAGCCGAAGCCGACCGAGCAGCACGGCCCGCCCGTCGACCGTGCCGGTCACACCCAGCCCTTCCAGGTTGCGGAAGGCGGTCACCGGAGGCAGCGGGCCCGCAGCACCGGCAGCGGCGGCGACCGCCCGGGCGATCGGGTGTTCCGAGGCGGCCTCCACCGCTCCGGCGAGCCGGAGCAGGTCGGCCCGGTCCACACCGCTGGCCGGCACCACGTCCACCAGGGTCATCCGGCCGGTCGTCACGGTGCCGGTCTTGTCGAGCACCACGGTGTCCACCCGGCGGGTCGACTCCAGCACCTCCGGCCCCTTGATGAGCACGCCGAGCTGAGCGCCCCGACCGGTGCCCACCAGCAGCGCGGTCGGGGTGGCCAGGCCGAGCGCGCACGGACACGCGATGATCAGCACCGCCACGGCGGCGGTGAACGCGGCGGTCGGACCGGCCCCGGTGCCGAGCCACCAGCCGAGCGTGCCGACGGCGAGGGTGATGACGATCGGCACGAAGACCCCGGAGATCCGGTCCGCCAACCGCTGCACGGCCGCCTTGCCGCTCTGCGCCTGCTCGACCAGGTCGGCCATCCGGGCGAGCTGGGTGTCCGCGCCGACCCGGGTGGCGGCGACGATCAGCCGCCCACCCGCGTTGATCGTGGCACCGACCACGCCGTCGCCCGGGGCGACCTCGACCGGCACCGACTCACCGGTGAGCATGCTGGCGTCGACCGCGGAGGTGCCCTCCTCGACCACCCCGTCGGTGGCGATCTTCTCGCCGGGGCGGACCACGAACCGGTCACCGACGGCGAGCCGGTCCACCGGGATCAGCGTCTCCACCCCGTCACGCAGCACCGCCACGTCCTTGGCCCCGAGGTCGAGCAGGGCGCGCAGGGCGGCACCGGCGGTTCGCTTGGACCGGGCCTCGAAGTAGCGACCGGCCAGGATGAACACGGTGACCCCGGCGGCCGCCTCCAGGTAGATGTTGCCGGCACCGTCGGTCCGGGTGATGTCGAAGCGGAACGGGTGCGTCATCCCGGGCATCCCCGCAGCACCGAGGAAGAGCGCCCAGAGCGACCAGCCGAACGCCGCCAGGGTGCCGAGCGACACCAGCGTGTCCATGGTGGCCGCGCCGTGCCGCAGGTTGGTCCAGGCGGCCCGGTGGAACGGCAGCCCGCCCCAGACCACCACCGGGGCGGCCAGGGTCAGCGACAGCCACTGCCAGTAGTCGAACTGCCAGGCGGGGACCATGGCCAGCAGGACCACCGGCACGCTCAGTGCCACCGAGACCCAGAGCCGGGTACGCGGGCCCCGCAGCGGGTCCACCGGCGGTTCCGCGCTGGGCGGGGCCGGCAGCGCGGCGGAGTAACCGGTCTTCTGGACGGTCTCGATCAGGACGTCCGGCGTGACGCCGTCGCCGTATCGGACGGTCGCCTTCTCGGTGGCGTAGTTGACGGTGGCGCTCACCCCGTCCATCCGGTTGAGCTTCTTTTCGATCCGGGCGGCGCACGCGGCGCAGGTCATCCCGCTGATCGCCAGTTCGATCCGGTTCGGTGCCTCGGGCAGTGGTCTGCTGGTGGTGGTCATCGTCTGGTCCCGTCAGTTGTGCCCGTGCCCGGGGGTGCCGTGGTCGGCGCCCCCGGTCGGCGCGGGTCCGCTCGGGGTGGGTCCGCTCCCGGTCGCCGCAGTGCCGGCGACCACGGTGAACTCGGCGGTGTGCACCCGCCCGCCGTGTTGGAAGTCGAGGTAGAGGCGGTAGCTGCCAGCCGAGGGCACGTCGGCCAGGAAGGTGACGGCCGGACCGGGTTGGGTGCGCCCATCGCCGGGCGTCCCGTCCGGGTGCACGTGCAGGTACGCCAGATCACCCCGGCGCAGCGCCACCAGGTGCCCGTACGCGCCCAGGTAGGGCTCCAGGTCGGTGACCGGCTGCCCGTCCCGGCTCACCGTCAGGGTCAGCGGTGACGTGCGGCCGGGCTGCGGCGCACCGGACAGGGTGACCGTGTAGCCGTCGACGGTGGTGCTGGTCGCCGGGGCGGGCAACGGCCGTTCGACCAACTCGCCGGGGACGGTCACGTCCACGCCGAGGGTCAGTGGCTCGCCCCCGGTCGGGGTGAAGTCGGCGAACGCCCGCCACTGCCCGGGACCGGCCAGCGGGGTGTCGACCCGCCAGGTGCCGTCCGGGGCCAGCTCGGGGTGCACGTGACGGAAGCCGGAGAGGTCCCGCCGGGCGACGATCAGGTGCATCGTCTTGTCGTGCGCCACGTCGTAGCGGGTGACCGGGCGGCCGTCCGGGCCGGCGATCCGGAAGGCGAACTCGCCGGCCGGGGCGTCGACCGGTTCGATGGTGTAGCCGCGCTCGGAGACGAGCAGCCCGCCGGGGAGCCGGTCGGCCGTCCCGCCGCGCTCGTCGGTCGTCGGGATAGCGGCACCGTCGTGCCCGCTCTCGGCGACCGGGGCGGGGTCGACGACCCGGCCGACCCCGTACGTCGCGCCGAAGACCGCCGCCAGCCCGACGGCGAAACCGGCCAGTCTCGTCACGGTACGCATGCCGGCCCTCCGATCACGCGTCGACGAGGTCGTAGCCGGCCTCGTCGACGGCGGCCCGGACAACGGCGGTATCCAGCGGCTGGTCGCTGCTGACGGTGACCCGGCCGGTGCCGAGGTCGACCTGCACGTCACGCACGCCCCCGATGGCGCCGACCTCAGCGCTGACCGCGCTGACGCAGTGCCCACAGGTCATGCCCTGCACCTGGTACGTCGTGTTGACCATCGGATCGTCTCCTCTGCGGTACCGGTACCCGGTCGGGGTATCCCATCGGGATAGGACCGTACCATACCCCTGGGGGGTACGCTATCCTGGTCGTCATGACCGCACCCACCCCGATCCGCGGATACACCGCCAGCAAGGACCAGCTGCTCGCGCGGCTTCGCCGCGTCGAGGGGCAGGTCCGGGGCATCGAGAAGATGGTCGACGACGACCGCTACTGCATCGACGTGCTCACCCAGATCTCCGCGATCCAGGCCGCCCTCGACAAGGTGGCCCTCGGGCTGCTCGACGGGCACGCCCGGCACTGCATGCACGAGGGCGCCGCCGAGGGTCGGGCCGACGAGATGGCCACCGAGATGATGGCGGCGGTCGGCCGGCTCATGAAGCGTGGCTGACCGTCCTCAGTCCGGCGCCGGGTCGAGACGGACCCGGCGCAGCAACTGCGCGTTGAGCGCCACCACGATGGTGGACGCCGACATCAGCACCGCGGCCAGCGCCGGGCTCAACGCCACGCCGGCCCCGGCAAACACCCCGGCGGCCAGCGGCAACGCCACCACGTTGTAGCCCGCCGCCCAGGCCAGGTTCTGGCGCATCTTCCGGTACGACGCCCGGGACAGCCGGACCACGGCCCCCACCCCGCGCGGATCCGAGGACGCCAGCACCACCCCGGCGGACTCGATCGCCACGTCGGTGCCCGCGCCGATCGCGATGCCCACGTCCGCGCGGGCCAGCGCCGGCGCGTCGTTCACCCCGTCGCCGACCATCGCCACGACCAGCCCCCGCCGCTGCAGGTCGGCCACCCGACCGTCCTTCTCCGCCGGCAGCACCTCGGCGAAGACCTCGTCGACGCCGGGCCGGAAGCCGAGCTCGGCGGCGACCGCCTCGGCCACCGGCCGTGCGTCACCGGTGATCATGGCGATGGTCCGGACACCCTGGGCCCGCAACTCCTCGACGGCGCGCCGAGCCTCCGGACGCACCTCGTCGGTCAACGCGAACGCACCGAGCACGGCCTCCGGCAGCCGCACCAGGTACAGCACGGCGGCACCCCGCGCCGACCACCGCTCGGTCGCGGCCCGCACCTCTGCCGGAAGTGCGAGGCCCAGTTCCCGCAGCAGCGCCGGGCCGCCCACCGCGTACTCCGTACCGTCGATGGTCGCCTGCACGCCGCGGCCCGGCAGCGACCGGAACCCGGCGGCGCCGGCCGGACCGGCGGGCCCGGCCGCCGCCACGATGGCCCGGGCCAGCGGATGTTCGCTGTCCGACTCGACGCCCGCCGCGATCCGCAGCACCTCGTCCCGCTCGGCGCCGGGGGCCGTCACCAGGTCGGTCAGCCCGTGCTCGCCCCGGGTCAACGTGCCGGTCTTGTCGAAGAGCACCGCGCCGACGGTCCGCATCCGTTCCAGCGCCGACCGGTCCTTGACCAGGATCCCGGACCGGGCGGCGAGGGCGGTGGAGAGCGCGACGACCAGCGGGATGGCGAGGCCCAGCGCGTGCGGGCAGGCGATCACCAGGACGGTGACCGCACGAACCACCGCCTCATCCGGCTGGCCGAGCGCGGTCCAGACCAGCACGGTCAACACGGCGGTGCCGGTGGCCAGGTAGAACAGCGCGGCGGCGAACCGGTCGGCCAACAGCTGGGCCCGTCCACCGGAGCCCTGGGCCTGCGCGACCATCCGCTGAATGCCGGCCAGGGCAGTCTGCTCACCCAACGCCTCGACGCGCACCCGGATCGCCGAGTCGGTGGCGACGGTGCCGGCAACCACCCGGTCGCCGGTCGACCGGGTGACCGGTCGCGACTCACCGGTGATCATCGACTCGTCCAGCTCGGCGCTCCCGCCGACGACCCGTCCGTCCGCCGGCACCCGACCCCCCGGCCGGACCAGCACCACGTCGTCGATCCGCAGGCCGGTCACCGGCACCGCCTCGACCCGTCCGTCCGCCACCACCCGTTCGGCCTCGTCCGGCAGCAGCGCGGCCAGCGCCGCCAGTGCTCCCCGGGCCTGCCCGATGGCCTTCATCTCCTGCCAGTGCCCGAGCAGCATGATCGTGACCAGCGCGGCCAACTCCCACCAGAAGTCCAGGTCGAAGGCGCCCACGCTGGTGGCCAGCGACGCCGCGTAGGCGACGGTGATCGCCATTGCGACCAGCAGCATCATGCCGGGTGTCCGGTCCCGCACCTCCCTCACCGCACCGACCAGAAACGGCCAACCGCCCCACCAGAACACCACCGAGCCGAGCACCGGGCCCACCCAGGATCGGCCGGGAACGTCCGTGCCCAGACCCAGCTGGTCCGACACGAGGTGACTCGTCAGCACCACCGGGACGGTCAGCACCAGGCAGACCCAGAACCGGCGGCGGAACATCGCCGGATCGTGCCCGGCGTGCTTGTCGTGCCCGGCGTGCTTGTCGTGCCCGGCGTGGTGGTCGGGCGGCATTGGCTCACCGGGCGGTGGATGGTCGGAGTCGCGCGCCTGCATGGCTCCAACATGCCGGCCCGGAGACCGCCACGCGAGCGGTTCACCGCCTCGACACCCCGTCACGACCTGCAACCCCCCAACTGGCTGACTAGCATCTCCCACGATGGCCCTCCGCATGCCGCTACACAGTCGGGCACCAACTCCGCCACCGCGCGGTCGCCTCCCGCCGACCGGGCCGGCCACTGACCGTTCGTGATCAAGCGGTGGGCAGGCAGCGATCCGACCCGCCCTCCGCCGGGTTTCCACCGCAACGGTGAACCGCCCGGCCCGCTGACCCGTACCCCGCACCGGATCGTTGGGAGTCTCGCCTTGGCCGCCGACCACACTCACACCGCTCCGTCCGCCCCACCGAGGGTGCGACGGATCCTCATCGTGACGGTGGTGCCTCTCTTCGTCGCCACCGTGCTCGCCGCGGTGCTGCTCTGGCCGCGAGGCGGGGCACCGCAGACCGATGGCGATGCGGACGTGCCGCGCTACCCCGGCACGGTCACCCGGGTGGTGAGCGAGCCGTGCCCGCCGGTGCCGTCGGCCCCCGAGGGCACACCGAGGGTCGGCGGCGGGCGGTGCGGCACCGTCGACGTCCGGGTGGACGACGGGCCGACCGCCGGCCAGCAGGTACGGACACCGGTGCCTGACGGACCGGGCGCACCTCGGGTCGAGGTTGGCGACGAGGTCATCCTGGTCGAGCTGACCGATCCGACCGATCCCAGCGTCAGCAACTGGAACATCGCGGAGCACCAACGCGGCACCCCGATGGTGTGGCTGGCGGTGGTCTTCGCGGCCGCGATCGTTGCGTTCGGTCGGTGGCGAGGGCTGGCCGCGCTCGCCGGGCTGGCCGCCAGCTTCGCCATCCTGCTCACCTTCGTCCTGCCGGGCATCGGCGCCGGCAGGTCGCCGTTGCTGGTGGCGGTGGTCGGCGCGGCCCTGATCATGTTCGTGGTCCTCTATCTGACGCACGGGGTCACCGCGCAGACCTCGGTCGCGGTGCTCGGCACCCTGGGCAGCCTGGTGCTGACCGGCGTGCTCGCCAGCATCGCCACGGCCGCGACCCACCTCACCGGCTTCGGCAGCGAAGACGCGACCACCCTGTCGATGTTCCAGGGCGACGTGGACCTGCACGGTCTGCTGCTCGCCGGGATCATTATCGGATCACTCGGGGTGCTCGACGACGTGACGGTCACCCAGGCAGCCACCGTCACCGAGTTGGCGAACGCCAACCCCGGGTTGACCCGGTTGCAGCTCTACCGTGCGGCCACCCGGGTCGGCCGCGCGCACATCGCCTCCACTGTCAACACCATCGTGCTGGCGTACGCGGGCGCGTCGCTCCCCCTGCTGCTCCTGCTCACCGCCGACTCGCGGCCGATCGGGCAGATCCTCACCAGTGAGTTCCTCGCGCAGGAGATCGTCCGCAGCGCGGTCGCCACCCTCGGTCTGATCGCCGCCGTGCCGCTGACCACCGGGCTGGCCGCGGTGGTGACCGCCGCCGGGCACACCGGTGCGGCACCGTCCGCCGACGCTGCCACGTCCCGGCCCAGACCGGACCGCGCCGAGGCCCTGGCCGCACTCAGCTCCCCGCGAACGGGTGGCTCCGAGGAGCCGATCCAGACGCGGACCGCACCCCCATCCGCGGCCACCGACCGGTGGCCGGAGTCGAACAGGAGCACGGATACGGCATGGTGACACTCCTCAGCGTGACCAGATCGGGCATCCACCCTGAGAACCACGTCACTGGTCACTCAACGCTATGGCGAAATGACGCTTTTGGTCGGCATCCAGGCGTAGCTCACCCGGTCGACTCTCGGGTAACCTCGCTGCCGGTCACCGATGAAGGCGCGAAGCGGCGCCTGCGGTGCCACCGCCCAATCGCCAGCCGGCGAGCCGGGGACCCAGGTACGTGGGGTGAATCCGCGTCAGCGGTAGGGGCCGCTTCCGCCCCGAACCCGTCAGCTAACCCGGTCGGCGGTCGACGGAAGGGAACATTGTGACGGCACCCCTACGCCGCTGGTTGACACCCGTGGTGGCCGTGATCGCCGCACTGACCGTGCTCGTCGGGCCGCACCCGGCGCACGCCGCCCCGACGAACCCCACGCCGTCCGGGCACGAGGAGGACGGCGAGCCGAAGCTGCTCAACGACGTCATCGAGCAGGCCAACCGCGACTACTCCGCCGCCAAGTCCAAACTGGACAAGTCCAAGAAGCGCCAGGGTGAGCTGGCAGCGGAAGTCGACCGGGCCAAGGCCGACCTGGACGCGCTGGCCCCGCAGGTCGGGCAGATCGCCGCCCAGTCCTACCGGACCGGCCGGATCGGCGCGATCGCGATGCTGCTGGAGAGCGACGGCCCCGACTCGTTCGTCCAGCGCGCGGCGGCGCTGGACGAGATGAACATGGTCAACGAGAAGAAGCTCTCCGAGGTCAACGAGGTGAAGGCCCGCGCCGAGCAGGCCAAGCTGGCCCTCGACACGGAGGTTCGCGAGCAGCAGAAGCAGACCGCCCTGATGGCGAAGCGGAAGAGCGAGGCCGACAAGGCGCTCTCCCTGGTCGGCGGGAAGGGCTTCACCGGCGGCCTGGTGGACGCCACCTCCCCGGTCGCGAGGATCGGCCCGGGTCGCACGGCCGACGGTGACTGGAAGCCCCAGTCGTGCAGCGAGGACGACCCCACCACCTCCGGCTGCGTCACCCCCCGCACGCTGCACGCGTACAAGGAGGTCAAGCGGGCCGGCTTCAACCGGTTCGTCGGCTGCTACCGCCCCGGCGGGCCGTGGGAGCACCCGAAGGGCCGCGCCTGCGACTGGTCGCTGCAGAAGAGCGGCTTCTCGCCGTGGCACAACGAAGACACCCGGACGTACGGCAACAACGTCGCCGCGTTCCTCATCCGTAACGCCGACCGGCTCGGCATCTACTACGTGATCTGGAACCGGCAGATCTGGTTCCCGGCCACCGGCTGGAGTTCGTACAGCGGGCCGTCGAACCACACCGACCACGTCCACATGTCGCTGCTCTGACCCGCACGATCCCCGTCGAGGGCCGTTCCGCGTCACGCGGAGCGGCCCTCGTCGCGTCAGACGGTGGCAGGCGTGGCCGGGTCGCTCGACTCGGCTGGGCCGCCGAGCATCGCGAAGCCGGCCGGCACGGCCGCCACCGGGCGCACCACCCCGGCGGCGAGCCGGTAGGAAACCCCCACCACCGCGCACCGCCCCCGCGCCACCTCATCGGCGAGCACCGGGGACTGCCCGAGCAACGTCTCCACGGTCTGCGCGATGTGGATGTCGACGATGCCATCGATGTCGTGCACGCCCTCGGCCTCCGCCCGGCGCAGGCTGGGCACCACCGCGTCGACCACCGCACGCAGATGACCACTCGGTGCGGTACCGGTCGCGGCGGCCTCTCGGGCGGCCTGCACCGCGCCGCACGAGTCGTGGCCGAGCACCACCACCAGCGGGGTGCCGAGCACGGTCACCGCGTACTCCACGCTGCCGAGCACCTCCGGGCCGGCGGTGTGCCCGGCCGTGCGGACCACGAACAGGTCACCGAGCCCGCGGTCAAAGATGATCTCGGCGGCCAGACGGGAGTCGGAGCAGCCGACGATCACCGCGAACGGGTGTTGCCCGTCGGCCACCGCGGTCCGGTGCCCGGCGTCCTGGTTGGGGTGGCGTGGGGCACCGCTGACGAAGCGCCGGTTGCCGGCGAGCAGCTCGGCGTACGCCTGGGTCGGCTCGCCGAGCGCGGACGCCCGGTCGGCGGTCCGCTGCGAACCCGGCTGACCGCCGGAGCTTCCGGTAGAACTCATCCCGCACCTCGTCTCGACGCATCTCACCTGGTCAAGCGGCTTACCGCCGGCCCGGCGGCGGGCGCTGGCTCGTGCTCCACCGTCACACGCACGGTAAGATGCGTCAAGGTATGCGTGATTTACATTTCATACGTTGACGCGGGGTGGCCCCCTGGGCGACCGGCCGAAGGCGGGGCGGACGAGACTTTCGCGAGGCAGGCGGACATCCGAAAGGCGGCCACACGATGGCGAGCACGGTGACGGGCGACACCGGCAGCGGGCGGAACTGGACGTTCCTCACCAACCACGGGCACGTGCTGCTGGCCATCGCCCGCGATCCGACCGCCCGGCTACGCGATGTCGCGGCCGAGGTCGGCGTGACCGAACGGGCCGCGCAGGCGATCGTCGCCGACCTGGAGGCGGGCGGCTACCTGCACCGCACCCGGGTCGGGCGGCGCAACGAATACACCCTCAACCCGGCCGGTCGGTTCCGGCATCCCGCGGAGGCCGACCGGCAGGTCGGTGACCTGCTCGCGCTGTTCGCCGAGACTCCCACCGCGAAGGCACACCCCCGGGCCTGACCCTCGTCACCGGGGCCGCTGCCCGACGGGGCACGGCGGTAACCTTTGTCGGTGCGCGAATTCCCGCCGATGAGCGCGACCCCGTCCCGACGCGCCCTTCGCGGCGTCCTCAGTGGAACGCTGGCGGCCCTGCTCGGCGCCGGCCTGGTGGCGCCCTCCCCCGCGACCGCTGCACCGCCCATCTGCGGTCCAGCCGGTGACGAGAACCTGACCGAGATGCCGTGGGGGCTACGTCGGCTGGAGCCGTCCTCGGCGTGGCCGCTGTCCCGCGGCGCCGGAGTGACGGTGGCCGTGATCGACTCGGGAGTCTCCGCCACCCACCCGCTCCTCAAGGGCCAGGTGCTGGTGGGTCGTGACTTCAACGGCCTGCCGGCCCAGCAGGGGCAGTGCGACGAAGCCGGGCACGGCACCCTGATCGCCGGCATCATCGCCGGCCGGGAGGGCACCAACGTTCCCTTCAGCGGCATCGCGCCGGCTGCCCGCATTCTGCCGATCCGGGTCCTGCCGCAGGTCGGCGAGGTCAGCGACCCGCAACTGCCCGAGCAGATCGCCAAGGCCATCGACTGGGCGGTCGACCAGGGCGCCGACGTGATCAACCTGTCCCTGACCACAATTCCCCGCCCCGAACTGACGGCGGCCGTCGAGCGCGCACTGGCCAAGCGGGTGGTGCTGGTCGCCGCCGCGGGCAACCGGAAGGAAGATTCCCAGGACCGGCCGGGATACCCGGCCGCGTACCCCGGGGTGATCGCGGTCGGTGGGGTGGACGAGCAGGGCGGTCACGTCGGCACCTCGATCAGCGGCGACTACGTCGACATCGCCGCACCGGGGATGAACATCATCGGACCGGCGCCGCGAAACGCCGGCTACCGTGCCGTGCCCGACGGCGGCACCAGTTACGCCGCCGCGTACGTCTCGGGAGTTGCCGCGCTGGTCCGGGCCGCCTACCCGGATCTCAACCCGCAGCAGGTCGCGGATCGGCTGGAGCGCACCGCGGACAACCCACCCGAGGGCCACAACGCCGACATCGGCTACGGGATGGTCAACCCCTACCGGGCGGTGTCGAGCCTGCTCGGCACCCGGGCGAACCCGCCCGCCGGCGCGCTCCCGCCTCCCGCCGTGCGCGACGACCCGCTGAGCTGGCAGCGCTCCGCCGCGATCTGGACGGCGGTCATCGGTGGGCTGCTCGCCGTGCTGCTGCTGGTCGCACGACCGATCATCGCCCTGGGCCGCCGGCGCGACTGGCGCCCCGGCCGACGCACCGACGCACCGGCTGCCGGCTGACCGGCGCCTCGCACCGGGGTGCGGTGCCAGTGGCCAACGCAGAGCGGCTCCGGGCCGGATGAACCGGACCGGAGCCGCTCGGGCAAATCGCTCAGCTCCACACCTTGGAGTTGCTCATCTCCGTGGTGAGGTAGTTTTCCCGGGCGATGCCCACGGCACCGCCGATCTCGTTCAGGATCCGGTTGATGTCCCGGACCGCCGCATCCCACTTCGCCTGGTGCTGCTCGTAGGCAACCCGGTCCTCGCCGTCCCAGTGGAGCTTGGTCAGCATCGCCCGCAGCGTGTCAAGCTTTTCCTCGAGGGTCTTCGAGATGGCCTGCATCTGCTGGTTGCTGCTCTCGAGGACCGCATAGTCAACTTTGATCGTCACGATTTCCTCCTCTGCCGGCTGCGGATCACGGGTTGAGAGCAGAGTGGAACTTGTCCAGCATCTGCTGCTGCTCCTCGTCGTTGACCTGGTGCGTCGTACCCGACTTGTCGAGCAGGTCAGCGATGCTGTCCATCGCCGTCAGCAGTTTGACGGTGTCCTCGTTCCAGCGCGTCATCAGCGACTGGAAGCCCGTGGACGCCTGACCCTTCCACGCGATGGCCAGGTCGTCGACCACGTTCCACAGCTTCTTCAGCTCGCCGTCAACCTCGCTGCGCGTGGACCGCACGTCACTCGCGGCGGTATGCAGAGTCGCAGCTTCGACCTCGAACGCCATGCTTCACACCCTTCCGTCTGTTGTGGTGGCGGCTTCGCCGCACCCCTCCCCCGCGGCAAGGCAGCGACACCCCACCGACGGACACTCCTGTGAAGACCGTAGCGGAACCTGTCCAGCCCTCGCAGCCCTGGCTGGCCATCTTCGATGGATGGTGGTGAATCGGGCCGGGACGGCTCACCACCCCCTACCGAACGGCCGGCCCCATTCAGGACGGCTCGGACCAGGCGGTCTGAATCAGTTGCTGGCCGTCGCGTCGGCGCACCAGGGTGCCCCGGCCGGGCGGTTGCGGGCTGGGTCGCAACGTGCCGAACACCGCGCCCTCCTCCCGGTTGCCGGACATCAGCAGGCCGGGCGAATCTAACTCGCGCAGCCGTTGCAGCACCGGCTCGTAGAGCGCCCTGGACACCCCGCCGACCCGGCGCGTGACGATCAGGTGCAGACCGATGTCGCGGGCCTGCGGCAACAACTCGTGCAGGGCACTGAGCGGGTTGCTGCCACCGGAGGCCACCAGGTCGTAGTCGTCCACCAGGATGTACAGATCCGGACCCTTCCACCAGCTTCGATCGCGCAGCTGGGCCGTGGTCACGTCCGGGCCGGGCAGTCGGTTGGACAGCGCGCTGCGGATCGACCCGAGCCCCTGGGCGAACGCCTGGTTGGACGGGGCGTAGTCGAGCAGGTGGTCGCCCTCCACCGCCCCCAGCAGGCCACGCCGGTAGTCGGCGATCACCAACCGGGCCTGCGCCGGCGTATAGCGCTCGGTGATCCCCCGGGCGATCAGGCGCAGCAGGTTGGTCTTGCCGCACTCCGCGTCGCCGAAGACCGTCAGGTGCGGCTCGTTGGCCAGATCCAGGTAGACCGGCGCGAGTGCCGACTCGTTCACACCGATCGGGAGACCGGGCGCCGACCGGTCGATGATCCGGGCCAGCTCCGCCACCGGCAGCCGGCGCGGGAGCAACCGCACCTTCGGCGCCGGGCGACCCGGCCAGTTCGCCGCCACGTGCCCGGCCAGGGACAGCGATGCCTCGCTCAGGTCCTCGATGTCCCGGCGGCCGTCGATCCGCGAGATCGCGGTGAGGAAGTGCAGCTTGTCCCGGGTCAGGCCCCGACCCGGCGACTTCTCCGGCACGTTCATCGCCGCGCGACGGTCGATTTCGGACTCCGACGCGTCGCCGAGGCGCAGCTCCAACTTGGTGCCGAGCAGATCCCGCATGTTGATCCGGATCTCCGCCCACCGGACGGCGGTGAGCACCACGTGCACACCGAAGCCGAGGCCCCGGTTGGCCAACGTGGTGATGGTCTGCTCCAGCTCCTCGTACTCCTGGCGCAGCGTGTTCCACCCGTCCACCACCAGGAACACGTCACCGAACGGGTCATCCGCGAACTCACCGGCGGCGCGGCGACGACGGTAGCTCGCCACCGAATCGATGCCGTGCTGGGCGAAACGGCTCTCTCGGTCGTCCAGCACGGCGACCACCTCGGCCACCGTCCGACGGACCGCCTCGACGTCGCGCCGACCGGCCACCCCGGCCATGTGCGGCAACCGCTCCATGCTGCGCAGCGCGCCCCCGCCGAAGTCCAGGCAGAAGAACTGCACCTCGCGCGGCGTGTGGGTGAGCGCCAGCGAGGCGAGCAGCGTACGCAGCATGGTGCTCTTGCCGCTCAGGGACCGACCGACGATGACCACGTTGCCGCCGGCCCCGGCCAGCTCGACCATCATCGGGTCCCGGCGCTGCTCGTACGGACGGTCCACCACGCCGACCGGCACGGTCAGCCGCCCCCGCCCGGGCCAGGACGCGGTGCACAGCCCATAGGTCGGGTCGACCGCCAGCGGGCCGAGCAGCTCACCGAGGCCCGGCGGGTCGGCCAGCGGCGGCAACCACACCTGGTGCGCCGGGCGGCCCCGACCCTTGAGCTGGTCGATCAGCACGTCGAGCATCGCCACGGCCTTGCCGTCGGCCGGCTGCTCCGGCTCCGGGGTGGTGTCCACCGGCACCTGCGGGACCTGCACCGGAACGAAGTCGAGGCCGTACGGCACGATCCGACGCTGCACCAGTGCCTGCGAGGCGGAGGCCTGCTGCCCCGGCGCCCGGTACGCGCCCGACACGTACGCGGCCCGGAACCGCAGCATCGTGCTGGTGTCGGTCTTCAGGTAACCGTGGCCCGGCGCGTTTGGCAGCTCGTACGCGTCCGGTACGCCGAGCACGATCCGGCTCTCCACCGCGGAGAACGTCCGCAGACCGATCCGGTACGACAGGTGCGTGTCGAGGCCGCGCAGCTTGCCCTCTTCGAGCCGCTGGCTGGCCAGCAGCAGGTGTACGCCGAGCGACCGACCCAGCCGGCCGATCATCACGAACAGGTCGATGAAGTCCGGCTTGGCGGCGAGCAGTTCGCTGAACTCGTCACAGATGATCAGCAGACTGGGCATCGGGGCCAGCGGCTCACCGGCCGCGCGGGCCTTCTCGTACTCGAAGCGGGAGACGTAGTTGCCGGCCGCCCGCAGCAGCTCCTGCCGGCGCACCATCTCGCCGGCCAGCGCGTCGCGCATCCGGTCGACCAGCGGCAGCTCGTCGGCCAGGTTGGTGATCACCGCGCTGGTGTGGGGCAGCGCCTCCAGCGAGGCGAAGGTCGCGCCGCCCTTGAAGTCCACCAGGACGAAGTTCAGTTCCTCCGACGAGTGGGTCACCGCCAACGCGGCCACCACCGTACGGAGCAGCTCGCTCTTGCCCGACCCGGTCGCACCGATCACCAGACCGTGCGGGCCCATGCCCTCGTGCGCCGACTCCTTGAAGTCGAGCTCGACCACATTGCCGTCCGGGCCGACACCGAGCGGGATGCGCAGCCGGTCGCGGTGACCGCGCGGGCGCCACGTGTTCTGCACGTCCACCGCCGCGGCGTCACCCACCCCGAGCAGGTCCGGCAGCTCCATGCTGCGGGCCAGCGGCTCCTCGTTGCTGGTCTGCTGCTGGGAGAGTCGGAAGGGGGCGATCTGCCGGGCCAGCCCCTCGGCAGCCTCGGCACTGAGCCGGTCGGGCCGACCGAGCGACGACGACGAGCTGCCCCGGACCAGGTCGAGTGTGCTCCCGTCACCGACATCAAGGCAGAGCAGCCAGCGGCCGGCGTCGCGCGGCACCGTCCCGGAGAGGTCGATCACGGTGGCGCCGAGCAGCCCCGGGCACACCAGCTGGCAGGTCGGCGAGATCTCCCCACCGTCGATCACCACGACCAGGTGCGGCGCGGTGGTCAGCGGTTTGGCCTCCGGAGCGAATCGAGGCCGCCCGGCCAGCTCACCGGCGAGCGACGCCTCGGCCTCGGCCAGGCTGGCGAAGACCAGCCGGCGTGCGCCGGCCGCGTCCGTACGGCCGCTGTGGTGGGCGTGTGGCAGCCACTTCACCCAGCCCCAGGAGGGCTGGCGGTCGGGCGCGGCCACCACCGCGATCACCAGATCGTCCGGGGCGTGGAAGGTGGCCAACTGCCCGAGCGCCGCCCGGGTCAGGTCGAGCACGGGCTCGCGGTCGCCGCGCAGCACCACGCGGCTGAACGCCCGCACCGACAGCGCCGTCGGCAGATCGGGCACCGTGGAGTGTGCGCGAACGAACCGACGGAGTGCGATGGCGCTCATCGGCTCCAAGTCCTCCACCGGCTTCGTCTCCGGTGGGACGATCTCCACCGCGAGCCGCTGCGGGCCGAGAGCGATCCGAGTCTCGCCGAAGTCGTCCTCGGTGATCCGCCGCTCCCAGAGCCGCCGGGACGCGGCGATCGACCAGAGCGCGTCAGGCTCCGGATGCCGCCAGGCCATCGCCGCCCGCTGCTGCTCGGCGGCACGCCGGGTGCGCTTGCGCATCTGCGCCAGGTAGCGCATGTAGTCGCGGCGATCGGCGTTCAGCTCGGCCTTGTCCTTGCCACCGCTGTTGGCCAGCGAACCAATCGCCATGCCCAGCATCGAGACACCGAACAGACCACCGGCGACGTACGTCATCATGCCGCCGCCCCTGCCGGCGTAGAGGAACGCCATCGCGCCCACTCCGCAGAACATCGGCAGGATCATGAGCAGCTGCCCCATCCCGCGGGGCGTTGGCTCGGGCAGCTCGGGAGGCGACTCCAGCAGCACCTCGCCGCGCGGTAAGGCCGGCCCCGGCTGACGCGGGAGCCGGCGGAACACCACCGTGCTCACGGCTGTCTCCTCCCCAGAAGCGGCCCTGATGACGTGCGACCGCGGCACACAGCCCGCGGGTGGGCATCGTACGTGCCCGTCATCGTAGGTAATCTGCCGTGTGCGCGGTGGACCCGGACCGCAGCATCGCAGCCAGCCGAGCACAGACGCACACCTGGAGGCCACTGTGGCGACGAAGACGGCGACCGGTGGTCTGAGCCGGATCACCATCGTGGCTCCGCGTACCCGGATGGATCTGGCGCTGCCGTCGGACGTGCCGATCGCCGACCTGCTGCCCACGCTGCTGCGCTACGCCGGCGAGGACATGGCCGACGAGGGTGCCCGGCATGGCGGGTGGGCACTGTCCCGGTTGGGCGGTGCGCCCCTCGACGGCGGTCGTACCGCCGCGCAGCTCAGCGTCCGCGACGGCGAGGTGCTCTACTTCAACCCCCGGTCGGCGGCCGCGCCGGAGATCGTCTTCGATGATGTGGTGGACGCGGTCGCCACCGCGACCAACCAGCGCCCCGGCGCCTGGCAGGTCGGCGCGACCCGGTCCTTCGCGGTGGTCTTCGCCGCGGCGGCGCTCGGCGCCGGCGCCCTGGCCGCGCTCTTCGCCGGCCCGCCGCATCTGCCCGGTGCGCTGGCCGCCCTGCTGGTGGCGGTGGCGCTGTTGGTGGGTGCCGCGGTGCTGTCCCGGGCCGCCGGCGACAGCGGCATCGGCGCGGTGCTGGCCATGGTCGGCCTGGCGCACGCGGCCACCGGCGGCCTGCTGCTGCTCGCCGGCGACCGACCGCTGACCGATTTGGACAGTCCGCATGTCCTGCTCGCGGCGACGGCCGCGGTGGTGGCCGGCGCGGTGGCCGTGCTGGCGGTCGGCGACCGGTACCCCCTCTTCTTCGCGGCGATCGGGGTCGCGGCCGCGACCGGCCTGGGGGCGTTGCTCTGTCTGGTCCTCGGCCTCGACGCGGCGGCCTCCGCCGCGGTGGTGGCGGCCGTCGCGTTCGGCGTGGTGCCGGCGCTGCCGATGATGGCCTACCGGCTGGCCCGGCTGCCGGTGCCGTCGATCCCGACCGGCCCGGAGGACCTGAAGACCGACAGCGAGTCCGTGGACGGCCGGCAGGTGCTCCAGCAGAGCGAGCGCGCCGACCAGTTCCTGACCGGTCTGCTGTGGACCGTGGCCCTGTTGGTGCTGGGCGCACAGCTGGTGCTGGCCCTGGACGGGCGCTTGCCGGCGGTGTTGCTGTGCCTGGTGCTGGCCCTCTTGGCGCTGCTGCGGGCCCGACCGCTGCTGGGCCGGGCCCAGCGCACCCCGGTGCTGCTGGCCGGCACCGTGGGACTCGGCCTGGCCGCCGCGACCACCTTCGCCGGCGGGTCGCTGCCGGTCCGGCTCGGCCTGATCCTGGGCGGGCTGGTGCTGGCCGCCGTGGTCAGCCTGATCTACGGTCTGACCGTCGCCGGCAAGCGCATCTCGCCGGTATGGGGCCGGCTGCTCGACATCGTCGAGATCCTGCTGATCATCTCGCTGGTGCCGCTCGCCTTCTGGGTCTGCGGCCTCTACGGCTGGATCGTCAACCTCCGGCCCTGACGGCGCCCTGCCGCCCCGCCCGGCTACTGGCGGGTGGAGCCGCCCAACGCCGACGCGACCGGAGCGGTGGCGTAGACGCCCGGAGCGTGTTGACCGTCCATCGGCCGGGTGGCCGCGCCCACTCGGCCGGCGACCTCCCGGACCACCTTGACCAGCGCCTCGACGTGGTTGTCCATCGCCGCCACCCGCAGCAGCGGTGCCGCCACCCGACCGTCCGCCGAGACGGTCGCGGCCACCGTGTGCGACGGCGCCGAGGTCGCGGTGATCGCGTCCACCAGCGGACCGAGCGGCGCATCCGAGCGGCCGCGCAGCACCATGCAGCGGTGCGTCCAGCCGCCACCGCGCAACCCCCGCCAGGTCTCCGCCGGCGCCTCGGGCACCAGGTCCAATCCGGCGGCGGAGACGATGGCCGCGCGCAGCTCGTCCCGGCTCAACGGTCGGTGGGCCAGACCTGCCGAGGTCAACGCCTTGCCGAGCCGGCCGATCCCGGCAGCCACCGTCCGGTGCACGCCGGTCAGTCCGCCGCCCCGGCTCACCGCCTCGACCCGGGCGTCCCGGACGGTGAGCCGCAGCGCCACCCAGACGGTCCGGTGCGCAGCCGGCGGGGCGCCGGGCGCCGGATACCAGACCAGCGTGTGCGCGACGACCTGGGCTCGGGAGATCGGGGCGCTGAAGTCCGCGAGGACCCGCAGCGCGCGGTCCACCGTGGAGGCGTCGACGGAGCCGACCGCCGCGCCGCTGGCGGCCTGCAGGGCGACCGCGGCGAACCAGCCCTGGCCGTCGCGCCCGATGCCGAGCCGGGTGCCCCGGTCGGTCAGTTCGATGACGCTCAGTTCGGGGGCGAGCGCGGCCAACCGCGGGTCGGTCGCCGTGCCGCTGGCCAGCGCGGCCGACGCCTGTTCAGCGCGTCGCCGCAGTCGCCGGCGCAGCAGCAGATCCTCGAACCACCAGCGACCACCTCGACGGGCGAAGAGGGCCAGGACGATCAGCACCGCCACCGCGCCCACGACGGCGAGCACCCAGCTGGGTCCGGCCGTGGCGGCCCAGACGCCGAGCACGCACAACTCCAGTACGACCAGCTGCCCGACGAACACGGGGCCGACCCGTCCACGGCCGGGCCGCTCGGCCGGGGGCACCGGCGGGGTCGCAACGTCGGTCGGGTCCGTGGCCGCTCGGGCGGGTCGCGCCTGAACCTGCGTCATCGCTGACTGTCCCTCCTGCACGGTACGGCTCTGCGCCGGGTCGGCCGGTGCCGGCCACGAGCGGTGGTCCCAAGGAACCACCATCGGCCCCTTATCGTAGGGAAGCCCGCGACGGCACCCCGACCTGATCGTCGCGGATCCACCCCGCCGGAGGTAAGTCATGCGGACCCGCCGCGATCAGGTGCAGGCGTACCGCTTCGTCACCCGCCGCATCGTCTCCGCCTTGCTGTCGGGCGATCCGGAGACGACCAACCTGCCGATGCGACGGCTCGGCATGGCCGTCTTCGGCAGTGTGCTCGCCGCGGCCATCGTGCTCGGTGGGGTGGGCGCCTACGGCCAGCTGACCGGGAACGCGGCGCCGCTGGACGACCAGACCCTGGTCATCGAACGGGAGACCGGCGCGACGTACGTGTTCATGCAGGGGAAGTTGCATCCGACGCTCAACTACGCCTCAGCGCGCCTCATCGTGAACGACGGGAGCGCGCAGGTGCGGACGATGTCCCAGGCGTCGCTGCGGGACCGGCCTCGCGGGGTCACCCTCGGCATCGTCGGGGCACCGGACGCGCTGCCGGACCGCAAGTCGCTGACCGGTCTGCCCTGGTCGGTCTGCGACGTTCCCGACCCGGTCGACCGGCAGCGGTCGAGCACCCGCCTGGTGATCGACCGGGCTCTGCCCGGAGGCACGCCGCTGGGGGATCGCGCGGTGCTGGTCTCGGTGGACGACCAGCGGTATCTGATCACCAACAACACCCGGCTCCAACTGCTCGACCCGGCGCGGACGACCACGGCGCTGCGGATGGCCGGCGCCGAACGACTCCAGGTTGGTCAGCAACTGCTCAACGCCGTACCGGCCGGCCCACTGCTGCGCAGGCCGTTGCTACCCGACGAGGGTGAGCCCAGCGGCCGCGACGTGGCAGGGCGGTCGTACAACGTCGGTTCGGTGTTCAAGGCCGCCGAGCGGCACTACGTGCTGATCCGGGACGGCCTCGTGCCGGTCAGCGAGATCACCGCTCTGCTGATGGTCAGCAACGGCACGCGGATCACCGACATCACCCCGAATCAGGCCAGCGACGCGTCCGTCGAGCAGCGGATCGAGGAGGATGGGCTGCCGCCGGCGATGCCCGAGCTGTACCGGGCTCAGCCCGGTCAGACCACGCTGTGCGCGACGTACCGGACGGGCAGCGCGGGGGGCCCGCCGACTACCACGCTGGAGGTCTTCGACCGGGTGCCGGTCGAGCTGACCGAGAGCGATCCGGGCCTGGTGCCGGTGCGCCAGACCAGGCGCGACGCGGTACGCACCGCCGAGGCGGTACTGCTGCCCGGCGGCAAGGGCGTCATCGCCCAGGCCTCGCCGGGTGCCGGGACCAGCGGGTCCGGTGCCGCCGGATCGACGATCTACCTGATCACCCCGCAGGGCATCCGGTATCCGCTCGCCTCGGCGGACACACTGGGGGTGCTCGGCTACGGCGGGATCACCCCACTGGCGGTGCCCGGCTCGCTACTCTCGCTGATTCCGACCGGGCCGACCCTGGACCGCGAGGACGCGTTGGCCGTCTTCGCTCCCGACGCGGCGGCACCGGCCGCACCGCCGTCGGCCGCACCGAGGTCAGGCGCACCGTCGGCGACGCCGACGCCAGGCTCGCCGACGACGTCCGGCTCGACCTCGGCCGCGCCGCCGTCGGGCTCCACACCGTCGACTCCAGCCAGCGGCGCCCCGGCGAACGGCGGTGCCGGCGGCGGGTTGCCCGTGGGATCGACCGACGCCGACGGCTGAGCAGGTTCGACGGGTCGCCCGGAGTCGCACTGGTGGACTAACCTGGATGTCGCTGACGGTTGTCAACCAGAACGACGGGGATGTTGCCATGGCCGGGCGCACGGAAGTCGACCTGTTGTCCCTTGAGGACTTCCACGAGCACCTGGCGTCGCGGTTGAGCCAGGCCGAGTCGGTGCTGCGCAAGCTCAACACTGAGATGCAGTGCCGCCCTCCGGCGCTGGGCTCGTTCTTCGACGCCACTGACCAGGCGCGTCGCTACAGCGACGTCCACCAGTCCTATGTGGATCAAGCCGAGCGGATCCGGCAGGCGGTGCTGGCGGCACAGCAGGCCACCAGCACGATCCTGAGCAACTACCGCACCGCCGAGGCACGCAACGCGGCCAACGCCGACGACGTCACCGCCGCGCTGACCCCGGTCGACCGGGCGTTGCAGCCGAAGGAGGACGGGCGTGTCTGAATACACCCAGCGCTACCAGGGCAGCAGCCACCAGCAGCTGTACGACGGCCTGATGGCGGGCAAGCCGGAGCAGATCGAGGGCGTGGCCACCCAGTGGGCCGAGCTCAAGGGCATCCTCGACGGTCTCGGTCGGGAGCTGAGCGGCGACCTCGAAAAGCTCGCCAACACCTGGACGGGCTCGGCCGGTCGGGAGTTTCACCGGCGACTCAGCCTGATCGTCGCGCACAGCGATGCGTTGGGCGAGGGGATGGCCGGCGTCAAGCAGGGGTTGACCATGATGGCCGACCATCTGCGTGCGGCCCACAAGCAGGCGGAGAGCCCGGAGGAGACCGACGACAACGACAAGTTGATCGGCGGTGCGATCAAGGGTGCCGCCACCTTCGGTCTGACCGGAGCGATCGTCGGGGGCATCGCGGGCCACCAGCAGGACAAGGCGGAGCAGGAGAAGGCCCACCAGCGGATGGTGAACCTGGTGGCCGGTCTCGCCAGCAGTTACGAGATCTCCGCCTACGACCGGGTGGTCGACCCGCCGCCGCCCGATCCCGACACCCCGAGCACCGTCAGCAAGGATTCCACGCCGCCGCAGAGCGTCTCGGCCATCGCCAAGGTGTCCGGCGGCCCCCACACCGGCACCGGCACCGCGCGCAAGGGCGACGCGACCATCTCGACGCCCAACCACGTTGCCCAGCCGCCGGTCACCGGCGACGGCACGGTTCCTGGACACGACGGCTCGGGCTCCGGTGGCAGCCCGGCGGTCGGCGTCGGTCCGATCGGGGCCGGCAGCGACCCCATCGGCAGCGGCACCTCGCTCGCTGGAGCGGACCCACTTGTCGGCGGCGCGCTGCTCGGCGGGGGTGCGGCCGGGCTGGTCGGCCTGTCCGGGCCGGCCGCGGTGCCCGCCGGAGCGAGCACTGGGCCCGGCCTGCTCTACGGGGCACACGGCGGGTCACCGGCCGGCGGGGTGTTGCGCAGCGGCTCGCTCGCGGGCTCGGGCAGCGCGGCCCCCACCTCGGCGCGTCCGACCGGTGGTACGCCGCCGGCCGAGAGCCGCGCCGCCAACGGGATCGGGCGCAGCATCGACGGTCAGCGCGGCGGGAGCGGCGGTCGTGCGGCCGGGGGCGGCGCCAACCGTCCGGGCGTGCTCGGCGGCCACGGTCGACCGCAGGACGACGACTCCGACGAGCGGCTGACCTGGTTGACCGAGGACGAGATGGTGTGGCAGGACGGCGAGCGGGCCGCACCCCCGGTGCTCGGCACCGGCGACTGACCATGAGCTGCCGCTGGCGGGCCCTCGCCACCGGCGGTGCCACCCGAACGATGTGCGGTGCCCCCGATCGGACCCGGTCCGGTCGGGGGCACCGCCGTTTCGCGCGTCGTCCAATGGCGTCCACAGTGCGCATGGTGGTAGCGGTCACGCCGGAGCAGTCCGTCGCCGTGCTGCGGTCCGCCCGCACGGGCGATAGGTTGGTCGGGTGTCGTCCGCAGCGTCCGCCCGCCCAGCCCGCTGGGCTGTGCTGCGGTCACTGCGGGAACTGACCCGCCTGGCGGTCACCGCGCTGGTCCTCGCGGTCGGCCTCGGTGCCGCCCTCGCCGCGACCCCACCGCCCGCCCCCACGCAGCTGCGGCCGAGTGCCGTCAGCAGCCGGGTGGCCAGCGTCCGCCCCGACGCCGGCCCGGCCATCGAGCGGGCAGGTCAGCCCGCCGTCGCCCCGCCAGCGAGCACCGTCGATATCGCCGCAGCGGCCGGTCCGGTCGTGGCGGGCCCGGGGCACGCGCCAGCCATCGATCCCGGCCGTGGCACTCCTGCGCGACGCGGCCCGCCCACCCGCTGAGCCAGGCCCGGCGATTCCCGCGGCCCGGTCCCGGGTAGTCCGTCACGGCACCTGAGTCGCCGTCCACGGGACGTTCCCGCTACCGGGCCGACCGGTGTGGTAGCCGCGCCTCCTGCCGCCCGTCGATACCCGCCTTTCGACCGCAAGGTGCTGATCATGCAAACCATCCTCTCCGCCGTTCTTCCCGACCTCTCCCGCGCCGCCGTCATCTGGCTGAGCCTGCTCGGCGTGGTCGCAGTCGTTGTCTCCGCTCTCCTGCTGCGGCCCGGCCGGCTCCGCCTCGACCCGGGCGCCCGGATCCGCCGCGCGGCGATGCCAAGCCAGCTTGAGCAGGCGCAGCAGGAACGGGAGCAGAGTCGCTACGCGCAGGAGGTCGCGGTGGCCGCCGAGCGGGCGACCACCACCGCGCAGCGCCGCCGGGCCGAGTGGGTGGCCGCGCAGGAGGCGGTCGAGGCGGCCTGGCAGACGTACGAGGCGGCCGAGGCGGCCGTGCGCCGGCTCGACGCCGCAGCCGCGATGCCGCTGCCGCACACCGCGCGGACCCCGGCCGAGTACGCGGACCGCGAGCGCTACCTGCACCGGGCGGCACTGGACGCGTACTGGCGGCGGGAGCTGTCGGTGGAGCAGCTCAGCGACATCTTCGCGCACCGCGACGGTTGGGACCCGCGGCTGCACCCGGTCGAGCAGGAGCTGGTGCTCCAGCGGGCGATCCGGGACAACCTGGCGGCCAAGCACGCCGCGGCCCGCGAGCAGGAGCAGGTCGCGTGGCGGGCAGCGGAGTTGGCCGTGGCGGCGGCGCGCAGTCTGCGCGAGGAGGCGCACGCTGCCATCGGACGACGGGCCGTCGAGTCGGCGTCCGTGCTGCCGCTCAGCGAGGTTGGCGCGCCGTCGGGCAAGCTGACCCGGGAGAACGTCGAGCAGACCCGGGAAAACTCGGTGATCGCTCGGGGCCGCGCGACGGTGCCCGCGTTCTGAGCCGTACGCCGCCGGGTGGGTTAGCGTGACGGCATGTCCCGACAGGCATGGGTCCTCGTGGTGATCGCCAGCATTCTGGCGCTCGCCACACTGGTCGGTGCCGTGGTGCTGGCGGTGCGGGTGGTGCGGACGCGACGGCTGTTGACCGGGCTCGGGGCGGGCGGCAAGGTCGCCTTCTACGGTGCGCTGATCTACACGATCTTCCCGGTCGACGTGCTGCCGGACCCGATCTACCTGGATGACATGGGTGTCCTGGCCGCCGCGCTGATCTACCTCACCCGACTGGTGCACCAGCGTCGGGCGGCGGGCCGCCAGTTGCCCGGTCAGCCGGACGCCCCGCCGGATCGGGATCAGGTGCGCCGCCGCGTGCCATGATCGAGGTCGGTTCGACGGACAGGGGACGGGCATGGCAGGCGATCATCGGTTGGATGTGCACGATGAGCGCGTTGTCGCCTTCTGCGCAGAACGACATCTTGCGACGCTGACCACCCTGCGGGCGGACGGCACCCCGCACGTCGTACCGGTCGGGGTGACCCTCGACCCGGCGGCCGGTTTGGCCCGGGTCATCACCTCCGCCACCTCCCGCAAGGCCCGGCAGGTGGCGGCGGCGGGCGCAAGCGGCGCGGCGGTGGCCGTGTGCCACGTGGATGGCCGCCGCTGGTTGACCATCGAGGGCCGTGCGGTGCTGCGGTCGGATCCGGCCGCCGTGGCGGAGGCGGAACGCAGGTACGCCGAGCGGTATCGGGCACCGCGTCCGAATCCGCAGCGGGTGGTCATCGAGATCACCGTCACCGGGCTGCTGGGCAGCCTCTGAGCGACCTGGTCGCGCCGCCAGCCAGCGGAATTCTCGGCGAAGCAGAGCGGTTACGCCCTCGGTACGCCCAGGGCTGAGACCACCGATGGTCGTCGCCCCCGTGTTGCGCCGAGCGCCATTCCCGGTGCTGCCGCCCTCCGGTGTCCGGAGGCGCCAACCCCCGAACGGAGACTCGACCATGAACCCGATCGTTCAGAAGAGCGGTTTGTCCGTCGTTGGCCTGCTGGTCGCCGGCGGTTGTGCCCTCGGTCCGGCGGTGGCCGCGCAGGCCGCCCCGACGCAGGCCGCCCCGGCCTCGTCGAGCCAGAGCGACCGGCACGCCGAGCGGATCCTCGGAATCGACTACCAGGCTCAGCCGAACTTCTACTACTGCGGTCCAGCCGCGACCCGGATGGCGTTGTCCGCCCAGGGCAAGGCGCTCTCCCAGGACGAGGTGGCCACGCTGCTGGGCACCACCGAGGCGGGCACGCCCTCGGCCCTGGACACCACCCGGGTGTTGAACGAACTGACCGGTGGCAAGTACCGGACCACCGAGATTCGTGACTCGGTTGCCCGCCCCGACCAGGTCGAGCAGCTGCGCCGCGACGTGCTGGCCGCGGTGGACGCCGGTCGCCCGGTGGTCGCCAACATCAAGGGCACGACCGTGGACACCGACGGCAACCCGCACTCGTACGAGGGGGGCCACTACCTGACCCTCGTCGGCTACCGCGACGGCGGCGACACGATCCGGGTCGCCGACCCGGCCGACCCGGCGCTGGGCGAGTACTGGATGAGCCTGCCGAAGGTCGCCAACTGGATCGCCGAGCGCGGCTACTCCGCCTGACCCTGACGGTTCACCGGGCCGGCCTCTCCCGAGCGGGGAGGCCGGCCCGACTGTCGTTACGCCGGGCGGCGAGGTGCGCGCGTCGACGGGCGCGGATGGCTCGTGTTGGTTGGGTCCGGTGCAGGTGTCGTCGGACCGGCGGGTGGACCGCCGCTTCGCCGACACCGGCCGCCCGGCGCACGATCCGATTGGCGACCTCCGGGTCGCAACCGGAGGCCCGGAGCAGGTCGCTGCACGCGGTACGCAGGCCGGTCACGAGGGACTCACCGAACGAGCGGACCCCGCTCGCCGCCGCTCGCCCGGCCAATTCGGCACACTCCTCGACCAACCGGCGGGTGCGCTGGGGGTCGTCCCCGACCTTGCACTCCATCCGCATCTCCCCCACCGCCTGACCCAACCGGCCCATCGCCTCTGGCAGCTCGGGCGGGATCGGCTCGCCGTACTGCAGCGCGGTCGAGGACCAGCGGGCCAGGGCGCGGCTGTCCAGGAGCAACCGCTCCAGGTGGTCGGCGCTGCGGGCATAGCGGTGGTACAGCTGTCGGCGGTGCCAGCGCACCGGGGCGATCGTCACGACCTCCTCCGCGCCGCTCAGCGCGTCGTGCAGCCGACCCAGGTCACCCTCGGTGCCGCGGAGACGCTCCAGGACTTTCAGCGTCCGATCGCCGTCGTGCTCTCGCATCGCCTGCGCCAGCTCGGCGAGCTGCTCGCAGAGGATCGCGAAGATCGGTGCCGCGGCCCGGTCCAGCACTCGCATCGGGTTGACCGGCAGCAGGAGCGCGACCACCACCAGGCCGACGGTGCCGCCGACGAGTGCGTCGAAGATCCGGGGCAACTCCAGGCCACGTTCCACCGGGGCCAGCGTGGCGATCAGCACGGCGGTACCGCCGGCCTGACCGACCAACGGCCCGCCCTTTCCGGCGACCAGCAACGCGGCGGCGATGGCCAGCGCGACCACCGCGCCGGTCTGCCACGGTCCCGAACCGATCAGGAATCGCAGCGTGTCGCCGATGATGATGCCCAGGGCCACGCCGCCCAGCAGCTCGAAGGTGCGCCGGGCCCGCTGCCCGATGGCGGTGGCGATCGTACCGACGGCGGCGGCGGGCGCGAAGACGTGCGATCCGGGGCCGAGCAGGTTCTTGGCGAGCAGGGCGGCGATCGCCGCGGCCAACCCGGCCTGGATGGAGATCACCAGGGTGATCTCCCACTGTCGGGCCCGGATCCGGCCGGCCTGCCCACCGCGGTGCCGCACCCGCCGAACCGCGCGCTCGGCGGTCTCATCGAGCCGCGACTGATCGCGGCCAGCGGATGGGCGGTCGTCGGCCATGGCGGCGGTTACCCAGGCGACGGCGTGGCAATCGTGGCGTACCGGCACCAGCGGCACCCTGCGCACCAGGCACACCGGGGAACACATCGTCGACCGTAGGTTTGTGCAGCCCCGTGGGGGTACCAGGGCCACACACCTCCCACCGATCCGCAACCGGTAAGGGCCGTGACATGACCAATCCGCAGAACAGCGACGACCAGGACGTCGTCGACATCCTGGTCGCCGACCATCGTGAGGTCGACGCCCTCCTCGACGAGTTGGCTACCCGGCAAGGCACCCCCGAGCACCGCCGGCACCTCGTCGACGTGGTGATCGCCGAACTCGTCCGCCACTCGGTCGCGGAGGAGGCGTACGTCTATCCGGTCGCCCGTAAGGTGCTGCCCGACGGCGACGAAATCGCCGACCGGGAGATCGCGGAGCACGCCGAGGCCGAACGGACCATGAAGGAATTGGAGTCCGTCGAACCGGCCGACCCGCGCTTCGAGGAGTTGCTCGCCCAGCTGACCAGCACCGTCCGACATCATGTGGCGGAAGAGGAGAAGGAGCTCTTCCCCCGACTGCGCGCGGCGACGGCCCGGGAGGAGTTGGTCGAGGTTGCCGCCAAGGCCACGGCGATCAAGAAGATCGGACCGACCCGGCCGCATCCGGGGAGCCCGGAACACCCGCCGGCGAACAAGCTGCTCGCCCCCGGCATCGGTTTGGTCGACCGGCTGCGCGACGCGTTGAGCGGCCGGCCCACCTCGATGGACGAGCTACGCGACAAGCGCCAGCGCTGACCCACACACCTGCCGGACCGGGCACTCCCGGGTCGCCGACAACTCGGCGGCCCGGGAGGAGCACGGCGGGTCAGCGGACCTGGTCGATCTGCTTGTCATGCTCGTCCGCGAAGTCCTTGGCCTTGTCCATGAAGTCACCCACGGCGTTCCTCCTCAGTCCGGTCCGTCTTTTCCGCGTTCCCCCGGCCGAACAGCGCAAACGCCGCCGGTCCGGTTGCGATTCGCGAACACACGCCCACGTCACCCTGGCTCGCGTACGATCCGCGCGGGTGACGGTCAGCGACAGGGGTGTCGGCGCACGACCGACCGGGTACCGACCTCGTCGAGATCGAGGAGGACCGACATGGCCGCAGAGGACCCCGCACCGGCAGGCGGCCCCGGGCCGCGCCAGACCTGGGCAGCGCTGCCCTGGCTGGTCCGGACCGCGGTGTTGTGGAGCGCCTGCCTGGTGGTGATCGCCGCCGGGCTCTACCTGCTGGGCCGGGTCGCTGTCCTGCTGGCGCCGCTGGCTATCGCGCTGGCCGCCACCATCTTCCTGACCGCGCTGCTCGACCCGGTCCTGCTGCTGCTCCGCCGGCTGCGCCTGCCGGCGGCGCTGGCCGCGCTCTGCACCGTACTGCTGCTGCTCGGCATCCTGGTCGGCGTCGGTGCCCTGGTGTGGAACCTGACCGCCAGCCAGTTCGACCAGCTCAGCCAGGAGCTGACGCAGGGGGTCGAACGCAGCCGGGACTTCGTGACGTCCACACTGCCGGTCACCGAGGCGCAGCTGGACCGGCTGGTCGACCAGGCCCGGCAGGGCCTCGGCGGCAGCTCTCCGGATCCGGTGGCCGGTGCCCGGACCGCCACGGAGGTGTTCGGTTCCGCGTTGCTCGCTCTGGTGCTGCTGTTCTTCCTGCTCAAGGATGGCCGGTCGATGTGGCACTGGGTGCTGTCCCGGGTGTCCGGCCCGAACCAGCCCGTGCTGGCCGAGGCCGGCCGGGCCGGTTGGCAGACGTTGGGCGCGTACAGCCGGGGGACGATGTTCATCGCCGCGGTCGACGCGCTGGGCATCGGGCTGGCCCTCGTGGTGCTGCGGGTGCCACTCGCCCTGCCGCTGGCGTTGATCACGTTCCTCGGCGGGTTCGTCCCGATCATCGGGGCGACGGTGGCCGGCGCGGTGGCGGTGCTGGTGGCGCTGGCCGCGAACGGTCCCACCACCGCGCTGCTCACCCTCGCGGCGGTGATCGCCGTGCAGCAGATCGAGGGCAACCTGTTGGAGCCACTGGTCATGAAGCGGCAGGTCCGACTGCACCCGGCGGTGATCCTGGTGGCGGTCACCGCGGGCACACTGATCGCGGGGATCGCCGGCGCCTTCGTCAGCGTTCCGATCACCGCCGTCCTCTGGCGCGTCATCGACACCGTCCAGCAGCGCCGTTCGGCCTCGGCCCTCCTGCCAACGGACTGATCATCGGCTGAGGTGCGTGGTGAACCAGGTGCCGGCCTGGTCGGCGACCTGCTCCAGGGTGCCGGGCTCCTCGAAGAGATGGGTGGCACCGGGGATCACCCGCAGCTCGCCGACCTCCCCAAGCTCGGCCAGCGCCCGCTCGTTGAGCGTGATCACTTCCTCGTCCAGGCCACCGACCAGCAGCAACGTCGGGGTACGCACCTGGGCCAGCGCGTCTTCGGCCAGGTCCGGCCGACCGCCTCGGCTGACCACGGCGGCCACCCGATCCGCGCGGGACGACGCCGCGACCAGGGCGGCGGCGGCACCCGTGCTGGCGCCGAACAGGCCGATCGGCACGTCACCGGCGGGGCGTTCGGCCGCCAGCCAGTCGACGATCCCGGCCAGCCGGCTGGCCAGCAACCCGATGTCGAACCGCAGTTCGGCGGTTCGGGCGTCCACCTCGTCCTCGGCCGGGGTCAGCAGATCTGCCAGCACCGTGCCGAGTCCACGGTCGTTCAGCGTCTGGGCCACCGCCACATTGCGGGGGCTGTGCCGGGAACTGCCGCTGCCGTGCGCGAACAGCACCACGCCGACCGGCTGGGCGGGCAGCGTCAGATCGGCGGGGAGTTGTGCGTCCCCGATCGGAATGGTCACCGTGCCGCGCCGCTCGTCCATGCCCCACCTCCGGGTGTTCGCCGGTGATCCGGGTACCCCGTCCGCCGCGCGACACGCGCCCCGAACGGCCGCGTCACCCCGGGCCGTGGGCACGCCGCCGGGCCGCGTTTGCCCAAAGGGGCGTCGGGTACGCGACGAGCGACCGCAGACCGTGTCGGCGCCACCGCGCCCCGACGGATCGCGAGGATCGCCATGGCCAAGCAGCAGATTTCCCGGCAGCAGCAGCTGACCGAGCAGGCCCAGCGGGAACAGGACGCCGAGCGCAATCAGGACGTCGGGGAGCAGGACTTCGGAGACCGGGCCGCTTCGGCCCGGCTGCCCGACGACCCGAAGGCGGCGGCGCCCCGGGACGCGATCGGTCGCCCGTCCACCGGCGAGCCGGTCTGACCGCCAGGCGCAGCGGGCGGGGCGGGAGCACTCCCGCCCCGCCCGTCACTGTTCGCGCTCGGGCAACCGCAGCAGCGGTGACCGGCCCGGTGGCTGCTCGGGCGGCGGGCCGGACGACTCGGCCTGCGGCACCGGCACCGTCACCGGCTCGTCGCAGGTCACCCGAACCATCTGGTCGTGGTGGCGCAGCTCCACCACGTCGTCCGGGCCGCCGTGGCGCAGCGAGTACGTCGTCTGGTGCGGTCGGACATCCACCCGCAGCGCCAGCCCTCGCCACTGTAGGGAGAACTCCAACCGGCTGAGGCGGCTGGAGAGTCGGGGGGCGAAGGACAACTCGCCGTCGTGGTCCCGCAGACCGCCGAACCCACTGACCAGGGCGAGCCACGAGCCGGCCAACGACGCCATGTGTACGCCGTCGCGGGTGTTCTCGTTGAGGTCGTGCAGGTCCATCAGCGCAGCCTCGCGCAGATAGGTGTGCGCCAACTCCGGGTGGCCCACCTCGGCGGCGAGCACCGACTGGGTACAGGCCGACAACGACGAGTCGCGTACGGTGCGGCGTTCGTAGTAGAGGAAGTTGCGCACCTTCTCCTCGGGGGTGAAGGCGTCACCGCGCCAGTGCATGGCGAGGACCAGGTCGGCCTGCTTGACCACCTGCTTGCGGTACAGCTCGAAGTACGGGTAATGCAGCAGCAGCGGGTACTTCTCCGCCGGGGTGTGCGTGAAGTCCCATTCCTGGAGCCGGGTGAAGCCCTCCACCTGTTGGTGGACGTCGAGCTCCTCGTCGTACGGGACGTACATGGAGGTGGCGGCGTCGCGCCAGCTCGCGGCCTCCTCGTCGGTGACCCCGAGGTGGAACGCCTCGTCCCGGTAGCGCATGACCACGTCGGCGGCGGTGAGCAGGTTCCGCTGCGCCATGAGATTGGTGTAGACGTTGTCGTTCTTCACGGCGGTGTACTCGTCCGGGCCGGTGACACCGTCGATGTGGAACTGCCCGTGCCGGTCGTGGTGGCCGAGCGAGCGCCACAGCCGGGCGGTCTCCACCAGCAACTCCAGCCCGATCTGCCGTTCCAGCTGGGTGTCCCCGGTGACCATCACGTAGCGGCGCACGGCGTCGGCGATGTCGGCCGCGATGTGGAAGGCCGCCGTGCCGGCCGGCCAGTAGCCCGAGGATTCCGGGCCCCCGATGGTGCGCCAGGGAAAGGCGGCACCCCGAAGGTTGAGCATCTCGGCACGCTCCCGCGCCGAAGCCAGTGTGCTGTGCCGCCACTGCAACGCGCTGCGCACCGCGCTCGGCTGGGTGTACGTGAGCACCGGCAGCACGAACATCTCGGTGTCCCAGAAGGCGTGGCCGTCGTAACCGGGGCCGGTCAGGCCCTTCGCCGAGATCGGCCGTTGCTCGGCCCGCGCGCCGGCCTGCAACACGTGGAAGAGACCGAACCGGACCGCCTGCTGCACCTCCGGGTCGCCCTCGACCAGCACGTCGGACGCGTCCCAGAACGCGTCGAGGTAGTTGCGCTGCTCCCGGTGCAGTCCGTCCCAGCCGTCGAGCCGGGCGCCGGCCAGCGCCGCGCCGACCTGGTCGCGCAGCGCCGGCAGGGACCGGCGGCTCGACCAGCTGTAGGTCAGATACTTGATCACCCGTAGCTTCTCGCCGGGCTTGAGCACGCAGGCGATGGTGGTGCGTACCCAGTCCTGGTATCCCTCGGACTCGATGGTGGTGTGGTCCGGGCCGTGCACCTCGTGCTCCATGGCGGCGGCGACCCGCAGACCGGAGACCTTGGTGCGGTGGATCAGCTGCCCTCCGTCGGGGGTGGTCAGCTCCTCCTCGGCCTGTAGCGGCGACTCCAGCACCGCCGCGACCCGAGGGTCCCTGCTCTGCGCGGGCAGCGACTCGTTGGCCACCAACTCGGACTGCACGATCAGCCGCAGTGGGCCGTTCACGGCCTCCACCTCGTAGCTGATGGCGGCCACGGACCGTTGGGTGAACGAGACCAGACGGGTGCTGCGGACCTTGACCTCCCGACCGGCGGGCGAGCGCCAGTGCAGCTCCCGGTGCAGGGTGCCGGCCCGCAGGTCGAGGATCCGCTCGTGGGCGAGCAGTTCTCCGTAGCGCACGTCGAGCGGTTCGTCGTCGACGAGCAGCCGGATCAGTTTGCCGTTCGTGACGTTGACGATGGTCTGCCCGGATTCGGGGAAGCCGTAGCCCGCCTCCGCGTACGGCAGCGGCCGCAACTCGTAGAACGAGTTGAGGTAGGTGCCGGGCAGGCCGTGCGGCTCGCCCTCGTCGAGGTTGCCGCGCAGGCCGACGTGCCCATTGGAGAGCGCGAAGACCGACTCCGACTGGGCCAGCACGTCCATGTCCAGCCGGGTCTCCCGGACGTGCCACGGCTCGACCGGATAGGCCCGTTCCCGGATCACGCGGGACCTCGTTCGCCGGCCGGGTGCTGGGCGCCGGTGCGGGTCGGGCTCGCCGGATCGGCGTCGTCGAGCAGGTCGGCGAGATCCGTCACCACGATGTCGGCGCCGTGGGCGAGCAACTCGTGGGCCTGCCCGACCCGGTCCACGCCGACCACGTAACCGAAGCCACCGGCGCGCCCGGCGGCCACCCCGGAGAGCGCGTCCTCGAAGACGGCGGCCTGCGTCGGGTCGACGCCGAGCAGGGTGGCCCCGGCGAGGAAGGTGTCCGGGTGCGGTTTGCCGCGCAGCCCCTGAGCGCGGGCGACCAACCCGTCGACCCGGGCCTCCAGCAGCTTCTCCAGCCCGGCGGCGGCGACCACCTCGCGCCCGTTCGCGCTCGCGGTCACCACGGCTCGGCGGAGACCGGCCTCGGTCGCCGCCTTCAGGTACCGCACCGAGCCCGGGTAGACCTCGACGCCGTCGGTACGCAGACGTTGCAGCAGCAGGACGTTCTTGCGGTTGCCCACACCGTTGACGGTTTCGGCCTCCGGCGGGTCGTCCGGGCTGCCCTCGGGCAGCACGATCCCGCGGGAGGCGAGGAACGTCCGGACGCCGTCGGCGCGAGGGCGGCCGTCGACGTAGCGGTTGTAGTCGGGGCCCGGGTCGAACGGTTGGAACGGTTGACCGGAGGCCGTGGCACGCTGCTGAAGAAACTCGTCGAACGTCTGCGTCCAGGCGGCGTTGTGTACGCGGGCGGTCTGCGTCAGCACACCGTCCAGATCGAAGAGGCAGGCGGTCACGTGAGCAGGTAGGCTCAGCACGGTACGAATCTATCCACCCCACTGGGCCGGTAAACCCGTTTCCGCCGCCGACACGGCTCAGTTTGGCCGCAACGTCCAGATCACGGTCATCGCCGAGGTGGGCTTACCGTCCTCGGTGGTGATCTCCACGTGGACCGGGAACTCCGGACGACGACCGGACTCCAACTCCTCGATCACCTCGTGGGCCGGCCGGCCGAGCCGTGCGGTGGCCAGCACCGGACCCATGGCGAGCTTGCGGTAGGCGATCTCGCCCTGGACGGCCAGCGGCACGGCCCGGTCGAGCAGTTGCCCGAAGGCGGCCAACACGACCGCGCCGGAAGCCGTCTCGCCGAGGGAGAACATGGCGCCGGCGTGCGGCCCGCCGACGTGGTTGTGGGTGGCCGGCGAGTCGGGCAGCCGGACCACCGCCCGTACGCCGCCCTCCGCTTCCGGTGCCACCTCGACGAATTCGAGGCCGAGCGTGCGGGCGAACGGCACCGCGTCCAGCATTCCGGCCGCCACCTGGCGGGAGTCGATGGTCATGACCCGACGTTACTCGGCGGTAACCTGCCAGGCAAGGTCGCCCGCCCCGGTTCGGGGCTACCCGTTGTTCATTTCTCGAACAATTGCCATCCGCCATCCGATCACCTATCCGAATGAGATCCACGATACCGACCGCAAATCTCGGAAGACGGCAAGCCGAATAGCGTGAACAGTCGGCGAACAAACGGAATTGGGTGCACCTCCCGGCGGGCATCCATCTCCATCTGAGTTGCTATAACCTGGCGCCGAACTGGAGGAACGAATGACGACGACGCCCGGAACCACCGTCCCGAAGATACGCATTCCCGCCTTGACCGGATTACGCTGGTTCGCTGCTCTCGCTGTCTTCTTCCATCACTCGGCAGCGCACGAGTCACTGCCGGATCCGGTGCGACGGATCATGGGAGCGGGCAGCAACGGTGTCACCTTCTTCTTCCTCCTCTCGGGCTTCGTCATCGCGTTGAACTACTTCGACGGCGCCACCCGGCCCACCCCGCGCAGCACCTGGAACTACCTGATCGGTCGGCTGGCCCGGGTCTACCCGCTCTATCTGCTGGTCCTCGTCGTCGTCTGGCTGGCCGTGGACCACCACTCCAACGTGAGTCGGTTCCTCATCCAGGCGCTCGCGCTACAGTCCTGGCACCCGTCGCTCGTCGTCACCTACGGCATCAACGCGCCGGGCTGGTCGATCGGCGTCGAGTTCTTCCTCTACGCCTGCTTCCCGCTGCTGGTGCTGGCGCTACGTCCGATCGCCAACAACGCCAGGGCTCTCCTCGCCGTGGCGGCGGCGACGATAGTCGCGGCGTTCGTCCTCGCGGCGCTGTTCCAGCACTTCCGCAACGGGCTGCCCGCCACCAATCCGTTCAGTGCGCACCGTTGGCTCTATCGCACGCCGGCGACCCGACTCGGGGATTTCACCCTCGGCATGGTGACGGCGTTGCTCCTGCGGCAGGCCAAGCTGTCGTGGCCGGCGTCGGCCAGCTGGAACCGGGTGCTGTCGCCGTCGCTCACCTGGCTTCCCGTGGTGGCGACCCTGCTGCTGATGGCGTGGCCGGACCGGACCCGCTACTACGCCAGCTACGACGCGCTGTGGATGCTTCCTGGAGCACTGCTCTTCTTCGGCCTGGGCCAGTATCCGCGGTCCGCGCTCAGTCGACTTCTCAGCACCCGGTTCATCGTCTTTCTCGGCGAGGTCTCCTTCGCCTTCTATCTGGTGCACCGCCCGCTGATGCAACTGGTCGGGGAGGCCGCCTGGATGAACGACGACCTCCTGACCTACGTCGCGAAGCTGACCCTGCTCGTCGCCGCCATCATCGCCGCCGCGGCCGCGTGCCATTTCCTCTGGGAGCGGCCGGCCCAGCGGCTCGTCAACCGCTACCTGAAAATCAGGACACCGGCCGCACCCACCGCTACCCCAGCGTCGGCCTCAGAGGTTGGCGATCGTCCGCAGGATCTCCGCGTAGAAGTTGCCGTCGATGCTGCGGAAGAAGGAAAAGTCCTGACCCGGGTCGCCGAAGAACGGACGTAGCGTCCAGCCCAACTGGGTGCCGACGAAGCCGAAGAGCAGGATCCAGATGTAGAGCAGGTTCATGCTGGCCGGCCGCTGCGTCGGCTGGCCCGGGCGGATCGGGCGCTCGCCCCACGGGCGCTGCTGGCCGGGATGCCGCACGCCGGGCGGGAACGAGGTGCCGACCGGCTGGCCGCTCCACTGCTGCGGGACGTGCACCGGAGCCGGCGCGGTGGTCACGGCACCGTTGCCGGCCGACTCGACCGCCGGGGCTCCGGCCGGCACGGCGACCGGCTCGGCGGCCGGCGTGGCGCCGACCGGCACCGCGGCCGGCACGGCCGGGACCGGTGCCTGGGCGTCGTCCTGCGCCTCTACCTTGGCTCTGGCGGCCTCCGGAGCGAGCAGGCCGTGGTCGTTGAGCACCTGCATCCCGCTGGTCAAGAAACGCAGACCGACCAGCGCCGACAGGGTCAGGATCGCCACGTTGAGCAGCTTGAAGAACCCGTAGTCGGGCGCGGTGATCAGGAAGAAGAGACTGATCGGCGCGAACGCCACCGCGAGCATCGCGGTGACCGTGATCGCCACCATCACCAGCGCCAACGACTGCCGCACCGAGAGCCGGGCGCCGAACACCAGATTGAACAGGTAGAGCGTGGGCAGGCAGATGGCCAGCGTGACGAGGAACAGCAGTGGCAGCTTCAGCGCCGAGGTCAGCGCCATGAGCGGGCTGTGGAAGAAGCCCAGCACCGCCCCGTAGCAGGCCAACGCGACGGCGGAGCTGGCCAACATCCGTCCGGTCAGAGCGTTCAGGTCACGCTCGGCCACGATCTGCTGCCAGATGCCCTCGCGATCCCGCAGGATGCGCTCGATGACGAGCGGGCTGGGTAGGTCACCCGACACGGGTGCACCCCTCTCGGTGATCTTCACAGTGGACTGGGTGGGCAGACGGTAGGGCACCGGGTGGCCGGCCCGCCACCCCGCTCCGGCGAATCGTCAGCGCCAACCCACGTCGATCCGGTCGCCGCGCTCGTCGAAGAAGTGCAGCGCGTCCATCCGAACCGAGACGGCGAGTGGGTGACCGGCGCTGACCGCCGGGTACGGTGCCAACCGCACCGCCAGCTCCGCCGGGCGCCGGTGGTGCCGGCCCGGATCGGGAAGCACGCTGGTCTGGGTGCTGGTGACCGGGGCGTTCTGCGCCTCCACCGGCTTGCCGGTGAGTCGCTGCATCACCGAGCCGAACCGACGCAGGCCACGCTGACCGACCGGTGGCGATTCCAACGGCGCGCCCATCTCGTCGACCACGATCGCGGTCGCGCCGATGTCGAGGAACGCCAACGACTCGTGCCCGTGGTGCTCCAGGTAGCGGATCCGGCCCCGCAACACGTCGCCGGCGCTGTCCGGTGCGACCGGGGTGAGCGCCTCGGCCCGCATGCCGACCACGATCCGCTCACCGTGGTAGTGCGCCACCGCCCGACTGCGGATGTCGTTCCAGGGCAGGTAGAGCGACTGGTCACCGAGGTTGAGCGTGACGTACCGGTCGAGGTGGACGTAGACCGAGGCTTCCAGCAGGTTCATCCGTGGGCTGCCCAGGAACGCCGCCACGTAGAGCGTCGCCGGCCGGCCGTACACCTGGGTGGGTGTGCCCACGTCCTGGAGCACGCCGCGACGCATGATGGCCACCCGGTCGGCCATGGTGAGCGCCTCCGCCTGGTCGTGGGTGACGTAGACGGTGGTGACGCCCAGCTCCCGGGTCAGCCCGGAGATCTCCGCGCGCAGCTCGGCACGGAGGCCGCTGTCCAGGTTGGATAACGGCTCGTCCATGAGGAACAGGCCGGGTCGGCGGACGATCGCCCGCCCCATCGCCACCCGCTGCCGCTGCCCGCCGGAGAGCTGACCGGGCTTGCGGGCCAGCACGTCACCGATGCCCAGCGCGCTCGCCACGTCACTGACCCGCTCACCCCTCGGCGCCGGCTCGATCCCGGCCAGCCGCAGCGGAAACGCGATGTTGTCGCCAACGGTCATGTGCGGGTAGAGGGCGAAGTCCTGGAACACCATGGCGATCTTGCGGTCCCGGGGAGGCAGGTCGTTCGCCAACTCCCCGTCAAGCATGACCGCGCCGGTGGTCGGGTCTTCCAGGCCGGCGATCATTCGCAGCACCGTCGACTTCCCGCACCCGGACGGTCCAAGCAGCACCATGAACTCGCCGTCGTTAACATCAAGATTGATGCTGTCGACGGCCAGCGTGCCATCCCGGAAAACCTTGGTCACATCCTTGAGCGTGACGGTGCTCACCGTCTTCCCCCCCAGTGCGCGTCGACCGAACCCCACAAGACTGTGACCAGGATCATGGCTTTAGCACATCGGGTAAACGTCTTATGTTCGATCGATGTCGCTGCTATTACATGACAGAAGACCCGATCAACAGCGGGTGGACCGTCCGTCCGGCTCCCCGAGGAACACCTGGCGCACCACCCGCTCCGCGGCCCGCCCGTCGTCCAACGTGCAGAATCGGGCCCGGAAGTGTTCGCGCGCCTTGGCCGCCGCGTCCGAGCGCACCGCGTCGGTACGAAACAGGTCGAGCAGATCGGCGAAAGTGGCGGCCACCGCGCCCGGCGGTTCGGCCGTGACGTCGAAGTAGACCCCCCGGGCCAGCCGGTACGCCTCCCAGTCCGGCGTGTAGAGCACGATCGGCCGGTCCAGCACCGCATAGTCGAACATGGCCGACGAGTAGTCGGTGACCAGCACGTCAGCCACCAGGTAGAGATCCTCCACCCGCTGATAGCCACTGACGTCGCGGACCCGCTCCCAGTCCTTCGGCTGGCCCGGACGTCGATCACGGTCGTGGAAGTAGTGGCTGCGCATCAGCAACCGGCCCGAATCTCCCAGCGCCTGCACGAACCGGTCCGGGTCGAACGGCGGCCGGTAGCCGGGCAGGTGCTCACGGTGGGTCGGGGCGTACAGGACGACCTGTTCGTCGGGGTCGAGGCCGAACTCCGCGCGGAGCCGGCGCACCTCCTCCGGACCGGCCGTGACCAGCCGGTCGTTGCGCGGGTAACCCACCTCCAGGGTCGTGTACGTGGCCGGGTAGGCCCGGTCCCACATCTGGGTGGAGAAGCTGTTGGCGCTGACGCTGTAGTCCCAGCGGTCCACCCGGCGCAGCAGCCCGGCGAAGTCCATCCGCCCCGCGCCGATCGGGTAGCGCTGTTGATCCAGCCCCATCACCTTGACCGGCGTGCCGTGGTGGGTCTGCAGGTGCACCTGTTCGGGTCGCTTACGGACGAAGTCCGGGTAGTTGACGTTGTTGACCAACCACCGGGCGCGGGCGAGCACCCGGTAGTACGCCGGTGTTCCGGCGACCACGTACTCCACCCCGTCCGGCACGCTGTCCACCCGGTCCCGGCGCACGATCCACACGCCGCGCACCCCCGGCGCCAACCGGCGGGCCACCTCGTAGATCGCCGCCGGGTTGCAGGAGTATCCCCGGTACCAGTACGCGGCGTACACCGCGAGCGTCGGATCGACCGGCCTGCGCAACTCGGCCCGGTAGTACTCGCGCAGCAGCCCATCGCGGGTCAGCCGGGCACCGCGCCGGGCGACCGGGCCGACCTTGCGCCGAGCGGTACGGGCCTGCCGGCGGGCGGCGTCGCGGGCCCGGCTCGCGGCCCGCAACGCGCTGAAGGTGCGCCAGCGCCCGGAGGCGACGAGCTTGTGTTTGATCCCCTCGACCCCGTCCGGCACCGGGTAGCCGCCGGGCGGCAGCCAGCGCTCGTAGTCGGCGGTGATCTGCGCGAAGAACGCCGGCCGCAACTCCGGGGCGATCCGCTGACCGTTGCCGAGCACGGTCAGGTAATGCCAGATCATCCGTTCGAAGACCGCCGGCCGCAGGGCCTCCGCCGCCGGCCCCCACGAATCCATCAGGTGGAAGACCCGGTGCCACTGCGGGAAGACCTCGAAGTGCCGGTCGCCCCGGGTCCGGGTGATCGCGCCGGCGCGGCGTTGCCGGTAGTTGACGCAGACCCGATCCAGTACGCCGATCCGCCGCGCGGCCATCAGCACCGGGTAGCTGAACGAGACGTCCTCGTACCAGCCGGGCGCGAAACGCAGCCCGAGATCGACGAGGAACTCCCGGCGGACCAACCGGTTCCACGCGGTGTGCAGCAGGTGCATCGCCTCCGGCCGGTCCCGCAACCGGAAGGTGCCCGGGCCGGGCGACTCGGGAAACACCTCGGCCATCGCGCTGCGGGTGGCGGTGTCGTTCCAGTGGGTGCGGACGTGGTCGACCAGCAGGACGTCCGGGCGGGTGACCCGTAGCCGCTCGGCGACCTCGGTCAGGCACTCCGGGGCCAGCCAGTCGTCGCCGTCGAGGAACCACACGTACTCGCCGACGGCCCGGTCCAGCCCGATGTTGCGGGCCGGACCGAGGCCGACGTTCTCTGGCAGTCGGACCGAGTGGACCCGCTGGTCGCGGGCCGCGTACTCGTCGATGATGTCGCCGCTGGCGTCCGGCGAGCAGTCGTCGACGGCGATCACCTCGATGTCGGTCTCCGGCTGACCGAGGATGGAGTCCAGGCATTCCCGCAGGTAGCCCTGCACCCGGAAGGCCGGCACCACGAAGCTGATCAGGGTCATCCGGCCGCCCTCCGTCAGCGCGGCGCGGCACCTCCAGCGCCCGCCGGCGCGACCGACGCCCGCGCGCTACGGGCCGGTCGCACGAACCAGGCCAGGACGACGCTCACCACGAAAACCACGAGAAGGTACGCACCGAGTGTAGCCAGCCCGATACCCGCCATGCCGGCAATCGCCGCGAGGGCCACCAGCACCGAGCGCCCCTCCCAGCCCAGCGTCGCCGGGTGCAGAGGAGGCGCCGCCTGCCGCTTCTCCAGCCGGGCGGTCAAATCGTAGTGGTGCACGGTGAGCACGAAGACGTACCCGAAGATCAACCAGCCGGGCGCCGCACCGACCACCCCGACCGCGATGGCGAACAGATACTCGGCGGCCCGCAACGCCGCCGGCACCAGCCAGTCCAACGGACCGTTGTGCGCCGCCCCGGCACCCAGGCCGCCGACCAGCAGCACCAGCAACGCCACCGGCACCGCCCAGCGCAGCCCCTCGGGCGCGTCACTCAGCAGCGCCCCGACCAACAGCACCGCCGGGCCGAGCGCGGCGATCACCGCCAGGGTCAGCGGCCCCATCGGGCGGACCACCGGCAACCAGCGGGCCAACGGCCCGTCGTCGCGGTGCAGGGTGGCGTCGACCGTGTCCAGCACCGGCACCCACATCCAGCGGGCCCGCAGCGTCCGCAGCGCCCCGGTGTACGCGAACGCCAACACCCCCCAGACCAGCACGGCGATCAGGCTGACCAGCGGATTGAACAGCGCCACGGTCAGTGCGATCAGCGCCCAGCGCTCACCGATCGGGAAGACCACGGTCCGCTTCAGCCAGTACGACACCGAGCCGGTGTCCGCCTGCACCCGGGTCGACGCCGCGTTGAGCCGGTCACCGATCCCGCCGCTGGCACCCGTCGCCGTACGCGGTCGACGGGCCGCCTCGTCGTGCAGCACCCCGTACCAGGTGTCGGTCATGTGCCGGACGGTCTGCAGCGTCATCGCGGCGATCGCGAGCGCCCAGCCGTTGCCCAGCCCGGCGTGGCTCACCCCGAAGCCCAGCCCGGCGTAGACCAGGTACTCCTTGGCCCGGTCGGCCATCGTGTCCAGCCAACCGCCCCAGGCGCTGAAGTGCCGGGTGTAGCGGGCCAACTGGCCGTCCACACAGTCGAGCACGAAGCCGAGGTAGAGCAGCACCGCACCACCGACCAGCGCGGGTCGCCCCCCGACCCCGAACAGCACCGCCGCGCCCAGCGCGAAGAGTACCGAGATCACCGTCACCCCGGTCGGGGTGAGCCGGAGCCGGGCCGCCAGCCGGACCACGTACGGCGACCAGGTGCTGACGAAGTAGGTGGAGAAGAAGTCGTCCTTCTCCTTCACCGACAGCCGCAGCTCGGCCCGGTCCTCGTCGACCGCGGTCACCGCCGCCTCGGCAGCGACGAGCCCGGCGGCGTCCTCGACCCGGTGTGCGACGAGCAGGCGTACCCGCTGGGCGAAGATCAGGGTGCCGAGCGCCGCGAGACCCGCGAAGAGCCGGTCCACGGCGGACCCGGGGCCACCGGCCGCGGCCGACCCGCCGGACCCGACCCCACCGGTCGCCGGCCGCGGCGCGACATCACCGGCCGGGCCGATCGGGGCGGCGACGGGGAGCATCCCGGTCGCGGCGGCTCGGGCGGCGGCGGCCAGGGTCGGCAGGTCGTCCACGCCAACCCGCAGCGCGCCGCCGAACACACCGGTGGCGTCCCCGTCGAGGGTGCCCACCGCGCCGGCGTCGACCACCTGGCCGCGCTCCTCCCGCACGGCCGTCCGGCCGGGCACCGGCGGGTCGCCGAGCACCAGCGCCACCGTGGGCCCCGCCGGGCTGGTGGCCAGGTGCCGCAGCACGGCGGTGTGCGCCACCAGGTCGGTGCCGGTGATCAAGACGGGGGCGGTCGCGGTGGCGACCAGGTCGGTCAGCTCGTCGAGGTTGGCGGCGAAGCGGACCTCGTCCGCCCCGGCCACGCGCAACTGGGCGGCCAGGCGGTCGGCCAGCGGCTCGCCGGTCGCCGTGGTCAGGCCCGCCGCGGACGTTCCGGCGGCGAGCACGATCGCGAGCGTCACCGCGTGACCGCGGCGTGGTACGCGTCGAGCGCCTCGGCGATGGTGCCGTCGAGCGTCAACCGGCCCGCGTCGAGGTACAACCCCCGACGGCAGAACCGGGTCAGGTCCTTTTCGTTGTGTGACACCAGCACCAGCGTGCGCCCCTCCCCGAGCAGACGATCAATCGTCGCGTAACACTTCTTGCGGAACTCCGCGTCCCCGACCGCGGTCACCTCGTCCATCAGCAGGATCGGGTGCGGCAGATGCGAGATGATCGCGAAGCCGAGCCGCACCTTCATTCCCGACGAGTAGTGCCGCACCGACGTGTCGATGGCCCGCTCCACCTGCTCACCGGCGAACTCGACGATCTCGTCGAAGTGCCGCTTCAGGTAGCTCGTCGACAGCCCGTGCAGCCCACCTACCAGGTGCAGGTTCTCCCGGCCGGTCAGGTCGTTGGAGAAACCGGCGGACAACTCCAGCAACGGCGCCACCGCGCCGTGCACCCGGATGCCGCCCTCGTCCGGAATGAGCACCCCGGCGATCAGCCGCAGCAGGGTGCTCTTACCGGTGCCGTTGCGTCCGATCACCCCGACGGTCTCGCCGGGCTCGATGGTGAACGACACGTCCCGCAGCGGCCAGAACTGGCCCGGCAGCGCACCACGGGCACCCCGGTGGATGAACAACTCCCGCAGCCGCAGCTGGCGGCGCCGGTTACGGACGAACCGGATACCCAGGCCGTCCGCCTCAATGATCGGCGCGGCCACCTCAGAGCTCCTTGAGCACGGCGGGTTCCAGCCGGCGGAACGACCACCAGCCGGCGGCCAGCACCAACAGACTGCCGACGATCGTCGTGGCGAGCAGCCGGGCGTCCGGGAACTCGTCCGGGTACCAGATCGCGTGGTGCAGCTGGAAGATCCCGACCAGCGGGTTCAGCTCGTACCCCACCTTCAGCCAGCCGGGCAGGCCGGACTCCCGGACCAGGCTGAGTGGATAGATGATCGGTGTGGCGTAGAAGAGCACCCGGATGATCAGCCGCATCAACCGTTCCACGTCGCGCATGAGCACGTTCCACGCCGACAGCAGCAGGGCGAGCCCGGTCAACAGCACGGCCTGCACGGCCACCGCCAGCGGCAGGGAGAGCAGTGACCAGCCGGGGTGGATCCGACCGTGCACCGCGTAGATCACCGCGATGGCGATCAGGATCGGCAGGCCGGCCGCGTACTCGGCGAACCGGCCGGTCACCCGGCCGATCGGGAAGACCTGACGCGGCACGTTCATCGTGGTGATCAGCCGGGACTGGCCGGTCAGCGCGTTCGTCGCCTCGCTCAGCGCCGAGCTGGTCCACATCCAGGCGAAGATGCCGGTGATCAGGAACAGCGGGTACGACCCGGCGGCCTCACCGAGGTGCCGACCGGTGTCGCGGGAGTAGAGCACCCCGAAGACGAACCAGTAGATGGCGCCCATGCCGAGCGGCTCGATCAACGACCAGAAGTAGCCGAGCACCGACTGCTGGTACTTGACCGCCAGGTCCCGTCTGACCAGGATGCGCAGCGAGTTGCGGTGCGACCACAACGCCGCGACGCCAGAGGTCACCGCAGCCTCCCGCCTCCTGAAACGGACGACAGGTTAGCAGTCGGTGAACGAATGCCCCGAATCGGCCGGACTCAGCACTCGATCACGTTGACGGCCAGACCGCCACGCGCCGTCTCCTTGTACTTGACCTTCATGTCGGCGCCCGTCTCCCGCATGGTCTTGATGACCTTGTCCAGCGACACCTTGTGCACCCCGTCGCCGCGCAGCGCCAGCCGGGCAGCCGTGATCGCCTTGATGCTAGCCACCGCGTTCCGCTCGATGCAGGGGATCTGCACCAGGCCACCCACCGGGTCACAGGTCAGGCCTAGGTTGTGCTCCATCCCGATCTCGGCCGCGTTCTCCACCTGCTTCGGGGTGCCGCCGAGCGCCTCGGCCAGCCCCGCCGCCGCCATCGAGCACGCCGAACCGACCTCACCCTGGCAGCCGACCTCCGCGCCGGAGATCGACGCGTTCTCCTTGAACAGCACACCGATCGCGCCGGCCGTCAGCAGGAACCGCACCACACCCTCGTCATCGGCGCCCGGCACGAACCGGGTGTAGTAGTGCAGCACCGCCGGGATGATCCCGGCCGCGCCGTTGGTCGGCGCGGTGACCACCCGGCCGCCCGCCGCGTTCTCCTCGTTCACCGCGAGGGCGAACAGCGTCACCCAGTCCATCGCGTGCAGCGGGTCGGCCGTGCCGGCGTCCGCCTCCAGACCGCGCCGCAGCTCCGCCGCGCGCCGCCGCACCTTCAACCCCCCAGGGAGTACGCCGTCGCGCTCGCAGCCGCGCTGCACGCACTCCTGCATGACCCGCCAGATCTCCAGCAGACCGGCCCGGATGTCCGCCTCGCTGCGCCAGGAACGCTCGTTGGCCAGCATCACCTCGCTGATCGACAGGCCGGTGGCGGTGGTGACGTCGAGCAGCTGCGCCCCGGTCAGGAAGGGGTACCGCACCACGGTGCTGTCCGGCTTGATCCGGTCCGCGCCGGCCGCCGCCTCGTCCACCACGAAACCGCCACCGACCGAGTAGTAGGTGCGGCTGCGCAGCTCGGCACCAGCCCCGTCGTACGCCACGAAGGTCATCCCGTTCGGGTGGTACGGCAGCGACCGGCGGCGGTGCAGCGTGAGGTCCCGATCCGGGTCAAAGTCGATCTCGTGCGCGTCCAGGATGCTGATCCGCCGCTCGGCCCGGATCCGCTCGACCCGAGGACCCACGGTGTCCGTATCGACCGTCTCCGGCGACTCACCCGACAGCCCGAGCAGCACGGCCCGGTCGCTGCCGTGGCCGTGCCCGGTGGCGCCCAGCGATCCGAACAGCTCGGCCTGCACCCGCGCGGTGTGGGTGAGCAGCCCGTCGGCCTTGAGACCGCCAACGAACGTGCGCGCGGCCCGCATCGGCCCCACCGTGTGCGAGCTGGACGGCCCGATACCGACGCTGAAGAGGTCGAAAACACTGATCATGGCTGCGCTTCCTCGCCGTCGTCCCGGCGTACGGGAACCGGCCGGGTCGTGGCCGCCGGTCGGACGGCCCCGCTGGTGACCGTCCGGGGTATGGGTGCCGACCCTCCGGGGTGTGGAAGGCCGATCAGCCAGCCTACCCGCCCAGCTCACCGCCCACCCGGTCCGGGACGTGAACGCCTGCCGCGGTGGGCGGCGGGCGTGCTCGGAGGTTGCGGCGTGCTCGGAGACGGCGGCGTGCTCGGAGACGGCGGCGTGCTCGGAGACGGCGGCGTGCTCGGAGGTGGCGGCGTGCTCGGAGGTGGCGGCGTGCTCGGAGACGGCGGCGTGCTCGGAGGCGTCAGCCGAGGGCGGCCCGGGTAAAGCACCTACGGGTCCACGGGTTGCCACTCCTCCTCGGGACCGAGGGCGAGGTGGCCATCCCTTTCTACCGTGGATTGCAGACGCGGCGCACCGCCGCAGAGTGGGAGTACGACGATGAGTCGCAAACTGGTCCGGCCCCGCGAGGGGCGCATGCTCGCCGGTGTCTGCGCCGGCCTCGGTCGGCGCTTCGGCATGTCGGCCGGAATGGTCCGGCTGCTGTTCCTGCTGTCCCTGCTGCTGCCCGGCACCCAGGTAATCGTCTACCTGATCCTCTGGGTGCTGATGCCCAACGAGGACCGCTACCTCGCCTCCACCGGACACTGACCCGCACCCCTGATCCGGTGGCCCTGACCACGGTGCAACTGACGCCCCGTCGAGGCCATGTCGCGCCCGGCCCTGGCCACGGCGCGACTTCAGGGAAGTGGCTGCCTCACGAGCGTCCGAGGCACCACCGTCCCTGAAGTTGCACGGATCTTGGGTAGCGCAGGCGCGCAGGCGCGCGGGCGCGCGGGCGCGTCTCCGCGCGGTGCCCGCGCGGCCGACCTTGCCGTTGATCGACTCGATATCCCTGATGTCGGGGTGTCGAGGCCGCCGCGATACCCCGATTTCAGTGACGTCGAGTCGATCAACCTGCACACGCCGTGCAAGGCGCGGGCCGGCGGCCGCCTTCGGCGGTCGAGGGCGCGGCGGCAGACACGGCACGGACCCGCGGCCTGCGTCCGGTGGGCGAGTGCGCGGCGGCAGACGCGACAAAGGCGCGGGGCTGGCGACCCGCCTTCGGCGGTCGAGGGCGCGGTGGCAGACGCGACACGGCGCAGGCCCGCGGCCCGCGTCCGGCGGGCAAGGATGGTGGCAGACGGGAGCGCCCGCCCCGATTCTCGTCGGGGCGGGCGCTTCGGCGTCCAAGATGAGGCAGGTCAGGGTGCGATGTAGGTGACCGTGATCTGCTGGTAGCCGAGCGAGCGGAGCAGCCCTTCCAGCATCTTGCGGGTGTTTTCCTCCGCTCGGGCGGAGAGCCCGCTGTCCCGAGCGGCGGAGGTGATCCGGTCCTCGGCGAGCTGGTAGACCTGCTGCTGCCGGTTGGGGTCGTTGCCGACCAGGTCACCGAGCCGGTTGAGCAGACCGCGCTGCTCGGCGAAGACGTAGCTCTTCTCCATGTCGAGATTGGTCTCGCCGAGCTGCGGTGCGGGCAGCTTGATCTCGACGGACTTGCCGTCGGCGGACTGCACGACGGCACCTTCACCAATCTTGGCGAAGTCGACGTACGCCTCGACGCTGCCGGCTCCGACGAACAGGGTGCGCTCGTTGAGCAGGAAATCCGGAACGTTGCGCCGGTCGTTCTGGGTGTCGACCACGACCTGGAAGTTGCCCTCGGCGGCCACGTAGCGGCTGAGGTCCTGGATCGACTTCAGCAGCGGTGGCTGGCTGCGGTCGGTCTGCTCCTTGGCGAACGGGTTGCGGAACTCCGGCAGGATGCCGGTCGCCTGGATGCCGAGCAGCACGACCACGGCCAGCGCGGCGGCGCCGAGTAGGAGGAGCAGACCTCGGGCCGCCCCACCGCCACCACCGGGGCCGCCACCGCCGGGGCCGTCGCCACCGGTCGTCGGGCCACCAGGGCCGCCGGGCCCACCGGGGCCGCCCGGCCCGTCCGTGGTTGGCTCGGGTGTCGCGGTCGACCGCGCCTTGAGGTCGTCGCCGGTCGGGTAACCGGGGAACTCCCTCGTGGGCTCGTTGCTGCCAGCGTCGCGGGCCATCACGCTCACCGTCCTCGTCAGACACGTCGTCTGTGAATGACGGTACGGCCCCGATACGACAGTCGCGCGTCGAGCGTCAGGAAGGCGCGAACCGGCAGGTCAGGCGAACGCGGAGAGCCCGGTGAGCCGCTGCCCGATGACCAGCTGGTGGATCTCGGAGGTGCCCTCGTACGTCAGCACGCTCTCCAGGTTGTTGGCGTGCCGCATCACCGGGTACTCGCCGGAAACGCCGTTGGCGCCGAGGATGGTCCGGCACTGCCGGGCGATGGCCAGGGCCTCCCGCACGTTGTTCAGTTTGCCCACGCTGACCTGCTCGGGCCGCAGCCGGTGGGCATCGGCGAGCCGGCCCAGGTGCAGCGCGAGCAGCTGCCCCTTCACCAGCTCGACGGCCATGTCGGCGAGCTTCGCCTGGGTGAGCTGGAAACCGGCGAGTGGACGACCGAACTGGGTGCGGGTGGTGGCGTACGCCAGGGTGGTTTCCAGGCAGTCGCGGGCGGCGCCGACGGCACCCCAGACGATGCCGTAGCGGGCCTCGGTGAGGCAGCTCAGCGGCGCCTTGAGCCCGACCGCCTCGGGCAGTTGGGCGTCCGCCGGGAGTCGGACGTCGTCGAGCACGATCTCGCCGGTCAGCGACGCGCGCAGCGACATCTTGCGGCGGATCTCCCGGGCCGTGACGCCGGGCGTGTCCATTGGTACGGCGAAGCCGCAGACACCCTCGTCGGTGCGGGCCCAGATCACCGCGACGTCCGCGATCGGGGCGTTGGTGATCCACATCTTCCCGCCGGTGAGCACCCAGTCGTCGCCGTCACGGCGGGCCCGGGTGGCCATCGAGGCGGGGTCGGAGCCGTGGTCGGGCTCGGTCAGGCCGAAGCAGCCGATCGCCTCGCCGGTGGCCATGGACGGCAACCAGCGTTGCTTCTGCTCCTCGCTGCCGTAGCGCCAGATGGCGTACATGGCGAGCGATCCCTGCACGGAGACCAGGGAGCGGACGCCGGAGTCGCCGGCCTCCAGCTCCTGGCAGGCCAGCCCGTAGGCGACCGCGGAGGCACCGGCGCAGCCGTAACCGGTCAGGTGCATGCCGAGCAGGCCGAGCTTGCCGAACTCGCGGGCCAGCTCCCGTGCCGGCACCCGGCCGTCCTCGTACCAGTCGGCGACGTGCGGGCGCACCCGGTCGTCGATGAGCTGACGGACGACGTCCCGGATCTGCCGCTCCTCCTCGGTGAGCGACGGGTCCAGGTCGAGCAGGTCCAGCGGAGCGGTCATGGACGCCACCCTAACGAAGGTTCAGCGCGCGAAAGAAGGGCTCGTCACTCGATCGCCTCGGAGAGCACCAGCACCCGAGCGTGGATCTGGTTGCGCTGCTGCAGGGCGGCGCGCAGCGCCCGGTGCAGCCCGTCCTCCAGGTAGAGCCCGCCGTTCCACTGCACGACGTGCGGGAAGAGGTCGCCGTAGAAGGTGGAATCCTCGGCGAGGAGTTTGTCCAGCGCCAGCTCGCGCTTGGTGGTGATCATCTGATCCAGACGCAGTGGTCGCGGCGGAATCTCCGCCCACTGCTTGAGCGTCAGATTGTGCTCCGGATAGGGACGCCCGTCCCGGACCGCTCTGAAGATCACGACGGCACGCTCCCCTCCCCGTGGCCGGGCCGACCGACGGCGCCGAGCCGGGCCGCGGCGGGCACCGCGCGGCGCGGCACCGATGACCGTGCCAGCCTAGCCGCCCGGCGCACGTTGCGTTCTGCTCCCTGATGTCAGTTTCGCTACCGGTCGTCCGATCCTCAATGGGATGAACGGGACGGCAACCTCAGTTCCACCGACCGCGCCGCACCACCTCGTCCATCGAACGACGCCCACGGCGCAGCGATGGTGACCGATGGTCGGCCGCCCGGTAACCGATTGTGACGGCACCGATGGGTTGATACTCCAGCGGCACGCCGAACGCGTCCCGGTAGGAGGCGAGCCGCTGCGGCGGAATGCCGAAGAAGCACGCCCCCAGGCCCTCGTCCACGGCGGTGAGCAGCATCAGCAGCGCCGCGAAGCCGGTGTCCACGTGCCAGTACGGCACCGGCCACCGGTCGGTGGACTGATCCGTCCAGCCCTTGTCCGGCTCCGCGTACCGCCGCAGGTAGGCCGACTCGTTGGCGTGCGGCACCACGATCAGGGGTGCCCGACGCATGCCGGCGAGCCACCGCTCCCGCCCGCCGCCCTCGGGGGTGGTGGCGGCCCAGAACCGGTCCCGATCGGCCGGCTCCTCCAACACCAGGAAACCCCACCCCTGGGCGAAGCCGGCCGACGGAGCACGGACCGCGTGGTCGAGCAGCCGGTCCACCACGTCGGGCGGGACCGGACGGTCCGGGTCGTAGTTGCGCACCATCCGCCGACGGCGGACGACCTCGGCGAACTCCATCAGGCCCCGGGGCGGATGCCCCAGGCACCCCGCCAGGTCGTGCCGGGCTTGAGCGTGAGCAGGTCCTTGCCCGACCGGAACGCGTCCGGTGGGCAGGTCATCGGCTCGATCGCCACCGAACGGCGGTGCCGCTCGCCGCTGAGGGCGTCGCCGGTGAAGACCTGCCACCAGCCGAACTCGGCATCCGCCCAGATGCTCACCCCGGCCGAGCCGTCCGGCGCGGACAGGCTCACCGACGAGCCGCCGTCGGCGTCCCGGATCACGTCGCCGAAGCAGGAGTCCAGAACGGCTGCGCCGATCCGCCGAGGGCTGGTCCAGTCGTACTCGGTGCCGGCCACCGGGGTCGCCCCCACCGGCAGCAGTCGACCGTCCACCAGCACCCGACTCCGGGTGGGCAGCCGCAGCACCAGGTCGTCCACCGCGACGCCCGGCAGCTGCAGGTACGGGTGCACGGAGAAGCCGAACGGGGCCAACTCCGCACCGATGTTGGTCACCTCGTGCTCGGCGCGCAGCCCGTCCGCGTCGACGCTCCACCGGCTGCGCAGCCGCAGCGGCCATGGGTAGCCGGGCTGCGGCGGCAGGTCGAAGCCGACCGTCACCGCGTCCGCCGACTGCTCCAACAACTGCCACGGCACCCAGTTGACCAGCCCGTGAATGGCCACGTGCCGCTCCGGCTCGGTCAGTGCGAGCTGGTGCGTCTGTCCGCCGAACGAGTAGCTGCCATCGCGGATCCGGTTCGGCCAGGGTGCCAGCACCTGCCCGGTGCAACCGGGGCAGACCTCGTCGGTCTGATAGCCGTCGACCAGGTCGACACCGTCGTGCCGGTACGTCCGGAGCCCACCGCCGACCTCCACGATGACGGCCTCGTGGCCGGCGGCGGAGATGGTCCACTGGGCACCGGAGAACGGGCGCGAATCAGGGCTTTCCATGCCGGCGACCCTAACCGGTCAGGTCCGCTCGTCGCTCGACGCCGTCGCCACGCGGTAGCGCAGCAGCGCCGGGAACGCGACCGCGAGCACCACCACGAGCACCGCGGAGGCGAGCCCGCCGGCCACCCAGGCCACCCCGCCGCCGAACCCCGCGGCCATGGTGCCGGCGCGGAGGTCGCCCAGGCGTGGGCCACCCGCCACCACCACCGTGTTGACGCCCTGGAGCCGGCCGCGCATCCGGTCCGGCGCGTAGACCAGCAGCATGGACTGCCGCAGCACCGCACTGATCAGGTCGGCCGCGCCGGCCACGGCGAGCAGCACGACCATCAACCAGAGCTGGCGGGCCAACCCCGCCGCGGCGATGGCCAGGCCCCAGCCGACCACCGCGAGCACCAGGCCGAGCCCCTGCCGGCGGAGTCGGCCGATCCAGCCGGAGGTCAGCCCACCGATCATCGAGCCGATCGCGATGGCGCTGTAGAGCAGGCCGACCGCGCCACCCCCACCGAACCGCTCGTGCGCGATCTCTGGAAAGAGGGCCCGTGGCATGGCCAGGATCATCGCGATCAGGTCCACCGCGAAGGACAGCAGCAGGACCGGCGTGGTGGCCAGGTAGCGGAAGCCGTCGACGACGCTGGCCAGGCCGGCCCGCCGGGCCTGGCCGTCGGCGGTCGGCTCGGGTGGGAGCGACGGCAGCCGCAACGCGGCCCAGAGCATGGCGGTGAACAGCACCGCGTCCACCCCGTACGCGATCGGCAGGACCACCGTGGTGTCCGGCGACGCGGAGAGGATCAGGCCGGCGGCGAGCGGGCCGGCGACCGACGCGGCCGTGAAGGTCGTGTAGTTCAGCGTGGTCGCGGGCGCCACCAGGTCCTCCGGCACCAGCCGGGGCAGCATGGCGCTGCGAGCCGGCGAGCTGATCGCGAAGGCCACCGACTGCACCGCCATCAACACCAACAGCAGCACCGGGCTGCCCACGTTCAGCAGTGCCTGGATCAACAGCCCGAGAGTGGATGCCCAAAGCAACAATGAGCCGCCGAGCAGCACCGCACGGCGGTCGCGGGCGTCGGCGACCGCGCCGCCCCAGAGCCCGAAGACCAGCAACGGTACGAAGGCAGCCACACCCAGCAGACCCACCCAGAACGAGTCCCGGGTCAGGGCGTACATCTCCACCGGCACCGCGACGGCGGTGAACTGGAAGCCGAACATCGCCACGGTGTTGCCGAGCCAGAGCCGCCGGTACGCCGGCACCCGCAGCGGACGCGCGTCGATCGCCCAGCGGCGCGCGGCGCGCGGCCGGGTCTCCTGCACACCCGTCACGGCGCCAACCGCTCGACGATCCAGCCACCCTCGTCGAGGCGACGGAAGCGGAGCCGATCGTGCAACCGGCCGGCCCGGCCCTGCCAGAACTCCACCGACTCGGGTTGGACCCGCAATCCGCCCCAGTGCGGCGGGGTCGGGATCTCGGCTTGGTCGGCGAACCGCCCGGCCGCCTCCTGGTACCGCTCCTCCAGCACCGCCCGGCCCGACACGACCTGGGACTGCGGGCTGGCCCACGCGCCCAGTTGGGAGCCGCGCGGTCGGCTGGCGAAGTACGCCTCGCTCGTCGCGCGGTCGACGTGCGCGACCCGTCCGGCGACCACCACCTGACGCTGCATGGGAAACCACGGAAAGACCAGGCTGGCGTACGGGTTGGCGGACGCCTCGACGCCCTTGCGGGACAGGTGGTTGGTGAAGAAGACGAAGCCCTCCGGGTCGTACCCCTTCAGCAGCACCGTCCGTCCGCTCGGCCGGCCGGCCGAGTCGGCGGTGCCCACCACCATGGCGTTCGGTTCGGGTAGCCCGAAAGCCACCGCGTCGGCGAACCAGCTGTCGAACTGCGTGTGCCAGTCGACGGCCAGGTCAGCCTCGGTCAGGCCCAGGTCCGCGGCGTACTCGTTACGCATCGCGGCCGGGGCGGGTGTGTCACCCGTCACGTCCCCACTCCTTCTCGGCGCTCCGCCCAACGCCCTCCCGCGCTGGCCAGCCCGCCCTGCCCAGTCTCACCGAGTGCGGCGGAGAATGCGCGTCCGGGGATGTCGCGTGCAGCACAGTCGCAGCGGGTCGCGTATCCCTTACTCAGCAGGCAAGATGTTCCGAACACATCCCTGAGGGTCGCCTAAGGCGCTCGGCCGATCGGGCCGGATGAGCGATCGGGCGCACCGACCAGATCCAGGAGAGCGACATGGCCGATTTCAAACCCGGGCTGGAGGGCGTCGTCGCCTTCGAGACCGAGATCGCCGAACCTGACCGCGAGGGCGGCGCGCTGCGCTATCGCGGAGTCGACATCGAGGATCTGATCGGCCAGGTGTCGTTCGGCAACGTGTGGGCGCTGCTGGTCGACGGCCGGTTCGGGCCGGGCCTGCCGCCGGCCGAGCCGTTCCCGGTGCCGGTGCACTCCGGTGACATCCGCGTCGACGTGCAGTCCGCGGTCGCCATGCTGGCCCCGTACTGGGGTCTCAACCAGCTGTTGGACATCTCCGACGAGCAGGCCCGGGAGGATCTGGCCCGGGTCTCGGTGACCGCGCTCTCGTTCGTGGCCCAGTCCGCTCGTGGCCTCGGCCTGCCGGCGGTGCCGCAGAAGGAGATCGACAAGGCGCAGACCATCGTCGAGCGGTTCATGAAGCGCTGGCGCGGCGAGCCCGACCCACGGCACGTCAAGGCCGTCGACGCGTACTTCATCTCGGCCGCCGAGCACGGCCTGAACGCGTCCACCTTCACCGCCCGCATCGTCGCCTCCACCGGGGCGGACGCGGCTGCCTGCATCTCCTCCGGCATCGGCGCCCTCTCCGGCCCGCTGCACGGCGGCGCTCCGTCCCGGGTGCTCAGCATGCTGGAGGCGGTGGAGCGCAGCGGAGACGCGGAGGGCTACGTCAAGGGTGTCCTGGACCGCGGCGAGCGGCTGATGGGCTTCGGCCACCGCGTCTACCGCGCCGAGGACCCGCGCGCCCGGGTGCTCCGACGGACGGCCAAGGAGCTGGGTGCCCCGCGCTTCGAGATCGCCGAGGCACTGGAGAAGGCCGCCCTCGCCGAGCTTCAGGCCCGCCGCCCGGACCGGGTGCTGGCCACCAACGTCGAGTTCTGGTCGGCCGTGGTGCTGGACTTCGCCGAGGTGCCGGCGCACATGTTCACCTCGATGTTCACCTGCGCGCGGATGGGCGGCTGGAGCGCGCACATCCTGGAGCAGAAGCGCCTCCAGCGGCTGGTCCGCCCGTCCGCCCGCTACATCGGCCCGGAGACGCGCAAGCCGTCCGACGTCGAGGGCTGGGCCGCCATCCCGCACGGCGTCTGAGCCATCCGAAGGGGCCCCTTCCCGACGCCGAGCGTCGGGGAGGGGCCCTTCTCGTCGGCTGGTGGGGCCGACTGTGGCGAAGGACTCAGCCCCACCGCCGGGACCCCGCCCATCGCTGACCGGGGCGGGTGCGAGGATGAGGGTCGGCAGTGTCGCCGGGCCCGCCCTCGCCCTTGCGGAAGGATCTTCAAGACCGTGGCTGACGCACCGATCATCCGGATTCCCGACGAGATCAAGCCCGCCGACGGACGGTTCGGCTGCGGCCCGTCCAAGGTCCGCCCCGCCGCGGTGTCCGCGCTCGCCGAGGTCGCGACCAGCTACCTCGGCACCTCGCACCGGCAGAAGACGGTCCGCGACCAGGTGGCCCGGCTGCGCTCCGGCATCGCCGAGTTCTTCTCGCTGCCCGAGGGCTACGAGGTCGTCATCGGCAACGGTGGCACCACGGCGTTCTGGGAGGTCGCCACCTTCGGCCTGATTCGCGACCGGGCCCAGTTCGCCAGCTTCGGCGAGTTCGGCGCCAAGTTCGCCAAGTCGGTCAAGGACGCCCCGTTCCTGGGTGAGCCGACCGTCCGCAAGGCCGACGCGGGCAGCGCCCCGGCCCTGGTCGCCGAGTCCGGCGTGGACGCGTACGCGACGCCGCAGAACGAGACCTCGACCGGTGTGGCCGTCCCGATCAGCCGGGTGGCCGGCGCCGACGAGGGCGCGCTGCTGCTGGTCGACGCGACCTCCGGCGCGGGTGGCCTGGAGGTCAACGTCGGCGAGACCGACGTCTACTACTTCGCTCCGCAGAAGTGCTTCGGGTCCGACGGCGGCCTCTGGCTGGCCCTGATGTCACCGGCCGCCCTGGACCGGGCCGCCGAGATCAAGGCGTCCGGGCGCTACATCCCCGCCTTCCTCGACCTGGTCACCGCGATCGACAACTCGCGGCTGGAGCAGACCTACAACACCCCGGCGCTGGCCACCATCTTCCTGGCCGCCGAGCAGACCGACTGGATGAACGCGCAGGGTGGGCTGGCCTGGGCGGCGAAGCGCACGGCCGAGAGCGCCGCCACGGTGTACGGCTGGGCCGAGCGGTCCAGCGTGGCCACCCCGTTCGTCACCGACCCGGCGCTGCGCTCCAACGTGGTCGCCACCATCGACTTCGCCGACGGGGTGGACGCCACGGCGATCGCCAAGGCGCTGCGCGCCAACGGCATCGTGGACACCGAGCCCTACCGCAAACTCGGTCGCAACCAGCTGCGGGTGGCGCTCTTCCCGGCCGTCGAGCCGGCTGACGTCGAGGCGCTGACCGCGTCCATCGACTACGTGGTCGAGCGACTCTGAGCTTCGTCACGGTCGGTGTCCGTTGGGGCTTCAACGGACACCGACCGTGATCATCGCCGCAGCTCAGTCACGACATGCGGGGTGTCGCTTCCCCCACCCCGAGGCAGATGCGCGTACGGTGGTCCGAGACGCCTGGGTGGCCGACTCGTGGCGTGCGGCCAGCGAAGCGGGACGGAGGCAACGCTATGCGCCCAGTACGCTTCGTCGCCCTCTCCGAGGACGGCCATGCCCTGGTTCTCGCCGACGAGGTCGGGCGGCTGCTCGCCCTGCCGATCGACGAACGGATCTCCGGTGCGTTGCACGCCGACCCCGGTGCGCCGCCGCTGGCGGTCGCGCCCACCGCGGCCGACCCGGTTCCGTCACTGTCCCCTCGGGACATTCAGGCCCGCATCCGTTCCGGCGAGTCCGCGGAGGATGTCGCCCGGATCGCCGGGGTGCCGGTCGACCGGGTGCTGCGCTATGCCGGCCCCGTCCTGCAGGAGCGGGCGATGCTCGCCCAGCACGCCCGCCGCACCCGCCTCAAGGGTGCGGAGAAGCCCACCCCGCTCGCCGAGGTGGTCAACGGTCGGCTGAGCCAGCACGGCATCGACACCGAGAAGATCTCCTGGGACGCGTACCGGCGTGACGACGGCACCTGGCGGATCATCGCCACCTGGCCGTCGGGCAAGGCCACCGCGCAGGCCATCTGGGATCTCGACAAGACCCGACAGTCGGTGACCCCGCACGACGACATGGCGCAATATCTCTGCGCCGAGCGGCCCACGCCGATCCTGGGTCAGGAGCCGGCGCCGGAGCGGGGCGGGCATGCTCTGCCCGGCCCGTCGCGCGGTGAGCCGAGTCGTGGCGGGCACGGGTTGCCGGCCGCGTCCGAGCACCCGCGCCCCGGCCGCGATCCGATCCGTGCCGGCCGGGACGCGCTGCTCGCCTCCCTGGACCGCCCGCTCGGCGCCTCGTCGGGTCGCGGGCTTGAGCCGCGTACTCCGGCTGCTCTCGCCGGATCGGACGCGCCCCGGCAGCGACCGGTCGGTGGGGGTGCCGCGGCGCTGCTCGGCGGTGGCCAGGGCTCGGCCTTCGACGACGATTCGGACGCGCCCAAGGAGGTGCCGGCCGTGCCGTCGCTGGCGGTGCTGCGGCCTCGCCGGACGGGCGCCGCGGCGGCCGCCGGCGGCGAGTCCACCGATGCCAACGGCAAGCCGCGCAAGCGGCTGCCGAGCTGGGACGACGTGCTGTTCGGCAGCGGCCCGGCGGCCCGCGAATCCTCCTGACGCTTCGCGGTGACGGGTGACTTTGCGCCACCCGTCAACGCGAGCGTTCTGACCTCACCGAATGTCTCCGGCGCCTTCGGGATGAGGGGCGGCGACCCCGCGTACGGCCTCGGCGACGGCCCGGAAGTCCTTCTTGAGGATCGCACCGTGGTTGCTGGCGACCTTCGCGCCGATCGTTATGTTCGGGTTGCGGGCGATCACCGCGTCGAGGCTGGCGCGGATCGTCTCCTGCTCGTCGCCACGGCTCCCGAGGGACGTTCCGGAGGCGACCACGTACCGCACCGGGACGGTGATGGCGTCCAGCACCGGGCCCAGCTCGCGTTCGCGGGAGAGTTCGCCGAGTTCGATGTTGCTGTCCGCCATCTGGTCGGCGTTCATTCGTGGGGTCAGGCCGGTCGGGCGCAGCAGCGGCATGAACAGGTTCATCCGTCGGAACATCTTGCGGATCCGCTGCGCCATGGCGTCGTCGAGCCAGTCGTGCGGGAACGCGCCGTCGACCAGGACCGCGCCCAGGGCGCGCTCCGGGTTCCGGTTGACCCAGTGCGCCCCGACCACCGCTCCGTAGGACCAGCCCACCAGTACCGCCTGGTGCACCCCCCGGGCGGCGAGAACGGCGTCGACGTCCCGGACCGCCGCCTCGAACGAGTAGTCGGCTGACCGCTTCGACTTCCTGCCGCGAGCCCGCTCGTCGTAGGTGATGTGCCGGAACCCGCCGCCCAGGTCGGCGATGACGCGCCGCCAGTAGCCCTGGGTGGCGAACTGGCCGTTGAGGTAGACCACAGGGATGCCGGGACCGCCGGTGTCGGTGACGGCGAGGGCCGTGTCGTCGACCGCCACCATGCCGGTCCACGTCGAGATGGTCGAGGGGTTGTTGTTGTTCGTCATCTCAATCCGTCCTTTTCAGAGACTGCGGGCACTGATGTCGCCCTGCAGGGTGCTGGCGTGGATGTCGAGTTCGGTGGTGCCGTCGTTCTTGAGGGCGTTGTCGACGCGGCCGTAGCCGGTGCCGGCATCCAGGGCGGCCGAGACGCCGGCCGCCGCGGCGACCGAGATGTCGCCGGACTGGGTACGGAGAACGACCCGGCCGCGCACGGCCTCGGCGATCCTGATGTCGCCCCGGGCGGTGCTGATCTCGGCGGGGCCGTTGAGCCGGCCGACCTCGACGTCGCCGTCGATCGCGGTGAGGCGAACGCTGGCGGCCTCGTCAATCTTGATCCGCCGGTACGCCCCGTCGAAGGCGAGATCGCCGAGGCGTCCGACGCCCCGAAGCTCGGCGCTGGCGGCCTTGACCTCGACTTGGGAGTTGGCGGGCAGCCGGACGGTGACCTCCAGGGATCCGGAGGGGCCGAAGAGCTTGTTGATGGGACGTGCGGTCGTGATTCGCAGGACGCCGTCGGTGTACGCGACGGTGGTCTGCTCGGCGGTCCTGGTATCGCGGCTCTTGGCGGGGTCGGCCGGGAGGACCTCGACGGTGGTGTCGGCGCGGTCCGCGGCGATGAGCTGGACGCGTCCGGCGGGGATGTCCAGGACGGCGGAGATCGGGGCGGGGGTGTCGAACGTCTGCATCGTGCTCTCCCAGGTTGGCGCTTGTTTCCGATGTGGGAAAAGCTACGTTGCTTTCGATTCTGTGGCAACAAGCTTGTTGCAGTGAGAAGCCGTTTTACCTGCTAACGCGGTTTGGATCGTTGCAACGATCCTGCATTTAATGCAACAGGGTCCACCCTTGCGTTGCATTTGTAGTCGGTAAACGCTAAGGTGACGGAGTCCGAGACCGCCCTACGGGACCACCAGGGAGATCGCGATGCCGGGAGGCAGGCTCAGCCAGCAGGAACGCCAGCAGATCGCGCTGGGGCTGGCCGACAGCCTCCCCTACGCCGAGATCGCCCGACGCCTCGACCGTCCCACGTCGACGGTCACGCGTGAGGTGATGCGCAACGGCGGCCCCGTCGTCTACCGCGCCGATCTAGCCCACCGCGCTACCGAAGGCCGCGCCCACCGGCGCAAGCCCGCCACCTTCCGTGGGGCCGGGGCGGCCTCCCGACCGGACGGACGCGACGCCCAGGCCGTGGCCGAGTACGAGGAGGCGTTCACCACCGTCCTCATGGCCTCCGGTTTGACCAAGATGGCGGCCCGGGTGATGACCAACCTGTTCCTCACCGACTCGGGCAGTCTCACCGCCTCGGAACTCGCCCAGCGCCTCCAGGTCAGCCCGGCGTCGATCTCCAAGGCGATCACCTTCCTTGAGAGCCAGAGCCTCGTTCGCCGCGAACGCGACGAACGCCGCCGCGACCGCTACGTTGTCGACGACGAGCTCTTCTACCAGGCCACGATCGCCAGCGCCCGGGCCAACGACCATCTCGTCGCGACCGCGCGCCAGGGCGTCGCCCTCCTCGGCGCGCACACCCCCGCCGCCGCCCGGCTGGAGAACATCGCCCGCTTCCTCGACTTCATCAGCGAGAGCATCACCCGCGCCGCCGAACAGGCCCGCGAGGTTCTGCGCAGCAGTCCTTCCACCGCGACCAGCGAAGTCCCGCCAGATCAGAGTGACCAGGCGGCAATCCGCTCGTAGCGCGGTCGGCCGCCGAGGTAACTGCGCACCAGCAGCAGCTCCGAAACCGGCCACGATGGCCCTTCGTACCCGTCCAGGCTGACCCGGTCGGCCTCGACCTCGGCCGGGGCCATCCGGTCGCCGGGCCGGGCGATGGTCAGGTGCGGCCGGAACGGCTTCTCGTCGCACGGCAGCCGGCCGTGGTTCAGTCGGGACCGGATCAGCCCGACCAGCACGTGCAACGCCTCGAGCTCCCCCCCGGAGGCCCACCCAGAGCACGGTGGACCGATCCGGGCCGAACCGGCCACCGCCACCCAGGCGCAACCGGGGTACGGCATCCCGGCTGTCCCGGAACCGCTCGGCGGCCAAGCCGAGCGCACTCTCCACCTCGACCAGCCGGGCAGCCTCGACGGCACCGAGGAACGCCAGGGTGAGGTGCAGGTCGGCCGGGTCGGCAAGCCGGACGTTGACGCCGGTGGCGGTCGCCGCCGCGACGCGCAGCCGGGCGACCCGTACGCCGAGGTGATTGACCGCCTCGACGGACGGGTCGACCGCGACGAAGAGTCGCACAGCGCGCGGCCGGTCAGCGGTGCCGCTGCCGGTGCCCGGCGCGCGCCGCTGGCAGGGTCAGCCCGGCGGCGTGCAGCACACCCTCCACCCGGACCCGCTCGATCTCCTGATCGACACCCTCCAGCTCGGCGAGGTGCTCGGTGACGCCGAGGGCGCGGCAGGCGAGCCGGAGCCGGTCGTCGTACGCCTGGAGCAGCGCACTGTGCCAGACCATCGACCGGCCGGTGCCGCCGAGCCGCTGACCGCCGAGGCGACGCAGGTCAGCGGCGAGCTGCTCCAGCGGCCGCCGGTCGATGCGGTCGAACTCGCTGAGGTCGATGTCCCGGGTCAGCGCGTCCGCCTCGATGGCCCGGTCGAGCCGAGCGATCGTGCGCCTCTCCCGGCGGCGCTCCCGCCACTCGGACCAGCCGCAGACCACCCGGTCGACGATCTCGTCGTAGCAGAAGAGCAGGGCAAATGCCGCCGGCAGACTGGCCACGGCAAGGAGTGCCAGGGCCAGCATCAGCGCGCGTCCGACTCCCACATATCGACGCTAAGCCCCGCCGTGCCACCCCGCCAGCGCTTTGGCCGGATCCGCGCGATCCGCGCAACGGGACCCGGCCCAGCTCCGGCCTAAACCTCAGCAGTCGGTGGAGGTGACGTAGAAACGGGGCATCGGCAGCACCCGGAAGCGCAACCGGGCACCGGAGTGGCGTAGCTGCCAGGTGAGGGCGATCACGGCGGCGGCCAGCGAGATGAGCCCGCCCATCCAGATGCTGGCACCGGCACCGTAGTGCTCCGCGACCCAACCGATCAGCGGCGCGCCGACCGGGTTGGTGCCCAGGAACACCAGCACCCACAGGGCCATCACCCGACCCCGGAAGGCCGCGTCCACCCCCAACTGGACCCGCTGGTTGGCGGCCTGGGCGAAGAAGACCATGAAGAACCCGGTCGGCACCAGCAGCACCACGACCAGCCAGTACGCCGAGGAGAGGCCGACCAGGGTGCCGAAGCTGGCGCAGGCGATCGCCGCGCCCAGGACCAGCCACACCGAGGGACGGCTACGCCGACCGGTGCCACTGAGCGCGCCGCCGAGCGCACCGACGGCCAGCGCCGTGCTGAACAGGCCGAACGAGGCCGCACCGGTGTTGAACACCGTCTTCGCCAACGCGGCCAGGGTGAGCTGGAAGTTGAACAACGACATGCCGATCACCGACATGACCGCCATCGGCAACAACAGATCGGGGCGGCGCCACACGTACCGCAGGCCGTCGACGACCCGGGCGGACGCCCGCTCGTCGCGCGGCAGCAGGGCGTCGCGGTGCAGCTCGGCCGTCCGCATGCGAACCACGTTGACCAGGGGCGCGACCGAACTGAGGGCGGTGAAGAGGAAGACCGGGCCCACGTCGAACGCGGCGATGGCCAGGCCGGCGACTGCGGGGCCGACGATCCGGGCGGAGTTGAACACGGCGGCGTTCAGCGACAGCGCGTTTGGCAGCAGTGGGGTGCCGACGAGTTCGGAGACGAACGCCTGCCGGACCGGCGTCTCGACGGCGTTGGCCGTGCCGAGCAGCGCGGCGAACGCGAAGACGTGCCAGAGCTGCACCAGGTCGGTGAGGACCAGCACGGACATGCCGAGCGCCAGCATGCTCCAGAAGGCGTTAGCGGCGAACAGCAACACCCGCTTGTCGTACCGGTCGGCGAGCCGCCCGGAGAGCAGGGTGAGCAAGAGCACCGGGGTGAACTGACAGGCGGTGACCACGCCGAGCGCGGTGGCCGAGTTGTTGGAGAGCTCGAGGACGAGCCAGTCCTGGGCGATGAACATCATCCAGACGCCGATCAGCTTGATCAGCTGCCCGGATGCGAAGAGGCGGTAGTTGCGGACCTGTAGGGACTGGAACATCGTGCTCAGCTTCGCCTGCACTCTTGGTGCGCCTCCTCCGGACGTACGCGTCATCGACAGGTGACGGCACGGACCCGGTGGCGCGGGTGCGGCTCAGGCGCGAGCGAGCTGCTGAAGAATCTCGGCGGCCCTTTGCAGGGTCTCCCGTTCGTCCTCGTCGAGGGCAGCCAGCCGGTGGGCCAGCCACTCGTCGCGGGCCCGCTCGAACTGGTCGAGCACGGCCTGCCCTCCTTCGGTTGCCGCGAGGATGACCTGCCGCCCGTCGGTCGGATGGGGTGTCCGCCGCACGAGGCCGCGGTCCTCCAACTTCCCGACGATTTTGGTCATCGTCGGCGGCTGCACCCGCTCCACGTCGGCCAATTCCCGAGGCGTCATCGCGCCCGCCAGCCGCAGGCTGGTGAGCGCGGAGACCTGGGTGACCGTGAGGTCGCCGACCGGTCGGGCCTGGCGGACCCGCCGGTTGAGTCGGGTGATCGCATCACGCAGCTGGGGAGCCAGCTGCGCCGGTGGCACGCGTTCCGCCGTCACCGTCCGCTCCGTCACAGTAGTTAGCTTAACTAATGAGCATGGCTAACGACATCCGTTATGACCAGGCTCACGAGGGGATTCCGATGGTACGGGCGGGGAATCCTGATCGGCTCCCCGCCCGGACGTGCCTCAGAGCACCAGGGACTCGATCGGCCCACGCAGGAAGTACAGCACGAACAGCGCGGCCACCCCGTACAGCAACGGATGGACCTCCCGGGCCTTGCCCCGAGCCAGCTTGACCACCACGAAGGTGATCAGACCAGCGCCGATCCCGTTGGAGATCGAGTAGGTGAACGGCATCAGCACGATCGTGAGGAACGCCGGAATGGCGATCTCGTAGTCGGACCAGTCGATCGTCCGCACCGCGGTCATCATCAGGAAACCGACCACCACCAGCGCCGTCGACGCCGCCTCGAACGGCACGATCACGACCAGCGGTGCCAGGAACATGGCGAGCAGGAAGAGCACGCCGGTGACCAGGTTGGCCACCCCGGTCCGGGCACCCTCCGCGACACCGGCGGCGCTCTCGATGTACGACGTGTTGCTGGAGGTGCTGGCCGCACCACCGGCCGCCGCGGCGATCGAGTCGACCAGCAGGATCTCCTTGGCCTTCGGCGGGGTGCCCTGCTCGTCGAGCAGGCCGCCCTCCTGGCCGACCGCGACCATCGTGCCCATGGTGTCGAAGAAGTCGGTGATCAACAGCGTGAAGATGAACATCAGCACGACCAGCCAGCCGGCCCTCCCCCACGAGTCGAGCACGTTGAACTTGCCGAGCAGCGACAGGTCCGGCAGGTCCACCACCGTCTTGGGCAGCTCCGGCACGTTCAGCGACCAACCCTTCGGGTTGGGCTTCCCGTCGACGAACGACGGGCCGATGTTGCCGATGGCCTCCACGATCACCGCCAGCACCGTCGAGACGAGGATGCCGATCAGGATCGCGCCCTTCACCCGGCGGACCACCAGCACCAGCGTGATCAGCAGGCCCACCACGAAGACGAGCATCGGCCAGCTCACCAGTTTGCCGCCGATGCCGAGGCCGACCGGAACGGTGGTGTTGGCGGCGTCCGGGATGCGTCGGACGAAACCGGCGTCCACCAGGCCGATGATGGTCAGGAACAGACCGATGCCGACGCCGATCGCGGTCTTCATCTGCGTCGGCACCGAGCGGAACACCGCGGTCCGCAGACCGGTCAGCACCAGCACCGCGATGATCACACCCTCGATCACCACCAGGCCCATCGCGTCGGCCCAGGTCATCTCGGGGGCGATCTCGTACGCCACCAGCGCGTTGACGCCCAGACCAGCGGCGAGCGCCAGCGGGAACCGGCCGACCACACCCATCAGGATGGTCATCAGTCCGGCCACCAGCGCGGTAGCGGCAGCCAGCGCGGGAATCGGGAGGGTCTGGCCGGCACCGTCGACGGCACCGCCCAGGATCAGCGGGTTGAGCACCACGATGTACGCCATCGTGAAGAAGGTCGCCAGGCCACCGCGTACCTCACGGCTCACCGTCGAGCCACGGGCGGAGATCTCGAAGAACCGGTCGAAGCCGTTACGGGGGTGGGCGGGATTGGGAGGTGTGCCGTTCTCGGGCGGCGCTACTGCCATCAGGGTCCTCGCAGGTGATCTTCCGGTTTGTCGCGCGCATCGTCCCAGATCGTCGGTGGGCAGGGGAAGCAGATCCCGTACGCTTGCCGAATGCCGAACGAGCAGCCACCGCGGCCCGCACCACTGGATCCGCCGATGGTGCCGTTCGCCGTCGCCGGATTGATCGCGTGGGCAGTGGCCGGCCTGGTCCTGCTGATCTTCTTCCGGGGTTGGTTGACCGACCACGGTCACCAGAACTGGCTCTGGACCTGCCTCGCCGGCTTCCTGTGGGGCTTTCCAGGCCTCGCGGTGATGATGCGGCACGACGCCAACCGACGCCGCCGCCGCGCCAGGTGACCTGGCCACCGCGCCGGAGCACTCCGGCGCGGCCGATCAGGAGTGCCCGTACGGCTCCGCCGGCTCAGCCGTCTCCACCGAGCCCGGAGCCCGGCTGACCGACATGGCCTCCACCGCGCTGTCGTCGTACACGGTGGGGAGCTCCTCGACCGCGGTCTCCGCCGCCTCGATCAACGTCTCGGAGTGGGCACCGCAACCGTGGTCGGCGCTCACCACCCGGCCGTCGTCGGGGGCGTAGAAGTTGCCGCACGCACCGAAGGCCTGCCGCATCGCGCCGGCCAGCGGCAGGTAGAAGCCGCAGGTGCCACAACGGGCGGCGGCCGGAGCGGCGGTGGAGATGGCCGCGGCGGGACCGTGGTCACCGTCGTACCAGCGTTGCGCCGTGTCGATCCGGCCTTCCCGGGAGAGCACCCGGGCGCGCCCGAGGCCCAGCTCCCACGCCGTCTCCTCGACCGCCGGGTCGTCGGAGAGCAGGTAACCGGGGACCAGTCGATCGTCGTCCGGCGAGGTCGGCAGCAGGTCACCCGGGCCCAGATCGCCCGGCTTGAGCCGCTCCTGCCAGGGCAGCCAGCCGGGCGCGAGCAGCGCGTCCGGGCCGGGCAGCAACACCGTCTCGCAGATCGTCACCGTCTTGCTGCGCGGCACCCGGGTGACGGTGACCGCCCAGCGCCAGCCGCGGTAGCCGGCGAGACGACATTCGAAGTAGTGGGTAACCAGTCGATCACCCTCGGCGACCACCTGCAGGTGGTCGCCGACGTCGTCGGCGTCCACCTCGGTGATGCCAGCGCGGGCCACCTCGACGGCGGCGGCACAGACCTGGTCGAGACGGGCGGCACGGGTGGAGGCGGGCCTGGTCACCTCACCATTGTTCCCCATGCGCCCCGCAGGGGTGACAGGGACTCCCGGGGAACCTTTCCCAGCGGTGGTGCGGCGTACCTGGATCAGATGGGCGAGGATGGTGCACATGCCGTCGTACTCCCGCTCCGGGCGATCCGTCCTCGGGCGGACCGTCGGCACCGGCATTCGCGCCGTCCGTCTGCTGCTGCGTGGTTCGGTGGGCAGCGGGCGCTGGGTGACCCGCCGGGCCGGTCGAGCCCGCGCCCGAGGCGCCGGCGGCGAGATCGGCATGGTTCGCCTGTTCGACCTGCACGCGCTCTCCTGTGCCGGCGACACTCTGATCGCCATCGGTCTGGCCGGGACGATCTTCTTCAACGTGCCGCTCGGCGAGGCCCGCAGCAAGGTCGCGCTCTACCTGCTGGTGACGATGGTCCCGTTCGCGATGCTCGCCCCCGTGGTGGGCCCGCTGCTGGATCATTTCCGGCACGGCCGGCGGTACGCCCTGGCCGCGACGATGCTCGGCCGTGCCTTCCTGGCCTGGTTGATCTCCGACTACATCCACGGCTTCGGGCTCTATCCGGCCGCGTTCGGGGTGCTCGCGCTGTCCCGGGCGTACGGCGTGGCCCGCTCCGCGGCGGTGCCCCGGTTGTTGCCGGAGGGCCTCGGCCTGTCCCAGGTGGGCGCCCGGGCCAGCGTCTACGGCACGGTCGCGGGCGCGCTGGTGGCACCGATCGGGTTGGCCGCGTTCTGGTTCGGGCCGCAGTGGCCGCTCCGCGTCGCGTCGTTGATCTTCCTGGTCGGCATGGTGATCTCCCTGCGGCTGCCACCGAAGGCCGACTCGGAGCCACCGGAGCGGGTCCCCCGGGCGCTGCGTGCGCTGGGCCGCCACCGCGGCGATCGGCCGCTGGGGCGGGGTCAACCGTCCGGCCGGCTGGTGATCGCCACTCTGATCGGTGCCGCGACGTCACGCGCGTTGTACGGCTTCCTGCTGCTCTTCCTCGCCTTCGCGATCAAGAAGGGCGACCTGACCACCGTGGTGTTCGGCCGCGATCTGGGTGCCGAGTGGGCGTTGGGTGTGGTCGGCGGCGCGCTCGCGGTCGGCACGTTCCTCGCCACGGCGGTCGGCACCCGACTGCGCATCCATCGGCCGACCGCCATCCAGTCCAGCAGCATGATCATCGTGGCCGGGGTGGCGGTGCTCGCCGTCATCCAGTTCTCGCTGGTGATGGTCGCCCTGCTCTGCCTGGTCGCCGCCATGGTCAGCGGGATAGCGAAGCTGGCCGTGGACGCCTCGATTCAGGAGCGCATTCCGGAACGGCTACGGGCCAGCTCCTTCGCCCACTCCGAGACGGTGCTGATGCTCGCCTTCGTCGCCGGCGGCGGGCTCGGGCTGGTGCCGTTCGATGGTCGGATGGGCATCGCCGTCGCCGCCGGGGTCGGCGTGCTGACCGCGATCCGGGGGATGCTGGTCGCCGCCCGGTTGCGCGGCGAGAAACTGGCCGGCCGGCCGCTCGGTGACGATGAGCTGGTTGAGGACGAGCTGGCCGAGGACGAGCCGGCGGGCGGGCCCGGGGACCCCACACCGACCTCACCGGCACCGGCCCAGACCAACTCCCCGCAGTACGACGACCCGAGTCTGGCCCCACCGGGCTACCACATCTACCGCCCGTCGTCGGCGGTTGGCGGCCCAGGTGGCGGAGCCGACGACGAGACCCGCCGCGAGTCCCCCGGCTCACTCTCGTGACCGGGCTGCTGGTGGTGACAGCGGTTCCCGCCGAGGCGGACGCGATCCGTGCCGGGCTCACCGACCCCTCCGTGACCGTCACCCCGGTCGGGGTGGGCCCGGCCGTCGCCGGTGCCGCCACCGCCCGGCTGCTGGCGCTGGCCGAGGCCGCCGGCCGCCCGTACCGTGCGGTGGTCAGCGCCGGCGTGGCCGGCGGCTTCACCGGGCGGGCCGAGGTCGGCGACACCGTGCTCGGCACCGCCAGCATCGCCGCCGACCTGGGTGCCGAATCACCGGACGGCTTCATCCCCATCGACGAGCTGGGCATGCCGCCCGCACTGCTCGGTGCCGGCAGCATGGTGCCGGCCGACCCGGGCCTGCTGGCGGCGCTGCGGGCCGCCCTCCCGACGGCCACGACCGGGCCGGTGCTGACGGTCAGTACCGTCACCGGCACCACCGCCGGCACCGACGAGCTGCGTCGGCGGCATCCGGATGCGGTCGCCGAGGCCATGGAGGGGTACGGCGTGGCGGTCGCCGCCGCACAGGCCGGGGTGCCCTTCGCCGAACTGCGCACCATCTCCAACCCGATCGGCCCCCGCGACCGGGACGCCTGGCGACTGCGCGAAGCGCTCACCGCCCTGACCACGGCGGCCCCAGCACTGCGCTGACTACGGCCGAGGAGGCACTTCGAGCGTGAGCGCCGATGGCCGACTCGGCTGTAGCTCGAACCCGCAGGCGAGCAGGAACTCGACGTTCCCGGCCTCGGCGATCGCGTGGGTGGTCCGAATGCCGGCCACCGCCATCTCCTTGGCCAGCAGCCCGATCAGCTGACGCCCGACGCCCAGGGTCCGCAGGCCGGGAGCAACGAGAACACCCTCCAACACCAGCTCACGCCGGTCGCCCCAATCCTCGCCGACGAGGAGGTCAAAGCTCCGCTCATGGGCCCTCAGCTCACCGACCGGCCCGGCACCGGGCACCTCGGCGACAAAGCGCCACGATGTCGCTGGCAGCCCCTCGACGACGCGCCGAAACCGCACTTCGGCGCGCGTCCGGTCCCGCAGGCGTCGCTCGTCACGCCGCGTCCGATCCAGGTCATAGGTCAGCTCCGGGACGCGGACCGGCCACAACCGCCGGGGCAAGGTGTACGACTGCGCCCACCAGGCGCCCGGCCAGTCCCTGAGGGTCAGGACCCGACGGACGTCAAGGTGGGCCGGGTATCGGCGACCGGCCTCATCCCGCGGCTCGTCCGGTGGCTCGCTGCCCAATCGTGGCTCGCTGTCCGGTGGCTCGCCGGTCGCCGCGTGGGAGGGACCGCCGGGCAGGCTGAGCGCGATCTCACCGCCGGCCGCACGGACCAACCGCTCCACCGTCCGGAACGCCGGCCCGGCCCCCTGCCCCGCCTCGATGCGCGCCACCGTGCTCTTCGGGATCCCGGACTGCTCGGCCAACTCCCGCTGGCTCAGATCGGCACGTCGACGAAGATCGCGCAGAGTTGCCCCCACGTCGATCGCATTCTTGTCGGTGGCCACGGGTCCATGGTTTTCCGCTCATCTCAACTCGTCAACAGAACCCGACCCACCTGTGGACAACGCTGTGGATAAAGTCGCCGCCGCTGTGCATACCTCTTTGTTCGCGGCCTGTAGAGCTGCCCCAGGAGTGGGGCACGCGGACGGACGTCGGGAAGGGTCACGTCCGACCACCAACGCGGACACACCGCTGGCCACCGCGCTGACGCTGACATTGCCGCACGGCCACGCCGCTCCACTGCCACGCCGCCGCACCGCCGCACGGCCACGCCGCCGCACCGCCTCGCCGCCACGGCCAGGCCGACGCACCGCCACACTGCCACCCCGCCGCACCGCCTCGCCGACGAACACCGCCTCGCCGCCGCACGGCCGCCCGCACGCACCGCCGCAGGGCCCGCACGGACCCACTCACCCACTGACGCACAGACGCACTGGCATCAGGGCCCTGGCGCTGCGGCGCCGGGCACGACGCCCCGCCGATGGGGCAGCTCTACAGGGAGCGGCAGTGACACGCCGTACCCCCTGGAGCCGCCTGTGGAGGCGTTCGGTGGCCGACGATGGCTGCGAACAGACGGCGCCGATTGCACGGCAGGTCACAGGTGCGGGACCGCGGCGACCGACCCGGCGGAGGGCGGGGCTAACGTGGCGGTGTGGCGCTCTCCCTGGCGATCTCGCCCTGCCCCAACGACACGTTCGTCTTCCACGCGCTGGTGCACGGGCGGGTGCCCGGCGCGCCACCCGTCGAGGTGACGTACGCCGATGTGGACGTCACCAACACGGCGGCCGAGCGGGGTGCGTTCGACCTGGTGAAAGTGAGCTTCGCGGCGCTGCCCTGGCTGCTCGACGACTACCATTTGCTGCCCTGCGGCGGTGCGCTCGGTCGCGGCTGTGGCCCGCTGGTGCTCACCCGGGGCGACCGCGACGGCGGCCCGGACCGCACCGACCTGACCGGCGCCACGGTGGCGGTGCCGGGCGACCGGACCACCGCGTACCTGCTGTTCCGGCTCTGGTCGGCCGGGCGGCCGCCGGCCCGGATCGAGGTGGTTCCGTTCCACGAGATCATGCCGGGGGTGGCGGCTGGGCGTTACGACGCTGGGCTGGTCATCCACGAGGCCCGGTTCACCTACCATCGGCACGGCCTGAGCGCCCTGGTCGACCTCGGCGAGTGGTGGGAGGCCGACACCGGCCTGCCCATCCCCCTCGGCGCGATCCTGGCCCGACGTGGCGCGGTGGACCCGGAGGTTGCGGCCGGCTGGGTCCGCGAGTCGGTCCGGCAAGCCTGGGCGGACCCGGCGGCCAGCCGCGAGTACGTGTTGGCGCACGCCCAGGAGATGGAGCTCGACGTGGTGGACCGGCATATCGGCCTCTACGTCAACGAGTTCACCGCGGACCTGGGCGACGCCGGTTTCGCCGCGGTGGCGGCACTGCTCGACCGGGCCGCCACCGCCGGCCTGGTGCCTCAGACCTCCAGCTCGCGGGCCACCGCGTGGACCAGCTGAGCGATCTTCTGCGCGGTCTTCTTGTCCGGGTACCGACCCCGGCGCAGGTCCGGCTGGACCTTCGCCTCCAGCACCTTGATCATGTCTTCGACCAGGCCGTGCAGCTCCTCGGCCGGCCGACGGCGCAGCTCCGCCATCGAGGGCGGCGCGTCCAGCAGCTTGACTCCCATGGCCTGCGCGCCCCGACGGCTGTCCACCACGCTGAAGTCGACCCGTTGGCCACCCTTGAGGTCGGTGACACCCGCCGGCAGCGCCCCCTTGGGCAGGAACACGTCGCCGCCCTCGTCACTCGTGACGAAGCCGTATCCCTTGGCCGTGTCGTACCACTTCACTCGACCCGTAGGCACCTGAAAACCCCTGCTTCACTTGAGCCGCTACTGCTCCAAGGCTAGCTGGATCATCCCGTCGAGCGCCGCTGGGAATTCGGTGAGCCCGTCCAGCACCACCTCCGCCCCGGCCTCGCGCAGCTCATCGCGGGAGCACGGGCCCGTCGCGACACCGATGCCCGGCACCCCGGCCGCTGCCGCCGCCACCATGTCCGCGACATGATCACCGACGTAGTGGGTCGCGTCGTGCTCCCGCAGGGCGGTCGCCTTCTGCTCAGCGAACAGATCGCCGGCCAACTCGTCGACCGGCAGGCCGAGGTGGTCCAGGTGCAACCGGGCCAACCGACCGAGCTTGGACGTGACGACCAGCACACGACCACCCCGCGCATGGATCGCGTCGATGGCCTCCCGCGCTCCGGGCAGCAGCAACGTCGGGGTGATCGCGTACGCCGGGTACAGCTCGCGAAACATCCGCACGGCCGACTCGACCTGCTCCGGCGGGAACCAGTGCGCGATCTCGGTACGCAGCGGCGGCCCGAGTCGGGACACCGCCTGCTCGGCGTCGACCGGCACGCCGGTCCTCGCGGTCAGCGCCCGATACGCCGCGGCGATGCCGGGGCGGGAGTCCACCAGGGTCATGTCGAGGTCGAATCCGACGGTCAGTGCGGGCATGTCGAGAAACGTACCCGCGACTCCCAGTCGGCCGGACGTCCGAGGGGCGCGGAAGCCCGGTGCCGGGCTAGCGTGGAAAGACGATGACCACCTCACTCGCCGACCACCTGCGGTCGCTGCCCGACGAGACACTGGCCGCGCTCCTCCAGCTGCGGCCCGACCTCGTCGTGCCCGTGCCGGCCGACGTCTCCGCCCTCGCCATCCGGGCCCAGTCCCGGGTCTCCGTGGCCCGCGCGCTGGACGGTCTGGACCAGTTCACCCTCCAGATCCTCGATGCCGCCCGCCTCACCCGAAATCCGGACGACGGCACCACGGCCACCGACACCGTGCTCGCGATGGCGACCTCCGGGCCGCAGCGGCCGGCTCCGACGGCCGTCCGGGCCGCCGTGGGCCGGCTGCGTGCGCTCTTCCTGCTGTACGGCCCGGAACACGCGCTCCAGGTGGTGCCCGCCGTCGACGAGGTCGCCCCGTACCCCGCTGGGCTCGGCCGGCCCGCCGCGGAGCTGGACCCGCGCACGGCCGCGCTCTGCGCGGACCCGGCGAAGCTCCGCCGGACGGTGCTCGCCGCCCCACCCTCGGCCCGGGCGATCCTGGACCGCTTGGCGGCCGGCCCGCCGGTGGGCAGCGTACCGCCGGGGGCGTTGCAGGCGCCGCCGCTCGGCGCGGAGGACCCGGTGCTCACCGACCCGACCAACGGTGGCGCCCCGACCGGCTCACCAGTGCGGTGGCTCGTCGACAACCGGCTGCTGGTCCCCGTGACGACCGGCTCGTCCACGGCCAGCGGCACGGTGGAGCTGCCCCGCGAGGTCGGCCTGCTGCTCCGCCGCGACAGCGGCGCGCTCGGGCCACTGCGCACCAGCCCCCCGCCGGTGGCCGCCGCGCCGCGCGAGCCGAAGGCGGTCGACTCGGCCGGCGCCGGGCAGACCATGGAGGTGGTCCGGCACACCGAGGGGCTCCTGGAACAACTCGCCGACGAGCCGGCGCCGGTGCTGCGTTCCGGTGGCATCGGTGTGCGGGACCTGCGCCGGTTGGCGCGTACCGCCGGGCTGGACGAACCGACCACCGCGCTGCTGCTGGAGGTCGCCTACGCGGCGGGGCTCGCTGGTGAGCTGGAGATGCCCGGCTCGGCCACCGGCCGATACGGGGCGGATCAGCAGGTGCTGCCGACCGGCGGGTACGAGGTGTGGCGGGCCGCCTCCTTGGCCCAACGGTGGGAGCAACTCGCCCGCGCCTGGCTGACCATGACCCGGCAGGTGGGACTTGTGGGCCGCCGTGACGACCGGGATCGCCCGATCACCGCGCTCTCCGCCGAGGCCGAGCGGGCCAACGTGCCGGCCACCCGACGGGCGGTGCTCGGCGTCCTCGCCGACCTGGAGCCGGCGACCGCGCCCACCCCGGAGGAGGTGCAGGACCTGCTGGACTGGCGGGCCCCGCGACGCAGCCGAGGCCGGGACGCCGCCCACCGGGAGGTGCTGGCCGAGGCCGCGCAGCTGGGTGTCACCGGGTTGGGGGCGCTCACCTCGTACGGGCGGTTGCTGTTGGCCGACCTGACCTCGACCGATGAACGGGGCGCCGACGACCCGCTGGGCGTACACGCGGACGTCGAGAGCGGCGACCCGTCCAGTGCCGCTCGGGCGCTGGACGCGCTGCTGCCCGCCCCGGTCGACCACTTCCTGGTGCAGGCCGACCTGACCGTGGTGGTGCCGGGCCCACCCGAGCCGGGGCTCGCCGCCGAGTTGGAGGCGATGACCGAACTCGAGTCGGCCGGCGGGGCCAGCGTGCACCGGGTCACCACGGCGAGCGTGCGGCGCGCACTGGACTCCGGCTACACGGCCGACGACCTGCACGAGGTGTTCCGACGCCGGTCGCGTACCCCGGTGCCGCAGGGGCTCAGCTACCTGGTCGACGACGTGGCCCGTAAGCACGGCGGGCTGCGGGTCGGCCTGGCCGGGGCGTACCTGCGCAGTGACGACGAGACGCTGATCAGCGAGGTGCTGGCCGACCGGCGGTTGGAGTCGTTGGCACTGCGCCGGCTCGCCCCGACGGTGCTGTGCACGCAGTACCAGGTGGGCCGGTTGCTGGGCGCGCTCCGCGACGCCGGGTACGCCCCGGTGCAGGAGGACGGCACGGGCAGCACGGTGCTGGCCCGGCCGCGAATCCGGCGGGCACCGGCCCGGATGTCGGTGACCAGCCGGACGATCGATCCGCTGGCCGCCCCGAAGCTGCCCATGCCCCGGCTGCTCGGCGTGGTGGAGCACATCCGGCGGGGTGACGCGGCGGCGCGTGCGGCCCGGCGGGCACCGGCGGTGGTCCGCGGCGGCGCGGCGGGGCTGGGCGGCGGACCGGTGCCGGCGCACACCCACAGCGAGGCCCTGGCGGTGCTCCAGCAGGCGGTCCGGGACAAGGCGCTGGTCTGGGTCGGTTATGTCGACGCACACGGGGCGACCGCGTCGCGCCTGCTCAAACCGGTCTCGATCGGTGCCGGCTACCTCCGGGCCGAGGACGAACGGACCGAGATGCTGCACACGTTCGCGCTGCACCGGATCACCGCGGCGGTGGTGGCGGACTGACCGACAGCGCCGCCACGCGCGGTGCTGTCGGTCAGCGGCGGCTGCGGCGTACGGTGCCGACCACCGAGATGATCAGCAGCAGCGCGAAGCCGGCGCCGGCGGACTCCCCAACCGAGTCGACGAAGCCCTGCTGGAGCACCAGCCAGCCAAAGAGAAACCACCCGAGGAGGAGCGTCGCCGCGACGGCGTACGCGATCACGGTCGCCCGGGACACCTCGTCGGGTGGTGCTTGCTCATGCTCCGCGATCACGTCACGGTCGACCGTCATGCCCAGCCTCCCCGCCCGGTCCGGCCCTGGACTCCCAGGGTGACACTCAAGAGACCGGTGGGACAGGGGGTTATCCCCGTGATTCGCTCCGTGTCGCTCAGGTGCCGGGGCGCCGGCCGATCAGCACCACCCGGGTGCCGACCTTGCCCAGCTCCCACATCCGGACCGCGTCGGCGTGCAGGAGGTTGACGCAACCGTGCGAGCCGATCGACTTGTCGTGCAGGTAGGTGGTGGTTTCGTGGAAGCCCATCCCCTGGGTGAAGTGCTGCCAGTACGGCAGCCACACCTCGTACGGGTCGGACCACTCCTTGGGATTGCGGTAGTTGACGGCGTACGTGCCGGCCGGGGTGCGGTAGCCGGACATTCCAGTACGGGTCACCGTCGGCGACATGATCACCTTGCCGCCGCGGATCGCCCAGACGGTCTGTCGGGTCAGGTCCACGCAGAAGGTGGTGCCCGTGCCGGCCTTGCAACGGGCCGGGTCGGTGGTGGCGAGGCGTTGGGCCACGTCGAGGGTGGTCGGTCCGGCGCGACCCTCGACGGGGCGAATGCCGTACCTCTTCTGGAACTTCTTAATCGCGGCGCAGTCGGCGGCGGACTGCCGACCGTCGACGGTCACCGCCCCGAACCCGCCCAGCCGGGCCAGGTAGGTCTCCACCGCGCGCTGGTGCTGGCCCTGAGGGCAGCCGGCGACGGTCGGTGCAGTGGTGCTCGGGGTCGGCTTGGCCGTCGTGCGGGTCGGCTTCGGTGTGGGTGTCCGGGAGGGTTTCGGGGTGGGCGCGGCCGGCGTGGGCCGGCCGCGCTGGTCCGGCCCGGGCGTGTCGCTCGCCCCCGTTGCCTGTTCCGCCGCTCCGGCCGGGGCGGCTCCCCCGCCACCACTCCCGCCGGACTGCGGATCGAACGTGCACGCACCGGCGCCGACCAGCACGACCACCACAAGGGCAACCAGTCGGGAAGTGATCCAGACACGCTTCATGGGCCCTCCCCAGACAGTCGTCCCTTTACTAGACGTTCGTAAGTGCCGTCACGGTTGCGCCCGGTGAGCATCTTTCTTCCGTCGTCCCGCATCGTGCAACACTGGATGGTCGGCCAGCGGCGGGTATGCAGCCCGTCCAGCGGACGACGACCAACCGAGGAGAGGACGCTGGCGTGAGCGGTGGACCACTGATCGTGCAGTCGGACAAGACCCTGCTGCTGGAGATCGACCACCCCGACGCGCAGGCCTGCCGGATGGCGATCGCGCCGTTCGCGGAGCTGGAGCGCTCGCCGGAGCATGTGCACACCTACCGGCTGACGCCGTTGGGTCTGTGGAACGCCCGCGCGGCGGGGCACGACGCCGAGGGCGTCGTCGACTCGTTGATCAAGTACTCCCGTTACCCGGTGCCGCACGCGCTGCTGGTGGACGTGGCCGAGACGATGGACCGGTACGGCCGGCTGCAACTCGCCAACGACCCGGCGTACGGGCTGGTGCTGCGGGCACTGGACCGGCTGGTGCTGATCGAGGTGGCCAAGAGCAAGAAGCTCGCCGGGATGCTCGGCGACAAGATCGACGACGACACCATCCGGGTGCACCCGTCCGAGCGCGGCCGGCTCAAGCAGGCGCTGCTCAAGCTGGGTTGGCCGGCGGAGGACCTGGCCGGTTACGTCGACGGTGAGGCGCACCCGATCGAGCTGGCCGAGGCCGGCAAGGACGGGCGCAAGCCGTTCACGCTGCGCTCGTACCAGCGGGAGGCCGTCGAGGCGTTCTGGGCCGGCGGCTCCGGTGTGGTGGTGCTGCCCTGCGGCGCCGGCAAGACCCTGGTCGGCGCGGCGGCGATGGCCGAGGCGAAGGCGACCACCCTGATCCTGGTCACCAACACGGTCGCCGGCCGGCAGTGGAAGCGGGAGCTGGTCGCCCGCACGTCGCTGACCGAGGAGGAGATCGGCGAGTACTCCGGCGAGCGCAAGGAGATCCGCCCGGTCACCATCGCCACGTACCAGGTGCTCACCTCCCGGCGCGGCGGCGCGTTCACGCACCTGGACCTGTTCGGCGCCCGCGACTGGGGCCTGGTCGTCTACGACGAGGTGCACCTGCTGCCCGCGCCGATCTTCCGGTTCACCGCGGACCTCCAGGCCCGCCGCCGGTTGGGCCTCACTGCGACTCTGGTACGCGAGGACGGCCGCGAGGGTGACGTGTTCAGCCTGATCGGGCCGAAGCGGTACGACGCGCCGTGGAAGGACATCGAGTCGCAGGGCTGGATCGCCCCGGCCGAGTGCACCGAGGTCCGGGTGACGCTGACCGAAGCGGAGCGGATGTCGTACGCGACGGCCGAGGCCGAGGAGCGCTACCGGATGGCGGCGACCGCCCGCACCAAGCTGCCGGTGGTGAAGGCGCTGGTCGACCGGCACCCGGACGACCAGGTGCTGGTGATCGGCGCGTACATCGATCAGCTACACCAACTCGGCGAGTACCTCGACGCGCCGATCATCCAGGGCTCGACCACCAACAAGGAGCGGGAGCGGCTGTTCGACGCGTTCCGCACCGGCGAGATCCGCACCCTGGTGATCTCGAAGGTCGGCAACTTCTCCATCGACCTGCCCGAGGCGGCGGTGGCGATCCAGGTGTCCGGGACGTTCGGGTCACGCCAGGAGGAGGCGCAGCGGTTGGGGCGGGTGCTCCGGCCGAAGGCCGACGGCCGGCAGGCGCACTTCTACACGGTGGTGTCCCGGGACACGATCGACACCGAGTACGCGGCGCACCGGCAGCGCTTCCTCGCCGAGCAGGGGTACGCGTACACCATCGTCGACGCCGACGACGTCCTCGGCCCGTCCCTGCCGTCCTTCGACTGAAGCCCCGCAGTCCTGCGACTGAAGCCCTGCCGTCCTGCGACTGGGGCCCCGCCGCCTTGATCGACTCGGGTTGCTGAAAGTCGCGGTGTCCGAGGTAGGCGGTTTCAAGCGGCGGTTGCAACCAGGTGTTTGTGGAGTACCTCGGCTGGATTCTGCCAGTCGAGGGTTTGGCGTGGTCGTCCGTTGAGTTCG
>NZ_JBITJA010000021.1:0-83962 GCF_044459545.1 Micromonospora sp. NPDC050276 | reverse complement strand
CCGGAAGCTAAGCCCTCCAGCGCCGATGGTACTGCACTCGTGAGGGTGTGGGAGAGTAGGACGCCGCCGGACAATCTTTCAGAAAGGGCCACCCCTAGCGCGGGGTGGCCCTTTCTGCATGCCCCGATAACGTTGGTTGATCGGCTCGGTGTTCCGGAATGTTGGGGTGTTCGGGGACGGTGGATGCACCGGGTTCCCTGACACCGAGTCGATCAACCCGGCCCAGACGGCCGGTAGTGCGTCGGGCGCCGGTAACGGGCAGGTTCCAGGCGGACGCCGGGCGGGACGGCCGGCGGGTGGGCCAACCAGGCGGCGGGTGGGCCGGCTAGGCGGCGGGGCTCGGTGGGGCAGCTCAGTCTCGGGTCTGCATGCCGTTGCGGAGGTTGCGCAGGAGGCCGCCGGCGTCGCTGACCGACCGACCCGGGAACATCGCCATCACCACGCTGCCGTGGTCGGCCCAGCCGCACACCGCGAAGTCGCCACCCTCGCCACTGGTGCTGCCACACTTCAGCACGCCACCGAGGTCACCCGCGGGCACCTCGCGCAGACCGCTCACCGCGCCGGTCTCGTCGGACATGAGGCGGAAGAGGCTGTCCAAGTCCCGTTCCGGCTGCCAGAGCAGGGTGGTGCCGCCGAAGATGAGGACCGAACGCTTGTCGTCGGCCGGGTCGCGGTAGACCGTGCCGAAGCTGCGGTCCAGTTCGATGTTCGCCGCCAGGCCGCTGCGCAGGTAGTCGGCGGTGCTCTTCGCCCGCTCGCTGTCGTCGCGGGTCAGACCCGCCACCTGATCGGGCGAGGTCAGTTGGGTGTCCTTCTGCTGCGCCACCCGCCACCCAGCGACGCCGAGCACCCCGGCACCGGCCAGGCCGACCACCAGCGCGGCCGTCCAAGCGATCTTGCGTCGGCGGGACCAGCCGCCGGACCGCTCGTCGGGGTCGCCTCCGGAGTCCCGGGTGCTCAACTGGATCGGCTCTTCGGTCAGCTCGACCGGCTCGCGACCGCCGTCGAGCGACCGCTCGGTGAGATGTGCGTCGGACATAGCCGACACCGTACGCGAACGGCAGGTGGCGCACGTCAGGTCTGCGGAAGCCCTCCGTAGACTTGTCCGGTGACCGAGAGACTGGATGCCCGACGCCCCGACGCCCCGACCCTTGCCGGCCAGTATCAGCCCGGTGAGGTAGAGCAGCGACGGTACGAGCAGTGGGTAGCCGGCGGGCACTTCCGGGCCTCCGCCGACAGCGACAAGCCTCCCTTCACCATCGTCATCCCTCCGCCGAACGTCACCGGCTCACTGCACATGGGCCACGCGTTCGAGCACACCCTGATGGACGCGCTGACCCGGCGTAAGCGGATGCAGGGCTTCGAGGCGCTGTGGCTGCCCGGCATGGACCACGCCGGCATCGCCACCCAGAACCTGGTCGAGCGTCAGCTCGCCGCCGAGGGTCTTTCCCGACACGATCTCGGCCGGGAAAAGTTCGTCGAGCGGGTCTGGCAGTGGAAGGCCGAGTCCGGTGGGGCCATCCTCGGCCAGATGCGCCGTCTCGGCGACTCGGTCGACTGGGACCGCGAGCGCTTCACGATGGACGCGGGGTTGACCCGCGCCGTCCAGACGATCTTCAAGAAGCTCTTCGACGACGGCCTCATCTACCGGGCCAACCGGATCATCAACTGGTGTCCGCGCTGCCTCACCGCGCTCTCCGACATCGAGGTCGAGCACACCGACGACGACGGTGAGCTGATCTCGATCCGCTACAGCGACGAGGTCGTGGTGGCCACCACCCGGGCCGAGACGATGCTCGGCGACACCGCGGTGGCGGTGCACCCGGACGACGAGCGCTACCAGCACCTGATCGGCACCGAGGTCGAGCTGCCGCTGACCGGCCGCCGGATCCCGATCGTCGCCGACGCGCACGTCGACCCGTCCTTCGGCACCGGCATGGTCAAGGTGACGCCGGCGCACGACCCGAACGACTTCGAGATCGGCCAGCGGCACGACCTGCCCGCGCTGACCGTGATGGACGAGCGCGGGGTGATCACCGTGCCCGGCCCGTTCGAGGGGCTGGACCGGTTCGAGGCCCGGCCGGCGATCGTGGCCGCGCTGCGGGAGCAGGGCCTGATCGTCGCCGAGAAGCGCCCGTACGTGCACGCGGTCGGGCACTGCTCGCGGTGCAAGACCACCGTCGAGCCGCGGCTGTCGCTGCAGTGGTTCGTCAACACCGCCCCGCTGGCCCAGGCCGCCGGTGACGCGGTGCGCGACGGCCGGGTCCGCATCGAGCCGGCCGAGTTGGCCAAGCGCTACTTCGCCTGGGTCGACAACATGCATGACTGGTGCATCTCCCGCCAGCTGTGGTGGGGGCACCGCATCCCGGTCTGGTACGGCCCGGAGGGTGAGATCGTCTGCGTCGGCCCCGACGAGGCACCGCCGACCGGCGAGGGCTGGCACCAGGACGAGGACGTCCTGGACACCTGGTTCTCCAGCGGCCTGTGGCCGTTCTCCACCCTCGGCTGGCCCGAGCAGACTCCGGACCTGGCGAAGTTCTACCCGACCAGCGTGCTGGTCACCGGGTACGACATCCTGTTCTTCTGGGTCGCCCGGATGATGATGTTCGGTCTCTACGCGATGGACGGCCGGCCGCCGTTCGACGTGGTCGCGCTGCACGGCATGGTGCGCGACCAGTTCGGCAAGAAGATGTCGAAGTCGTTCGGCAACGTGGTCGACCCGCTGGACTGGATCGACCGGTACGGCGCCGACGCCACCCGGTTCACCCTGGCGCGGGGCGCGAACCCCGGGCAGGACGTCCCGGTCAGCGAGGAGTGGTGCCAGGGCTCGCGCAACTTCTGCAACAAGCTCTGGAACGCCACCCGCTTCGCCCTGATGAACGGCGCGCACACCACGGGCGACCTGCCCGCGGCCGAGCAGCTCTCCACCGTCGACCGGTGGATTCTGTCCCGGCTGGCGCACGTCACCGCCGAGGTCGACGAGCAGTTCGAGGCGTACGAGTTCGCCAAGGTGTGCGACCTGCTGTACCACTTCGCCTGGGACGACGTCTGCGACTGGTACGTCGAGCTGAGCAAGCCGGTGCTCGCCGAGGGCGGTGAGCGGGCGGAGGGCAGCCGGCGGGTGCTCGGGCACGTGCTCGACCAGCTGCTGCGGCTGCTGCACCCGGTCATCCCGTTCGTCACCGAGGAGTTGTGGCTCGCGCTGACCGGCGGCGAGACGGTGCAGGCCGCCGCCTGGCCGGTGGCCGACCGGTCGCTGGTCGACGACGCCGCCGAGGCCGAGCTGGTCGGGGTGCAGCGGGTGGTCACCGAGATCCGCCGGTTCCGTTCCGATCAGGGGCTGCGTCCGACGCAGCGGGTGGCCGCCCGCCTGGACGGGCTGGCCGGCGCGGGCATCGCGGCCCACGAGCCGCTGATCCGTTCGCTGGTCCGCCTGGATCCGGCCGGTGACGACTTCCAGGCCAGTGCCACGCTGGCCATGCCCGGCGCGGTCGGTGTCGCGTTGGACACCCGGGGGTCGATCGACGTGGCCGCCGAGCGGGCCCGGCTCACGAAGGACCGCGCGGCCGCCGAGAAGGAGGTCGCGCAGGCCCGGGCGAAGCTCGACAACCCTGCCTTCATCGGCAAGGCCCCCGAGCCGGTGGTCGCGAAGATCCGCGACCGGCTCGCCACCGCCGAGGCCGACCTGGTCCGGATCGACGCTGCTCTGGAGACACTGCCCTCGTGACCGACCGTACCGATTTCGCCGCCGTCGAGGCGGAGCTGAACGCCCGTGGTTTCACCCGCATGGTCTTCGAGCTGGACCGGATCGAGTCCCTGCTCGACCTGCTCGGCAGCCCACAGCGGGCGTACCCCGCGATCCACCTCACCGGCACCAACGGCAAGACCTCCACCGCGCGGATGATCGACTCGCTGCTGCGTGCGTTCGGGCTGCACACCGGCCGGTACACCAGCCCGCACCTGGAGACCGTCCGAGAGCGGATCAGCCTGGACGGGGAGCCGGTCAGCGAGGAACGGTTCACCGCGGTCTACCAGGAGATCAAACCGCTGGCCGAGCTGGTCGACGCGCGGTCGGCCGAGCCGCTGACCTACTTCGACATGACCACCGCGCTGGCGTTCGCCACGTTCGCCGACGCCCCGGTCGACATCGCGGTGGTCGAGGTCGGCCTCGGCGGCGCCGAGGACGCCACCAACGTCATCCAGGCCGGGGTCTGTGTGATCACCCCGATCGGGCTGGACCACACCGAGTGGCTCGGCGACACCCTCCAGGACATCGCTCTGGCCAAGGCCGGCATCATCCACCCGGGCGCCACCGTGATCGCCGCGGCGCAGGAGGAGGAGGCCGCGCGTCCCCTTCTCGAACGCTGCGCCGAGGTCGGGGCCACCATCGCCCGGGAGGGCGCCGAGTTCGGCGTGCTGGGTCGGGCGGTCGCGGTCGGCGGTCAAGTGCTCAGCCTTCAAGGGCTGGGTGGCGTGTACGACGACGTGTTCATTCCACTGCACGGCGCCCACCAGGCGCAGAACGCGGCGGTGGCGCTCGCCGCCGTGGAGGCGTTCCTCGGTGCCGGGGCTCGACGTCAGCTCGACATCGAGGCGGTTCGGGAGGGCTTCGCCTCGGCCAGCTCCCCGGGTCGGCTGGAGCGGGTCCGCAACGCCCCGACCGTCCTGCTGGACGGTGCGCACAACCCGCACGGCATGAAGGCCACCGTCACCGCGCTCCAGGAGGAGTTCGCGTTCAGCAAGCTGGTGGCCGTGATCGGCGTTCTCGCCGACAAGGATGCGGAAAGCCTGCTGGAGCTGCTGGAGCCGGTGGTCGACCACGTGGTGGTGACCCGCAACAGCTCGCCACGGGCGATGCCGACGCAGGAACTCGCCGCGCTGGCCGCCGAGATCTTCGGCGAGGAGCGGGTGGATTCGGCCGAGGAGATGCCGGACGCCATCGAGCTGGCGGTGGCGCTGGCCGAGGAGGACGTCCCAGGCGAGCTCAGCGGGGTCGGCGTGCTGGTCACGGGCTCAGTGGTGACGGTCGCCGACGCGCGCAGGCTGTTGAAGCGATGACCAGTCCGGAGCGGGACCCGCACACCACCGAGGACCCGACCGGTCCGACGGTCGAGCCGCCGCTGGGGGAGCAGCCCACGGCCGGACAGCCGCGGCGTTCCGGGTTGCGCAACCCGGAGCGGGCGGTACGCGGCCTCGGTGCGGGCACGCTCAGCCTGGAGGCGCTGGTGCTGCTGTTGGCGATCCAGCCGATCCGGGTGGTCGGCGGTGACCTCGGCGGCGCCGCGATCGGTGCGGTGGTGGCACTGGCGGTGGCCGCCGTCGTCCTCGCCGGCATGATGCGCCGCTCCTGGGCCTGGCACGCCGGCACCGTGCTTCAGGGCCTGCTGTTGCTGGGTGGTCTGCTGCACTGGTCGCTGCTCGGGCTGGGCATCATCTTCGCCCTGGTCTGGGCGTACGCGTTGCACGTGCGCCGCGTCATCCTGGGCTGACGCCGGACCCGATCGCCGGCACCGGGAGGTGGGAGCGGGCCGGGTCAGGCGTCGGCGCGTTCGCGCCACTGGGTGAGCGCGACGCCGTGGCCGTCCGGGTCGCGGAAGGCCGCCGCCCACACCTCCAGCTTGGTGCCCCGGTTGACCACCCGGGGCGCGTACGTGAAGCGGACGCCCGACTCGCGCAACCGCTCGTACGCCGCCTCGATGTCGTTCACCTCGAGGTTGACGTGCACCAGCCGGCGGCTGATGGGCGCGGCCCCGGTCACCTCACGCAGAACGAGCCGGGTCGTTCCGGAGGCGAGGACGGCGTTGTGGGCGCCCTGGTCCACCTCGCTGAAGCCGAGCATGTCGCGGTAGAAGCCGAGCGACCGGGACAGGTCGGTGACCAGCAGGGTGAGGCCCACGCCGCTGATCGGCCCGGCCGGATCCGCAGCCGAGCCGGCGTCGAATCCGAAGATCGCCTCGTCCAGCTCCTCGTCGGTCACGGTCTCGCGTGCCGCGCCGGCCGGGGCGGGATCGTCCAGCGGGAGGTCGAGTGGGTCCAGCGGGTCGGCCGCGCCGGGACCGGAGCGCTGCGCGGGCGGTGGGTCGAAGCGTGGCGCGCTGAGTGGGTCGGAGCGCTGCGCGCTGGGCACGTCGACGGGGTCGTCGGCGGGCCGGGCAGCGGCCGCAGGCTCCTCCGGCCGGTCGGGCCGGTCCGCGTCGGGCTCGTCGAAGCGCTCCTCGGCGGGCGGGCGTGGTGCCGGGGTGGCCCGGCGGGGCAGCCCACCGGACTGCGGTTCGACGACGACGCCCTCCAACACCACCGGGCCACCCGGGCTCTGGTGCATCACCACGGGTTCGCGCTCCTCGGGCAGCACGCCCGGGTCGTCACGCCGCAGGTCGCTGCGCACCGGGTCGGCGCGCAGCGGGTCACCGACCGGGTCCCGGAACGGATCGCCGACCGGGTCCCGGAAGTCGTCCCGGAAGTCTTCGTCCGGCGCGCGGTCGGCCCACGGTGGCGCGTCCTGCTGAATCAGCAGTTCGTCCACCGCGTCCGCGTCGGCGAACTCCGGCGGCAGGTCGGCGACGGCGGCGGCGGTCTCGGCGTGGGTCGGCACCTCGTCCCAGAGGACCTTCACGTGCCGCTGGTCGTCCAGGGCGACCCGGATCGGCAGGGTCTGGCCCAGCGACGGCCACTTGGAGACCGGCACCCGCGGCTCGATGATCTTCTTGGATCGCGGTGGCAGACCGGGAGCGTCGATCACCAGTTGCAGCTCGCAGCGGCCGAACGCGTACTGGGTGGGTGGTTCGGAGGCGCTGTGCACGTGCCCGACACCGACGACCCACGTGCGACCACCGCCGCGCACGGTCGCCAGCGCGATCGCCAGCACCAGCAGGGCGACCCCGAGAGCCACGATGGCCCAACTGGTCATGCCCAGCCCGAACAGGACGACGAACGTGGCCACGGTGCCGAGCACCGTGCCGATCAGCTTGCGTACCGGCGCGATGGGTCGGTTCCCGCCATTCGCCACAGTGGACCTCCCGGGGGTCAGGGCCAGGCTAGGCCGGATCGGCCACCGGGGGAAAGACCGGCCGCCGCGCCGGCGCCGGGACCGGGTCGCTAGGCTGACCGTACCGATCCCAAGCGTTCCGCGCGTACAGGAGGAACCCAGCGTGTCCAGCAACAGCCCGGATGAGCGCAGCCTCGTTCTGATCAAGCCCGACGCGGTCCGCCGCGGCCTGGTCGGCGAGGTCCTCTCCCGCTTCGAGCGCAAGGGGCTGCGGATCGACGCGATGGTGCACCGGACGATGGACGCCGCGCTCGCCGACGCGCACTACGCCGAGCACGTCGACAAGGCGTTCTACCCACCGCTGAAGGACTTCATGACCGGCGGTCCGCTGGTCGCCCTGGTGCTCTCCGGCGATCAGGTCATCGACGTGGTCCGTGGGCTGGTCGGCGCCACCGACGGGCGCAAGGCCGCCGCCGGCACCATCCGGGGTGACCTGTCGCTGTCCAACCGGGAGAACCTGGTGCACGCCTCGGACTCGACGGACAGCGCCAAGCGCGAGATCGCGCTCTGGTTCCCCGAGCTGGGCTGACCCGCACCGGCCGGGGCCGACCGACGCGCCCGGGTTCAGCCGATCGCCGGCACCTTCGCCGGATTGCCGACCACGTAGATCCCGGTGATCCGTCCGTCGGCTGCGGCGATGGTCAGCGTGTACCGGCTGCCGTTCGCGCGGGTGACCAGCACCGCGGGTTCCCCGTTGAGCTCGATCGGATCCATGGTCACCTGGTGCCGCGGACCGTAGACCCCGGCGTAGAACCGGGCGATCCGGTCCGCGCCGGTGACCGGGTTGAGGGCGGCCCGCACCCGGCCGCCGCCGTCGTTCCAGGCGGTGGCGTCGGCAGCGACCAGATCGGTGAGCGTCGCCAGGTCGCCGTCGCGCGCGGCGGCGAGGAACGCGTTCAGCAGCCGCTCCCGCTCCGGCCGGCTGGCGGTGAACCGACGCTGCTCCTGCCGTACCCGCTCGGTTGCCCGGTGGTACAGCTGCCGACAGTCGGCGGCCGACCGGTCCAGGATTTCGGCGATCTCCGCGTACGGCAGGTCGAAGGCCGTGTGCAGGACGTACACCGCCCGCTCCGGCGGGGTGAGCCGTTCCAGCACGTGCAGGAGCGCGGTGGAGAGCGAGTCGCGTAGCTCCACCCGGTCCAACGGCCCGAACGGCGAGGGCTCGGTCGGCACCGGCTCGGGCAGCCACGTCCCGACGTACGTCTCGCGGGCCGCCTGCCGGGCGCGCAGCCGATCCAGGGCCAACCGGGTAACCACCCGGGACAGGTACCGGCGCGGCTCGTCGACCCGTGCGCGGTCCACACCCAGCCACCGCAGGTACGCCTCCTGGAGCACGTCCTCCGCGTCGTGCCGGCTGCCGAGCAGGCGGTACGCGAGTCCAAGCAGCATCGGCCGGTGCGCCTCGAGCGCACCGGCCGCCTCTGCTGCCGCCTCGGTGGTCACACCTGGGCCGGGGGCTCCAGCCGCATCGTCACCCCGATCCGATTCCACACGTTGATTGTGGCAATCGCGATGACGAGGTCGGCCAGTTCCTTCTCCGACCAGACCTTCGCGGCGTCGTCCCACACCTCGTCCGGCACCCCGTGCTCACCGAGCCGGGTGACCGCGTCGGTGAGGGCCAGCGCGGCCCGCTCCCGCTCATCGAAGAAGGGTGCCTCCCGCCAGGTGGCGACGGCGAACAGCCGCCGGCTCGACTCGCCGCCGGCGAGTGCCTCCCGGCTGTGCATGTCCACGCAGTACGCGCACCCGTTGATCATTGACGCCCGCAGCTTCACCAGCTCCAGCACGGTGTGGTCGACGTTGGTCTGGACGTACTTCTCCAACCCCAGGACGGCCTTGTACGCCTGCGGTGCGACCTCGGTCGGGTTCATCCGTTGCACGACTACCTCCTGATCGATCCGACACCGTGACGACGGTTCGGCCGGGGTGAGTCGTGACAACCGTGGCTGTGACCCCGCTCATGCCGCCGGAGCGGACCGCGGCAGAGCTGTGGTCAGCCCCGCGCCGCCGGGGCGACGTCCTCCAGCACCTCGCGGGGCCGGGGGATCTGGACGTTCCCCACGACCGAAGCGGGCGGGGTGGGCGGGGTGGGCGTGGTGCCGTCGCCCTCGCGCGGGGCCGGCCGGCTCACCTGGGCGGCCAGCCGACGGCCCACCTCGATCATGGGTAGCTCGACCCACCGGTACATCAGGTCCGCGGCGAGCAGCGCCACCAGCGTCGTCGCCACGAAGAAGAGGGTGGTGCGGTGCCCGATCGCGGGCATCAGCCCGGCCGTGGCCCGCGACGCGATGGCCTGGATCAGATACAACGAGTACGAGCGTTCGCCGACGAAGACCAGTGGTCGCAACCCCAGCCCACGGGCGAGCACGCTGCGGGAGAGCAGGGCCGGCAGCAGCGCCGCCGTCGCGGCGGCGTAGCTGCCGATCAACGCCTCCTGGCCGAGGCGGGTGGGCCAGAACTGCGCGCACACCTGGACCACGACGAACGCCAGGATGGCGACGGTGCCGGTCACCGGGTGGGTCAGCGGTCGGACCAGGGCGAAGCCCCGGGGGTTGTGCATGATGATGGCGGTCAGGCAGCCGAGCAGGATCGCCACGTAGTGGATTGGCCAGCTCAGCCACGCGATGTCCGGCGGGATCATCGCGATGAAGAGCACGAGCAGGCCGAGCGTCACCACCAGACGGCGGCGGAAGACGGCGGCGACCGCCACGAAGGCGATGGCCGGCCAGAACAGGTAGAACTTCTGCTCGATGCCGATCGTCCAGGAGTGCAGGAACGGTGCGGCCGGCGACAGCTGCTCGTTGAGAAAGAGCAGGTAGTACTTCATCCCCCGCTCGATCGACTCGGCGTTGCCGTTGATCCGGGCCAGTCCCCAGTACAGGAAGAGCACCAGCAGGTAGACCGGCATGATCCGGAAGAACCGCCGCAGATAGAACGCGCGCAGCGAGACCTTGCCGTAGCGGTGCTCCTCGCGTAGCAGCAGCGTCGTGATCAGGAAGCCGGAGAGCACGAAGAACAGGTGTACGCCGATCCAGCCGGTCAGCCACGTCCAGGACGGGCCGCCGTAGTGGAATGCGATGACCATGACGGCGGCCAGTGCCCGCAGCCCGTCCAGGGCGGGGAATCGACGCATGGCCTGAAATTCTTGGTACTGAAGCGAACGCACCGGCGAAGTTTGCGCGAGCGCCTCGGCGCGGTCAAGCCGCGCCAGCCGCACCTCGTTCCGTCCGGACAACCGACGTTCCGGCTCGCGTCACCCGAGCCGGCGCCCACGGTCATCTCCGCCCGATAGACCCACCGGGTCAAGGTCAACCCATGATCGGGAGGAAGCATGACCGAGCTTGATCGACGTACCCTGCTGCGGGCTGGCCTGGTGGTCGGTGCCGGAGCCGCCGGCGGCGCCCTGCTGGGCGGTGCCGGCGCGAACGCTGCTCCGGCCTGGCGCCCGGCGGCGCGCCCGGTGCTCACGCACGGCGTGCAGAGCGGCGACGTGACCGCGGACTCGGCGCTGGTCTGGACGCGGGCCGACCGGCCGGGCCGGATGCTGGTCGAGGTGAGCCGTCGGCCGGACTTCCGGGGCGCGCGCAAGCTGCGCGGCCCGGTGCTCACCCCGGACGGCGACTTCACCGGAAAGGTCCGGCTGTGGGGTCTGCCGGACGCCGAGCGGCTGCACTACCGGGTGCGGGTGGAGAGCCTGGATCGGCACGGGGTGGTGAGTGAGCCACTGACCGGAACGCTGACCACCGCGCCGGGGCGGCACCGGCGACGCGACGTGAAGTTCGTCTGGACCGGCGACGTGGTCGGGCAGGGCTGGGGCATCGCCCCCGACTTCGGCGGCATGTCGATCTTCCGGGCGATGCGGCAGACCCGGCCGGACTTCTTCCTGTGCAGCGGCGACACGGTGTACGCCGACGGCCCGCTGGTCGACTCGGTGACGCTGCCCGACGGGCGGATCTGGCGCAACCTGGTGACCCCGGAGAAGAGCAAGGTGGCCGAGACGCTGGCCGAGTACCGCGGGCAGTTCGCGTACAACCTGCTCGACGAGCACCTGCGGGAGTTCGCGGCCGCGGTGCCACAGATCAACCAGTGGGACGACCACGAGGTCCTCAACAACTGGTACCCGGGTGAGATCCTGGACGACCCGCGTTACACCGAGCGGCGGGTGGACGTGCTCGCCGCCCGGGCCCGTCAGGCGTTCAACGAGTGGCTACCGGTGCCGGTCGACGGGCCGATGTACCGGCGGCTGTCGTACGGGCCGTCGCTGGACGTGTTCGTGCTCGACATGCGCACCCACAAGGACCCGAACGACGGCAACACGTACGCCGACCCGAAGCGCGGCCTGCTCGGCCGGGAGCAGCGGGAGTGGCTGATCCGGGAGCTGAAGCGTTCCACGGCGACCTGGAAGGTGATCGCCAACGACCTGCCGATCGGGGTGGTGGTGCCGGACGGTCCGGGTGCGCAGGAGGGTGTCGCGCAGGGCGACCCGGGCGCGCCGGCGGGCCGGGAGTTGGAGTTCGCCGAGGTGCTGCGGGCCACCCACCGGGCCGGGGTGACCGGCATGGTCTTCCTGACCGCCGACGTGCACTACTCCGCCGCGCACCACTACGACCCGTCCCGCGCGGCGGTCGGCGACTTCACCCCGTTCTGGGAGTTCGTCTCCGGCCCGGCGCACGCCGGTGCGTTCGGTCCGAACGCGTTGGACGGCACGTTCGGGCCGCAGGCGGCCTTCGTGCACGCGCCGCCGCAGGCCAACACGTCACCGGCGGAGGGTTTCCAGCACTTCGGCGAGGTCACCATCGACGGTGAGTCCGAGGCCCTGACGGTCCACCTGCGCGATCGCGACGGCGTTTCGCTCTGGTCGACCACCCTCCCGGCACCCTGACCGCACTATGTCGATCATGAGGTTGGCGGGCGGATCCGTGCTCCACCCTTCCGTCAACCTCATGATCAGCGGCGGCCACCGTCGCTGGCCAAGGCCGGCTCCGGATCTCCCGGCGTCCGAGCCTCGGGGATCGGCAGGCCGGGCACGGTCCGCTGGACGGGTGCGGCCGGCTGGTTGGGATCCACCGCGACCGTGGGCGGCACCCCCTTGCGGCTCTTGGCGAGGTGTCGCCCCACCCTGATCATCGGCTGCTCGACCCATCGGTACAGCAGATCGGCGCAGAGCAGCGCCACCACGGTCGCGGCGACGAACAAGCGGGTCCCGCGCGGTTCGTACGAGGGCACCAACCCGACGACCACCGCCACGGCGAGTTCCTGCACCAGGTAGAGCGAGTAGGAGCGTTCACCCACGAACACCAGGGGCCGCCAGGAGAGGAACTTCGTCGGCAGCCCACGCCCCAGCATGGCGGGGAGCAGCAGCGCCACCGCCACCGAGTAGGCGGCGATCTTCGCCTCCAGGCGAGGGTGCTCGTCCGCCGACCAGTACGGCAGCGACAGGTGCACGGCGACGAAGCCGACCGCCACGACGAGAGCCACCACGGGACGGGTCAGGGGCTGGAACAGCGCGTACCCCCGGGGGTGGTGCATGACGATCGCCAGCAGGCAGCCCAGCAGGATCGACACGTAGTGGATCGGCCAGTAGGGCCAGTCGGGCGTGAACGGAACGATCGCCGCCAGCGCGGCGACGGCCAGCAGCGTCGCCGTGAGCCGACGGCGGAAGGTGGCGGCGACCAACACGAAGGCGAAGAGGGGCCAGGCCAGGTAGAACTTCCACTCGATGGCGATCGTCCACGAGTGCAGGAAGGCCAGGGTCGGCGCGAACTCGTTGGCCATCAGCAGGTAGTGGGGCATCGACTCCCGGACCGTCGCGCCTCTGCCGTTGAGGTGCGCGAGCGCGTACGTCGCGGCGAGCACGACGAAGTAGACCGGCAGGATCCGGAAGATCCGCCGGATGTAGAAGGACCGCAGCGAGACGCGTCCCCGCCCCTCCTCCTCGCGCAGCAGCAACGTGGTGATGAGGAAGCCGGACAACACGAAGAACAGTTGCACGCCCGCCCAGCCGGAGGTCCAGGCCCAGCCCGGCCCGCCGAAGTGGAAGGCCACGACGATCACTGCGGCGAACGCGCGGAGTCCGTCAAGAGCGGGAAACCGACGCATTGCGCGGTATTCGGCGTAACTGATCTCGGTCACCCGGCGAATTCTGGTCATCCCCGGAAGATCCAGTCAAGCGGCGCGCACGACAGTGACCGTTCGGATATCCGCTGCGGTCGGCGGGCGGCGCGGGTGCCCGGGGCGTTACTCGGCGGCGGAGCGCGGGGCGCGTCGAGTATCGTTGAGCACCGTAAGGCGATGACCCGGCCATCACCGGTGAGCCTCCGGAAGAACAGCCGGGCAACCGGCCCAGTAGAACCGGACGGGTGCGGCCCGTCACAGCCGGCTAATGAGCGGGCGGTCGATCCTGACCGCCAAGCGGGGTGGTACCGCGGGCCACCCGGGAGCGCCGTTCCAGGCGTACCCCGGAAGGTTCGTCCTCGCAGACCCACGTTGCGTGAGCTGCATGAGGAGAGCGACCCCCGATGGCCTATCCGTTGCACGACCCGACCGCCGCCGGTGTGCCGGCGAGCCCGGACCTGCCCGCGGTCGAGCGCCGGGTGCTGGAGCACTGGACGGCCGACAAGACCTTCGAGGCGTCGGTCGAGGCAAGGCCGACCTCCGGTCGGCGACCGGAAACGACGGACTCCGCCGATGCCGGCGTCGCAGGCGACGCCGAGAACGAGTACGTCTTCTACGACGGCCCGCCGTTCGCCAACGGCCTGCCGCACTACGGTCACCTCTTCACCGGTTACGTCAAGGACGTGGTGCCGCGCTACCAGACCATGCGCGGCCGGCACGTCGAGCGGCGCTTCGGCTGGGACTGCCACGGCCTGCCCGCGGAGGTGGTGGCCGAGAAGCAGCTCGGCATCACCAGCAAGGCGGAGATCATCGACCTGGGCGTGGCCCGGTTCAACGAGGCCTGCCGCACCTCGGTGCTGGAGTTCACCCAGGACTGGGAGCGGTACATCAACCGGCAGGCCCGCTGGGTCGACTTCACCAACGACTACAAGACCCTCGACCTGGACTACATGGAAAGCGTCATGTGGGCCTTCAAGACCCTGCACGACAAGGGTCTGATCTACGAGGGCTTCCGGGTGCTGGCCTACTGCTGGCGCTGCGAGACGCCGCTGTCGAACACCGAGACCCGGATGGACGACGTCTACCGGGACCGGCACGACCCCACCCTGTCGGTGTGGTTCGGGCTGACCGCCGACGAGTCCGCACCGGAGCTGGTGCGCGGCCCGGTCAAGCTGGGCGTCTGGACCACCACGCCGTGGACCCTGCCGTCGAACCTGGCGCTCGCCGTCGGCCCGGACATCGAGTACGCGGTGCTGGAGCACCGGGGTTCCCCCGACAGCGAGCGCAGTGGCGAGCGGTACCTGGTCGGCGCGGCGCGCCTCGCCGCGTACGCCAAGGAGTTGGACGGGTACGAGCAGGTCGGCACGGTGTACGGCCGGGACCTGGTCGGGCGCCGCTACACGCCGCTGTTCGACTTCCTCGTCGAGCAGGCCGGGGAGAACGCCTACCAGGTGCTCGGCGCGGAGTTCGTCACGACCGAGGACGGCACCGGGATCGTGCACCTGGCCCCGGCCTTCGGTGAGGACGACCAGAACGTCTGCAACGCCGCCGGCATCCCCACCATCGTCACGGTGGACGACCACACCCGGTTCACCGCACTGGTCCCGCCGTACCAGGGTGAGCAGGTCTTCGACGTCAACAAGCCGGTGATCCGGGAGCTGAAGGAGCGGGGGGTGGTGCTCAAGCAGGACACCTACACCCACTCGTACCCGCACTGCTGGCGCTGCGACACCCCGCTGGTCTACAAGGCGGTGTCGTCGTGGTTCGTCGCCGTGACCCAGTTCCGGGACCGGATGGTCGAGCTGAACCAGGAGATCAACTGGACGCCCGGCCACATCAAGGACGGCTCGTTCGGCAAGTGGCTGGCCAACGCCCGCGACTGGTCGATCAGCCGGAACCGGTTCTGGGGCTCGCCGATCCCGGTGTGGAAGTCCGACGACCCGAACTACCCGCGCCTGGACGTCTACGGCTCGCTCGCGGAACTCGAGCGGGACTTCGGGGAGCTTGCGACCCGAAGCGGCGTGCTCAGCGGCGGACGGCTGACGGATCTTCACCGGCCGGTGGTGGACGAGCTGGTCCGCCCCAACCCGGACGACCCGACCGGCAAGTCGATGATGCGTCGGGTCCCGGAGGTGCTGGACTGCTGGTTCGAGTCCGGGTCGATGCCGTTCGCCCAGGTGCACTACCCGTTCGAGAACGCGGACTGGTTCGAGCACCACTACCCGGGTGACTTCATCGTCGAGTACATCGGGCAGACGCGTGGCTGGTTCTACACGATGCACGTGCTGGCCACCGCGCTGTTCGACCGGCCGGCGTTCCGCAACTGTCTGAGCCACGGCATCCTGCTCGGCTCGGACGGGCGCAAGATGTCCAAGAGCCTGCGCAACTACCCGGACGTCTACCACGTCTTCGACTCGTACGGCTCGGACGCGATGCGCTGGATGCTGATGTCCTCGCCGGTGCTGCGCGGTGGCGACATGGCGGTCACCGAGGCGGGCATCCGCGACGCTGTCCGGCAGGTGCTGCTGCCGCTGTGGAACGTGTGGTACTTCTTCACGCTCTACGCCAACGCCGACGGGTACCAGGCGCGGCGGCGCACCGACTCCACCCACCTGCTCGACCGGTACGTGCTGGCGAAGACGAACGAGCTGGTGTCGACGGTCGGCGCGCAGATGGACGCGTACGACATCTCCGGTGCCTGCGCCGCCGTCCGGTCCTACCTGGACGCGCTGACCAACTGGTACGTGCGCCGGTCGCGGGACCGGTTCTGGTCGGGTGACGCCAACGCCTTCGACACCCTGTCGACGGTGCTGGAGACGCTCTGCCGGGTGGTGGCGCCGCTCGCGCCGCTGACCGCGGAGGAGATCTGGCGTGGTCTGACCGGGGAGCGTTCGGTGCACCTGACCGACTGGCCGGAGGCGAGCGAATTCCCGGCCGACCACGACCTGGTCGCCGCGATGGACAACGTGCGGGCGGTCGCCTCGGCGGCGTTGTCGCTGCGCAAGGCCAAGGGGCTCCGGGTGCGGCTGCCGCTGGCCCGGTTGACCGTGGCCTCGCCGGTCGCGGAGCAGCTGCGGCCGTTCGCCGACCTGGTCGCCGACGAGGTCAACGTGAAGGCGGTGGAGTTCAGCGCGGAGCTGTCCGCGTACTGCGAGCAGGTGTTGACGGTGGTGCCCCGGGCGCTCGGGCCGCGGGTCGGCAAGCAGGTGCAGCAGGTGATCAAGGCAGTCAAGGCGGGCGAGTGGGAGCTGGTCGACGGCGCCCCGGTGGCCGCCGGCGTCACCCTCGCCGAGGGCGAGTACGAGCTGCGCCTGATCGCGGCCGACGCCGAGCACTCCGCGCCGCTGCCCGGCGGTGAGGGCGTGGTGGTGCTGGACACCGACGTCACCCCGGAGTTGGCCGCCGAGGGGCTGGCCCGCGACGTGGTGCGGGTGGTGCAGCAGGCCCGTCGGGACGCGGATCTGGACGTCTCGGACCGGATCGTGGTGTCGGTGTCGGCGTCCGACGAGGTCCGGGCCGCGGTGGCCGGGTTCGTCGACTTCGTCTCCGCCGAGGTGCTGGCCGATTCGGTGGACTTCGCGGAAGGGCTCGACGGCTTCGCCGGCGAGGTCGGCGAGGGTGAGCGGGTAACGGTGGTCGTCCGCCGGGTATAACGGACCATCGCCAGGGTGCGGGCGCCTCACCACCTCCGTCTGGGAGGTGTGGAGGCGTCCGCTACCGTGACACCGCCTGTTCGCACCTGATCTGCCGGAGGACCAGTGCCCCTGCTCTACACCATCGGCAAGCTCACCGTGGCGCCCACGCTGCGGTTGGCGTTCCGCCCGACCGTGGAGGGGCTGGAACACGTGCCGGAGATCGGCGGTGCGATCTTCGCCGGCAACCACCTCTCGGTGGCCGACGAGCTGTTCCTCGGCACGGTCGTGCCCCGGCACCTGGCGTTCTGGGCCAAGTCGGAGTATTTCAAGGGCACCGGCGTGAAGGGTGCGATCTCCAAGTTCGTCCTCACCGGCCTGGGCGCGATCCCCGTCGAACGGGCTGGCGGCCGGGCGGCACTGTCCGCGTTCGACGCGGCGATCCCGGCGCTCAAGGGCGGTGACCTGGTGGTGGTCTATCCCGAGGGCACCCGCTCGCCGGACGGCAAGCTCTACCGGGGGCGGACCGGCGCGGCGCGGCTGGCGATCTCGGCCGGTGTGCCGATCATTCCGGTCGGCATGATCGGCACGGACAAGGCGCAGCCGATCGGCGCCCGGGTGCCACGGCCGGGCACGGCCAAGATCACGGTCCGGTTCGGCAAGCCGCTGGACTTCACCGGCCGGCCGGACGACCGCGCCTCACTGCGGCAGATGACCGACGAGCTGATGAGTGAGATCCAGAAGCTCACCGGCCAGGAGTACGTGCCCCGCTACGCCCCGCCCCGCGCCCACCCAGACCCAACCCGCAACGCCTGAACGCCCCCCAGCGCGCGCCCCCCGGCGCGCGCCCCTGGCGCGCCCCCACCTGGCGTGCGGTGATCAAGAGGTTTGCGTCGTCGGCGAGGCCGATTCTGACCGAAACCTCTTGATCAACCTGGGGGTGAGGGTAGGGGTGGGGGTGGGGGTGGGGGGTGGGTCGGGGCTTAGGCCCGTTCGGGTTGGACGATCTGGGCGCGCAGGGTGGCCAGCAGGTCGGCACTGTCGGCGACGGAGAGCCGGGTGAACACACCGGTGGCGATGCTGCCGTGGTCGACCGACGTGCAGACCACCACGGCACTGCCGTCGGCGCTGCCGACAGCGCATCGTTCGTGCCGGCCCCGCACACCGGTGTCCACGCTCTCCGGGGTGCCCAGCTCGTACCGTTTGGTGAGCCGGCTGATCTCGGCGTCCGCGTCCGACTCCGGGCTCCACCGGAAACCGGTGCCGCCGAAGACGGTCACCCTCTTGCCGTTCGTCGTCGAGTAGACGCCGGCGAACGTGTCCTCGGCCAGCCAGTGCTCCTTGCGTACCTCGTTCTCCAGCTGTCGGGCGGTGTCGGCGCTACGGTCGTCCTGCCGCAGGTTGAGGTCTTCCACCTGGACGGGCAGCGCCGCGCGCGCCGGGTACTGGGCCGAGATCGGGAACCCGTAGTAGGCGGGGCAGCCACAGCAGCAGGCCAGCGTGAGCAGCAGCAGCCACGGCCAGCGGCGGCGGCGGCGAACCGGCACCGGCACGTACCCCTTGGGGGCCTGCCAGCCCGGCGGCGGCGTCGGCGCGGCGGGTCGTCGGCCGCGGCGCTGCTTCGGCACCTTCACCGGCGCGGGTGGCGACATCGGCCGGGCCGACGCCCTCGGTGCGACGGCCTGCGGTGCACTCGGCGCGGCCGGCGGCGACACCGGGTGCGGCCCGACCGGGGGAGCGGGCGGCCCGGACCACTGCCGGGTGTGCGGCGGCGTCGGGTACGGCATCGTCGGGGGCAGCGGGGGCAGCTCGGCGGAGGGCAGGTCCCAGCCGCCGGTGTCCACGCCGGCCCACGGGTCGACCGGCGTCTGGTGCTCCGGCGGCCCGACGGGAACGGGCGGGGGAGGGGTCGGCTCGGCCGACTCCCCCCAGACGGGCCGGCGTGGCAGCGGCGGCGGCACCGGGGCCGAGCCGCTCCACCTGGGCGCCGGCACCTCCTCGGTGGCGGCCGGTTCCGGCTGGTCCGGGGCTTCCGGCTGGTCCGAGGGGTCCGGCTGGTCCGAGGGTACGGGTGGGGAGGTCGGCTCGTCGGTGACCGCCGGGTCCCGCTCCGGCTCCGGGCCCGGGGTGCTCCCGTCGGCCGGCCGTGCTCCCGGCTGGGGCTCCGGCATCGCGGCAATCTCCTCTCGCGCCGGTCCGAGGTTAATACCGCGCCGCCACCACCGCCGATCGGGCGTGCGCGCGATGGCCGCCGGGCGAGCGCGTACCCTTGGGCATCATGAGTGCCCCGTCCACGACGCCGCGCGCGGCCGCGACCAACTCCGTGTGGTCCCAGCTTGAGCCGCTGTTGCCCCAGGTCTCCAAGCCCATCCAGTACGTCGGTGGCGAGCTGGGCGCGGTGACGAAGGACTGGGACGCGGCGACCGTGCGGTGGGCGCTGATGTATCCCGACGCGTACGAGGTGGGCCTGCCCAACCAGGGCGTGCAGATCCTCTACGAGGTGCTCAACGAGCTGCCCGACACCCTCGCCGAGCGGACGTACGCGGTCTGGCCGGACCTGGAGACGCTGATGCGCACGCACGGCGTGCCGCAGTTCACCGTCGACGCGCACCGGTCGGTGCGTGGCTTCGACGTGTTCGGCATCTCGTTCTCCACCGAGTTGGGCTACACCAACATGCTCACCGCGATCGACCTGGCCGGCATCCCGATGCTGGCCGCCGACCGCACCGACGCCGACCCGGTGATCGTGGCCGGCGGGCACGCCGCCTTCAACCCGGAGCCGATCGCCGACTTCATCGACGCCGCAGTGCTCGGTGACGGCGAGGAGGCGGTCCTGGAGATCACCGCGATCGTCCGGGAGTGGAAGGCCGAGGGTTCGCCGGGCGGCCGTGACGAGCTGCTGCTACGGCTGGCCCGCACCGAGAGCGTGTACGTGCCGCGCTTCTATGACGTCGACTACCTGCCGGACGGCCGGATCCAGCGGGTCGTGCCGAACCGGGCGGACGTGCCGTTCCGGGTGCACAAGCGCACGACGATGGACCTGGACGCCTGGCCGTACCCGAAGCGGCCCCTCGTCCCGCTGGCCGAGACGGTGCACGAGCGGTACGCGGTGGAGATCTTCCGGGGCTGCACCCGGGGTTGCCGGTTCTGCCAGGCCGGCATGATCACCCGGCCGGTGCGGGAGCGGTCGATCACCACGGTCGGGCAGATGGTCCGCGAGGGGCTGGAGTTCTCGGGCTTTTCCGAGGTGGGCCTGTTGTCGCTCTCCTCGGCGGACCACTCCGAGATCGGCGACATGTGCTCCGGCCTCGCCCAGCAGTACGAGGGCACGAACGTCTCGCTGTCGCTGCCGTCGACCCGGGTGGACGCCTTCAACATCGACCTCGCGCAGGAGTTGTCCCGTAACGGGCGGCGTACCGGCCTGACCTTCGCCCCGGAGGGCGGGTCGGAGCGGATCCGCAAGGTCATCAACAAGATGGTGTCGAAGGACGACCTGATCCGCACGGTCGTCACCGCGTACACCAACGGGTGGCGGCAGGTGAAGCTCTACTTCATGTGCGGTCTGCCCACCGAGACCGACGAGGACGTCCTCGAGATCGCCGAGATGGCCCACGAGGTGATCCGGGCCGGTCGGGCCGCCACCGGCTCCAAGGACATCCGCTGCACGGTTTCCATCGGCGGGTTCGTGCCGAAGCCGCACACCCCGTTCCAGTGGGCCGCGATGGACCGCCCGGAGGTCATCGACCACCGGCTCAAGATCCTCAAGCAGGCCATCAACGCGGACCGCTCGCTGGGCCGGGCCATCGGCTACCGCTACCACGACGGCGAGCCGTCGCTCATCGAAGGGCTGCTCTCCAGGGGTGACCGTCGGGTCGGCTCGGTGATTCGCAAGGTCTGGGAGAACGGCGGCCGGTTCGACGGGTGGAGCGAGCACTTCTCGTACCAGCGTTGGGTGGACGCGGCGGCCGAGACGCTGCCCGCGTTCGGGGTGGACCTCGACTGGTACACCACCCGCGAGCGCGACGAGCTGGAGGTCCTGCCCTGGGACCACCTCGACTCGGGCCTCGACAAGGACTGGCTCTGGCAGGACTGGCAGGACTCGGTCAGCGAGTTCGAGCAGGACGACTGCCGGTGGACGCCCTGCTTCGACTGCGGCGTCTGCCCATCGATGGACACCGAGATCCAGATCGGCCCCACCGGCAAGAAGCTGCTGCCGCTCACCCCGCTGGGCGGCAACGGCATGAAGGTCCCGGGCCACTCGCACGCCTGACCGGGCTGCCTTCGGGCGGCGCCGATTGGCGGCGCCCCCCACCCTCCACTTCGACATGTCGTCCAACGGGTCCGCGTCTCGCGGGCCCGTTGGCGCTGTTCGGGCTCCACGTCGGCCTGTCGCCCTCGCCGTCGCCTCGTTAGCATCGATTGTGGTCTGTGCGCGCTGATGGCGCTCGGGGCTGTCGGTGGGGCTGCCCCGGCTGGGCCGGACTCGATACGCTGCGTCTGACATGGACCGACCCGGCGGGTCGGGGACGGGGGAGGAAGCGCATGGGTAACATCCCGCCGCCGAGCATCGGCGATCTGCACGTCAGCGTCGAAGACCTGGACGCCGCCGCCACGTACGTCGAGCGGCTCCGGCAGTACATCGACGACACGCTCAAATACGAGATGGAGCGCATCAAGGAGCGGATGAAGGGCGACAGCAACAACGCCCAGACCGTCCCGAACGGCACTCCCTTCGGCGCGTACGAGGATGCCCGCATGCAGTGGCGCGCCCTGGAGACGTCCACGGCGAACATGGAAGCGCACCTCACGACGCTCGCCCAGAAGCTCGCCGCCCTCAAGGAGGGCACCGAGGAGATCGCCAAGGCGTTCCGCGACACCGAGGCGCGCAACGGCGCCAACGGCAAGGAGATCGAGCGACTACTGGAGTCGGCGGCGCCGCCGCCCACTGCCAGCGGCGCGCCCACCTACCCGTACACGGCCTGAGGGGGACGTCATGGCTGGAGGAACCTGGGAGCGGTGCGTCCGCGAGGTGACGCTCTCCGCGGACCCGGAGACGGTCGGATCGGTCGGAGCCGGCTGGAGCAACCTCTCCAGCGGCCTGCAACAGCTGCGGGACGCGCTCGTCGGTCGATCGTTCGTCGGCCCGATCGCGACCGGTCAGGAGCGCCCGAACGTCGGTGGTCTGCCCGGGATGCTCGCCGGTTGGAAGGGCAGCGGTGGTGACGCCTACCGTGAGCACCTGGGCAAGATCGGCACGCAGATCGAGGAACTGATCACCGACGCGACCAACGTCAGTGGCGCGTTGACGCGGATCGAGGGCGACATCCGCAAGTCGGTCTCGACGATCCCGATCCCGCTGATGGACGACTTCGGCATCAACGAGTGGAGCCTGCCCAACGGCACCGAGCTCGACGACGCCCGCGACGGCGAGAGCTCCTCGGGGTTCCTCGCCGCGCTGCGTCAGGACTACCAGAACAACCCCGCCTCGTACGCCGACGGCGCGTTCCGCGACAAGGCCGACGACCTGGAAGCGACCATGAAGGTCGACGGCCAGGCCGGCGACCAGAAGCGGGGCGGCTGGTGGGACACCAAGGCCCACCTGGACAACTGGTACCGGGACAACCAGCAGGCCGCGAACGCGGCGATGGCACCGCTGCCCCAGGCGGTGTACACCGAGCGTCCCAAGCTCACCGTGAACCGCCCGGACGGAGACATCAAGGACAACTTCGATCGCGACCCCCGGGTCCCGCCGACGGGTCGGCCCGACATCGGTGGCGGCGACTTCGGCGGGAAGCCCGACATCGGTGGTGGCGGCCCCACGATCGGCAGCCGGCCACCGGGCATCGGCGACACGGGCGGTCCGACCTCCACTGTCGACCCGTTCTCCCCGACCAAGCCCGGTGGGCTCGGCGATGGCTCCCCGACTGGTGGCACCGGTCAGCTGACATCCCCGCCGACCGGCTCCGGTTACCCGGGCTACCCCGACGGCGACGACGGCTACAGCAGCGGTCTGGCCGGCGCCAGCCCGGGTAGCGTCGGCGGCCTGGGCGGTGGCCTCGGCGGCGGCGGGGTCGGCAGCGCCGGGCTCGGTGGCGCCGGCGGTGGTTTCGGTGGTGGGGCCGGTGTCGGCTCGGCCGGCGGGATCGGCGCCGGTGGTGGCCTTGGTGCGGGCGGCATCGGCGTGGGCGGCATCCCCGGCATGGTGGGTGGTGGCAACGGAAAGCTGCCGCCGATGACGAGCGCGGCGAACGCGCTGCGTGCCGCCGCTGGCGCGGGCGGCGCCGGGATGGCGGGCGGCGCACGTGGCGCTGCCGGCGTCGGCGGCGCCGGGATGATGGGCGGCGGCATGATGGGCGGCGCGGGCGGCGCCGGACACGGCGGCAACAGCGGCTCCGAGCACTCGTCGTGGTTGACTGAGGACGACGATCCGTGGGGCCCTGGTGACGGCGCGTCCCCCGGTGTCCTGCGATGAGGATGGACGGATGAGGGTGAACGGTGCAGCGCTCCGGCGGGTGACCGCCTGCCTGCTGGCGGGGCTCCTGGTGGTGGGGGCCGCCCAACCGGCGTCCGCCGCGCCCCGGCGCGCCGAGCAGTGGTATCTGGACGAGCTCCGAATCGACCGGGCGCACGAGATCTCGACCGGGCGGGGCGTGGTCGTGGCCGTGCTCGACACCGGGGTCGAGGCCACCCACCCGGACCTGCGGGGTCAGGTGCTGGTCGGTGGCCGCAGCTACGGCGCCGCTGGGGACGGCCGGGCCGACGAGGATGGCCACGGCACGCACATGGCCGGCATCATCGCGGCGAAGGCCAGCCGGGACGGTGTGGACGGCATCGCGCCCGGGGCGAAGATCCTGCCCATCAAGGTGCGCCAGGGCGGCGGGGGCATCACCAGCGAGGCGATCGCCCGCGGCATCCGGATGGCCGTCGATGGCGGCGCCAAGGTGATCAACATTTCCCAGGGTAGCCCGGGCCTCTCCGACTCCGCGGAGGTGAGCGCGATCCAGTACGCGCTGGCCCGTAACGTCGTCGTGGTCGCCGCCGCCGGTAACACGGCCGATGGCGACAGCGCCGTCATCCAGCCGGCCAACACCCCTGGTGTGATCGCGGTGACCGGGACGACCAGGGGCGGGGCGTTCTGGTCCGGCTCCGTCCAGGGGCCGGAGGCGGTGGTCGCCGCTCCGGGCGACCGCATCTACAACGTCGCGAACGAGGGGGGCTACGGCTGGGGCGACGGGACCTCCGACGCCACCGCGATCGTCTCTGGTCTGGCCGCGCTGATCCGGGCGAAGTACCCGAACCTCGATGCCGCCAACGTGATCAACCGGATCATCCGGACCTCCCGGGATGCCGGCCCGCCCGGACGGGACCCGCAGTACGGCTTCGGGGCGATCGACCCAGTGAAGGCGCTGACCGCGAACGTGCCGCCGGTCACCGCCAACCCGCTGCTCGACCCCGCGGCGGCGACCGAAGAGGGCCCGGCCCGCACCGGGGGCGCGGATGAGGAGTTCGACGTCACCCAGCACGGTGATCGCGGTGGCCCCACCGACCAGCAGGTCATGGTGGTGGGCATCGGCATCGCCGCGGTGCTGGTGTTGTTGCTGGGGCTGGTGGTGTTCCTCGTCTGGAACCGCCGTCGGTACCGGCGGGAGGCCGCCCGGGCCGCCGACATCCCGGACGAGGCGCTGGACCAGGCGATCTCTGGCGCCTACCCGCCGCCGGGCGCGGGTTACGCGCCGCCGCCCGGCTATCCGGCACCACCCGGTTACGCCCCGCCCTCCGGGTATGCCCCGCCTCCCGGTCACGGCCCGCCCTCCGGGTATGCCCCGGCTCCCGGTTACGGACCGCCGGGTGCGGCGCCGCCCGCCCCGCCCCGGGAGCGGTAACCGGTCCTGATCGTGGTGGCCGGCTGGTGACCTTCCGGGTCACCGGCCGGCCATCGAGCTTTACCGGGCGGGTGGTCCCAACCTATGCGACCGGTTTGTACCCGTCTGCCGGGACGATTCGACCGCCCCGGCTGCGTGCCGTCACGAGCTCTGCGCCAGGATGGGCGGACACGCAGGTACACCCGAGGAGCCCCACGATCGCCAAGAAGCCTCAACCCGAGGGCGGCCAGGCACCGGTCGTCCAGCGCGTCCGCATCCGGTACGCCAAGCGCGGGCCGCTGCGATTCACCTCGCACCGGGACTTCGCCCGGGCGTTCGAGCGCGCGCTCCGCCGGGCCGCCGTGCCGGTCGCCTTCTCCCAGGGCTTCCACCCGCACCCGAAGATCTCCTACGCCAGCGCCGCGCCCACCGGCGTGGCGAGCGAGGCGGAGTACCTGGAGATCGCCCTCCAGGCGGCGGTCGACCCGGAGGAGTTGCGGGCCGCGTTGGACGCTGCGCTCTCGCCGGGGCTGGACATTCTGGACGCGGTGGTCGCCGAGGGGGGAAACCTGCCGGACCGGATCGAGGCGTCGCGCTGGCACATCGAGCTGCCCGAGGTCGACACGGCGGTGTTGCAAGCTGCGGTGGACGCTTTCGTCGCGGCCGAGGAGGTGCTGGTCGAGCGGATGACCAAGCAGGGTCGACGCACTTTCGATGCCCGCGCCGCCGTGATGTCGATCGATGTCCAGCCGCCGACGCCGACGCCTTCCGGGGCGCCGGCCGTACCGTGTGCGATACTCGAACTGGTCGTGCGGCAGGTCACCCCGTCCGTACGGCCCGATGACGTCCTTTCCGGCCTCCGCGTGGTGGCCGACCTGGAGCCGCCGGTTTCGCCGAGGGTGACCCGGCTGGCTCAGGGCACGTTGACCGCGCAGGGTGCGATCGTGGATCCGTTGGATGCGGATCGCGACGGGGCAGCCATCGTTGGGCACTGACCGACGGTCCGTGCTCTGGCAGGCAGACTTCGGCGGTCGCGCACCATGCGCGCCCGGCGGAAACACTTTTGCGGCGACCCTGCGTGGCAGCGCTCACCCGCGCCCGGGGTAGCCAGAACTGGAGAACGTCCATGCTCGAGAACGAGCCCGAGGGCGGCGAACGGACCGGTTCACAGCCGGCCAGTGAGACCGCCGACCAGAGCAGCACGGCCGACGGCACCGCCGTCGCGCCCCCCACCACCGCGGTCGGTTCGGCCTCGGTAGAGCCAACCGGCGCGGAGAGCGCTTCCACCGGAGAGGCCGTCGAGCCGGCCGCGCCGGCGCGGCGTACCCGGGCGACCCGTCGTCGGGCCGCCCCGCTCAACCAGCCGGAGCGGACCGACGCCCCGGTCGAGGCATCCACCGATGGGGCCGGCAGCGCCGAGTCGCCGCAGGCGGAGGTCTTCGCACCGGTCTCCGGCGACCTGGACGTCGCCCCGAAGACCCCCCGGCGTCGCCGTAAGGCCACCGCCGTCGAGACGACCGCCGAGGAGCCGCTGGTCGCCGCCGCCGCGGAGGCGGCCTCGGCCGAGGTGGTTCCGCCGGTCAAGGTGACCCGTACCCGGCGCAAGAAGGCAACCCCGGCCGCTGTCGAGGAGCCGCCCGCCACCGAGCAGCCGGCCGCCGTCGACGAGGTGCCCGCCGTTGCGGAGCCGGTCGTCGAGGAGCCGGTCGACGCCGAGGAGCCGGCGGAGTCCGACCTGCGCGAGGCCGAGGCCGAGTTGAACGATTCGGCGGCCATCCCGAGCACGCCCGCCGCCGAGCTGGCCTGGAGCAGTGGCGCTCAGGAGCGCTCCGGCGAGGTGTCGCCGGGTGCGGCGGTTCCCGGTGTGACCGATGAGCCGATCGAGCCCGCCGAGATCGAGCCGGAGCAGCCCCGTACCCGTCGTCGGCGGGCCGCGCTCTCCGCGCCCACCGTCCTGTTCATGGCACCTCAACCGGACGCGGTGCCGGTCAGCCGACCGGTGGAGCCCGCCCCGGTGGCCGAGGAGCCGGCTGTCGAGGAAGCCGCCGAGCCGTCCCGCCGCCGTCGACGTGGTCGCCGCGAGGCCGAGCCGGCGGAGCCGATCGAGGCGATCGAGGCCGAGGAGGAGCCGACCGAGGAGGCCGACGAGGCCGCCGAGGCGGATGAGGACGACGAGGACAGCGCCGCCGCGCGCCGTCGTCGCCGGCGTGGTCGCCGGGGCCGGGGCCGGGGCAAGGGCGGGGCCGACGACGCCGAGGACGAGGAGTCCGAGGAGGCGGCGCAGGCCGATGAGGAAGAGACCGCCGAGGCCGAGGCCGAGGGCGACGAGGACGAGGAGTCCGAGGGCGGGGACGGCCTGACCCGTCGTCGCCGTCGTCGCCGTCGCCGCGGTGCCGGTGACACCGAGGGTGCGGCCGACGACGGTGTGCCGACCGTGGTGAAGATCCGCGAGCCGCGCCGGACCGTCGACGAGGTGCAGGGTGTGTCCGGCTCGACCCGGCTGGAGGCCAAGCGCCAGCGCCGCCGGGACGGTCGGGAGCAGCGGCGTACCCGCCCGCCGATCCTCAGCGAGTCGGAGTTCCTGGCGCGCCGGGAGTCCGTCGACCGGGTGATGGCGGTCCGCCAGCGCGGTGACCGCACCCAGATCGCCGTCCTGGAGGACGGCGTGCTGGTCGAGCACTACGTCACCCGCAACTCCTCCGGGACGATGGCCGGCAACGTGTACCTGGGCAAGGTGCAGAACGTGCTGCCGAGCATGGAGGCGGCGTTCGTCGACGTCGGCCGGGGCCGCAACGCGGTGCTGTACGCCGGTGAGGTCAACTGGGACACCTCCGGGCTGGAGGGGCGGGCGCGCTCGATCGAGCAGGCGCTCCGCTCTGGCGACTCGGTGCTGGTCCAGGTCACCAAGGACCCGATCGGGCACAAGGGCGCTCGGCTGACCAGTCACATCGCGCTCTCCGGGCGGCACCTGGTCTACGTGCCCAACGGCAACGCCTCCGGGATCAGCCGTAAGTTGCCGGACAACGAGCGCAAGCGGCTGCGGGACGTACTCAAGAAGCTGGTCCCGGACGGCGCGGGCGTGATCGTCCGGACGGCCGCCGAGGGTGCCACCGAGGACGAGTTGGCCCGCGACGTCAAGCGGCTCCAGGCGCAGTGGGAGGACATCCAGGCCAAGGCCGCCGAGGGTGGCGCTCCGGTGCTGCTCTACGGGGAGCCCGACCTGGTCATCCGGGTGGTGCGGGACCTGTTCAACGAGGACTTCCGCGAGCTGGTGATCGAGGGCGAGCAGTCGTACGACATGGTCGAGTCGTACCTGTCGCACGTCTCCCCGGATCTGGTCGACCGGGTGCGCCGGCACGTCGGCACGAGCGACGTCTTCGCCGAGTACCGGATCGACGAGCAGATCATCAAGGGCCTGGACCGCAAGGTCTTCCTGCCCTCCGGTGGCTCGCTCGTGATCGACCGCACCGAGGCGATGACGGTCGTCGACGTCAACACCGGCAAGTACACCGGCTCCGGGGGCAACCTGGAGGAGACCGTCACCCGCAACAACCTGGAGGCGGCGGAGGAGATCGTCCGTCAGCTCCGGCTGCGCGACATCGGCGGCATCGTGGTGATCGACTTCATCGACATGGTGTTGGAGTCGAACCGTGAGCTGGTGCTGCGCCGACTCACCGAGTGCCTGGGCCGGGATCGCACCAAGCACCAGGTCACCGAGATCACCTCGCTCGGCCTGGTGCAGATGACCCGTAAGCGGATCGGCGCGGGCCTGCTGGAGGCGTTCAGCGAGACCTGCGAGTGCTGCAAGGGCCGGGGCGTCATCATCCACACCGAGCCGGTGCCGGAGAAGCCGCGTCCCGCCGGTGCGGGGGAGAAGGTCAAGGCGGTCGCCTCGTCGGTGGCTGCCGCTCCGGCCGCCGAGCAGGGCAGCACGTCGTCTCGTCGCCGGGCTCGGAAGACCGCCCCGGCCGAGCGGACCGTGGTTGAGGTCGTCGACACCGACGCCGCCGCCGAGTACCAGGACACCATGGGCTACGACCTGTCCCGCTACGAGTCGGACACCGCCGCCGCGCCGGCGATCTCCGACGCCCAGCAGGGCGAGTCGGCTCGGCTGGCCGCGGCGGACGACCCGGACGCGCTCGCCGACGGCGAGGGCGACGAGGAAACCACCGAGGGCGGCGGCGGTCGTCGCCGATCGCGCCGCGGTGGCGCCCGTCGGCGGACCCGCCCCTGAGAGCCTGACCGGCCACGTGTTTGACGAGGTCCCTTTCCCGGCAAAGTGACGGGGGAGGGACCTCGCCGTTGTGGTCACCCGGTCCAGGATCGGCCGTCCCGGTCAGGAGATGAAGATGCGCCGTCTGCTCGTCGTCACCGCGCTGGTCACGGTGCTCGTCGGTGCGGCCGGCTGCTCCACCGACCGGTCCGCCGGCGAGACCACCGGGGCCTCCGGCTCGGCGGCCGGTGGCAACTCCCCCGAGCCGACCGCGCCGCCGGCCGGCGGTGGTGTGGCGGGTGGCAACGCCAACCAGGTCTGCACCGCCGCGCAGGAGGCCAGCACCACCGCCGTACGGACGTACGTGGCGGAGCTGGGTCAGCTGGTCGCAGCGGTGGAGCCGTACGGCCGAGGCTGCCCGGGGACGGGCCGAGGCGGCGCTGGCCGGCTGGCGGACCGCGTTGCGGGAGCAGTCGGAGCGGGCCACCGACCCGCAGCTCAAGACTCTGCTCACCGACCTCGGCACCGAGGTCTCCGCGCTCGGTGCCGACGTCGAAGCGATCGACGAGACCGAACTCGACCGGCTCCAGCAGCGCCTCGACCAACTCTGCGCGCGCTGACCAGGGCGGGCCGGTTTGGGGTCCGGGCCAGCAATGGCGTACTCTTGCCTGCGGCGCACTTTTGGTGTGCCGAGTTCCCGTGTGCCCGCGCCGCCGTGCACTGCTACCCGGCGAGCCGCCGCGGGGACGACCGCCAGCAGCCTCAACGACAGGGAGTCCGCCTCCGATGTACGCGATCGTCAAGACCGGCGGCAAGCAGTACAAGGTCGCCGAGGGCGACGTGATCGAGGTCGAGAAGCTCACCGGCGCCCCCGGTGACGCGGTGAAGCTCACCGCGGTGCTCCTCGTCGACGGTGACGACCTGGTGACCGACGCGGCGAAGCTTGCCGAGGTCGCGGTGTCCGGCGAAATTGCCGCGCACACCAAGGGCCCGAAGATCCGGATCCACAAGTTCAAGAACAAGACCGGCTACCACAAGCGCCAGGGTCACCGCCAGCCGTTGACCCAGGTCAAGGTGACCGGCATCTCCAGCGGGAAGTAGGTCGTCCTCCAATGGCTCACAAAAAGGGTGCGTCCAGCTCGCGTAACGGTCGTGACTCCGCGGCCCAGCGACTCGGCGTGAAGCGCTTCGGTGGTCAGGTCGTCAGCGCCGGTGAGATCATCATCCGGCAGCGTGGCACCAAGTTCCACCCCGGTGACCTGGTCGGCCGTGGCGGCGACGACACGCTGTTCGCGCTGTCCGCCGGTGCGGTCCTGTTCGGCACCAAGCGCGGTCGCAAGACCGTCAGCATCGTTCCGCAGCAGTAGTTCTCTTCGCTAAGCGGGCCGCGGACCTCTGGGTCCCGGCCCGCTTAGCCTTTTTCGAAGTGCGGGGTTGGACCTCGCTGGAAGGATTGACGCCGTGGCAACGTTCGTTGACCGGGTCGTTCTGCATCTGCAGGCCGGCGATGGCGGGCACGGTTGTGTCTCGATCCACCGCGAGAAGTTCAAGCCCTTCGGCGGGCCGGACGGTGGTAACGGTGGGCATGGGGGCAGCGTGTCCCTGGTCGTCGACCCGCAGGTGACCACGCTGCTCGACTTCCACTTCCACCCGCACGTCAAGGCCGACAACGGCAAGGGCGGCGCCGGGTCGAACCGGGACGGGGCCAACGGCCGCAACCTGGTGCTCAAGGTGCCCAACGGCACCGTGGTGCAGAGCACCGATGGCACGGTGCTGGCCGACATGGTCGGTGCCGGCACCACCTTCGAGATCGCCCGCGGCGGGCGCGGCGGGCGGGGCAACGCCTCGCTGGCCAACGCCAAGCGCAAGGCTCCCGGCTTCGCCGAGCTGGGGGAGCCCGGCGACCAGTTGGACATCGTGTTGGAGCTGAAGAGCGTCGCCGACGTGGGCCTGGTGGGCTTCCCGTCCGCCGGCAAGTCGTCGCTGATCTCGGTGATCTCCGCCGCGAAGCCGAAGATCGCCGACTACCCGTTCACGACCCTGGTGCCCAACCTCGGTGTCGTCCGGATGGACAACCACACCTTCACCGTCGCCGACGTGCCCGGCCTGATCCCCGGCGCGGCCACCGGCAAGGGGCTGGGCCTGGAGTTCCTGCGGCACATCGAGCGCTGCGCGGTGCTGGTGCACGTCATCGACTCGGCGACCCTGGAGCCCGGCCGTGACCCGGTGGCGGACATCGACGCCATCGAGGCCGAGCTGAGCCAGTACGGCGGCCTGACCGACCGCCCCCGGCTGGTCGCCGTCAACAAGGTCGACGTGCCGGACGGCCGGGACCTGGCCGAGATCGTGCGCCCCGACCTGGAGGAGCGCGGCTACCGGGTGTTCGAGGTGTCCGCGGCCACCCGGGAAGGGCTCAAGGAGCTGACCTACGCGATGGCCGAGCTGGTCGAGGCGGAGCGTAAGGCCGCGCCGCCCGCCGAGCCGACCCGGATCGTGATCCGCCCGATGGCGGTGGACGACGACGGTTTCACCATCACCGCCGAGGCGGACGGCTCGTTCACCGTTCGCGGCGTCCGGCCGGAGCGCTGGGTCAAGCAGACCAACTTCGACAACGACGAGGCGGTCGGCTACCTGGCTGACCGGCTGGCCCGGCTCGGGGTGGAGGACAAGCTGGCCAAGGCCGGAGCGCAGCCCGGTGACCTGGTCCGGATCGGTGAGCGCGAGTTCGACTGGCAGCCGACGCTCTACGCCGGCGTCGACTTCGTACCCGGCAACCGGGGCACCGACGTCCGTCTGGAGGAGAAGTCGAATCGGGCCTCCGCGGCGGACCGGCTTGCGGCCCGGAAGGCTCGCCGGGTGCGATCGGCGGACGAGGTGGGCGCGGACGCGTCCGACGACCTCGACGACGAGGACGACGCCGAGTAGTTTCGTTGCGCTCCGTGACGGGGTTGAATTCCGGAAACCTTCGCGAAATCCACGCGTCCTAGCGTGGGGTGATGCTGATCGAGTCCCGGCCTGCCATCGATCCGGAGATCGCCGCCATGCTCATCGCCCAGCAGCGTGAGCTGCGCGAGGCCGATGGTGGGTTGGACGGGCAGGTCTTCGTCCCCCATGACGACGTCCGCTATCTGGCGGCGGTGGTGAACGGTCGGGCGGTCGCCTGCGGTGGGCTCCAGGCGATCGATGCCGAGACCGGCGAGATCAAGCGGATGTACGTCCGGCCCGCGTACCGGGGGCGGGGCATCGCCCGTCAGCTGCTCGCCGCGCTGGAGGAGTGCGCGTTCCGGCAGGGGCACTCGATGGTCTGCCTGGAGACGGGCACCTACCTGCCGGCCGCTATCGCGTTGTACACCTCCTGCGGCTACCAGCAGATCCCGGTCTACGGCGAGTACGTCGGTAACCCGTACAGCGTCTGTTTCGCCAAGCGGCTGCCGGTGGCGGCCTGACGGCCGCCGCGCCGCTGCCCGTCGCCGGGTCAGGCACTGGTGCTGGCGTGCGCGACGGTGACCGGCTTCGACTCCGGCGAACCGTGCTGGCGCAGGACGATGCTCAGCAGGATCAGCGCACCGACCGCCAGGAACTCGCTCTGCCAGTTCTGCATGGACTGGAACCAGAAGTCGCTGGTGCCGAGGAATTCCCACACCCCGATCGGCGGCGCCCCGCTCTGCAGCGCCTGCTCCTGGTTGTACGCGGCGGTGCCACCGATCAGGTGACCGATAAACGAACCGGCGAAGATCAGCAGTAGCGCGAGGGAGAGGCTGTTCCGGTAGATCACCAGCGGCAGACCGCCGACGCGTACCGGCCAGGGTGACTGCGGGGTTGCCCGGCGCTCGTCGTCCTCTGGCCGGTCGGTCTGGTCCATCGGCTTCGACTCGGCCGAGCCCCGCTGCACCAGATACGCGGTGAGCAGCACGTACCCGCCCATCTGGAGGAACTCCGACTCCCAGTTCTCGAAGACCGACTCGGCGAAGTGCCCGCTGGTCAGGTACGCCGGCCAGCTCAGCGGGGTGGCCCCGAACTCGGTCAGCTCCGCATTGTGGGTCTGCCAGCCGAACACGCTTTGCAACACCAGAAAGACCAGGAACGCACCCAGCATGGCGACGGCCAGGGCGTTGTCGCGGAGCCAACGAGGCATGATCGAACCTCCTTCGTAGGTCGATTACCCCTGCGGGCACGACCACGAAACCCAGTTCAGTGCCGGTCGGCGGGGCTGTCCAGGCGTCCGCCGGTGCCCGCCTGGTTCGACAGCAGCAGCCCGAGCGCGAGCATTCCGAAGCCGAGCGCGAGGTGCAGCCAGTTGTCGGCGTCGTTGACCGGCAGGATGTTCGCGCCGCCCTCCGGGTTGATCGCCTCGATCCCCAGGCCGTACAGCCAGAGGGCGAGGTAGATCGCGCCACCGGCGGCCAGGAACACCCGGGCGCCGGCGACACTGCGGGCCAGCACCAGGCCCGCCAGCCCGAAGATCAGGTGCACCGCGTTGTGCAGGATCGACACCTGGAACAGGCCGAGCAGCCGCGCGTCCGAGTGGTGCCCGCCGAACCTCAGCTCGCCGTAGTTGGTGGTGATGCCGGGGATGTAGCCGAGGACGCCGATCAGCAGGAAGACACCGGCCACCACCAACGCGGCCAGTTGGACCCGGGGTCGGTGGACGGCCGCTCGGCCGCCCCGCGCGTCTCGTGCCATCGCTGCCCCCTTCGTGGATCTGCCGGCCCTCGCGAACCTCACTGTCCGCAGCGGCGACGTGACGCAGCCCGACGATCCTCCATTTTGAAGTCCATCCAGTCGGGCCCGCAGAGAAATGCACGAAGAGGTATGGAGGCCAGAACGCAGGGTAGGTGAATGGTCAGCGGCTGCGGAGAACGCGACCGCATCCCCCGGCACAACCGCGACGACTTTCTGAGCGGAAGGGAAATCATGACTTACGATCTTTCACCCACGTCTTCCACGTACGGGCAGCAGTCGACCAATGGCGGCGGCGTCCGCGAGCAGGCGCGCCAGGTCGGCTCGGAGGCGGCGCAGGCTGGTGGCGCGGTCGCCCAGACCGCCAAGGAGCAGGGCACCGAGGTTGGCCGCGAGGCGGCCCGGCAGGCCCGCAACCTGTACGGCGAGGCGCGCAGCCAGCTCGCCAGCCAGACCGGTGAGCAGCAGCGCCGGGCCGCCGGTGGGCTGCGTTCACTGGCCGACGAGATGCGCTCGATGGCCGAGCAGGGTGGCCAGGCCGGCCCGGTGACCGAGCTGGCCCGCCAGGCCGCCGACCGGGTGCACGGCGTCGCCGGGTGGCTTGAGGAGCGCGAGCCCGGTGACCTGCTCACCGAGGTACGCGACTACGCACGGCGTAACCCGGGCACCTTCCTGGTCGGCGCGGCCGTCCTCGGTGTGCTGGCCGGCCGGCTGACCCGTGGCCTCTCCGCTGGGGGCGACGACTCCGGCAACGGATCCTCGACCTATCGGGGCGCCGGGGCGTACGACCCGGAGCGGACCGCCGTGATTCCGACGCCGCCGCCGGCGCCCCGCGCGGTGCCGGACGCCGTCCCGCCGGGCGGCTACCTCGACCCGACCCCCGGCACGCACACCCCGCCGACGTCCGGCGGTTACGCCGATCCGGCGCCCGGCAACTACGCCGACCCGGCTTCCGGCAACTACGCCGATCCGGCGTCCGGTGGCCACGCCGAGCCCGGCCGGGGCGACTACCCGGAGCACTCCGGTACCGGTCAGCCGCTGCCGCCGGTGACCCAGACCGACCCGCTGCCGGGCGTGCCGTCCAGCGGCAGCCCGCGCCCGTGAGCCGCCGAGTCATCCGAAGGGAGGCGACGGCATGAGCATGCCGACGCAGGGGTCCGGCGTGGACTCCGGTTACCACCCCGACGCGGGTGCTCCGCACACCGCCGCGGAGGTGAAGAACAGCTCGTTGGGTGACCTGATGCGGCAGGTCACCACCGACCTGTCGACGCTGATGCGTCAGGAGGTCGAGCTGGCCAAGGCCGAGATCCGCCAGGAGGGCAAGAAGGCCGGCAAGGCGGCGGGCCTCTTCGGCGGTGCCGGCTTCGGCGGCTACATGGTGGCGCTCTTCGTGTCCATCGCCGTGTGGCAGTTCCTGGACAACGTCATGGACTCCGGCCTGGCCGCGCTGATCGTGGCGGTGATCTGGGCCGTGGTCGCCGCGGTCCTCTACTCGATGGCCAAGAAGAACGCCCAGCACGTACGCGGGCTCAAGCAGACCAACGACAGCGTGCAGCGGATCCCCGACGCGCTCAAGCCGCACCCGGAGGGAGTCACCCGATGAGCACCGATCCCGATCAGATCCGCCGGGAGATCGAAGCCACCCGTAACAGCCTCAGCTCCGATGTGGACGCGCTGGCGTACAAGGTCAGCCCCGGCCGCATCGTCGACGACCGCAAGCAGCGGGCCCGCTCCGCTTTGCAGAATGTGAGGGACAAGGTCATGGGAACCGCGTCTGACCTCAGCCACGGCACCGACCACGCCGCCCACTCGGTGGGTGACCGCGCCTCGTCCGCGGCCTCCAGCGTCAGCGACGCTGCGCAGTCGGCGGCCACCACGGTCAGCGACGCCGCGCACAGCGCGCCGCGGGTGATCCGGCAGACGTCCCAGGGCAACCCTCTCGCCGCCGGTCTGATCGCCTTCGGGGTCGGCTGGCTGGCCTCGTCGCTGATCCCGGCTTCCCGCCGCGAGCAGCAGGCCGCCACCCAGGTGAAGGCGAAGGTCAGCGAGCACAGCGGCGCGGTGACGGAGAAGTTGAGCGCGGTGGCCAGCGAACTCAAGGAGGAGCTGCGCGAGCCGGCCCAGCACGCCGCCCAGTCGGTGAAGTCCACCGCTCAGGACGCCGTGCACGCGGTCAAGGACGACACGAAGTCCGCCGCCCACGACGTCAAGGACCAGGCCCAGCAGGCCAAGCAGCACGTCACCCCCTGATCCCACCCACCCACCAGCAACGACAGCTCGCGGCCACCCCAGTGCCCGCGAGCTGTCCCATGCCCACGCGGCGCCCCACTCACGCCTCGCGATCTTGCAGTTTCGGTCGACCGTTTGTCGTTTACCTAGCGCTTTGTCCCCACCGAAAGTGCAAGATCGCGCGGGTGTGTGGGGCGGGGTTGGCGGCTCGGCGAATGCGCGTGTTGTTGTAGCGGACGCCGCCGAACAGGAAGCGCTGGGCGAGCGCCAGCCAGCTGCAGGTGCCGCGTTCCAGCAGCCAGAGCGGGGCCGCCAGGGCCGTGGTCGGGGGGAACACCCGGGAGCCGCCGGCGCGGCGGCGACCCGTCTCGGCGAGAGCCACCACGCCGACCGCCGCGCCGAGCAGCAGCCGGGGCCGGCGCGACGCGACCGCCGCCGCCAGCGCCGGCAGGACCGCGAGCGCGGTCAGCAGGCGGACCGGCTGGGCCAGGTCGTCGTACGCCTGACGGACCCGCTGCCCCCGGAAGTGCGCGGCGTCCGGAGGCAGTCGGCGGACGTACAGCCAGGCCGGGGCCGCCTCGGTGCCGTGGTGCGCGCGCACGGTGCGAATCAGCTCCAGGTTCTCGAAGAGCACGTCCGGGTCGTACCCGCCCATGGCGAGGAAGGTGCTGCGCCGCACGGCGAGGGTGCCCGGGTAGTCCGTTCCGAGCGCCCGGTTGAGCAGCGTGCGGCCGGTGTCCCACCAGGCGTGCCAGGGCAGCGGGTCGAAGTAGTTCTGCGGTCGTACCAGGTCGGCCCGGTCCAGCAGCCGGTGCACCGCGGTCAGCGCGGCCTCGTCGTACCGGACGTCGTCGTCGGCGATCACCACCTGCTCGTGGCCGGCCGCGCGGACGCCGGTGCGTACGCCCAGCACCTTGCCGTTGAGGCCGCACTCGCTCGGATCCGGTGGAAGGTGCCGGACCAGCCCTCGCCACGCCTCGGCGTGCCGCGCGAAGAGGTCCGGAGGGGACCCGTCGACCATCAGCACGTCGACCCGGGCAGCCAGCCAGCGCAGGTAGTCGGTCAGTTCGGCCAGGCCGGCGTCGGTGTGCCAGCGCAGCGGCAGGACGTACGCCATCGGCAGCCGGGCGGTGCGGGCGCCCGCGTGTTCGACGTCCCACCGGGGCGTGGCACGCCGGGTGTCACCAGCAGGGCTGAACGAGGACATCACAACTCCGTGGCGGGACAGGGCTCGGCCGTCTTGAGCAGCATCTGCCCGCATTTCCGGCAATCAAACAGCCGGGTTGTTTCGACCGCCGGACCCCGGGTAGCGGTGCCCCGGGCCGACGTACGCGTACGACCGGGTGAAGCGCTCGGCGCGGCCATGAACAAGGCTCTGGTGCTGCGGATGGGGCAGATGCACGCGCAGCGCTACATCCCGATGCTGCTCGACCGGCTCGCCGCTGGCGAGATCGATCCCGGTTATCTGGCCACCCACCCGCTCTCGCTGGAGCAGGGCGCCCAGGGGTACGAGCTGTTCGAGAAGAAGGAAGATGGTTGTCTGCGTAGCGTTCTGCATCCCTGACGGATTGGCCGCACCGCCTCGCCGGTCACCGCGATCGGCGGGGCGGGGTCAGCCGGTGCGGGGGTCAGCCGGTGCGGCGGACGTTGCTCAGGGTCAGGCCCAGGGGTGGCAGCGCGGGCATCCGGTGCAGGTCCAGGGCTAGGTCCTGGACGGGAACGTCGTAGCGCATGGTGCGGGTCAGGTTGGTGACCGCCCGCCTCATCAGGTCGATGGTGATCCACTCCCCGGCGCAGCGGTGACCGGCCCAGTGGTCACCGCCGCCCTGCGGGATCAGCTCGAACGGGTCCACCTGGCGGCCGGCGAACCGCTCCGGGCGGAACAGTTCCGGTTGCGGCCAGAGCGCCGGGTGGTGGTTGGTGCCGTAGAGGTCGAGCAGCACCCGTCGTCCCTGGGGAAAGTGGTGGCCCTGCCAGTCGAAGGCTCGGCGGACCCGGGCCGCCGCGATCGGAAAGAACGGGTAGTAGCGGCGTACCTCCTGGACGAAGTGCCCGGTGGCCTCGTCGTCGTCGCGGACCCGTTCCCGCCAGGCCGGATGGTCGTGCAGGGCGAGCGCGGCGAAGGCGATGTACTGGTCGACGGCGACCACCGGGCGCAGCACGTTGAGCAGCTCCACCGCCGCGATCCGCCGGGGGAGGAGGTTGCCCCGCACGTCCCGGTGCTCGGCGATCACGGCCAGCGCGCTGCCGGCCGGCGCCGGAGCGAAGCCGACCCGGGTCCGTTCGATGAGGTCGGCGAGCCAGTGCTCGGCGCGGTACCGGGCGAGCCGTCCCCGCCAGTGCCGGGGGCCGATCACCGCCGGGGCCTCGATCATGGCGTGCAGCTCGACGGCGCGCCGCTCGACCTGCGACTCGGGCAGCGGCACCCCGGCCCAGGTGCAGACCACCCGGGTCAGCAGCCGTCCCAACTCGTCGTAGAGCGACACCGGGCCGGCGTGCTCCCAGGCGTCGATCCGGGTTCGCCACGCGTCGTCGAAGAGCTGGCCGAGCTGCCGGATCGCGGCCGGTGTCATGATCGACATGAACATGGCCTTGCGCTCGGAGTGCTCCGGCCCGTCCAGTCCCTGCACCCCACCCTGACCGGTCAGGGTCCGTTGCACCCGCAGCGGCATCGCGGTGGCACGGTGGAAGCGGTCATTGTCGTAGAACAGCTCCGCCGCCGGCCGGCCGCGCAGGCAGATGGTCGGGGCGAGCAGGATCCGGGTCCGGAAGATGTCGCTGCCGTACCGCTCGCAGCGTTCACCGATGAACCGGTAGCCGGAGCGGAGCAGTGCGAGCGTGCTGTCCGGGCTGCGGTCGGCCGGCATGGTCGCCATCGGGTCTCCTCACACGCAGGTCCGGCTGGTCGCTGTCGACCATCGCGCTTACCCCCGTCGGCGCCGCTGAACCCCGCGCGGCTGGCCCCTCCCAGGGGCGGCGGAACCTGCTTTGCTGCTGGTGGGGCAACCACGGGGAGGGCGGATGCGAGACAACAGATCGCCGCACTGGCGGCAACGGCGAGCGGCCGGGGCACTGGGCGGAGGCCGCGACGGGCGGTCACTGATCGGGCCGCCCCGGCGGCCCACTCGACCGCACCGGTTCTTCACCGTGCACCTGGGCTTCACCGCACCCGGCACGGCCGAGGCGCGCGAGCTGGCCGTGGCGTACGCGGAGGCGTTGAGCCTGCTCCGGCCGGAGGTGGCGCTGGGGGCGGCGGCCCTGTCGCCGGCGGATGCCTGGCAGCGGGCCGAGCGGCTGTTCTGCGGTGCGCTCGGCCCGGACGGCGAGCGGTGCGTCGATGTGGCCGACCATCCCGGCTTCCACCACGCCCCGGGCCCCGGTGGCCTCGGCTGGGGCGATGGCGACGGCCCCTCCGATGGGTGACCTGGAGCCCGGGGTGGCCGATCCGGGAGTGGATCGGCCACCCCGCGCGCGTCGCCGTGCCGGTGCCAGGGCCACGGGCACCGGCACGTCGACCCAGCACCGACGAGTCGGGCCCGATCAGTCCAGGTCGAATTCGCCGTCCTGCGCGCCGGCCACGAACGCGTCCCACTCGGCCTGGGTGAAGACCAGCACCGGCCCTTCCGGCTCGGCCGAGTTGCGCATCCCGATCAGGTCGTCGACGAAGGCGACCTCGACGGCGCTGTCGGAGGTGTCCCCCTCGGCTCGCTGCCAGACCGCCCGAGAGAGGTCGAAGTCGCCCTTGGGGTGCTGCGCCATGGTTCTTTCCTCCAGTGCCGAGGGTCGTGTGGTGACCGGGTGCCGATCCCCATCGGGCAGGATAAGCGGATGCCGAGCCTGACCCGTGTAGAGGCGACCGCGCGTGGCGCGGCGATTACTGTCGAGTCCTATCAAGTGGACCTCGACCTGACCGGTGACGCGGCCCTGTTCCGCTCCCGCGTCGAGATCCGCTTCCGGGCCACCACCGGCGCCGCGACCTTCGCCGAGGTCAAGCCCGCAAAACTGCTTGGCGTACGCCTCAACGACCGCGACCTCGATCCCGGCCTGCTCAGCGACAATCGGCTGCCGCTCGACGACCTCGCCGCGGACAACACGCTCGTCGTCGAGGCGGACATGGCGTACTCCCGGACGGGGGAGGGGATGCACCGCTTCGTCGATCCGGCCGACGGGGAGACCTACCTCTACGCCGAGTCCTTCCTCGACAACGTGCAGCGCATCTTCGCCGCCTTCGACCAGCCCGACCTCAAGGCCCCGTTCACCCTCTCGGTCACCGCGCCACCGCAGTGGATTGTCGTCGGCAACGCCGAGTTGGCCGCCAACCCGGCCCCCGGGCGCTGGGAGTTCGCCCCGAGCGCGCCCCTGGCCACGTACTTCTTCTCGCTGATCGCCGGGCCGTACCACGTCCGGCGGGCCGAGCACGACGGTGTGCCGCTGGGCATCTACTGCCGTCGGTCCCTCGCCGAGCACCTCGACGCCGACGCCGAGGAGATCTTCACCATCACCCGGCAGTGCCTGGACCGGTTCCACCAGCTCTTCACCGAGCGCTACCCGTTCGGCAAGTACGACCAGGCGTTCGTGCCCGAGTTCAACGGCGGCGCGATGGAAAACCCCGGCCTGGTCACCTTCCGCGACGACTACGTGTTCCGTTCGGCGGTCACCGACACGCAGCGCGAGCAGCGGGCCGGCACCATCGCCCACGAAATGGCCCACATGTGGTTCGGTGACCTGGTCACCATGCGCTGGTGGGACGACCTGTGGTTGAACGAGTCTTTCGCGGAATACCTCGGCACCCGGGTCACCGCCGAGGCGACCCACTTCCCGCAGGCCTGGACGACCTTCGCCATGCGACGCAAGGCCTGGGGTTACGCCGCCGACCAGCGGCCCTCCACCCACCCGATCGCACCGACGGAGGTGGCCGACGCCGAGCAGGGCCTGCTCAACTTCGACGGCATCTCGTACGCCAAGGGAGCCAGCGTGCTGCGGCAGTTGGTCGCGTGGCTCGGCGACGAGGCGTTCCTCGCCGGCCTGAACGCGCACTTCGCCGCGCACCGCTTCGGCAACGCGACCCTCGCCGACCTGCTGGCCAGCCTCTCCAGCGCGAGCGGGCGGGACCTGTCCGGCTGGGCCGAGCTGTGGCTGCGCCAACCGCAGGTCAACACGCTGCGGGCCGAGGTCGAGGTGGACGCCGACGGCCGCTACACCGAGGTGGCCGTGGTGCAGACCGCACCGGAGTCTCACCCGGTGCTGCGCCCACACCGGATCGGCGTGGGCCGCTACTCGGCGGACGGCACCGTGCGGCGCGACGAGGTGGACATCGACCCCGGCGCCGACGGTGGCCGGACGGTGCTCGGTGCGCTGGCCGGGGAGCCGGCGGCCCGGCTGCTGCTGCTCAACGACGGTGACCTCACGTTCGCCAAGGTGCGTCTCGACCCGGCGTCGGCGGACGCCGTCCCGCTGGTGTTGCCCGGCCTGGCCGACCCGCTCGCCCGGGCGGTGCTCTGGGGCGCGGCACTGGACGCGGCGACCGACGGGGAGCGGCCGGTCGCCGGCCTGGTCGATCTGATGGTCGCCGCGCTACCCGCCGAGACCGAGGTGATCATCGCGGAGGACGTGCTGACCCTCAGTCGGTCACTGGTCGACCGCTACCTCGACCCGCTGACCCGATCCGCCGCGCTGGCCCGGGTCGCGGGGGCGTGCCAGCGGCTGCTCGACGGCGCGCCGGCCGGGAAGTCGTTGCAACTCGCCGCCGCGCGGGCCTGGATCGCCTCGACCACCGATGCGGATCTGCTCGTCGGCTGGCTCGCCGGCCGCGACGTGCCCGGCGGGCTGACGGTCGACACCGAGCTGCGCTGGGCGGCGCTGCGCCGACTGGTGGTGCTCGGCGCCGCCGGCGAGGCGGAGATCGCCATCGAGGCAGCCGCCGACAACAGCTCCACAGGCGCGGAGCGGGCCGCCCTCTGCCGGGCGGCCCGGCCCGACCCGGCGGCGAAGCAGGCGGCCTGGGAGATCGTCGTGCGGGACACCGACCTGTCCAGCCGGCTGCTGGAGGCGACCGCCGAGGGGTTCTGGCAACCCGAACAGGCCGAGCTGACCGCCGAGTACGTCGATCGGTACTTCGCGGAGATGCCGGCCGCCGCGCACCGACGTACCCCCTGGACGGCCGACCGGGTGGCGGCCCTGGCGTTCCCCCGCTACGCCGTGGCGCAGCCCACCCGGGAGGCGGCCGCGGCGCTGCTGGCCCGCGACGACCTCACCCCCGGCCTACGCCGGGTGGTGACCGACGCCGACGACGACCTGCGCCGCGCGCTGGTCGCCCGGACGGCGGTGGCCGCCGCCTCCGCCTGACCGCTGGCCCGGCGCGGGGTGGCGGTGCTGGCCGCCCCGCGCCCGCAGCTCAGGTCAGCGCAGGGCCGGCTCCGCCGTGACCGGCGCGTCCCAGTCGATGACGTAACGCTGCTCGTCGGCGACGGTCTTCTCCGGGTCCAGCACGGTGCGCACCATCAGCGGCATCAGCAACGGCATCAGCGTCCGGGCGACCGGCCCGGGCGCCTTGGCGTGGTTGATCCGGGCCGCGCGGGCGGCGACCTTCTCCACCCGGGTGCGCCGCAACCGCACGTACGCGTCGAACGCCGCCCGGACGTCCGGCAGGTCGCGCAGACACCGGGCAAGCTGCACCGCGCTCTCGATGGCCAGCGACGCGCCCTGCCCCGAACTGTTCGACGGCGCGTGCGCCGCGTCGCCGACCAGCACCATCCGGCCCCGGTGCCAGTGCGGCACGGGCGGCATGATCTGCAACGACCCGACCACCTGGAGGTCGTCGGCGGTGCTGGTCGCCATCAGCTCCCGGCCCGGGTCGTCGTCACCGTAGCTGCCGCGCAGCGTGTCCAGCCACTGCTCCGCCGGCACCGCGCGGGCCTCGACCAGGCTCAACGGCCGCTGCTGCGGCAGGTTGGCCCCCCACCGGGTGCCGCCGCCGGGCTCCGGCCAGTACAGGTAGTAGCCGCGTCGCCCGAACGCGAACGTCATCGTGCCCGGCTCGGCGTCCACCTCGTGCCGGGCGACCGCCTCGAAACCGAGCAGCCCGGTGAACCGGGGGCCGGGCGCGGCCGGGTCGATGAGGCCGCGGACCGTGGAGCGGATCCCGTCCGCGCCGACGAGGACGTCGGCGGTCGCGGTGCTGCCGTCCTCGAAGTGCGCGGTCACGCCGTCGTCGGTCTGCTCGGCGTCGACCAGACGCTTGCCGTACGCGAACGGCACGCCCTCGGCGCTCGCCTGGTCGTGCAACAGCCGGTACAGCTCAGCCCGGTGCACCACGTGCAGTGGCGGCACCCCGGTCAGCGTGGGCAGCTCGATGCGGCGACGGCCGATGGCCAGCGCGCTGCGCTCGATCGGGGTGGCGATCGCCGTCACCGCCTCGTGCGCGCCGACCGTACGCAGGGCCGCCACGCCATTGGGCGCGAGGGCGAGGGTCCCGCCGATGCCGCTGGCCGTCGTGGGGTACGCCTCGTAGACGGTTGCGGTGATGCCGGCGCGGCGCAGCGCGAGCGCTGTCACCGGCCCGGCGATGCCGCCGCCGATGACGATCGCGGTTCGTACCGTGGTCATGTTCCTCCCTGGGGTGTGGTCGTTCGTGCGCGGGCGCACGGACCTGATGTGGTCCGTTGGTGCGCGGGCGCACGGACCTGGGAGGGAGCCCGGTTATCCTCGTGGTTGCCGCTTCGGGCCGGGTGCCTTCCCAGGCGTCGGTTCGGGGTCAGGGCCCCGGCGAGGTGTTGGCGCACCTCGCCGGGCCGCTCTTCAGCCGGCGCTGTCGGCTCTCCGGCTGCTGCTGTCGGGGCGTTCGGAGCTGTCGGTGCTTGCCTCCGGGGTGTGGGCGGTTGGCGTGTCGGGGTTGGCCTTCGGGGTGCTGCTTCTCTGGGCCAACTCGGTCAGCTCGGCCGGCATCTCGCCGGTCTCGTGGAAGGTCCGCCAGGTGTCCAACCCGGGGTAGCTCCCCGAGGTCAGCTCCGCTAGCAAGGCCCGCAGCCAGGTCGCCTCCGCGTCCCGCATGGCGAGGTCGTACTCCGACTCCACCAGGAACAGTCGCGGAATCTCCCGCAGGTGCGCGTCGAGCGCTTCGCGGTCCTGGCGGATCGCGTCCTGCAACAGGTCCAGCCGTTGCCGCAGCAGGTCGGTGGCCTCGTCGGGATGCAGAGCGGCGAGCACGGACAGCCCGGCCCGGAACCGGGGATGCTCCGGCATCGGGGTGGAGACCAGCTCGCGGGCCCAGTCGACCAGCTCCGCCCGCCCCGCGTCGGTGATCCGGTAGACGGTGCGTTCCGGGCGTCGGCCCTCGCGCACGCTCTCCACCGCCTCGATCAGGTGGTGCTTGTCCAGATTGCCGATCACCGTGTAGAAGGACCCCCACTTGAACTCCATGTCCTGGTCCTTGCCCCAGGCGCGCAGTGCGGTGGCGATCTCGTACGGGTGCATGGGCCGCTGGACCAGGGCGGACAGCACGGCCAGCGCCAGCAGATTGCCGACCTTGCGCCGCTTCGGCACGACGACCCCCTCGCTCGTCGACGGTTACTCGTCGACGAATATACGCCGACGAAAGGAACGCTGCGACCCCTGCGTGCGGCGCTCTGCGTGCGGTGCTCTGCGTGCGGTGCTCTGCGTGCGGCGCGCTCTGCGTGCGGCGCGCTCTGCGTGCGGCGCCTCTCCCTTGATCGACTCGGCTTTCATGAACTCGCGGTGTCCGGGTCTCCCGGAAGGGCCGACTTCCAGGAAGCCGAGTTGATCACCGCGCGGGGCCGAGTCGATCACCGCGCGGGGCCGAGTCGATCACCGCGCGGGGCCGAGTCGATCACCGTGCTGGGCCGAGTCGATCACCGCGGGGCGTCGGGTGGTCGCGGCGCGCGGGTTTGTGGCTCGGAGTGAGGTGACGTACGGCGGTGCCGGGCCGGGATGGTCGGCCACTTCGCTCGGCCTACGATCATTGGGTGGAGGAAGATATCCGGCGGATCGGGATCATGGGTGGCACCTTCGACCCGATCCACCACGGGCACCTTGTCGCCGCCAGTGAGGTGGCGGACCGGTTCGGCCTGGACGAGGTGGTCTTCGTTCCCACCGGGCAGCCGTGGCAGAAGGCCGACGAGCCGGTCAGCCCTGCCGAGGACCGGTACCTGATGACGGTGATCGCGACCGCCTCTAACCCCCGCTTCCAGGTCAGCCGGGTCGACATCGACCGCAGTGGGCCGACCTACACGGTCGACACCCTGCGCGACCTCCAGGCCGAGTACGGCCCGAAGGTGCAGCTGTTCTTCATCACCGGCGCGGACGCCCTGCAACGCATCCTGTCCTGGAAGGACCTCGACGAGATCTTCGAGCTGGCCCACTTCATCGGCGTGACCCGGCCCGGGTTCCCGTTGACCGACAAGCACCTCCCGGCGGACACCGTCAGCCTGATCCAGGTGCCCGCGATGTCGATCTCGTCGACCGACTGCCGTGCCCGGGTCGCCCGAGGTGAGCCGGTCTGGTATCTGGTGCCCGACGGTGTGGTGCAGTACATCGCCAAGCGGAGCCTCTATCAGCGCTGAGCACACCCGCTATGCCCCGCTTTGTGCACCTAACCGACCACAACTGGCCGATCGGGGTGCCGCCGGGTATGAGACGCTTGGAGGATCGCACGCTTGATCGAAGGAGAATGGTGACAGTTTCCGAACGCGCTCACGAGCTGGCTATCGCGGCCGCCCAGGCCGCCGCCGACAAGAAGGCGCAGGACATCGCGATCATCGACGTCGGCGACCAGCTCGCCATCACCGACGCGTTCGTGCTCGCCGCTGCCCCCAACGAGCGTCAGGTGCTGGCCATCGTCGACGCCATCGAGGAGAGCCTGCTGGAGCTGCCGGAGAAGGCGAAGCCGGTGCGGCGCGAGGGCGAGCGTGGTGGCCGCTGGGTGCTGCTCGACTACGTCGACATCGTGGTGCACGTCCAGCACACCGAGGAGCGCGAGTTCTACGGGCTCGACCGCCTCTGGAAGGACTGCCCCACCATCCCGTTTGTCGATCGCGACCTGGTCGAGGCCGACGCCAGCGGGTCCGCCGTCGCCGAATGACCCGCCTGATCGTCTGGCGGCACGGCAACACCGATTGGAACGCCGCCAACCGCGTCCAGGGGCAGACCGACGTACCCCTCAACGAGCTTGGCCGCGACCAGGCCCGCGCCGCAGCCCCGCTGCTCGCGGCACTGCGGCCCGACGCCATCGTGGCCAGCGACCTGAGCCGCGCCGCGGAGACCGCCGCCGCGCTCGCCGCGCTGACCGGGCTGCCGGTACGCACCGACGCCAGGCTGCGCGAGCGGCACTTCGGCCAGTGGCAGGGTCTGCACCTCACCGCGGTCGCCGAGCGCTTCCCCGAGGAGTACGCGCGCTGGCTGGCCGGCGACCCCGACCCGGGCACGGATCTGGAGCCCCTGAGCGACCTCGGCGAGCGGGTCGGCGCGGCGCTACAGGAGGCGGCCGACGCGGCGCGGGGCGGCACCGTGGTGATCGCCACTCACGGTGGCGGCTCCCGGCAGGGCATCGGACACTTGCTCGGCTGGGACACCGCCGTGCTGCGCACCATCGGCTCGCTGGCCAACTGCCACTGGACCGAGCTGCGCCACGACGACGTGCGGGGTTGGCAGTTGCGGGCGCACAACGTCGGCCTGATCACCGCCCCGGTCGCCGTCGACGCGGTCTGAGCACTCGCGTCTCGGCGTTCGCGGCCTCGATCGGCTAGCGTGCCGGGCATGCCCGTCGCGGTTGTCATCGACTCCACCGCCTACCTTCCGTCCGAGCTGGTGCAGGCGCACCGGCTGACCGTCGTCCCGTTGACCGTCGTCCTCAACGGCGCCGAAGGGCTGGAGGGGGTGGAGACCCAGCCGGCCGACGCCACCCTGGCACTGAGCGCCCGCCGGGTCACGGCGACCACCTCCCGACCGGCACCCGAGCAGTTCGCCCGGACGTACCGTCACCTGCTCGACGCCGGCGCCGACGGGATCGTCTCGGTGCACCTCTCCGCAGCGCTGTCCGGCACGGTGGAGGCCGCCCGACTGGCCGCCGCCGACCTGGACGGTCGGGTGGAGGTCGTGGACAGCCGCTCGGCGGGCATGGGGCTGGGCTTTCCGGCCATCGCGGCGGCCACCGTCGCCGCGGCCGGCGGCGACCGTGCCGAGGTACGCGACGCGGCGCTCGCCGCCGTCGCCCGCACCACCGTCTGGTTCTACGTCGACACGCTGGAGTTCCTCCGCCGGGGCGGCCGGATCAACGCGGCCGAGGCGCTGCTCGGCACCGCCCTGTCCGTCAAGCCGATCATGCACATGCCGGACGGCTCGATCGTGCTACGTGAGAAGGTCCGTACCGCCAGCCGGGGAGTGGCCCGTCTCGTGGACCTGGCCGTCGAGGCGGCCGGCGGCGACGACGTGGATCTCGGGGTACACCACCTGGCCGCACCGCAACGGGCCGAGGCGTTGCGCGCCGCGCTGACCGAGCGGTTCGGCGACCGGCTGCACGACACGTACGTCTCCGAGGCGGGTGCCGTCGTCGGCGCGCACGCCGGCCCGGGTCTGGCCTGCGTGGTCGTCCACCGCCGACCGGAGGGCTGAGTGGTGCCCACGTCGTGTGTGGTGACCGGAGGCGGTCGCGGTGTCGGCCGGGCCGTGGTGGAACGGCTGGTGGCGACCGGAATGACGGTGTGCGTGCTGGAGCGCGACGCGGACGCGGTCGACTGGTTGGCCGGCCACCCGGCCGCCGACCGGCTCGTCGCGGTGGTCGGTGACGCCGCCGACGAGCAGGTGGCCGAGCGCGCCGCCGAGCTGGCAGATCACGCCGCGCCACTCAGCGGTTGGGTGAACAACGCGGCGGTGTTCCGCGACGCCGCGCTGCACTCCGCGTCGCCCGACACGGTGCTGGACCTGATCGGGCTGAACCTGCGTCCAGCCGTGGTGGGCGCCGCGGTCGCCGTCCGCCGCTTCCTGGCCCGCGCCGCCGGCGGCGCGATCGTCAACGTCTCGTCGCACCAGGCCCGCCGGCCGGTGTCAGGTGCTCTGCCGTACGCGACGGCGAAGGCCGCCGTGGAGGGACTGACCCGGGCGCTGGCCGTCGAGTACGGCAGACACGGCATCCGCGCCAACGCGGTCGCGCTCGGCTCGATCGCCACCGACCGGCACACCGAATTCCTGGCCAGGCAGGATCCCAGTCAGGCCCGGTGGATCGACGCCGAGCTGACCCGGCTGCACCCGGTGGGCCGCATCGGGCAGGTCGAGGAGGTGGCCGAGGCGGTCGCGTACCTGCTGTCGCCCGCGGCGAGCTTCATCAACGGGGTGACGTTGCCGGTGGACGGCGGGCGGGCCGTGCTCGGCCTCGACCCAGAGGCCCGCTGACCCGTTCTCGCGGCACAGCTGCTCCGGCTCGCCACCCGGCCGTACCCACAGGGGCGGCTGCGTCGTTCGTTGATGACGGTGTCGGTTCTGGTGGTCTGTCCACCGGAGCCGACGTATCCCGGCCGAAGCCACGCTATTGCCTGCCGGGCCTAGTCTGCTGCCCATGAGGCCTCGTGGTCGTCGATTCGTCAACCGACTGGGGGCGTGGTATCTGCTGGTGTTCACCATCACCGGCGCGGTCGGTGCCCTGGCGGGAACGACCTGGATCCGAGCGGACAACGTGGCTGTGCTGGGCACCGTGGTGTGGTGCGTCGCCCTGCTGGTGGCCGGTCTGGTGGTGTCGCCGCCACCCCGGATGATCATGCTGTCGGTGGCTTGGCTGATCAGTCCCCTCCTCATGTTCGTGGCCACCGGGGTGTTCTGGTCGACAGTGCTCACGCAGCGCGGCGAACGGGTGGTGGCAACCGTGATCGATGTGCGCGACGGCAACGAGAAGGGCCGTCACCTCTACTACACCCTTGCCGACCAGTACGACCAACGCATTCCCGGTGAACTGGGGATGTGGCCAGGGAGCAGCATCGGCGCCTCGAACAACCCGGAAGGTTCGGTGGGGCAACGCGTCGTCGTGGTGCGGGACCCCGGGGGTCTGGTCGACCCGCGCCCGCCGGAGGAGGTCTCCACCGGCCAGGGCAACCTGATCCTCCTGCCGATCGTCTACCTCGTTCTCGCCGTGCTCTGCATGCTGGCCGGGCGGCCCCGGCCCGACGATGACACCCCGCAACCGTGGCGACCGGCCGGACGGGCCGATGTCCCGCCATGGACCAGCGCCGGTGACGCTGGCGGATGATCGGTTCAGACTCGGTCCACCCATAGCAGATCGCCCCTTGATCAGGGCGTTGTCCACAGTGGCGCTGGTTGTCCACAGGGCGGTGCCGCCGCACCCCAGCGTCCCGGCCGCCGCCATAGCGTCGCGCTGTGTCGCACGACGAGGAGACAGAGGTACGCCAGCGCCTGCGCCGGCTGACGGAGGCGGCCGTCGCACCACCGCCCCGGCCGGAGGCGCCGCTCGCGGGCGTACCCCCGTCGTCCCTGGTCGGCGCGCCGCCTGCGGACGTGCTGTCCTCCCAGCCCGCCGCGCCGGTCGCGGAGCCGGCGCTGGGCGGCCCTGCGGTCCCGCCCGGCTCGCGGTTGCCCGGTCCTGGGGCGTTCGACCCGGGGCGGCGGGGTGTGCGGGCGTTGGCGGTCGTCGCCGTGGTGGTGGTGTTGGGTGCGGCCGGTTGGGCCTGGCGATCCCGGCCGCAGTCGGAACCGGTCGCCCCGCTTGTCAGCGACGCCGCGTCGGCCGCACCGGCGGGGGACCCCAGCCCGTCCGGCTCCGGCGAGGTGGTGGTGGCGGTAGCGGGCAAGGTCCGCAAACCCGGTTTGGTACGCCTGCCGGCCGGGTCCCGTCTCGCCGACGCGGTGCAGGCGGCCGGCGGCGCGCTGCCGGGGGTGGACGTGGCGCTGCTCAATCCCGCCCGCAAGGTCACCGATGGCGAGTTGATCGTGGTTGGGGTGACGCCGCCGCCGGTGCCCGGTGGTGCGGCCGGGCCAGCCGGCGGCGAGGCTGCCCCAGCCGCTGGGCCGCTCAATCTCAACACCGCCACCCTGGCGCAGCTCGACGCGCTGCCCGGGGTCGGGCCGGTGCTCGCCCAACGGATCCTCACCCACCGGGACCAGCACGGCGGGTTCAAGTCCGTCGGTGACCTGCGCCAGGTCGACGGGATCGGCGACGCCCGTTACGAGCAGCTCAAAGACCTGGTGACGGTGTGAGCGGGTCCGCCGTCGCCGCTGACCCACCGGTCGGTGCGGCTGCCGAGCCGCCGGATCTGCGCCTGGCCGGGCTCGCCGTGGCGACCTGGCTCACCGCGCTCGCCGGCCTGCACCTCGGCAGCCGCACCGTCCTGCTGGTGACCGGCAGTGCGGCGGCTCTGACGGTGGTTGGGGCTGTGCACCTGCTCGGCCGCCTCGGGCGTCCCCGAGCCGTGGTGCGGCGCTGCGGATGGGTCGCCGTGGCGGTCGGTCTCGGCGTGGTCTGCGGCGGTGCGGCCACCGCCGCCCGGCTCACCGTTCGCGACGCGCCGGCGATCCAAGCCCTGGCCGAGCAGCGTGCTCCGGTCACCGCCGACCTGGTCGTCCGGGACGATCCGCGCCCGATCCGGAGCGCCGGGCGGCCGGGCACGTTGCTGGTGTCGACCGAACTGGTCCGGCTCACCGGCCCGGACGGCCGACGGCTGCACGCCTCGGTGCGGCTGCTCGTGCTGGCGACGGACCCGGCCTGGCGGGGCCTGCTGCCGGGGCAGCGCCTCACCGCCGACGGCCGGCTCGGCGTTCCGCGCGGCAGTGACCTCACCGCGGCGGTGCTCAGCACCAACGGCCCACCGGAGCGGCACGGCGCGTCGTCCTGGGCGCAGCGCGCCGCCGGGACGCTGCGTACCGGCCTGCAACGCGCCTGCGAGCCGCTGCCCGACGACCCCGGTGGGTTGCTGCCCGGCCTGGTGGTGGGCGACACCAGTCGGCTGCCACCCGCCGTCGAGGAGGATTTCCGGGCCACCGGGATGACCCATCTCAACGCGGTCTCCGGGTCCAACGTGGCGATCGTGGTGGGTGCGGTGTTGTTGCTGGCCCGGTGGTCGCGCGCTGGTCCGTGGCTCGCCGCCGGGCTGTGTGGGGTGGCACTGGTGGGGTTCGTCATCCTGGTCCGCCCCTCGCCGAGCGTCGTACGGGCCGCCACGATGGGAGCGATCGGCCTCGCTGCCCTGGCTGCCGGCCGCCCTCGGGCAGCGCTGCCCGCGTTGGCCGCCGCTGTGACCGTGCTGGTGCTGGTCGACCCGGAGTTGGCCGGCGACCCCGGGTTCGCCCTCTCCGTGCTGGCCACCGGTGGCCTGCTGCTGCTCGCGCCGCGCTGGCGGGACGGGTTGCGGCGGCGAGGCGTTCCGCCGGGGCTGGCCGAGGCGTTGGCCGTGCCGGCGGCCGCCCAACTCGCCTGCGGCCCGGTCGTCGCCGGGATCTCCGGCACGGTGAGCCTGGTGGCGGTGCCGGCCAACCTGCTGGCGGTGCCGGCCATCGCGCCAGCGACCGTGCTGGGCGTGCTGGCGGCCGTGCTGTCGCGGATCTGGTCGACCGGTGCCGAGTTCGTCGCATGGCTGGCCAGTTGGCCGGCCTGGTGGTTGGTGGTCATCGCCCGGCAGGGCGCTCGACTGCCGGGCGGCACCCTGCCATGGCCGGGCGGGGTGCCCGGTGCCCTGCTGCTGACCGGGCTGACCATCGCGCTGCTGATCGCGGTGCGCCGACCCCTCGTACGCCGGCTGGTGGCGGTGGGTGGCGTCGCCGCCGTGCTGGGTGCCCTGCCGGTTCGGCTGATGGCTGCCGGCTGGCCGCCGCCCGGCTGGGTGGTGGTGGCCTGCGCGGTGGGGCAGGGCGACGCCCTGGTGCTCCCGGTCGACCCCGGCCGGGCCGTGGTGGTGGATGCCGGGCCGGAACCGGGTGCGGTGGACGGGTGCCTGCGTCGGCTCGGCGTACGGGAGGTGCCGCTGTTGGTGATCAGCCACTTTCACGCCGACCACGTGGGCGGGGTGGCCGGGGTGTTCCGGGGGCGGCGGGTGGGTGCCGTGCTGACGCCGTCGACGACGGAGCCGGAGAGCGGCCGGGACCTGGTGCGGGCGGCGGCCGCCGGCGGACGGGCCGCCCTGCTGACCACCGTGGCCGGTGCGCGTCACCCCGTGGGCGGGGTCGACCTGCTGGTGCTCGGCCCGCCGTACCCGCTGGCCGGGACCAGGTCCGACCCGAACAACAACTCGCTGGTGCTGCGCGCCACGGTGGCCGGGGTCCGGATCCTGCTGGCCGGCGACGCGGAGACCGAGGAGCAGCACGCCATGGTGACGCGGGCGGCGCCCGGCCAGTTACGGGCGGATGTGTTGAAGGTCGCCCACCACGGTTCGGCGTATCAAGACCCGGGCTTCCTCGACGCGGTGCGGCCGGCAGTGGCGCTCGTTCCGGTGGGCACGGGCAACACCTATGGGCACCCGAGTCCGGGGCTGCTCGCCCAACTGGGCAGAGGCGGCGTGCGGGTGCTGCGTACCGACACGGACGGTGATGTGGCCGCGATCCGAACGAGCGACGGTCTGTCGGTGGCCAGGCGAGGCGTGCCCGCAGGCCGACAGCCCTGACCAGCGGGCCGTGGGTCGCGCGGGCCGTAGTTCGCGCGGGCCGTGAGTCGCGCGGGCCGTGGGTCGCGCGGGCCGTGGGTCGCGCGGGCCGTGGGTCGCGCGGGTCGTGGGTCGCGCGGGTCGTGGGTCGCGCGGGTCGTGGGTCGCGCGGGTCGTGGGTCGCGCGGGCCGTGGGTCGCGCGGGCCGTGGGTCGCGCAGGCCGGGAGTCGCCGGGCCGTGGGTCGCGCAGGCCGGGAGTCGCACGGGCCGTGGGTCGCGGGCCGGCAGCCTGGACCCGCGCTGGCCTCCCGGCCGCTGATCGACTCGGGGTTGCTGAACCCGGGGTATCACCGGCGGTCCGATACCGCGGTTTCCTTGAACCCGTGTGGATCAAGGAAGGAGGAGTGGGGGAATTATGGAATAAATGGGTAATTGAGATAGATGTCTGGATTTGCACTGAGTGCGGGCTGCGCCGACCAAGCAGCCAATGAGCAGGCACGATCCCGCCGCAGGCCGTGCGAATATGGGCGGCGTGACCCCCGCCAGCCTCGCCCCCATTCTGCTCGTCCTCGGTGACGAGGAACTGCTCGCCACGCGCGCGGTCACCGAAGCTGTCGCGAAGGTCCGCAGCATCGACCCCGAGGTGGACGTCCGCGAATACCAGGCCAGTGCGCTCACCGTCGGCGAGATCGCCGAGATGCTCAGCCCCTCGCTGTTCGGCGGGCGGCGGCTGCTGATCCTGCGTTCCGGCCAGGACGCCCGTAAGGACCTGGTCGCCGCGCTCCTGGCGTACGCGAAGAGTCCCGACCCGGACGTCCAACTGCTGGTGCTGCACCTGGGAGGTGCCAAGGGCAAGGCGTTCGCCGACGGGTTGCGGGCGGCCGGCGCGACGGTGGTCCCGGCCGCGAAGCTCAAGGGGCACCGCGACCGGGTGGCCTTCGTCCGCGACGAGATCCGTCGGGCCGGCGGAAAGTGCACGGACGACGCCGCCGAGGCGCTCATCGCGGCGGTCGGCAACGACCTGCGTGAACTGGCCGCGGCCTGCTCCCAACTGATCGCCGACACCGATGGGCGGATCAGCGCCGAGACGGTGTCCCGGTACTACCGGGGCCGGGTCGAGGTGACCGGCTTCACCGTGGCGGACGCCACCATGGTCGGCGACGTGCCGGCCGCGCTTGAGGCCCTGCGCTGGGCCCTGCACGTCGGGGTCGACCCGGTGCCCATCGCCGACGCCCTGGCCGACGGGGTGCGTACGGTGGCCCGGGTGGCATCGGCTGGACGGGGTAACCCGTACCAGCTCGCCAGCAGCCTCGGAATGCCGGCCTGGAAGATCGAGCGGGCGCAGCGGCAGGGGCGGGGCTGGACGCCGGAGGGTCTGGTCCGGGCGATGCAGGTCGCCGCCGAGTGCAACGCGGCCGTCAAGGGCGGGTCCGACGACCGGGCGTACGCCCTGGAGCGTGCGGTCTTCTCAGTCGCGGCGGCCCGGCAGGGCAGCGCCAGGTGACGGGAGCGAACCGCCCAGCGTGGGCCACCATTGGAGTGGACGAGGAGCGTTACCGACCGCTCTACGCCCGACTCCTCGGGTTGCGGTTCGTCAACCCCGGCGGCGTGTTGTGCTTCCTCTTCTTCGAGGGCGCTATCGCCCTGGCGGTGCTACTCGCCCTGGCCGAGCTGGTCAGCTGGTGGGCGGTGCTGGTGCTGCCGGTCGTGGTGGCGGCGATGGTCAAGCTCAACGACATGGTGGCCGCGGTGGTGGTCCGCTCCGCCGCGCTCGTGCCCGAGCAGGAACGGGACCGGTTTCGCCGGCAGATGGAGCCGGCGGTCGGCCGAGCCCGGGTGGAGTGGGTCTCGCACAGCGTTCCCGGCGTGGTGATCACCGCCGACCCGGTGCCACCACCCCGGCGTGCCGACCCGTCAGACTGAGCGCCGACCCCCGCTGGGGGGCTACGCGGAAGAACAGCCGACCCGCGTCAGACTGGCCGCCGGCCCCCGTCGGGGCCACGCACGGAACCGCCGGCCCGGAGAACACGGCGGCCTCTGGACACACGGAAGCCCCGGGCTGTGCCCGGGGCTTTCCGAATCAGTCTGACAGTGAAGTCGTCAGGCGGAGAGTGCCACCACGCGCTTGGCGATCGCGGACTTGCGGTTCGCGGCCTGGTTGGAGTGGATCACGCCCTTGCTGACGGCCTTGTCCAGCTTGCGCGAGGCGTCCAGCATGAGCGCGGTGGCCTTCTCGACGTCACCGGCCTCGGCAGCCTCGTGGAACTTCCGGACGGCGGTCTTCAGCGACGACTTGACCGACTTGTTGCGCAGCCGGGCCTTCTCGTTCTGCCGGTTGCGCTTGATCTGGGACTTGATGTTCGCCACGCGACAGCCTCGTCTTGATAGCTCGGGTTGGTCAGCTTATTGCGCGAGATGACGAACATGCGTCATCGCTGCGCGAAGAGCCAGGTTACCAGGTCGCCCGGGACGAGCCAAAACGGCTCGGCCTTCGCGCGGACGGACCCGGCCCGTCGGGGACCAGGTTACCCCTCGGCCACGGCGGCGGCTCACCGCGAGCCCCGACGCCAGCCCAGCGCGCGTCACCGCCAACCCCGACGCCAGCCCAGCCCGCGTCACCGCCAGCCCCGACGCCAGCCCAGCCCGCGTCACCGCCAGCCCCGGCGGCGGGCCAGCCAGTCGAGCGACTGCTCGCCACTGAAGCGTTGATGGGCGGGCAGGTGCGGCGAGGCCGTCGGCGGCGCCGCCGCGGCACCGGTGAGGTAGTAGCCGGCCAACGCGGCCAGGGTCGCGTCCAGCGCGTCCGGGGGCGCGCCGATGGTGGCCGGGTGCGCGGCGAAGAGCCGGTCCGCGTCCAGCCCGCTGGCGTACGCGGTGAGCAGCAAGCCGGCCAGGTCGAACCAGGCCGGCCCGGCACAGACCCAGGTCCAGTCGCAGAACCAGGCTCGGCCGTCCGCGCCGATCAGCACGTTGTCGACCCGCAGGTCGCCGTGGATCAGGCCGGTCGCATCGGCGGCGTATCGGGGCAGGAGCGCTTCCAACTCGACCAGTTCGGGGAGCCGGCCCAGGAGCGGCGCGGGCAGTGGTGGGGTCGGCTCGCGGCCGGCGACAACCTCCTCCCACCAGAGGATGTCCGACCGGGACAGGTCGGCCAGGTGCGGCAGGCCGAGCGCGGTCAGTTCGGCCGGCGGGTCGGCCAGGGCGGCGGCGACCTGCGCGTACCCGGCGAGGGTGGCGTCCAACTCGGCGGGCGCCCAGGGCAGGTGCGGGGTGTGCCCGTCGACGGCGTCGGTGCAGAGCACGAACCAGCCGGACGCGGCGAGGGTCCACCGGGGGCGGGGCGCCGGCAGGTCCACCGGCAGCCGGTCGAGGATCGCGGCCTCTCGGGCGTACCAGTCGACCAGATGCGGTTGCTCGGCGACGGGTGCCGCCTTGACGAAGGCCCGACCACCGTCGGCCGTGCCGAGCACGGCGGCGAACCCCCGGGTGAAACCCGCGCCCGCGACCCGGGCGGTGACCACCGGCGCGCCGAGCCGGTCCGCGACCGCGACCCGCAGCGCCGCCGGCAACGCCGACCACGACGGGCGCTGGGCGCTCGCGTGGTACGGCACCGGCGGCAGCGGGGGAGGGGACACCCCACCATGCTGCCCCGGGGTACGTGCGCGACGCACGGCGACACTGCCAGACTGCCAAGCCATGAGGACCGAGGACTTCTGGCAGCTGATCGACGAGGCTCGCGCCGGCGGCGGTGGTGAGCCCGGCCCGGTCGCCGCGCGGGCCGTCGCGCTGCTCGCCGCGCGCGACCCGGAGGACATCATCGGGTACGCGCGGCACCAGACGCGGGTGCTGGCCGCCTCGCACAAGGCGGATCTCTGGGGTGCGGCCTACCTGATCAACGGTGGTGCCTCGGCGGACGGCTTCGAACACTTCCGGGGCTGGTTGATGACCCAGGGTCGTGCCGTCTTCGCCCGCGCGGTCGCCGAACCGGACTCGCTGGCCGAACTGCCGCAGGTACGGGCGGCGTCGCTCAGCGGTGAGGAGTTCTCCGCCGAACTGATGCTCTCGGTGCCCTGGGACGCGTACCGCAAGGCCACCGCGACCGAACTGCCGGCGGATCGCGACCCGGTGCGCACGCCGGACCTCAACGACTTCTGGGACTTCGACGACGAGGACGAGGCGCGCCGGCGGCTGCCCCGGCTGGCCGCGCTCTTCGTCGAGCCGCCGATGGAGTGAGGGGTCCTCGGGCCGATCCATCGCCCGCGCAGCGGGCGCACCCCGGCGGCGTGGGAACATAGAGGGGGTCGGCGGCGCGCCGGCCTGTTCACGTCAGCCGACCAGAACGGACCGCTGTGCCACCGAAGCTCGATCCCGGCGCGAACGCCCCTGGTGCCACCGACCCCGGTCGCATCCGGAACTTCGGCATCATCGCCCACATCGACCACGGGAAGTCGACCCTGGCCGACCGGATGTTGCAGCTCACCGGCGTGGTCGACCCGCGGCAGATGCGCGCGCAGTACCTGGACCGGATGGACATCGAGCGCGAGCGCGGCATCACCATCAAGAGCCAGGCCGTCCGCATGCCGTGGACCATCCGCGAGGGTGAGCGGGCCGGTGAGCACGCGGTGCTCAACATGATCGACACCCCGGGGCACGTGGACTTCACCTACGAGGTGTCCCGGTCGCTGGCCGCCTGCGAGGGCGCCGTGCTGCTGGTCGACGCCGCGCAGGGGATCGAGGCGCAGACCCTGGCCAACCTCTACCTGGCTCTCGAGAACGACCTGCGCATCATCCCGGTGCTCAACAAGATCGACCTGCCGGCGGCGCAGCCGGAGAAGTACGCCGAGGAGCTGGCCCACCTCATCGGCGGCGACCCCGCCGACTGCATCCGGGTCTCCGGCAAGACCGGCGAGGGGGTCCCGCACCTGCTTGACGAGATCGTCCGGCAGTTCATCCCACCGGTCGGCGACGCCGCGGCGCCCGCCCGGGCGATGATCTTCGATTCGGTGTACGACGTCTATCGTGGCGTCGTCACGTACGTCCGGGTCATCGACGGCCGGATCAGCGCCCGCGACCGGATCAAGATGATGTCCACCGGCGCGGTGCACGAGCTGCTGGAGATCGGTGTCATCTCACCCGAGATGGTCAAGGCCGAGGCGCTCGGCGTCGGCGAGGTCGGCTACCTGATCACCGGTGTGAAGGACGTCCGGCAGTCCCGGGTCGGTGACACGGTGACCATCAACAGCCGGCCGGCGGCCGAGCCGTTGGGTGGCTACAAGGACCCGAAGCCGATGGTCTACTCCGGCCTCTACCCGATCGACGGGTCGGACTACCCGAACCTGCGCGAGGCACTGGACAAGCTCAAGCTCAACGACGCGGCCCTGGACTACGAGCCGGAGACCTCCGGCGCGCTCGGCTTCGGCTTCCGCTGCGGCTTCCTCGGCCTGCTTCACCTGGAGATCATCCGGGAGCGGCTGGAGCGCGAGTACAACCTCGACCTGATCTCCACCGCGCCCAACGTCGTCTACCGGGCGATCACGGACGACGGCGCGGAGATCGTCGTGACCAACCCGAGCGAGTACCCCACCGGTAAGATCGCCGAGGTGTATGAGCCGGTGGTCCGGGCCACCGTCCTGACCCCCAACGACTACGTCGGCGCGGTCATGGAGCTCTGCCAGGGCCGACGCGGCACCCTGCTCGGCATGGACTATCTCTCCGCCGACCGGGTGGAGCTGCGCTACACGCTGCCCCTCGCGGAGATCATCTACGACTTCTTCGACCAGTTGAAGAGCCGTACCAAGGGCTACGCCTCACTGGACTACGAGCCCTCCGGCGAGCAGGCGTCCGACCTGGTGAAGGTGGACATCCTGCTGCACGGCGAGCCGGTGGACGCGTTCAGCGCGATCGTGCACAAGGACAAGGCGTACAACTACGGCGTCACCATCGCCGCCAAGCTGCGTACCCTGATCCCGCGCCAGCAGTTCGAGGTGCCGATCCAGGCGGCCATCGGCAGCCGGGTCATCGCCCGGGAGACCATCCGGGCGATCCGCAAGGACGTTCTCGCCAAGTGCTACGGCGGTGACATCAGCCGTAAGCGCAAGCTGCTCGAGAAGCAGAAGGAAGGCAAGAAGCGGATGAAGATGGTCGGCCGGGTCGAGGTGCCCCAGGAGGCCTTCATCGCCGCCCTCTCCTCCGACTCCGGTGACGGCAAGGCCGCCGGAAAGAAGTAGGTAGCGACGCTTCACGCGCCCGGGTGCCGAACGCGCCCGGGCGCGTTCGCGTGTTTCGGGTGTCGGCTCAGTGCTGTGTTGCGGCGGACCTAACCGCCTGGTGCGGAAAAATTTTCCGTAGCTGTGGTGGGGTGGACGAGTCGACGAGATGGGCTCCTACCTGTGTGGACGCACTCCCGTGTCAACCGACGCACCGCCACGGCATTGACGCCTGACGTTGTCCTTTGAGGTGAGTCGGTTTGGGCTTCCGATGGGTCGGGCACTTAGCGGTCACGACAGGAAGCACACGCATCGTGTGTCAGACATTCTTTTGAAGGAGGGCGACCGTGGAGCTCACCGTGTGGGGCATCATCACTGCGATCGTTGTTGGTCTCATCGTCGGCGCGCTCGGCCGTCTGGTCGTCCCGGGCCGGCAGAACATGCCGATCTGGCTGCACATGCTGATCGGTATCGGCGCGGCCCTGCTGGGCACCGTGCTGGCGCGGGCCATCGGCATCGCGACCGAGACGAGCGGTGTCGACTGGGGCGAGCTGCTGGTGCAGGTCGTGGTGGCCGCGATCGCGGTCGCGCTGGTGGCCGGCGTGGGTGGCCGCCGCCGCGTGACTCGGTAACACCGACGCGCCAACCCGTACCACCGCGACACCTCCGATGGGGCGCCCGACCGACAGGCCGGGCGCCCCATCGGCGTTCCGCTTGTCGCGGCGTTCCGCCCATCGGCGTTCCGCTTGTCGCGGCGGTGATGTCGGGGTGTTCCGGTGGGATGCCGCGGTTTCGGTGATCTCGTGTTGATCTCGTGTTCCGGCGTCCTGGGGTCGGTCGTTTGTGCTTCGTCGGGTTGCTCTGGCGTGTGGGGTGGCGGTGATCGACTCGGGTTTGGTGATGTCGGCGTGTCCCGGTGGGTGTGATGCCGCGGATTCAATGACCTCGTGTTGATCATGGCGAGGCTGGCGGGCTTGGTCGGCAGCTTGGCCCCAGGTGCCCAGGTGCCCAGGTGCCCAGCTGCCCCAAGTGCCCAGCGGTCCCAGGTGTCCAGGTGTCCGAGTGCTCGGGTGGGCCTCGCGGTGGAACGTGTTCTTGTCGGCCAAGTCGTGATCGTTTGGTGAGCGAAGTCGGTTTGGATTTTGGGTGGGTCGGGCAATTAACGGTCACGACAGAAAACACACATCGTGTGTCAGACATTCATGAAGGAGGGTGGCCGTGGAGCTCACCGTGTGGGGCATCATCACTGCGATCGTTGTTGGTCTCATCGTCGGCGCGCTCGGCCGCTTGGTCGTCCCGGGCCGGCAGAATATGCCGATCTGGCTGCACCTGCTGATCGGTATCGGCGCCGCGCTGCTGGGCACCGTCCTGGCGCGGGCCATCGGCATCGCGACCGAGACGAGCGGTGTCGACTGGGGCGAGCTGCTGGTGCAGGTCGTGGTGGCCGCGATCGCGGTCGCGCTGGTGGCCGGCGTGGGTCGCCGCCGCAGCGTCACCCGATAACGACCCGGCATCATCTGGCGACACTGCCGCAGCGTCACCCGATAACGACCCGGCATCATCTGGCGACACCACAGCACTGGTAGGACAGCACGACGGAAAGGGCGCCCGGCCGAGAGTCGGGCGCTCTTTCGTGCTGAAGTGCCCGGCTTCGGCCCGGTGCCAGGGCGTCGCTCGTCGGGCCGCTGCGGTACGGTCGCGACGCTTCGGCCAGTCCCGCCCACTGTCGTAAAGGAATTCTCCGTACTAGGGTGCGGCGGAGAAGGTTAGTTCCAAGTGGCGCGAGGGGAGAAGTGGCGTGAACAGGTGGAAGCGGCTGGCCCCGGTCACCGCCATGGTGGCCTCGGCCGCGATGGTGCTGACCGGTTGTGGGGGCTCCGGCGACGACGCGGCCGACGACAGCAAGCTCACGGTCTGGATGATGGGCGAGGGCGGGGACGCGCAGAACTCCTTCCTCGACGGTGTCGAGGCCGAGTTCCGCCAGAAGCACCCCGACACCGACGTGGTCGTGCAGTACATCCCCTGGCTCGAGGCGCCGAAGAAGTTCCAGGCCGCGCTCGCCGGTGGTGAGGGACCGGACATCACCGAGCTGGGCAACACCGAGACCCAGGGCTGGGCCGCCCAGGAGGCGCTCGCCGACGTGACTGGTCGGATGGGTGGCTGGACCGACGGCAAGGACCTGCTGCCGGACCTGGTGCGCAACGCGCAGCTCGATGGCAAGCAGTACGGCGTGCCCTGGTACGCGGGTGTGCGGGCGATCTACTACCGCACCGACTGGTTCGCCGAGGCCGGCGTGCAGCCCCCGAAGACCTGGGATGACCTGGTCACCGTGGCCAAGGCCGTGCAGGCGAAGAAGAAGGGCACCTACGGCATTGCGTTGCCCGGCAATTCCGAACTGCCCTTCTACTCCTTCCTCTGGGGCGCGGGCGGCGAGATCGCCAGCAACGAGGGCGGCACCTGGAAGTCCGGCTACACCACCCCCGAGGCGCAGCGGGCCGTCAAGTTCTGGACGGATCTGGTGACCGTGCACAAGGTGGCCCCGCCGGCGGCGGCGGGCTGGAACGAGATCGACGCGCGTACCCAGTTCGCCACCGGCAAGGCCGCGATGGCCTTCGCCGGCAGCTGGCAGCAGGGCGCCATCAAGAAGGACAACCCCGAGATCGAGAAGGTCTGGGGTACGTTCCCGATCCCCGGCCCGGACGGCAAGGCGGCGCCCGGTTTCGCGGGTGGCTCGGACGTGGCGATCTGGAAGGACAGCGAGCGGCAGGACCTGGCCTGGGACTACCTGACCGTGCTGCTGAACAAGAAGAACGCGCAGACCTTCGCGAGCAGCCTCGGTTTCTTCCCGGTCTACCAGGACCTGGTCTCCGGTGGCACGTACGCCAACGACAAGGTGATGGCGGCGTTCGCCACCACCATGCAGAACACCAAGCTCACGCCGCTCACCCCGAAGTGGGTCGAGGTCAGCCGGACGAAGACGGTGACCCAGGCGATGAACAGCTCGGTCATGAAGGGTCAGAAGACGGTCGAGAAGGCTACCGCCGATGCGGCCGGTGAGATGGAAAGCATCCTCAACGCCAAGTGACCACGCTGACCGAGGTGCCGGGGACGGCCGCCGCGCGGGAGACCCCCGCGCGGCGGCGTCGCCGGGTGGACCGCCTGCCCTACCTGCTGCTCCTGCCCGCCCTGGTGATCATCGGGGTGCTGCTGCTCTGGCCGCTCGGCCAGGTGGTGGTGATGTCCTTCTACCGGTTGAACAGCGTCCGGCAACTGCGCGGCGACCGGGAGTGGCCGTGGGTGGGGCTCGGCAACTACACCCAGATCCTCTCCGACCCGTTCTTCCTGACCGTGCTGCGCAACACCGTGCTGTTCGCCGCGGCCAACGTGCTGCTCACGATGGTGCTCGGCACCCTGGTGGGGCTGCTGCTCAACCGGCTCGGTCGCAAGATGGCGACGTTCGTGGCCAGCTGCGTGATGCTCGCCTGGGCCACGCCGGCGCTGACCGGCACGATCGTCTGGAAGTGGATCTTCGACGACACGAGCGGCCTGGTCACGTGGCTGTTCAACGCGTTGCCGGACGGTCTCTCGACCAGCCTGTTCGGGCGCAGCGACTGGACCGGCTACGGCTGGTTCAACTCGCCGCTGCTCTTCTTCGCGATCCTCACCCTGGTGGTGGTCTGGCACTCGTTCCCGTTCATCGCGGTGAGCGTGCTGGCTGGTCTCAAGAGCGTGCCGAGTGAACTGCACGAGGCGGCCCGGGTGGACGGCGCCAGCCCGTGGCGGGTGTTCTGGAAGATCACCTTCCCGTTGCTGCGCCCGGTCTTCGGGATCCTGATCGTGCTCTCCACCATCTGGGACTTCAAGGTCTTCACCCAGCAGTTCGTGTTGGCCGGCGGCACCCAGGACCGGCCGACGTTCATGCTCGCCATCTACTCGTACGCCGAAGCCTTCTCTCCGCCGCCGAAGTACGGGCTCGGCGCGGCCATCGCGGTGATCCTCACGCTGATCCTGCTCGTGGTCACCGGCTTCTACGTACGGATGGTGCTCAGGCAGGAGGACGAGTCGTGAAGAAGATCGCCCTCAACGGCGCCGGGCTGCTGGTCGCGCTCTTCGCGGCGTTCCCGGTCTACTGGATGATCTCCACCTCGCTGAAGCCGAGCGACGAGATCTTCTCGGCCACCCCGCAGCCGGTGCCGACCCATCCGACGTTGGCGCACTACCGGGAGATCCTGACCGGCAACCTGATCCCCGGCGTCAGCTTCCTCGACTTCTTCCTCAACAGCGCGCTGGTCGCCGTCTCCACGGTGGTGCTCAGCGGTCTGGTGGCGTTGCTCGCCGCGACCGCGGTGGCCCGGTTCCGGTTCCGGCTGCGGACCAGCTTCCTGATCATGCTGCTGGTGGTGCAGATGATCCCGCTGGAGGCGCTGGTCATTCCACTGTTCCTGATGATCCAGCGGCTGGGGCTCTACAACACCCTGCCCAGTCTGATCCTCACCTACCTGGGCTTCTCGCTGCCGTTCGCGGTCTGGATGCTGCGCGGTTTCGTCGCCGCCGTGCCCAAGGAGTTGGAGGAGGCGGCGGCGATCGACGGGGCGAGCCGGGCCCAGACCTTCCGCCGGGTCCTCTTCCCGCTGGTCGCGCCCGGCCTGGTGGCCACCAGCATCTTCTCCTTCATCACCGCGTGGAACGAGCTGATCTTCGCGTTGACGTTCATCAACGACCAGGGGAGCTACACGCTGCCGGTGGCGATGACCTTCTTCTTCGGTCGGGACGACACCAACTGGGGGCCGGTGATGGCCGCGTCCACCCTGTTCACCCTGCCGGTCATCATCTTCTTCCTGCTGGTGCAGCGCCGGATGGTCTCCGGCCTGGTGGCCGGCGCCGTCAAGGGCTGACCCCGGCGCTGGCCGCGCGCCGCACGAGGGCTGGCCGCCGACCGCCACCAGAGCGTGTTTGCAAGTGCTGGCCGGCCTGCGCCGACCGACACTTCCAAAACACGCCCTAGGCTGACGGTCATGACGGGCAGGGTGGCAGCGGTGAACCTCGGCATCGTGACCGAGGCGGAGTGGGCCGGCGACGCGAGCGGTCGCAGTGGCATCGACAAGCGTCCAGTCGACGGGCCGGTGCCGCTGCTCACCGGCGGCCTGGCGGGTGACTTCATCGCCGAGCGGGCCCATCACGGTGGTCCTGACCAAGCGGTCTACGCCTACGCGGAGGAGGACGCCGCCTGGTGGACGGCCGAGCTGGGCCGGGCCGTAGCGCCCGGCGGTTTCGGTGAGAACCTGACCACCTACGCGATCGACGTGACGGGTGCGGTGATCGGCGAGCAGTGGCAGGTCGGTTCCGCCCTTCTCCAGGTCACCAAGCCGCGCACCCCCTGCACCACCTTCGCCGGGTTCTGGGGCGTACCGGATCTGATCAAGCGGTTCACGGTCCGGGCAGCGCCCGGGGCGTACCTGCGGGTGCTGCGCGAGGGGGAGGTCGGTGCGGGCGACCCGATCGAGGTGGTGGAGCGGCCGGCGCACGGTGTGACCATCGGCGAGGTGTTCCGGGCGACCAGCCTGGAGCCGGAGTTGCTGCCTCGGCTACTCGACGCCGAGGACCTGCCGGAGCCGATCCGGGAGAAGGCCCGCCGCCGACTCGCCTCCCGGGGCTGACCGGCCGACGGTAGCCGCCACGATCCCGCGACGGGAGTCCGGGCAGCACCGACGGGCACGGCACGGGATTCGGCCCGGAAGGATCCCGATGAGGGGCCCGCGGCGGCGGAGGGTCCGGGGGAGCGGACGTGCAACGGCCCCCTGCCAGCGCACAACGGTGGCAGGGGGCCGTCCTGCGAGCAGGGGTTCAGCGGAGCCAGGGGATGTTGCGGTCGAGCAGACCGCGCTCCTTGAGCTCCTTGCGCAACGGGATCTCGTCGTCGACGTACCCGTCCCAGTTGATGCCCCAGTAGTTGGCGGTGTGGGTGCCCTCACCGATCAGCTGGCGCTGCACCGGGGTCCGGTTGCGGTACCACTCGCCGTTCACGTCGGGGTGCAGCTCGTCCAGCGGACGGATCCACCGGTAGGTGTAGCCGACGAAGAGCATCTTGCGGGTGATGTTCGACAGGTTCGTCGACCGCGAGTGCCACTGCCGGCGGTCGAAGATGAAGGCGTCGCCCGGGTTCGCGGTGATCTCCACCGTGCCCTCCGGGTCCGGGTTGTGCACGCTGAGGTCCTTGGGCCGGTCCAGCGAGTTCCACAGGTGGCTGCCCGGGATGACCTTGGTGGCGCCGCGGCCGGTCTCGGAGAGGTCCGACAGCACGTACGCGACCTTCAGCGAGAACATCGGCCGGGGCAGGTTCGGGTCCATCGTCTCCGGGTCGGAGTTCTGCCGGTACCCGTCCTGGTGCCAGCCCCAGTAGGGCTTCTCCGGCTCGAGCGCCGGCGGCGTGACGTCCAGGTGGTTGTGGTGGGTGTAGATGTTCCAGCCGGCCAGCCCCCACATGTACGGGAAGGCGATCGGGTGGGTCAGCAGCTCACCGAAGAGCTCGTCGCGCTCCAGGAAGCCCAGCAGGTGCAGGGTGCCGTCCTTCTTGGTGGTGCCCTTCGCCTGCTCCTCCGCGTAGACGCGGTCGACCGCCGCCTCCAGCGCCGCCCGGTGGTCCTCCGTCAGGACGTTGCGCAGCAGGAGGAAACCCTGCTCGTGGAACTCCTTGCGGTCAGTGTCGCTGATCGGTTCGTAACCGGTCCGGTCGCCGTAATCGAACACCGCGTCGTACCCCTCCCCATGAGGTGAAACCTTTTCTGGCACAGGCCGCCGATCGTAACGCGATGGCCCAGGCATCGGGGAGGGTGTGTTGACGGATTGGGCGGCAGTGGGACCCCACGCAGCGGGGAAACAGCACAGAGTGAGATTTAGGCGATCAATGGAGCGCTCTAATGGGATTTGTCCGATTGTGCGGTGACCGCCGGTTAAGAGATCGGGGTCCGCTCAACCCTCGTTGAACACCTCGGCCACCACCTGGCCGACGGGGCCCTGCTGTCCGTCGACCCGACCCCAGGAGCCGGCCCGGGCGGTCCACTCCAGGTCGCCGAAGCGGACCCGCTTCACCCCGTGGTCCTGGGCGTGCGACACCAGCCAGTGCGCGTACCGCCAGCCGTCGCGCTGGTCGCCCGGGGTCACCGCCAACCCGGTCGGGTCCGTCGGGTCGGTGCCCTTCAACCCCCAGTCCAGCACCAGGTTGCGGGTCAGCTGCGCGGCCGCCGCCGCGCCGTGCATCGCCGGGGTACGCCCCACCGTGCAGGTGACCGCTCCGCTGGCGTCGCCGAGCAGGGCTCGGCTGAGCACCTCGGAGTCGTCGGCCCACTTCTGGTACGCCTCGGGGAAGGCCGAGCGCTGCACCCGCTGGGCGGCGTCGGTGACCCGCATCTCCTCCCAGCCGCGCACCTTCTTGAGGGCCGCGTAGAACCGGTTGGCCGCGTAGCGCGGATCGCGGATCTGGGCGGGGGTGCCCCAGCCCTGGCTCGGTCGCTGCTGGAACAGGCCGACCGAGTCGCGGTCGCCGTCGGCGAGGTTACGCAGCCCGGACTCCTGGTAGGCGGTGGCGAGCGCGACCACGACGGCCCGCTCGGGCATTCCGCGCTTCGTGCCGATCGCCGCGATGGTCGCCGCGTTGGCCATCTGGTCGGCGTCCAGCGCGACCCGGCCATCGGCCTGCACCGTGCACTTCCGGGCCACCAGGGGCAGCTGGAGGTTGTCGCCGACCTGCCGTACGACGAGCCAGATTGCGATCACGGCGACGAGGATGAGCACCACTCCACCCGCCACGGTTGCCCGAGTTCGCACCCACACCCCCAGATCGACAGTCAGCCAAGAGTACGTCCCCGAACGTGCACTCCGTGTCGTCCGAGCGGTTCCGGCCCCATCGTGGCTGGCTCGGCCGGTTCGAGGTCGGCTCCGCTGTCGCGTACCGGTCGGCGACCTTCCCGCTCTGGGCGCGATCTCACCTGCCCGTTCCTGTCACCCGCCCCGGAGGTCTGTCGCGCGCGTCACCGGGTAGCGCGTCACCGGGTAGGCGGAAACGCCTCAGCCGTCGAGAGCGGGCACCCAGCGCGCCGGTCGACGTTCGCGGAACGCGGTGACCCCCTCGCGTCCCTCGTCGGAGAGGAAGTAGCCGGTCGAGACGGCGGACAGCCGGGCCAGGTCGGCGCGCAATTCGGCGGTACCCGGACGGCGCAGCAACTCCTTCGCGCCGGCCAGCGCCCCGGGCGCGCCGCGCACCAGCGAGTCGCAGTAACCCCGTACCGCGTCGTCCAACCCGTCCGCCGGGACCGAGGCCGTGACCAGCCCGATGTCGGCGGCCCGGCGACCGTCGAAGGTGTCCCCGGTCAGGTACAGCTCCGCGGCGGCGCGGGGGTGCAGCCGCGGCAGCACGGTCGCCGAGATCACCGCCGGAATCACCCCGATGCGTACCTCGGTGAACGCGAACGTCGCCTCATCGGCGCAGACCGCCAGGTCGGCGGCGGCGATCAGGCCCAGCCCGCCGGCCCGCGCCGGCCCGCCGACCCGGGCCAACACCGGCTTCGGGCACTCCCAGAGCGCCGCGAGCACGTCGCCCAGCATGCCGGCCGGCACCGTGCCGCTGGCGTACGCCGCGGCGGTCTCCTTCAGGTCCGCGCCCGAGCAGAAGACCGGGCCGGTGTGGTCGAGCACGATCACTCGGACCACCTCGTCGGCGACCGCGTCCGCCAGCCCGGCCAGCAGTTGGGTCATCAGGCCGGTGGAGAGCGCGTTGCGGTTGTGCGGGCTGTCCAGGGTGAGGGTGGTCACCCCACGGGCCGTGGCGACCCGCACGAGGACGTCGGGAGAGGTCATGCCGGGCACACTAGTGGCCATGCCCGGCGTCCTTCCAGATGGTGAGACCGTCCCCGTCGACGGATCGTTGCCCGCCACCGCCACCGCGGCGGTCGGCGCGCGCGGCTTCGGCGTGTACGTGCACGTGCCGTTCTGCGCCAGCCGCTGCGGCTACTGCGACTTCAACACCTACACGGCAGCCGAGCTGGGCGGCGGTGCCAGCCGGGAGGGGTACGCCGACACCGTCCTGGCCGAGCTGGCGCTCGCCGCCCGGGTGCTCGGCGACAACCCGCCGCCCCGGGTCGATACCGTCTTCGTCGGCGGCGGCACTCCCACCCTGCTCCCCGCCGACGACCTGGCCCGCATCCTCGACGCCATCGACCGCACCTGGGGGCTGGCCGCCGACGCCGAGGTGACCACCGAGGCCAACCCTGAGTCGGTCACCCCGGAATCGTTGAAGCTGCTGCGGACCGCCGGCTACACCCGGATCTCGCTCGGCATGCAGTCCGCGTCCCCGGGAGTGCTGGCGATCCTGGACCGCAAACACAGCGCCGGCCGGGCCACCGCCGCCGCCCTGGAGGCGCGCGACGCCGGGTTCGAGCACGTCAACCTGGACCTGATCTACGGCACTCCGGGGGAGCGGGCCGAGGACTTCGCCGGCTCGCTGGAGCAGGTCGTGGCCGCCGGGGTGGATCACGTCAGCGCGTACGCCCTGATCGTCGAGGACGGCACCCGGCTCGCCGCGCGAATGCGACGCGGCGAGCTGGCGTACCCCAGTGACGACGTGGCCGCCGACCGCTACCTGGCCGCGGAGGCCGCGCTCGACGCGGCCGGCCTCTCCTGGTACGAGGTTTCCAACTGGGCCAGCACCGAGCAGGCCCGCTGCCGGCACAACCTGCTCTACTGGACCGGCGCGGACTGGTGGGGGCTGGGGCCGGGGGCGCACAGCCACGTCGGCGGGGTGCGCTGGTGGAACGTCAAACACCCCACGGCGTACGCCCAGCGGTTGGCCGCCGGCGCGTCGCCCGGACTGGCCCGCGAGGTGCTCACCGTCGACGAGGCGCACATGGAGGACGTGATGCTCCGGCTGCGGCTGGCCAGCGGCCTGCCGCTGGCGGTGCTCGACGCCACCGGCCGGGCCGGCGCCGAGCGGGCGCTGGCCGACGGTCTGCTGGCTGCCGACGAGTACGCGGCCGGTCGGGCCGTGCTCACCCTGCGCGGCCGGCTGCTCGCCGACGCGGTGGTGCGCGACCTGCTGCCCTGAGCAGGACCGCTGCCCCCGGGCGAGGGCAGCGGTGCTCCGGACCGGCCGGGAGAGCGGCCGGCCCGGGTCACTTGATGAAGTTCGCCGTCATCGGATAGCGGTACGGGGTGCCCTCGTTGGCCTTCATGCCGGCGATGATCCCGAACAGGATCTGGATCACCACGACGGCGATGCTGGGCAGGAAGAGCAGGCACCAGCTCACGAAGAGCAGCACGAACGCGATGATCGACCAGAGGATCTGGAAGTTCAGGGCGGCCAGGGCGTGCGCCCGGACGGTCGGCGACTGCTGGCCGCGGGCCAGGTAGGCGATGAGCGGGGCGACGAAGCCCAGCGGACCGAAGCTGACCAGCGCGCCGACGGCGCCGCCGAAGTGCGCGACCAGCGCCCAGGTCTTGTCCTCGTTGTTGGCGTAGCCGCCGCCGGGGCCGCCGTACGCCCCACCGGTCGGGTAGCCGCCGGCCGGGGGATAGCCCCCGGGCGGGGGATAGCCGCCTGCCGGAGGGTAGCCGCCTGACGGCGGTTGGTCACCGGTGGGCGGCGGATAGCCACCGGGCGGGGGATAGCCGGCCGGGCCGGGTGCCCCGGACAGTGGTGCGGTGGGCGGCTCGGCCGACGGGGATGGGCCCGGCGAGGTCGGCTCCGGCGGGTAGTTGCCGGGGTCACCCGAGCCGGGAGGGCGAGGAGGTTCAGTCATGGATGTCACGGTAGGGGCCGGTGGCAACGCCGCACCAGAGCGATACCGCCCGGCGATGCGGGCCGATCGGCCCAGCGGGGTGGCGCGGGCCGCACCGACGGGTGGCCGTTGATCATCGCGTCGGCGGGCCCGCCGACGTAGACTGGCACTCGTTACAGTCGAGTGCCAGGACGGTCTGGTCGGCCTACGGTGCCGGCGGCCGACGTGCGACAGGAGGTGCGGAGGATGGGTCTCGACGACCGGAAACTCGCCGTGCTCCGCGCCATCGTCGAGGACTACGTCTCCACCCAGGAGCCGGTCGGCAGCAAGGCGCTGGTCGAGCGGCACCAGCTCGGGGTCTCCCCGGCCACGGTCCGCAACGACATGGCCGTGCTGGAGGAGGAAGGCTACATCCGGCAGCCGCACACCAGCGCCGGCCGGGTGCCCACCGATCGCGGCTACCGCCTCTTCGTCGACCGGTTGTCCCGGGTCAAGCCGCTCAGCCCGGCCGAGCGCCGCGCCATCGAGCGCTTCCTGGTCGGCGCGGTCGACCTCGACGACGTGGTGCACCGCACGGTCCGGCTGCTCGCGCAGCTGACCCGGCAGGTCGCGGTCGTGCAGTACCCGAGCCTGGCCCGCTCCTCGGTGCGTCACCTGGAGCTGGTGCCGATCTCCACCACCCGGCTGATGCTCGTTATGATCGCCGACACCGGGCGGGTGGAGCAGCGGCTCGTGGAGCTGCCCGGGCCGGTGTCCGCCGACAACGTCACCGACCTGCGCCGACTGATCAACGAGAAGCTCGCCAACGCCCGATTGTCCGAGACGCCACCGCTGGTGCAGGCGCTGGTCGAGGAGGCGCCGCCCGAGCTGCGTCCGACCATGACCACGCTCGCCACCGTCCTGCTGGAGACGCTTGTCGAGCGGCACGAGGAGCGAATCGCCCTCGCCGGCACCGCGAACCTCACCCGGGGCGGCCTGCTCGACTTCCAAGGCTCGCTACGGCCGATCCTCGAGGCGCTGGAGGAGGAGGTCGTGCTGCTCAAGCTCATCGGTGAGACCGAGCCGAGCACGACCCGGGTGCTGATCGGCGACGAGAACGAGTTCGACAACCTGCGCGCCGCCTCGGTGGTCAGCACCGGCTACGGCCCGGGCGCCACCATCGTGGGCGGCCTGGGGGTGCTGGGGCCGACCCGGATGGACTACCCCGGCAACATCGCCACGGTGCGCGCCGTGGCACGCTACGTGGGCGAGTTGCTGGCCCAGAACTGATTGGTCAGGGCCGATGCGGCCGGCTGCGGCCGCCGACCGGCGCAACGCGAGACGAACATGAGGACACGGAACGCAGTGGCCAGGGACTACTACGGCATTCTCGGTGTGAGCCGGGAAGCCTCCGATGACGAGATCAAGCGCGCCTACCGCAAGCTGGCGCGCCAGTTCCACCCGGACGTCAATCCGGACCCGGAGGCTCAGGAGAAGTTCAAGGACATCAACGCCGCGTACGAGGTCCTCTCGGACGACCGGAAGCGGCAGATCGTCGACCTGGGTGGCGACCCGCTCGCCCCGGGTGGCGGTGGCGCCGGCGGGCCGGGGGGTCCCGGCGGGGCCGGGCCGTTCGTCGGCTTCCAGGACATCATGGACGCGTTCTTCGGCGGAGCGGGCGGTGGCGCCCGTGGCCCACGTCCGCGTACCCGGCCGGGCGCCGACGCGATCCTGCGTCTCGAGCTCGACCTGCACGAGACGGCGTTCGGCGTCGAGGCGCCGATCACGGTCGACACTGCGGTGCTCTGCACCACCTGCTCCGGTGCCGGCACGGCCGCCGGCACGCACCTGGCCACCTGCGAGGCGTGCGGCGGTCGGGGCGAGGTGCAGTCGGTGCAGCGCACCTTCCTCGGCCAGGTGGTCTCCGCCCGGCCGTGCACGGTGTGCCAGGGCTACGGCACCACCATCCCGCACCCCTGCCCCACCTGCGCCGGCGACGGCCGGGTGCGTACCCGCCGCTCGCTGACCGTCAAGATCCCAGCCGGCGTCGAGGACGGCATGCGGATCCGGCTGGCCCAGCAGGGTGAGGTCGGCCCGGGTGGCGGCACCGCCGGCGACCTCTACGTGGAGATCCACGAGCGCCCGCACGACGTGTACTCCCGCAAGGGCGACGACCTGCACTGCCGGGTCACCGTGCCGATGACGGCGGCGGCGCTGGGCACCCGCCTCACCATCAAGACGCTGGACAGCGAGGAGACGGTCGACGTCAAGGCCGGCACCCAGCCGGCCAGCACGCTGCGGCTGCGCGCCCGGGGTGTGCCGCACCTGCGCGGCACCGGCCGTGGCGACCTCTACGTGCACCTGGACGTGCGCACGCCGACCAAGCTCGACCCGGACCAGGAGAAGATGCTGCGCGACTTCGCCAAGACCCGCGGTGAGGAGGTCGCCGAGCTGTCCAAGCAGGGCGGCTTCTTCTCCCGGATGCGCGACGCGTTCAACGGGCACGCCTGAGGTGTCCGCGCCGCTGTTCCTGGTCGAGGCGCTGCCCACCGGCGACGCGCTGACCCTGGACGGCCCGGAGGGGCACCACGCCGCCACCGTGCAGCGGTTGCGCGTCGGCGAGGAGCTGCTGCTCGCCGACGGCCGGGGCGGCACGGCCGCCGCCGTGGTCACCGCCGTCGGCCGGGGCAGCCTGGAGGTCAGCATCACCTCCCGGGGGTACGCGGACGCGCCCGTACCCCGGATCGTCACCGTGCAGGGCATCGCCAAGGGTGATCGGGGCGAGTTGGCCGTGCAGGCGATGACCGAGGTCGGGGTGGACGAGATCGTGCCCTGGGCGGCATCGCGTTCGGTGACCCAGTGGCGCGGCGACCGGGGCGTACGGGCCCGGGAGAAGTGGGTGGCCACCGCCCGGGAGGCGGCCAAGCAGGCCCGCCGGCCGTGGCTGCCGGTGGTGGCCGGCGCGCCGGACGAGTCCACCGCCACGGTGGCCCGCCGGATCGCCGGTGCCGCCGCCGCCTTCGTGCTGCACGAGGAGGCGCAGGAGCGGCTGACCACCGCCGAGCTGCCGTCCGTTGGGGAGATCGTCCTGGTGGTCGGCCCGGAGGGTGGCATCGCCCCGGCCGAGCTGACCGCCTTCCAGGAGGCCGGTGGTCGACCCGTACGCCTCGGGCCGGCCGTGCTGCGCACCTCCACCGCCGGGGTGGCGGCCCTCGCGGTGCTCGCCACCCGACTGGGCCGCTGGTAGCGCGGCAACGCGCATCCTCAGCGAGATCTTGGAAGGAATGCGCCCCGGGAAGGGCCTTTTTCTTCCAAGATCTTGTCGGAACGGGCGGTCAGCTGCGTAGGTAGGAGGCGCCGTTGAGGTCGACGATCGTACCGGAGGCCCACTCGGCCTGCGGCGAGGCCAGCCAGTGCACGGCGGCGGCGATCTCCTCCGGTTTGCCCACCCGGTCGAACGGGCTCTGCGCCCGGATGGCCGCGCCCTCCTCACCGCGCAGGTACTCGGTGACCATGTCGGTCGCCACGAAGCCCGGTGCGACGGTGGCCACCGCGATGCCGTACGGCGCGAGTGCCACCGCGAGGGACTGGCCCAGCGCGTTCAGTCCCGCCTTGCTGGCGCCGTACGCCGGCTGGTGCGGCTCGCCACGGAACGCGCCCCGGGACGAGACGTTGACGATCCGCCCGCCGCGTTCCCGCATGTGCTGGGCGGCACACCAGATGACGTTGCCGGCGCCGGTCAGGTTGGTCTCCAGCACCTGCCGCCAGCGCTGCTGCCACTGTTCGTAGGAGGTGCCGAAGATCGGGTGCGGGTCGTCCCGGTCGCCGTACGTCCCGGCGTTGTTGACCAGCACGTCCAGCCCGCCGAGCAGCTCGGCGGCCCGGTCGACCATGTCCCGGACCGCGTCCGGGTCGGTGAGGTCGGCGCGGACCACCACGTGCCCGCTGCCAGGGAGCTTCTCGCGCACCTGCTCGGCCGCGTCGGCGGAGTCTCGGTGGTGAAGGGCGACCCGGTCGCCGCCGGCCGCGAACGCCTTCGCCACCGCCCGGCCGATCCCGCGCGAGGCCCCGGTCACGAGTACCGCCCGATTCGTCATGCCGGCCATCCTGCCTCAGCCGTACCTCCCGGGCGAACAGGCCGGCGGCGCATGCTGGGCCGGAGCGCCCCCGGCCCGTTACTCCTTACACTGCCCCGATGGGATCCGACTGCCTGTTCTGCCGCATCGCCGCCGGGGAGATCCCGGCCACCGTGGTCCGGGAGACCGACACCACGCTCGCCTTTCGCGACATCGACCCGAAGGCGCCGGTGCACGTCCTGGTCATTCCGAAGGAGCACTACGCCGACGTTGCCACGCTCGCCCAGGGTGACCCGGCGCTGGCCGCCGACGTGCTGGCGACGTCCGCCGCCGTGGCCGAGGACGAGGGCCTGCTCGGCGACGGCTTCCGGCTGATGTTCAACACCGGCGCGTACGGCGGGCAGGAGGTGTTCCACGTGCACGCGCATCTGCTCGGTGGCGCGCCGCTGGGCCCGATGCTCGCCCGGAACCTGGCGTGACCACGGGTCCGGCGCCCGACACCCGGGTGGCTGAGCACCTGGGCCGGTTGGTCCGGCGGGTACAGGCCGAGGCCCGGGTACCGGCGGTGTCGGTGGCGCTGCACCGGGCCGACCGGCCGCTCTGGAGCTGCACCGTCGGTGCGACCGGCACCGACAGCCCGCTGGGGTCGGACACCCAGTTCCGGATCGGCTCGGTCACCAAGACGTTCACCGCGGTGCTGGTCCTGCAGTGCCGCGACGACGGGTTGCTGGACCTGGACGACCCGGTGGGCCGGCACCTGGACCTCCCGGCACACGGCGAGCTGACCGTACGCCGGTTGCTGTCGCACACCGGTGGCCTGCAACGTGAGCCGTTCGGCGATGTCTGGGACAGCCTGCGCGCGCCGGACGCCGAGCAACTGGTCGCGGAGCTGGACCGGGCCGAGCGGGTGCTGCCGACCGGCCGCCGGTTCCACTACTCCAACCTGGGCCTGGCCGTCCTCGGTCAACTCGTCGCCCGGCTGCGGGGGGTGAGCTGGGCGCAGGCGCTCACCGAGCGGATCCTGACACCGCTGGGGCTGACCGACACCACCGTGACCCCCCGGCCGACGGCGGCCACCGGTTTCCTGGTCGACGCGTACTCCGACGAGGCGCACCCGGAACCGCCGACCGACTTCGGCGCGGTCGGTCCGGCCGCCCAGCTCTGGAGCACCGCGATCGACATGGCCCGCTGGGCGGCGTTCCTGGCCGACCCGGCGGCGTTGGACCCGGCCGGCGCGGTGCTCGCCCCGGCCACCCTCGACGAGATGCGCTGGCCGCTGACCACCACCGACGAGACGCTCTGGGGCGCGGGCTTCGGGCTCGGGCTGATCCTGATCCCGCAGGGGGAGCGGGTGATGCACGTGGGGCACGACGGGGCGATGCCCGGCTTCCTCGCCGGGGTGTACGGCCGCCGGGGCGGCGACGGCACGGCCGGCGCGATGGGCGCCGCGGTGCTCGGCTCGTCCGGCACGGCGACCGAGGTGTTCGACCTGCCGCACCGGCTGCTCGCCGCAGCGGTCGAGCACGACCCGGCCGAGATCGAGCCCTGGCGACCCGGCCCACCCGCGCCGGCGGCCCTGCGGGGTGCGCTCGGCCGCTGGTGGGGGGAAGGGTCCGAGTACGTCTTCTCCTGGCACGACGGCACCCTGCGGGCGCGCGGGGTCGCCGACCCGGCCGGACGACCTCCGGCGATCTTCACCCCACTGGCGGACCAGCCGGACGTGTTCCGCACGGTCTCCGGTCGGGAGGTCGGTGAGCTGCTGCGGCTGACCCGCGACGAGGCCGGCGCGGTGGTCCGAATGCACTGGGCGACCTACCGGTTCACCCGTCACCAGGAGACCTTCGACCGGTACGACTTCCGGGTCGGGAGTTGATCGCGGCCAGCGGAAATGGGCGCGATGCGGCCCGCGTTGAACCGATACGATGGGTGTAACGTCCGCACGCCAGGCCAGCAGGCCGGCGCCGAGATCGAGAGCAGGTGGCGCAGGGCCCTTCGGCCCGACCTATGACCGGCACCCCACCTCCCGGCCCGCCCCGGGTGCAGACCAGGATCACCGTGCCCGACCCGAAGATCATGGTCAATCTGCTCGGCGCAGGCGACGAGATCCTTCGACTCGTCGAACGCTCGGTCAACAGTGACGTGCACGTCCGCGGCAACGAGATCACCATCACCGGTGACCCCGCGGACAACGCCCTTGCCGAGCGGGTCTTCAGCGAGCTCCTCGAACTCATCGAGAAAGGCGAGACCCTGACCACTGACGCCGTCCGGCGTACCGTCGGCATGCTCGAGGAGGGCAGCGCCGAGCGGCCCGCCGAGGTCCTGACGCTCAACATCCTCTCCCGGCGCGGGCGCACCATCCGCCCCAAGACGCTCGGGCAGAAGAAGTACGTCGACGCGATCGACACCCACACCATCGTCTTCGGCATCGGCCCGGCCGGCACCGGAAAGACCTACCTGGCGATGGCGAAGGCCGTCCAGGCGTTGCAGGCCAAGCAGGTCAACCGGATCATCCTCACCCGGCCGGCGGTCGAGGCGGGCGAGCGGCTGGGCTTCCTGCCCGGCACGCTGAACGAGAAGATCGACCCGTACCTGCGCCCGCTCTACGACGCGCTGCATGAGATGCTCGACCCGGAGACGATCCCGAAGCTGATGGCCCAAGGGACGATCGAGGTCGCCCCGCTGGCCTACATGCGGGGCCGTACGCTCTCTGACGCGTTCATCATCCTGGACGAGGCGCAGAACACGACGCCCGAGCAGATGAAGATGTTCCTCACCCGACTCGGCTTCAATTCCAAGATCGTCGTGACCGGTGACATCACCCAGGTGGACCTTCCCGGCGGGACGAGCAGCGGCCTGCGCGTGGTTCGGGAGATCCTGGAAAACGTCGACGACGTGCACTTCTCCCAGTTGTCCAGCTCCGACGTGGTCCGCCACCGGCTGGTCGGGGAGATCGTCGACGCGTACGCCCGCTGGGACGCCGAGCGGGAGAATCAGCAGGCGCAGGGCGTTCACGCCGTGCCTGGGCGACCCGCCCAGGGCGGCCGGGCCGGCCGCCGCCGCTAAAGCAGAGGAAAGCAGTTGTCCATCGAGATCGCCAACGAGTCCGGTGTCGACGTCGACACCGACGCCGTGCTCGCCGTCGCCCGGCACGCCCTCGACGAGATGGGGGTCAACCCCCTCGCCGAGCTGTCCGTGCTGTTGGTCGACATCGACTACATGACCGAGCTGAACCACCGCTGGATGGGTGGCGACGGCCCGACCGACGTGCTCGCCTTCCCCATGGACGAGGGCAGTGTCGACCACGGCCCGGGTGAGTCCGCCCCGGCCGGCGGCGAGCCCGCCCTGCTCGGCGACATCGTGCTCTGCCCCGAGGTGGCGGCCAAGCAGGCGGCCACCGCCGGGCACGCGCCGGCCGACGAGCTGCACCTGCTGACCGTGCACGGGGTGCTGCACCTGCTCGGCTACGACCACGCCGAGCCGGAGGAGGAGCGGGAGATGTTCGCCCTCCAGGCTCGACTGCTGGCGAGCTGGCGGTCGACCCGCACCCAGTGATGTCCACTCCTCCGTTACTGGCGGCCGGCGCCACCGCCGGCCTTCCCGACTTCCAGCTGATCGTCTTCGCGGCCGGCCTGGTGGTGCTGGCTGGCCTGATCGCGATGACCGAGGCGGCACTCGCCGCGGTCTCGCCGGCCCGAGCCGCCGAGTTGGCCCGCGACGGCGTACGCGGCGCCCGTACCCTCCAGGTCGTGGCCGGCGACGTCGTCCGGCACCTCAACCTGCTCCTGCTGTTGCGGCTGCTCGCCGAGCTGACCGCCACCACCTTGGTGGCGCTCGTCGCGGTGGACAGCTTCGGCGCCGGCTGGCGGGCCGCCCTGGTGACCGCCGGCGCGATGACCGTGGTCAGCTTCGTGGTGGTCGGCGTCGCCCCGCGCACCATCGGCCGGCAGCACGCGTACGCCGTGGGTCGTGCGGTGGCGCCGCTGGTCCGTTGGCTGGGCCGGGCGCTCAACCCGCTCGCGTCGCTGCTGATCCTGATCGGCAACGCGGTCACCCCGGGGCGCGGCTTCCGGGAGGGCCCGTTCGCCACCCAGGTGGAGTTGCGGGAGCTGGTCGATCTGGCCGAGCAACGCGGCGTGGTCGAGCACGGTGAGCGCCAGATGATCCACTCCGTCTTCGCGCTCGGCGACACCATCGCCCGCGAGGTGATGGTGCCGCGTACGGAGATGGTGTGGATCGAGGAGGGCAAGACGCTCGCGCAGGCGCTGGCGCTCTTCCTGCGGTCCGGTTTCTCCCGCATCCCGGTGATCGGCGAGAGCGTCGACGACGTGCTGGGTGTGCTCTACCTCAAGGACCTGATCCGGCGCTCCCGGGGCGGGGACCCGAGGGCCGAGCAGTTGCCGGTGGCCGAGCTGATGCGCCCCGCGACCTTCGTGCCGGAGTCCAAGCCGGTCGACGACCTGCTGTCCGAGATGCAGGCGGCCCGCAACCACCTGGTCATCGTGGTCGACGAGTACGGCGGCACCGGCGGCCTGGTCACCATCGAGGACATCCTGGAGGAGATCGTCGGTGAAATCACCGACGAGTACGATGTCGAGCGCCCGCCCGTCGAACGCCTGGCGGACTCCTCGGTGCGGGTGACCGCTCGCCTGCCGGTGGAGAATCTGGGCGAGATGTTCGACACCGACCTGCCCACCGACGAGGTGGAGACGGTCGGCGGCCTGCTCGCCCAGTCGCTGGGGCGGGTGCCGCTTCCGGGGGCCGAGGCCGAGGTAGCCGGTCTCCGACTGGTCGCCGAGGGCACCACCGGCCGGCGCAACCGGATCGACACCGTGCTGGTCAGCCGGGTGGAGCCGGGCCATGAACAGGACAGTGCGGGGCGCGGCGAGCACGCTGGCCCCGGGGACGACACGGACAACTACCGAGACGACGAGAGGCAACCCGCCGATGCCTGACACACCCGCCGCGCCTGCCGCCCGGCCCGCCCCCACCGCGTCGGGCGCACTCAGCGCCGAGGACGGCAAGCTCGTCGTCCTGGCCCGGGGAGCCCGGGCGCGGGTCGGCGCCGTGGAGGGCGCCGCGGTCCGCGACCAGGACGGTCGCACGTACGCGGCGGCCAGTGTCGCGCTGCCCTCGCTGACGCTCACCGCGTTGCAGTTGGCGGTCGCCTCGGCGGTGGCGGCCGGGGCGAGCCGACTGGAGGCCGCGGTGGTGGTGACCGAGGCGTCGACGCTGGACGGTGCCGGGTACGCGGCGGTGCGGGACCTGGCGGCGGACGCACCGATCCACGTGGCCGCTCCGGACGGCACGGTCCTCGGCACGGTGAGCCAGTGAGCCCGGTGCAGGATCCGGAGGCGCGACCGTACCGGGCCGGGTTCGGCTGCTTCGTCGGCCGACCCAACGCCGGCAAGTCGACGCTGACCAACGCCATCGTCGGCACCAAGATCGCCATCACCTCGAACAAGCCGCAGACGACCCGACACGTCATCCGGGCGGTGCTGCACCGACCGGAGTCGCAGCTGGTCCTCGTCGACACCCCTGGCCTGCACCGCCCCCGTACGCTGCTCGGCGAACGCCTCAACGACCTGGTCCGGTCCACCTGGACCGAGGTCGACGTGATCGGCCTCTGCATCCCGGCCGACGAGCCGGTCGGGCGCGGTGACCGGTTCATCACCGGTGAGCTGGCCGAGTTGAAGGCGACCGTGCTGGCGGTGGTCACCAAGACCGACCTGGTGGACAAGCGTCGCCTGGCGGAGCAGCTGCTAGCGGTCAGCAAGATGGGGGAGTTCGCCGAGATCGTGCCGGTGAGCGCGGTGTCCGGGCACCAGGTGGACACGCTGGTCGACGTGATGACCAGCTACCTGCCGCCGTCGCCGCAGCTCTACCCGGACGACATGCTCACCGACGATCCCGAGCAGGTGCTGGTCGCGGAGCTGATCCGGGAGGCTGCCCTGGAGGGGGTCCGCGACGAGCTGCCGCACTCCATCGCCGTGGTGGTGGAGGAGATGATCCCCGAGGGTCAGGTCATGAAGATCTACGCCGACCTGTACGTGGAGCGGCCCAGCCAGAAGGCCATCGTGCTCGGCCACAAGGCGAGCCGGCTCAAGGAGGTCGGCACCACCGCCCGTAAGCAGATCGAGGAGTTGCTCGGCGGCCGGGTCTATCTCGACCTGCACGTGCGGGTCGCGAAGGATTGGCAGCGCGATCCGAGGCAGCTGCGCAGGTTGGGATTTTGACTCACCTCGCCGAGCGACGGCCGGGGTGGCGTCGTGGGCCTCGGAGTAAGGTGTTCATGCCCGGTTGGTTTGGTGGCCGTTTGGTGCGGGCAGCGTACGGGGTAGGGGAGTTGTACCCCGAGTTTTCGACCCTGGCAGGCTGATGCGCAACAGGTACCTCGACCTCCTCCGTTTCCTGGCCATCGTTCGAGTGGTGGTCTACCACGTCACCGGATGGGCGACCCTCACCCTCGTCTTCCCCGCCATGTCGGTGATGTTCGCGCTGGCGGGCTCGCTGATGGCCGCGTCGCTGACCCGCTCCGGGCCGGCGGCGGTCGGACGTCGGCTGCGTCGGCTGCTGCCGTCGTTGTGGGTGCTCGCGGTGGTCTTCGTGCCGGCCATGCTGTTCACCGGGCTGCCGCTGAGCCCTCGGGTGCTGCTGTGGTTGTTCCCGATCGCCGATCCACCGGCCAACCACTGGGGTGCGTTGGCACTGAGCATCATCTGGTACCTGCGCGACTACCTGTGGTTCGTGTTCGCCTCGCCGATCGCGTTCTGGCTGTTCCGGCGGGCCCCGCTGCCGACCCTGCTCGCCCCGTACCTGTTGCTGGTGACGATCGAGGTGGGGATCTACCCGGCGCCGCCGGTACTGCGCGAGTTCGGGCTCTACTTCGGAGCCTGGCTACTCGGCTTCGCCCACCACGCCGGGATGCTGCGCCGACTCTCCGGCTGGCTGCTGTACCCGTCGGCGCTCGCCCTCGCCGTGGCCGGCGGCGTCTGGATCGTCGGGCATCCGGGGCCGCGCGGGTACGACCTCAACGACAACCACCTGGGTAACGCCCTCTGGTCGGCCGCGTTCATCCTGATCGTGTTGGGTCGGGCGCCGGCCGGGATCGCCTGGTTGAGCCGGAGCCGACTGGCCGATCGGGCGGTGACAGTGCTCAACCGGCGGGCGCTCACCGTCTACCTCTGGCACATGCCGTTCGTGGTGGCGCTCACTCCGCTGGTCGACGTGGTGGGCTGGTCCCATCAGGACCCGGTGGGGTTGGCCATCCGGGTGCTGCTGGTCTTCGCGTTGGTCGGGCTGGTCACCCTGGCCGTCGGCTGGGTCGAGGACGTGGCGGCCCGCCGCCGCCCGGAGCTGATCCCCGGCGGCTCGACGGGGCCGGCTCGGGCGCCCGACGCCGCGGAGCCCTGCGTCGAGGCCGACGCGGGGTCGCCCGCCCGATCACGTGCCGGATCAGGCGGGCGGGTCACCGACCGGGCCGCGGTGCCGGCCCAGCGGGCGGCCGAGGAGCCGGCCAGCATCGACCTCAACGCTGGCTGATCGTCACGTTGCCGCTACCGGTCGAACCGTCGAGCACCAGGGACGCGGCCGGGTCGTCGGCGACGGTGACCCGCGCGTCACCGGAACCGGTGTGGGAACGCACCCGGTAGCTGCCCGCCGGCACCAGCATCGTCACATCGCCACTGGACGCGTGCGCCCGCGTCGCGGCGGGCTTGTCCAGCTCGATGGTGACATTGCCGGAGCCGGCCTCGGCGTCCGTCGTGCCGCCGAGCCGTCGCGCGGTGATGTCACCCGACCCGGCGCGCAGGCGGACGGCCCCGTTGATCTCACTGACCTCGATGTCGCCGGAGCCGGTCTCCACCTCGACCGCGCCGGTGGCGCCGCTGACCCGCACATCGCCCGAGCCCAGTCGAATGTCCACCGCGCCGACCTTGCTCAGCTCGACGTCACCAGAGCCGGACTCGCCCTGGAGCGTGACGCCCTCCGGGACGGTCACCTCGTAGGAGACGGAGCACCGGTCGCCACAGTCGGTGTCCAACACCAGTTCGGCGCCCTTGATCTCGTATCGGGCCCTGGGCTCGCCGCCCTGGTAGCGCACCACGCGCTTGATCCGCACCTCGCCCGCCGTGCCGCTGCCCCGGACGATCACGTCACCGGCACCCGGCAGCACCCGGATCGTGGTGATCTTCACCGGCTCGGTGTCGTCGTAGTCGAGCCGACGCATCGCCAGGTTGTCGCACCCGACGAGCACGATGAGGGTGGTGGCGAGCCCCAGCGCGACGGGAGCGGCGACGCGACGCCGACGGGGAGTGGTGGAGGTCAGGTGCAGTGCCATGAGCAGCACGCTACGGCCGGGCACGAGTCGGCCGCATCGGGGTTCATCCGCGCTTGCACCCCGAACCAACCCTGATTTCACACCCCGAGGGAGAATGGCCCGATGGCCGGGTATCGCCGACAGCTCTACCGCGACGACGCGGTGGTGCTGCGTGTGCAGAAGCTCGGCGAGTCCGACCGGATCATCACCCTGCTCACCCGCCGGCACGGTCGGCTGCGCGCGGTGGCCCGAGGGATCCGCCGCACCACCAGCAAGTTCGGCGCCCGGCTGGAGCCGTTCGGCCACGTCGACCTCCAACTCGCCGGTGATCCGAAGGGCAACCACGGCAGCTCACTGCACACCGTCAGCCAGGTCGAGGGCATCGACCTGTACGGCAAGCGGTTCCTGGGCGACTATCCGCGCTACACGGCGGCCAGCGCGATCGCCGAGACCGCCGAGCGGCTGACCCCGGTGGAGCGGGAGCCGTCGCTGCGGCTGTTCCAGCTCACCGTCGGCGCGCTGAAGGCGCTGTCCCGGGGCGAGCACGCCACCACCCTGGTGCTCGACGCGTACCTGCTGCGCGGGATGTCCCTCGCCGGCTGGGCGCCGGCGCTGGTCGCCTGCGCGGTCTGCGGCACACCCGGGCGGCACCGGGCGTTCTCCGTACCGGCCGGCGGCGCGGTCTGTCCGGATTGCCGGCCACCCGGGGCGGCTCATCCCGCGCCGGCCACCATCGACCTGATGTCCGCGCTGACCGCCGGCGACTGGGTGCTCGCCGATGCCACCGACGCCGCCGTACGCCGGGAGTGCAGTGGGCTGGTCGCGGCTCACCTGCAGTGGCACCTGGAGCGCGCGCTACGCTCGCTGCCGCTGGTCGACCGGGGTCCCTCGGCGGCCGGCGCGGCCTCACCGCCGGAAGGCGCCGGGGCCGTGGTGCTCCGGCCGCGCGGCGACGTCGAGGCCGGGGCGGACGGCGCGAACAGGGAGTGACCGAGTGATCCGATCGAAGAAGGCCGGCCGGCGCGAGCCGACGCCGCCGACCCCGCACCCGTCCGGCGCCCGGCCGCCGGCGCTGCCCACCGAGGCGGTGCCGAAGCACGTGGCGGTGGTGATGGACGGCAACGGTCGCTGGGCCAAGGACCGCGGGCTGCCTCGTACCAAGGGGCACGAGGCCGGGGAGCACAGCCTCTTCGACACCATCGAGGGCGCCATCGAGATGGGCATCCCGTACCTGTCGGCGTACGCGTTCTCCACCGAGAACTGGCGGCGCTCGCCGGACGAGGTCCGGTTCCTGATGGGGTTCAACCGGGACGTGATCCGTCGTCGCCGTGACCAGCTGGTCGACCTCGGCGTACGGGTGGTGTGGTCGGGTCGGCCCGGCCGGTTGTGGAAGAGCGTCATCTCCGAGCTGCAGACCGCCGAGGAGATGTCCCGTGACAACTCGACGCTGACCCTGCAGTTCTGCGTCAACTACGGCGGGCAGGCCGAGATCGGTGACGCCGCCGCCGCGATCGCCCGGGACGTGGCAGCCGGCCGACTGGATCCGGCGAAGGTCACCGAGAAGACCGTGGCGAAGTACCTCTACCACCCGGAGATCCCGGAGGTGGACCTGTTCCTGCGCCCCTCCGGCGAGGAGCGGATCTCCAACTTCCTGCTCTGGCAGACCGCGTACGCCGAGTTGGTCTTCCTGGACACGCTCTGGCCCGACTTCGACCGCCGCCACCTCTGGTACGCGTGCGAGTTGTACGCGCAGCGGGATCGACGCTTCGGCGGAGCGCTGCCCAACCCGGTCGCCCCGGTTATCTGAGCCGACGCGCTTACCCGCACGTCACTCTGGGTATCAGAGACGTCAGAAGCCACTGACGGAGGTGAACCCACATGATCCAGAAGCGCATTGCCCAGTGGGCGGTGATGGCGATCGCGGTGCCGCTGGCGGCTGCCGGTGCTCGCCGGCTCAGCCACACCCTGGAGGCCCGACGTGGTCCCTCCGGGGCGACCCGGTTGCTGACCAAGGGCGCGGACCTGATCCGTCCGCAGAAGGCCAAGCGCCGCCGCTTCTTCTGACGGACCCCCACCTACCCCCGGCGCCGCCCCCCCCCCCCCGGGGCGCGGCCCCCCCCCCCCCCCCCCCCCCCCCCCCCCCCCCCCCCCCCCCCCCCCACGACCACGCCGGCCACCACCACCGGTACCAGCCGGTTGCGCTGCGCCGGCGGCGCCCGGTGCACCGGCACCGGCAGCAGCCGCGACGGCGTG